>NZ_JBIAOU010000004.1:221308-343808 GCF_042879035.1 Rhodococcus sp. NPDC003318 | reverse complement strand
CAGGATCAAACTCTCCGTTGAAGACTCTCGATTTCACCGACACAAGGCCGGCCAATCAGTCATAGACATCGAGTCAAATCACTAGCAGAAAAACTCAAACTAGCATTCAAACACTGACCATCCCAGACGGAAGAATGAGACGACCAGCAAATACCCACCCCATCCAAACGATGGAGCGGAGTACCAAAAAATTTGGCACTGACATTCATCGGCACACTGTTGAGTTCTCAAAGAACACGCACACACCATCACACCCGAGAAACATCATCTCGGCCGCTCCGGGGCAACTGTTCCAGCCTAACCCATCGAAGCCACCCCGTCAAAACCGGGCCACTCACAACCAGAAAGGCAGTCGAGGCACAACGGTATCACCCGTCGATCACCTCTGAATCCGCCAGGCGCCTTCGTCCAACCTCGTTCTCTCACACCCCCCAGGGGCGGAGTCGGTGTCCGTGTCGCTCTGACTCGACAAAAGTTACGTGGCCGTGAACGCCAACGCAAATCGCCTGGTCACACCACCCGACCGTCACCGAAACCCCAGGTCACCCACCCCCACACCACCCCGGACCCCGAAATCACACCGATGTGACCCCGACCACCCTCCCCACAGCACTCCCCGAAGTCCCGGATCACCGCCCCGGAATCCCACCCCGAAACGACGAAGGACGCCGCCCCTCGCATCACGCGAGACGGCGGCGTCCTGTTCTTTCGCTGGGGACCGTCACTCCTCGTTCGACACTCGTCGGATGTCTCCCCCGAGGTCGGTCAGGTTCTCCACGAACCGCGGGTAGCCACGGTCGATGTGGTAGACGTCGTGGACCTCGGTCGTCCCTTCCGCGACCAGTCCCGCCAACACGAGGCCGGCGCCGGCGCGAATGTCGGATGACCACACCGGCGCACTCGACAGCCTCGGGATTCCCCGCACCACGGCGTGGTGCCCGTCCGTGCGGGCGTCCGCACCGAGACGGATCATCTCCTCGACGAACCGGAACCGTGCTTCGAAGACGTTCTCGGTGATCATCGACGTCCCGTCGGCGATCGATGCCAGCCCGATGGCCATCGGCTGCAGGTCGGTCGGGAAGCCGGGGAACGGCAGCGTCGCGAAGTTGACCGCGCGTGGGCGGGAGTCCTGAACCACCCGGAAACCGTCCGGTTCGGTGGTGACCTGCGAGCCGGAGGCCCGCAGCTTGTCCAGCACGAGTGCCAGGTGCTTCGGGTTGACGCCCCGCACCCGCACGTCTCCGCGCGTCATCGCGGCGGCGATGCCCCACGTTGCTGCGACAATCCGGTCCCCGATGACGCGGTGGGTCGTCGGCTTCAGTTCCGTGACGCCCTGGATGGTCAGCGTGGAGCTGCCCGCGCCTTCGATCCGGGCGCCCATTCGTCCCAGCATGTTGCACAGGTCGACGATGTCCGGTTCCCGGGCGGCGTTGTCGATCACGGTCTCGCCCTTGGCGAGCACCGCGGCCATCAGGATGTTCTCGGTCGCCCCCACCGACGGGAAGGCCAGTCGGATACTCGCCCCGTGCAGGTCGTCGGCCTCCGCGACCACGCAACCGTGTTGGATTTCGCTGCTCGCGCCCAGCAACTGGAGCCCGGTCTGGTGCATGTCGAGCGGTCGTGAGCCGATTGCGTCACCACCTGGCAGTGCGACCACGGCGCGCCGGCACCGAGCGACGAGCGGTCCGAGCACGCAGACCGACGCCCGGAACTGCGTGACCGCGGGAAAGTCCGCGTGGTATTTCGGCTCGGCGGGAGTGGTGATCCGGACTGCGTCACCGTCGAGGACGACCTCGCAACCGAGCCCCCGCAGCACCTCCGCCATCAGCGGCACGTCGAGGATGTCGGGGCAGTTGGTGATCGTGCTGGTTCCCTCCGCCAGCAGCGCGGCAGCCATCAGCTTCAGGACGCTGTTCTTAGCGCCGCCGACCGAGACCTCCCCGGACAGTCTGTTCCCACCGGTGACCAGAAAGCGTTCACTCACAGTGGCACAGCCTAGCCAGGCCGGGGCGGGAGCCAGTGCAGGAGCGGTACCGTGACCGCATGGCAGTGCACCTGACCCGCATCTACACCCGAACCGGCGACGACGGGACGACCGGTCTGAGCGACTTCTCACGGGTGTCGAAGAACGATCCGCGCCTGATCGCGTACGCCGACTGCGACGAGGCGAACGCCGCGCTCGGGGTCGCCCTGGCGGTCGGCGACCCCGACGAGCGGATGGCCGGCGTGCTGCGGCAGGTCCAGAACGACCTGTTCGACGCGGGCGCCGACCTGTCGACTCCCCTCGACCCGAATCCGAAGTATCCGCCGCTGCGGATCACGCCCGAGTACGTCGAACGCCTCGAGACGTGGTGCGACGAGTTCAACGAACACCTCGCCCCGTTGAACTCGTTCATCCTTCCCGGTGGCACTCCCCTCGCCGCGCAACTGCACGTCGCACGGACCGTCGTGCGCAGGGCCGAGCGATCCGCGTGGGCGGCGGTCGACGCGGAACCGGAGGGAACCAGCACCCTGCCCGCGAAGTACCTGAACCGTCTGTCGGACCTGCTGTTCATCCTCGGTCGCGTCGCCAACCCCGGTGGAGACGTGCTGTGGAAGCCGGGCGGAGACCGGGACTGACCGGAACCGGCCCGGAAATGCGAGAACCCCGACCGGTTCGGTCGGGGTTCGTGCTTGTCAGTCGCTGAGCCCGGTCGGGCGTCCACGCAGGGATCGCCCGGACGGTCGTGATTCGACCCACGAGAGGAACGCCGTCATCGCGCCCCGGTCGAGCGCGAACTCGAACGTCCGCTCGCCGTCGTGTACCTCGACGATGACGATCTCGTCGGTCATGATGTCGTACTCGGTGTCCGCCGGCGAACGCCGCGCACCCAGCTCGATGCTCTGCCTCGAGATCCGGGAATCCGGTCCCGGACGCAGACTCGACAACTTGAAGTAGACCAGGGACTCCTCGCCGTAGCGGATGATCCCGTGCCGCCATCCCTGCCCGTGGCCCGCGGGCAGGGATCGGAGAATCGCGGCGGTACCGCCGCGGCGAAGTACCACCAACCGGTACACGAAAGCCGCGACGAGTACCGCGAGCAGCGCGACCAGAATGAAGAGAACGATCATTCCAGCTGTCACTGCTCGTCGGCCCTCGTCGCGGCTTCTCGTGGGTACCTGTCAGGCCCGCTCGACAGCGCGGAGCTGGCCCTTGGCGACGGCGATCGCCTCGTCGCTCGCGGCGGTGTCGGCGAGGACGGCCTTCGCGGCGTCGACGTCGACGTCTCCGGAGAAGTCCGCGGACTCCGCCAGGATCGTCACCGTCTTGCCGGTCACCGAGAGGAAGCCACCGTGCACCGCGGCGACGAGACGCTCGCCGTCGGCGGTGGTGATGGCAACGGTCCCGGCCTCGACCAGCTGGCCGAGGACCGGCTCGTGGCCGTACATGATGCCGATCTCACCCTCGGTGGTCTGGGCGCTGACGAGC
The DNA here is from genome assembly GCF_042879035.1 of Rhodococcus sp. NPDC003318. NCBI lineage: Bacteria > Bacillati > Actinomycetota > Actinomycetes > Mycobacteriales > Nocardiaceae > Rhodococcus > Rhodococcus sp. NPDC003318. Next base: position 340,339 of record NZ_JBIAOU010000004.1, on the reverse strand, counting down.
GTCGCCTGCCCCGACCACAGCCGCCGCTCGACGGCGACGAGCTCAACGGTCATCTCAGCCATCGTCGACTACTTCCCCGCGATCTTGGCGGCAGCGGCCTCGACGTCGTCGAGTCCACCGCAGCTGTTGAACGCCTGCTCGGGCAGGTGGTCGAACTCGCCCTTGCAGACGCGGTCGAACGCCTCGATGGTGTCGCGCAGCGGCACGACGGAACCGGGCTCACCGGTGAACTTCTCGGCGACGATGAAGTTCTGGCCGAGGAACTTCTGCAGACGACGGGCGCGGCCGACGAGGACCTTGTCCTCTTCCTGCAGCTCGTCCATACCGAGGATGGCGATGATGTCCTGCAGTTCCTTGTACTTCTGCAGGATCCGCTTGACCTCGTTCGCGACGCGGAAGTGCTCGGCACCGACGATGCCGGGCTCGAGGATGCGCGAGGTCGACGTCAGCGGGTCCACAGCGGGGTAGATACCCATCTGCGAAATCGGACGCGAGAGCTCGGTGGTCGCATCGAGGTGCGCGAACGTGGTCGCGGGCGCCGGGTCCGTGTAGTCGTCGGCGGGGACGTAGATCGCCTGCAGCGAGGTGATCGAACGGCCACGGGTCGAGGTGATGCGCTCCTGGAGCTCACCCATCTCGTCCGCCAGCGTCGGCTGGTAACCCACGGCGGAAGGCATACGACCCAGCAGGGTCGAGACCTCGGAACCGGCCTGGGTGAAGCGGAAGATGTTGTCGATGAACAGCAGCACGTCCTGGCCCTGGACATCGCGGAAGTACTCCGCCATGGTCAGCGCGGACAGGGCCACGCGCATACGCGTTCCCGGCGGCTCGTCCATCTGACCGAAGACGAGGGCGGTGTCCTGGAGGACGCCCATCTCTTCCATCTCGAGGTGGAGGTCGGTGCCCTCACGGGTGCGCTCACCGACGCCTGCGAACACCGAGGTTCCGGAGAACTCGCGGGCGATACGGGTGATCATCTCCTGGATCAGAACGGTCTTGCCGACGCCGGCACCACCGAACAGACCGATCTTGCCGCCCTTGACGTACGGGGTCAGCAGGTCGATGACCTTGATACCGGTCTCGAGGATCTCGGTCTTGCCCTCGAGCTGGTCGAAGGCCGGGGGCTTGCGGTGGATGCCCCACTGCTCGCCGTCGCGACCGGTGCCCGGGGCGTCGAGGCAGTCGCCGAGGGCGTTGAACACGTGGCCCTTGACGACGTCACCGACGGGAACCGAGATCGGCTTGCCGGAGTCGAGGACGGCCGCACCACGGACGAGGCCGTCGGTGGGCTGCATCGAAATGGTGCGCACCAGGTTGTCGCCCAGGTGCTGCGCGACCTCGAGGGTCAGCGTCTTGGCCACCGACGGGAGGGTGACCTCCGTGTTCAGTGCGTTGAACAGGGCGGGGACGGCGCCACGCGGGAACTCAACGTCCACAACGGGACCGATGACCCGCACGACCCGGCCGGACGTGGTGCCCGCGCCGTTCGCGTTGGTTTGGGTAACTGCTGCGGTCATGTGCTCTTAGTCACTTCCTGCGCTCGAGGCGAGCGCATTCGCGCCACCGACGATCTCGCTGATTTCCTGGGTGATCTGGGCCTGGCGAACCTGGTTGGCCTCACGGCTCAGGGTGTTCACCAGCTCGTTCGCGTTGTCGGTGGCCGCCTTCATGGCGGTACGACGTGCGGCCGACTCCGACGCCGCGGCGTCGAGCAGCGACGAGTAGATGCGGGTGTTGATGTACTTCGGGAGGAGAGCGGACAGCAGCGTCCCGGCCTCCGGCTCGAAGTCGTACTGGGCCGTCGGCTCAGCACCGTTCGAGTCGGTGAGCATGTCCTCGCCGAGCTCGAAGTTCTCGTCCTTGTACTCGACCTCCAGCGGCGCCATCCGGCGGACCTCCGGAGACTGCGTCAGCATCGACACGAACTTCGTGTAGACGATGTGCAGTTCGTCGACGCCCTCGACCGTGCCCTCGCCGTTGTACGCCGGGATCGTGGTGCCGGATCCCGCCATGAACAGCTCGACGAGGTGCTTGCTGGCGCGAGCCGCGTCGGCGTAGCCGGGATCCTGGGAGAAGCCGGTCCAGGCGCCCTTCACGTCGCGGTCGCGGAAGGTGTAGTACGTCAGGCCCTTCGTGCCGAGCACGTAGAGCACCGGCTCCTTGCCCTCGCTGCGCAGCAGGGCGAACAGCTCCTCGGCCTCCTTGAGGACGTTGGAGTTGTAACCGCCGCACATGCCGCGGTCGCTGGTGACCACCAGGACGGCTGCACGCTTCGGGTTCGGGCGCTCGTTCAGCAGCGGGTGGTCCAGGGATCCCGAGGCGCTGGCCAGCGCGGAGAGCACCTTAGTGATCTCCTCGGCGTACGGCTTGGAGGCCGCGACCCGAATCTGCGCCTTGGTGATGCGGGAGGTGGCGATCAGCTCCTGCGCCTTGGTGATCTTCTTGGTCGAGTTCACTGACTTGATGCGGGAGCGCAGTTCGCGCAGGCTTGCCATCTACTCAGTCCCTCCTTCCCCATTGGTGTCCGTCACGGCCGTCACGCTCACTTGGCGACGTGCTTGCGGGTGACGGAAACCTGCTCCTGGCTGACCTCTTCGGCGCCGAGCGGCGCGGCCTCGGCCTCGTTGACGACACGGCTGCCGTCGGAGGCGAGGAAGCCCTGCTTGAACTTGTCGGTCGCAGCCGTCAGGGCCTCGATCGAGCTGTCGTCGAGCGCCTTGCCACCCTTGATCTGCTCGTAGACGCCTGCCGCGTTGCGGTGCAGGTCCTCGAGCAGCTCGGCCTCGAACCGGCGGACGTCGCCGACGGGAACGGAGTCGAAGACACCCTCACCGGCGAGGTAGATCGAGACGATCTGGTCCTCGACTGCGATCGGGCTGTACTGGTCCTGCTTGAGCAGCTCGACCAGACGCTGGCCGCGCTCGAGCTGAGCCTTCGAGGCGTCGTCGAGGTCGGAGGCGAAGGCGGAGAACGCCTCGAGCTCACGGAACTGGGCCAGCTCGAGACGCAGCGAGCCGGACACCTTCTTCATGCCCTTGGTCTGCGCGGCGCCACCGACTCGGGAAACCGAGATACCGACGTTGATCGCGGGACGGATGCCCTTGTTGAACAGGTCGGACTCGAGGAAGACCTGGCCGTCGGTGATGGAGATGACGTTGGTCGGGATGTACGCCGAGACGTCGTTGGCCTTGGTCTCGATGATCGGCAGCGCCGTCAGCGAGCCGCCGCCGAGGGCGTCGGACAACTTGGCCGACCGCTCCAGCAGACGGGAGTGCAGGTAGAAGACGTCACCGGGGTAAGCCTCACGTCCCGGCGGACGACGCAGCAGCAGCGAGATCGCGCGGTAGGCCTCGGCCTGCTTGGTCAGGTCGTCGAACACGACGAGGACGTGCTTGCCCTGGTACATCCAGTGCTGGCCGATGGCCGAACCGGTGTAGGGGGCGAGCCACTTGAAGCCGGCGGAGTCGGAGGCCGGGGCGGCGACGATGGTGGTGTACTCCATCGCACCGTTCTCCTCCAGCGCCTGCTTCACGCCGGCGATGGTGGAGCCCTTCTGACCGATCGCGACGTAGATGCAGCGGACCTGCTGCTTCGGGTCGCCGGTGGCCCAGTTGGCCTTCTGGTTCAGGATGGCGTCGATGCAGACCGCGGTCTTGCCGGTCTTGCGGTCACCGATGACGAGCTGACGCTGTCCGCGGCCGATCGGGGTCATCGCGTCGATGGCCTTGATGCCGGTCTGCAGCGGCTCCTCGACGGGCTGACGCTCGAGCACGGTCGCGGCCTGCAGCTCGAGGGCGCGCGTCTCGGTCGACTCGATCTCGCCCAGACCGTCGATCGGCTGGCCGAGCGGGTTGACGACGCGGCCGAGGAAGCCGTCGCCGACGGGCACGGAGAGGACGTCGCCGGTCCGCTTGACCTGCTGACCCTCCTCGATGTCCTGGAAGTCACCCAGGATGACGGCACCGATCTCGGTGGCGTCCAGGTTCAGCGCCACACCGAGCACGCCGCCGGGGAACTCCAGCAGTTCGTTGGCCATCGCCGAAGGCAGGCCGGTGACGTGCGCAATGCCGTCACTGGTGTCGGACACCGTGCCGACCTCCTCACGGGAGGCCTCCGGGGAGTAGCTCGCGGTGTAGTTCTCGATCGCGCTACGGATCTCGTCGGAGGAGATCGTCAGCTCCGCCATGTTCTTCCTGCTCTCGGTATCTGGTCTCGAAATTGGTTCGAAGAGGGTGGGTGCTGCGGGGCGCAGCAGGTGGACGCCGGCTACTTGAGGTTCTTGCGCAGCGACGCGAGTCGTCCCGCGGCGCTGCCGTCGATGACCTCGTCACCCACGCGGACCACGAGTCCACCGAGGAGCTCGGGGTCGACCTCCACGTGCACGGTGACCGGCTTCCCGTAGGTTCTGGTCAGCGTCGCGGCGAGGCGTTCGCTCTGGGCGGCGGACAGCGGGGTGGCGCTGCGCACGTGCGCGACCGCCTTCTCGCGTCGGGCCGCAGCCAGTTCGGACAGCTCGTTGAACGCATCCGCCGGGGCCGTCTGCAGCCTGCCGATCGCCTGCGTCGCCAGTGCCTCGGTGACCGCCGTGACCTTGCCGTACAGCAGCTTGGACAGCAGCTCGCGCTTGGCCGATGCGGGACGGGCCCGATCGGACAGGTTCTGCTCGAGCTCCGGGTTGCCCGCCACGATGCGACCGAGCCGGAACAGCTCGTCCTCGACGGTGTCGAGCTGATCCTGGTCGTCGGCTGCACGCAGCAGCGACTCCCGGCCCAGCAGGACCAGCGAGTTGCGCAGGTCCCCGGACGTCGACCAGTCCTGACCGGCCGCCGCCTTCAGCGTCGCCTGCGTCTCGGCGGAAACCTTGCCGGAGAACACCTGCTCGACGAGCGCCTGCCGGACGGCCACGGGGGCCGACGGATCGGCCAACGCGGCGCGGAGGGTGCGCTGGCCGTCGAGGACCTCGACCGCCGTGAACAGCTCCGCGCCGGTCTGTGCCGCAGCCGCGGTCGCCGCGCCGGCCGAAACCCCGGCCAACGCTGATTCCAGGGCGCTCCTCGTATGAGCCAGCGCCTCACGGCTTGCTGCGTACATGGTGCTCACTTTCCGTTTGCGGAGTCAGCGCTGACGGCGTCCAGTTCACTGAGGAAACGGTCGATCGTGCCGGCCCGCTTCACGTCGTCGGCGAGGGACTCACCGATGACCTTCTCGGCGAGGTCGACCGCGGTGCGGCCGAGATCGCTGCGCAGCTCCGCCACGATCTGCTGACGCTGAGCGTTGAGCTGGCTGTTGCCGGCGGCGACGATACGGTCGCTCTCCTCCTGGGCCTGCACCTTCATCTCGTTGATGATCTGCTGCCCCTGGTTGCGGGCATCCTCGCGGATGGCCGCAGCCTCGGTCCGTGCCTCGGCGAGCTGCGCGCGGTACTGCTCGAGCGCGGCCTTCGCCTCGGCCTGGGCCTCCTCGGCCCGCTTGATGCCGCCTTCGATCTGGTCGGAACGATCGGCCAGGACCTGCTGGAACTTCGGAAGCACGTACTTCCAGAAGACGAAGCCGATGACAGCGACACAGATCAGCGACCAGACGATGTCATAGGTCTCGGGGAGCAGAGGATTGATGTCCTCGCCCTCCGAGGCCGCGATCACTGCGATGTTCGACATGTCGAGATCAGAAAATGAAGCCGGCGACGAGGCCGATCAGCGCCAGGGCCTCGGTGAACGCGATACCGAGGAACATGTTGGTGCGGATCTGGCCGGCCAGCTCGGGCTGACGCGCGATGCCCTCGATGGCCTTGCCGACGACGATGCCCACGCCGATGCCGGGGCCGATGGCGGCGAGGCCGTAACCGATGGCGCCGTAGCCCTTACCGGTGGTGGTCTGCTCGACGGCTTCCTGTGCCAGGTACGCGAGGCTCATGAGGTTTTCCGTTCCCTTTCTGTTGCCCGCCGCCGGATCGGCGGAGGGTCAGTTTGTGTGGTGTGAAGCAGTCAGTGCAGGCGTGATCCGAGGATCAGTGCGAGTCGGCGTGCAACGCCAGGTCGATGTACACAGCGGTCAGCAGGGCGAAGACGTACGCCTGCAGGAAGATCACCAGCATCTCGAAGAGGGTGAAGCCGAAGCCGGCTGCCAGCGAGAACACACCGAAGACCTTCATCCCCGCCGCAGCCTCGAAGAAGAAGAACTGGGTGGCGCTGAAGAACAGCACGAGCATGATGTGGCCGGCGAGCATGTTGGCCATGAGTCGGACGGTCAGCGTGAAGGGCCGCAGGATGAACGTCGAGATGAACTCGATCGGGATCAGCAGGACGTGCAGTGCGATCGGAACGTTCGGGACGACGATGCTGCTCTTGACGTACTTGAAGAAGCCGTACTTCTTGATGCCGACGTAGTTGAACACCACGTACGCGAGCGCGGCGAGGACGATCGGCATGCCGACGCGGGCGTTCGACGAGATGTTCAGGAAGGGGATGATGCTGGACGCGTTCAGGAACAGCACGGTGAAGAAGATCGTGACCAGCACGGGCAGGAACCGCTTGCCCTGTTCCTTGCCGAGCACCTCGTCGGCGATCTGGTTCTTGACGAAGGCCAGTCCGTACTCGGCGACGTTCTGCGCGCCACGCGGGATCAGCTTCGGGCTGCGCATCGCGTACACGAAGAATCCGAGCAGGACGACCGTCATGAGAACGCGGATGAGCATCAGCCGGTCGAGTTCGACCGGTGTGCCCGCGAACAGCACGGCGGGAGGGAAGAAGTCTTCGAGTGACGGCGGATGGAACTCCGCGGCCAAGGTGGTGACGCTCAGCGGTCTCTCCCGTAGTCGTGGCCGCAGGCGGCATCGCCTGCGGTTCGATCGGACATTGACGAACTAACAAGTCGACCAGGTCGGCTCGCGTATTCGTCAGCCGCTGCGGCCCGCCCTCTCCCGATGGGATTCTCAGCGGCCTCGCGTCTGTCGGTGTCGGCGACTGTCGTCGACTCGGCGGACCCGCCGCGTGCGGTTTCGACTGGGCGAAACGCTCGAACGGGAAGCACCTGTGCGATTGCCGGGCGACGCTGATTCGTCTGATTCGCGCCATTCCAGCACCCGCGTGGCCCTGACCTTATCAACACATCTACGACGTTGTGTAGACGGGGGCCCCTGATCCGGGGAGTTCGAACCGGGCAACTTACTCGCTGTCGGACTTCGGTTCCGCCGAATCGACGTACGGGACCTTCACCCGGAGCAGCCCGTAGGTCTCGGCTCCGAGGACGATTACCAGGGACAGGACGATGACGATGACCAGGGCAGGCTTGCTGTAGAAGTCCAATCCCTTGAGCAGTCCGAGCACCACGATGGCGATGAGCATCTTCAGCAGCCAGCTGCCGAGCAGGATCAGCCCGGACGTCGCGGGCGGCAGTTTCTCCGTGAACAGCACGGCGAGCGCCGTGCAGAGGATGAACCCGCCGCCGACGGCGACGCCGATCAACGCTCCCCACAGCCCGGCCCATCCGGCGAACAGTGCCGCGACCACCGAGCCGACGACCGCGAGCGCCACCAGGCCGATCAGGCCCCATCGGACGGCGGCACGCAGGGGCGCGGACGGATCAGGCAGCGGTGTCGGAGAGAAGCTCACGGTCGTCCAGCCTAGCCGCGCTCAGTTCTCGCCCGGCTCGCGGCCGCGCACCTGCTGCACCCGCAGCGACGGAACTGCCGTGACGACCAGCGCGAACACCAGTCCGCCGGCGAGCAGGAGCACCACGATGCGACGGTCGAACAGTGCCGTGCCGACCGCGCCGAACGCCAGGACCCCGACCCACAGGTAGATCAGGAGCACGACCCGGCGGTGCGAGTGCCCGATCTGCAGCAGCCGGTGGTGCAGGTGCATCTTGTCGGGGGCGAACGGACTGCGCCCGGCCATGGTGCGGCGCACCACCGCGAGCAGCAGGTCGAGGATCGGGATGAACATGACGGCACCGACCAGCAGCAGCGGCGACAGCAGACCGACGATGTCGCGAGAACCGTACGCGTTCAGCGGGATCCGGCCCGACGCGCTCGTCGAGATCGCGGCCAGCATCAGTCCGATCAGCATCGAGCCGGAGTCACCCATGAAGATGCGGGCGGGCTGGAAGTTGTGGGGCAGGAAGCCGAGGCAGGCGCCGGCGAGCGCGGCGGCGAGCATGGCGGGCGGATAGGCGCTGACGTCGCCACCCTGTTCGTGGAGCAGGCCCACCGAGAACACCAGGATCGCCAGCGACGCGATCAGCCCGAGGCCGGCGGCGAGGCCGTCGAGACCGTCCACGAAGTTCATCGCGTTGATCATCACGACGGCGACGAGAACCGTGAACAGGCCGCCCTGGAGCTGGTCGAGCACCCACGTGGTTCCGCCGCCGAACGGGACGTAGAGGACCAGCCAGCTGACGCCCATCACCACCATCACGCCGGCCGCGGTGACCTGTCCGACGAATTTGGTGAGGGCGTCCAGCCCCCAGCGGTCGTCGACGAACCCGACGGCCACGATCACCGTCGCCGACACCAGCGCGGCGGGAATGTCCTTGGTGTTGAACTCGAATCCTCTGGTCAGCGCCGGCAACTGCTGCGCGAACAGCAGAGCTGCGGCGAAGCCGAGGTACATGCCGAGGCCGCCGAGCCGCGGTGTCGGGGTGACATGGACGTCGCGGTCCCGGGGCACGGCGACCGCACCGAACTTGAGCGCGAACAACCGCACTGCCCCGGTGGCGAGGAACGTCACGACCGCGGCGGTGAACAGCACGAGCAGCAGTTCCCGCAGGGGCACGCCCGCGCCACGGTTCGACTGGGCGTCGGCGGCGAGCAGGAGTGCGGTGTCGGCGACGGTCACAGTGCGGTGCTCACCCTCGGGCTCCGCCCCCGACGAGGCTCTCGATCGTCACGCCGAGCACCTCGGCGACCGCCTCGGTCGGGACGGCGCCCTCCCGCAGGATGCGCGGCGCGTCGGCGGTGAGATCGACGATCGTCGACGCGAGTGCGTGTTCGGCGGGCCCGCCGTCGAGGTACACGCTGACAACACCGCCGAGCTGGTTGCGGGCGTCCTCCGCGGTCGCCGCGGGGGGCTGCCCGGAGATGTTCGCGCTCGAGACCGCGAGGGGCCCGACCTCGCGCAGCAGTTCGAGGGCCACCGGGTGCAGCGGCATCCTCAGCATCACCGTGCCGCGGGTGTCGCCGAGGTCCCAGGCGAGGGAGGGCGCCTGCTGGACAACGAGACTGAGCCCTCCCGGCCAGAAGGCCCGGATCAGTTCGCGGGCTTCCGGGCGGACGGTGAACACGAGCCCGTCGATCGTGTTCCACGATCCGACGAGGACCGGCACCGGCATGTCCCGGCCGCGCCCCTTCGCCCGGAGCAGGCTCGCGACGGCCTCACCGTCGAAGGCGTTGGCGGCGAGGCCGTAGAGGGTGTCGGTCGGGATGACCGCGAGGCGGCCTGCCTTGAGTGCGTTGGCGGCGGCCCGCAGGCCCGCCTCACGGGTTTCGGGTTGTCCGCAGTCGTAGACGATGCTCACCTGTTCATCCTTTCACCCGGCCACCGGGGGCCGGTTCCGGTCCACCTCGAGAAGCCCTCCACCCGGCAGTCACCACCGCGGGGCGGACTCGAGTCACCACCGCGGGGCGGACTCGAGTCACCACCGCGGAGCGGACTCGGGTCACCACCGCGGAGCGGACTCGGGTCACCACCGCGGAGCGGACTCGGGTCACTGCCGCCGAGCGGATTCGGTTTCGGTTGCGACCCGGCGCGCCACCACGAATCTCGGCTTGCCCGCCAGGTCGGGGTGCTCGGCGACCTCGCCGAACACCCGCCGCTCCCGCAGCAGTGCGGCGACCTGGCCGCCGTTGCTGTCGTCGTGCTCGATGGCGAGTGCACCGCCGATCCGCAGCCAGCGGGCGATGTTCGAGATCATCGGCGCGATCACCGACAACCCGTCGGGTCCGCCGAACAGCGCGGAGCCGGGGTCGTGTTCGGCCACCTCCGGGTCGAGGACCGCGCCCTCGGGAATGTACGGCGGGTTCGACACCACGAGGTCGACGCCGCCCTCGAGGTCCGTCAGCACCGTTCGGTCCGTCACGTCACCGTGGTAGAGGGTGATCGGCGTGTCACCGCGTCCGGCCTGCGTGTCGGCGTTGCGGCGGGCCCATGCGAGCGCCTTGGGCTCCAACTCGACGGCATGCACGACCGCGTCCGGGCGGGCGTGTGCGATCGCCAGGGCGAGCGCGCCGGATCCGGTGCACAGGTCGAGTACGACCGGCGGACGCGTCGGCGTGTGTTCCAGGACGGCGAGTGCCCAGGCCAGCAGGAGCTCGGTCTCGGGCCGCGGGACGAACACCCCGGGTCCGACGGCGAGGTCGATCGCACCCATCGACGCGACACCGGTGATGTGCTGCAACGGGATTCGCTGCGCACGACGACCCACGAGGGCCCGGTAGGTGTCGACGACCTCCGGGTCGACGAGCGGAACCAGCCCCAGCCGGGTGCGTTCGACGCCCACGACGTGGGCGGCGAGCAGCTCCGCGTCGGTCCGGGGACTCGGGACTCCCGCTTCCTCGAGGAGTCGGGTGGCGTCGAGGATCGCCAGGCGCAACGGTTGTCGACTCACGCGCTCAGCCTGCCATGCCCGGTCGGTTACTCCGCGGCGAGGCGCGCGTCGCGGTCGGCCTTGCCGAGCGCGTCGAGCAGGGCGTCCAGGTCGCCGTCGAGGACCGCGTCGAGATTGTGGGCCTTGAATCCGATGCGATGATCGGTGATCCGGTTCTCGGGGAAGTTGTAGGTGCGGATGCGTTCGGACCGGTCGACGGTGCGAACCTGGCTCGCCCGGCCTGCGGACGCCTCGGCGTCGGCGGCCTCCTCGGCGGCGGCCTGCAGCCGGGCCGCGAGGACCTGCATGGCGCGTGCCTTGTTCTGCAGCTGCGAACGCTCGTTCTGGCAGGTCACCACGATGCCGGTCGGCAGGTGGGTGATGCGGACCGCCGAGTCGGTGGTGTTGACGCCCTGACCACCCTTGCCGGACGACCGGTAGACGTCGATGCGCAGGTCGCCCTCGTCGATCTGCACCTGCTCGACCTCGTCGGGTTCGGGGTAGATCAGCACGCCGGCCGCGGAGGTGTGCACACGGCCCTGCGATTCGGTCACCGGGACACGCTGCACCCGGTGCACGCCGCCCTCGAACTTGAACCGGGCCCAGACGCCGTCCCGGACGTCGCCCTTGGACTTGATCGAGATCGTCGCGTCCTTGTAGCCACCGAGATCGGAGATCGTGGCGTCGAGGACCTCGACGCGCCAGCCGTGCCGCTCCGCGTAGCGCACGTACATCCGGGCCAGGTCGGAGGCGAACAGCGCAGACTCCTCGCCGCCCTCACCGGACTTGACCTCGAGCACCACGTCGTCGGCGTCGTGCGGGTCGCGCGGGGCGAGCAGGTCGGTCAGCGCGACGTCGAGTTCGGCGACGCGGGCCTCGAGTGCGGGCACCTCCGCGGCGAAACTCGCGTCGTCGGCGGCCAACTCACGTGCCGCCTCCAGATCCTCGCGGGCCGCGAGCAGCTTGGTGTGGGTCGCCATGATCGGCGCGAGTTCGGCGAACCGCTTGCCGACCCGCCTCGCCGCGGCCGGATCGTTGTGCAGTGACGGATCCGCCAGCTGCAGTTCGAGGCCGGCGTGTTCGGCCAGAATGTCGTCGATGGCCGACGGCTGGGTCGTGCCCGCCATGGTTCGCTCCAGGTTCAGGGGTGTGGTGCAAGAAGGGTGGGGATGCAAAAAAGCCGACGCCCGGCCTGCAGGAACGCAGGACGGGCGTCGGCGATGTCGCTAGCTGTCGGCAGCGGCCTTCTTGCCGGCGCGCTTGCCGTAGCGAGCCTCGAAGCGCGCGACGCGACCGCCGGTGTCGAGGATCTTCTGCTTGCCGGTGTAGAACGGGTGGCACTGCGAGCAGACCTCGACGGTGATCCGTCCGGACTCCTTGGTGCTGCGGGTCTCGAACGTGTTCCCGCAACCGCAGACGACGGTGGTCGCCACGTACTCGGGGTGAATTCCTGCCTTCATGGTGTCCCTTTCGTTGGTCGCCGGGTCGCCTTCGCCGATCGAAGACGTGAACCGGAACCGGACATGGTTGTACGTGCACACGGCAGATGCCTGATGCGCGATCGGTCATTCTGCCAGAGGCCGCCTACGTTCTCCTAAACGGCCCGGCCGCCGAGTCTGTTCCCGGCGGCCGGCTGACCGACGATCAGTCGTCGTTCATCGCTCCGGGTGCGGTCTTGGTGACCTGCATCAGGAACTCGACGTTGGTCTTGGACTTCTTGAGCCGGTCGATGAGCAGGTCGATCGCCTGGTGCGAGTCCAGACCCGACAGCACGCGGCGCAGCTTGTGCACCACCGCGAACTCGTCGGGGCTCATCAGCAGCTCGTCCTTGCGGGTACCCGACGGGTTGACGTCGACGGCCGGGAACACGCGACGCTCGGCGATCTTGCGGTCGAGCTTGAGCTCCGCGTTACCGGTGCCCTTGAACTCCTCGAAGATCACGGTGTCGCCGGTGGAGCCGGTCTCCACCATCGCGGTGGCGATGATGGTGAGCGAGCCGCCGTTCTCGATGTTGCGGGCCGCGCCGAGGAACCGCTTGGGCGGGTACAGCGCGGTCGAGTCGACACCACCGGAGAGGATGCGTCCCGAGGCGGGCGACGAGTTGTTGTACGCGCGACCGAGCCGGGTGATCGAGTCCAGCAGCACGACCACGTCGCGGCCGTTCTCGACGAGCCGCTTGGCCCGCTCGATCGCCAGCTCCGCGACCGAGGTGTGGTCTGACGGCGGCCGGTCGAAGGTGGAGGCGATGACCTCACCCTTGACCGAACGCTGCATGTCGGTGACCTCTTCGGGTCGCTCGTCGACCAGCACGACCATCAGGTAGCACTCGGGGTTGTTCGTCGCGATCGCGTTGGCGATGTCCTGCATGATCGTCGTCTTACCCGCCTTCGGCGGCGAGACGATCAGGGCGCGCTGCCCCTTGCCGATCGGCATGATGAGGTCGATGACGCGGGTGGTCAGGACGTTCGGAGCCGTCTCGAGCCGCAGCCGCTGGTTCGGGTACAGCGGGGTGAGCTTGTTGAACTCCGGACGACGCCTGGCCGCCTCGACGTCGCCACCGTTGACGGTGTCGATGCGCACCAGCGGGTTGAACTTCTGCCGCTGGTTGCCGGCGTTCTCCCCCTCGCGCGGGACGCGGACCGCACCGGTGATCGCGTCACCGCGGCGCAGGCCGTTCTTGCGGATCAGGTTCATCGAGACGTACACGTCGTTCGGCCCCGCGAGGTAGCCGGAGGTCCGCACGAACGCGTAGTTGTCGAGCACGTCGAGGATGCCGGCCACGGGCTGCAGGACGTCGTCCTCGCGGATCTCGACCTCACCGCCGCCGCCTTCGCCGCGGTCGCGGCCGCGACGCCGCTCCCGGAAGCGGCGCCCGCGACGACCCCGGCCCTCGCCGTCGTCGTCGCCCCGGTTGTCCCGGCTCTCACCGCGGGGGCCGTTGCCCTGGTTGCGCTCCCCCTGGTTGCGGTCACCGCGCTCGCCCTGGTTGCGCTCGCGGCGGGGACGCTGGTCGCCGCCGTCCTGGCGCGTCCCCTGGTCCTGGCGCGTGCCCTGGTCCTGGCGGTTGGCCTGACGCTCCGCCACCGGCTCGGCCGTCTCGCCGGGCTGCTCGGCCACGGGCCGCGCCTGGTCGGCGGCCGCACCGGCGATCCGCCCCTGGCCACGACGCTGACGCCCACGACGACCGCCCTCGGCCTCGGCGGGGACCTCGGCGTCGAGAAGGCTGGTCTGCCCGGACGGCTCCATGTTCTTCGCGGGCGCGTCGGTCTTCGCCGGCGCCGCGGGCGCATCGGCGTTCGTCTCGGGAGCTTCGGCCTTGGCGCGCTCACGCTTGGCGGGCGCCTCGCTCTTGGCCGGCTTCGCGGCGGGAACGCCCGCCTGCCGGTCCTTGATCGCGGCGATCAGATCGCCCTTGCGCATGCCCGACGTGCCCTTGATACCGAGCTCACCGGCGAGTGTCCGCAGTTCGGCGAGCACCATCCCGGAAAGGCCGGAACCGCGACGCGCGTCGGCGCGCTTGGTCGCGGCGGCTACGGCCGGAGCCGTGTCTGAAGTCTGTGCACCGCCGGTCGAGCTCGGCGCGGTGGACGCCGCAGAGTCGAGCACCGGAGCGGCGATCAGGTCCGTATCGGTCACGGATGTCCTTTCCTTCCCTCGCTCGCGCGGCGCAGAGTCGAGGGTTCGTCCCGCAGTTCAATGAGTGAACTCGGATGTGCCGGACATGTTTCGGAAGATGTCGGGCTGCCCGCCCGGTCTCGCACGCAGGAGCCTTGTCCGAGCCGAGACCGTGGATGCCGATTGCTCGTACACACGGGTTTCGGGCGGAAGACACGCAATCCGGAACTCGGGGGCTGTCCGTGATTTCCGAGTCTCGCGATCGTAGGGAATCCGATCGGGGAACTCCTGATTTCGGGAGTGATTGCCCTGAAGAGCACCGGCGACTGATACGCACGATGGGCGAACGACCTCAGGATAGCCGTGAACGCTGTTACGGGCAAGGTGAACCCGCCGGTGTGCCGTACCACACCGGCGGGTTGTGGTCAGGAGACCCGAACGCCGTCTGCGACCTCGAGGTCGAGGACCCGCAGTCCCTCCGCCTCCGCCGCGGAACGCAGATCCGCGGGGAACGGCTCGGTGGCGAGCGCCAGGACGGTCGGTCCGGCTCCGGACACCACGGCGGCGATCCCCCGGTTGCGCAGCGCGGCCACCCAGCGGGTCGTCACCGGAAGAGCGGACGCCCGCTGCCGCTGGTGCAGCCGGTCCTCGGTGGCGAGCAGCAGCAGATCGGGCCGGGTGGTCAACGCCACCACGGCGAGCGCACCCCGGCTGACGTTGAACGCGGCGTCGGCGTGCGCAACGGTGTCGGGCAGCAGGCCGCGGGTGTGTGCGGTCGCTGACCGGTCCTCCGGCACGAGCGCGACGATCCGGATGCTCGGGTGGACGTCGAGTCGGACGGCCCCGAAGGTCGGCGGCGCGTCGGGCTCGGTCTGCGCCGAGCTCCACGAGACGACCGCACCGCCGAGCACGCTCGCGGCGGCGTTGTCGGGATGGCCCTCGAACTCGGACGACAGCTGCACGAGCTGGGCGTCGGTCAGGGCGAGGTCCGGGTCGATGAGCGTGACCAGGCCGTTCGCCGCCGCGAGGCCCCCGACGGCCGCCGAGGCGGACGAGCCGAGGCCACGCGAGTGTGGAATGACGTTGCGACACACGACGTCCAGGCCGCCCGCCCAGACGCCCGCGGCCTCGAGGCCCCGTTCGATCGCCCGAACCACCAGGTGCGACGGACCCCACGGGACGTCGTCGGCGCCCTCCCCCTCGACCCGGATCTTCAATCCGGACTCGGTTGTGGTGACGGTGATCTCGTCGTACAGCGCGAGCGCCATGCCGAGAGTGTCGAAACCCGGACCGAGGTTGGCCGTGGACGCGGGCACCCGCGCCGTCACGGTCAGGCCCACCGGCAACGTCTGACTCATCGCTGTCTCGTCGATTCGCGAGGCGGTCACTACACGAGCTCGAGTGACCTGGCGACCGCGACGGGGTCGACCGGAATGGGCTGGACGGCAGGCATTCCCAGCAGGGCGGTGTCGGGGTCCTTCAGACCGTTGCCGGTGACGGTGCACACGACGGTCTGGCCGCGATCGAGCCAGCCCTCCCGGTGCGCGGCGAGCAGACCGGCGACGGACGCCGCCGATGCGGGCTCGACGAACACGCCCTCGGTGCGCGCGACCAGGCGATACGCCTCGAGGATCTCCTCGTCGGTGGCCGCGCGGAATGCGCCGTTCGACTCTTCCTTCGCGTTCACCGCGCCGTCCCACGATGCGGGCGAACCGATCCGGATCGCGGTGGCGATGGTCTCGGGATCCTTGACGGGTGCGCCGTTGACCAGCGGAGCGGCGCCCGCAGCCTGGACACCGAGCATCCGCGGCCGAGACGTCGAGATGCCGTCGGCGTGGTACTCGGAGTACCCCTTCCAGTACGCGGTGATGTTGCCCGCGTTGCCGACCGGCAGTGCGTGGATGTCGGGTGCCTTGCCGAGCGCGTCGACGATCTCGAAGGCGGCGGTCTTCTGACCCTCGATGCGGACCGGGTTCACCGAGTTCACCAGGCCGATGGTGGGGAACTCGGCGGTGGTCTTGCGCGCCAGTTCGAGGCAGTCGTCGAAGTTGCCCTGCACCTGGATGATCTTGGCGCCGTGTATGACCGCCTGGGCGAGCTTGCCCATCGCGATCTTGCCCTCGGGGACGAGCACCGCGCACGTCATCTTCGCCACCGCGGCGTAGGCGGCGGCCGACGCGGACGTGTTGCCGGTCGACGCGCACAGCACGGCCTTCTGGCCGCGGGCGAGGGCGTCCGTGACGGCCATCGTCATGCCGCGGTCCTTGAACGACCCGGTCGGGTTGAGCCCCTCGACCTTGAGGTGGACGTCACAGCCGGTCAGTTCGGACAGGTAACCGGCGGGGATCAGCGGCGTGCCGCCCTCACGGAGGGTGATGGTCTTCCAGTTCTCGCCGATCGCGAGTCGGTCCCGGTACGCCTCGATCAGGCCCGGCCAGGGCGTGTGAACGGGGGTGTGCTGGCGAGGGCTATTCACTGGAACCTTCCAATCGGAGAACGCTGGTGACGGCGGTGACGAAGTCGAGTTTGCCAAGGGAGGCAACTGTTTTGGAGAGCGCCGCATCGGTGGCCCGGTGCGTGACGACGATCAGCCGGGCGCCGTCGCCCTCGCCCTCCTGGCGGACCGTCGAGATCGACACGTCGTGCTTGGCGAACTCGGCGGCCACGGCGGACAGCACGCCGGCCCGGTCCGCGACCTGCATGTTGACGTAGTAGCGGGTCGGGATCTCCCCGATCGGCGCGATCGCCAGTGCCGCGTAGCTGGACTCCCGCGGTCCCCGACCGCCGTTGACCTTGTTGCGAGCGGCCATCACCACGTCGCCCATCACGGCGGACGCGGTCGGGGCACCACCGGCACCCTGCCCGTAGAACATCAGCCGGCCCGCGGCTTCCGCCTCGACCACGACGGCGTTGAACGCACCGCCCACCGCTGCGAGGGGGTGGTCGCGCGGCACGAGGGACGGGTAGACGCGGGCGGAGACCCGCTCGGTGCCGTCCGCCGCGACGATCCGCTCACAAATCGACAGCAGCTTGACCGTGCAGTTCAGCGACCTCGCGGCCTCGAGATCGGCCGACGTGATCGACGAGATGCCCTCGCGGTGGACGTCGGCGGCCGTGACGCGGGTGTGGAACGCGATGGACGCGAGGATCGCGGCCTTCGCCGCGGCGTCGAATCCCTCGACGTCCGCGGTCGGGTCGGCTTCCGCGTAGCCCAGGCGGCCCGCCTCGGCGAGGGTGTCCGCGTAGTCGGCCCCGGTCTCGTCCATCGCGGAGAGGATGAAGTTGGTGGTGCCGTTGACGATTCCGGCGACCTTGTTGACGCGGTCGCCCGCGAGCGACTGGGTCAGCGGCCGGATCACCGGGATCGCACCGGCGACCGCGGCCTCGAAGTACAGGTCCACGTTGCGGGCCTCGGCCGCCTCCGCCAGCTCACCCGTGTAGTCGGCGAGCAGGGCCTTGTTGGCGGTGACCACCGACTTGCCCGCGTTCAGCGCGGCCAGGATCAGTTTGCGCGGCACCTCGATACCGCCGATCACCTCGACGACCAGGTCGACGTCGTCCCGCGTGACCAGCGAATCCGCGTCGGTGGTCAGCAGTTCCGCGGGCACCCCGCGGTCCTCGATGCGCCGGACCGCGATTCCGCGCAGGACCAGCGGGGCACCGATCCGGGCCTCGAGATCGCGCGTGTGCTCGCGAATGATCCGCACGACCTCGCTGCCCACGTTGCCGAGGCCGAGTACCGCCACACCGATCACGGCGTTCGGTTCAGTCATCTTGCTGTACCTCCAAGCTGAGCAGATCTTCCACGGTCTCCCTGCGCAGGACGAGCCGGGACTGGCCGTCCCGGACCGCGACCACGGCGGGCCGGGTGAGCAGGTTGTAGCGGCTGGACATCGAATAGCAGTATGCGCCGGTGGCGGCGACCGCAAGCAGATCCGTGGCACCGACGTCCTCAGGCAGCCAGGTGTCGCGGATGACGATGTCGCCGCTCTCGCAGTGCTTGCCCACCACCCGGGCGACGACCGGTTCGGCGTGGCTGTCGCGCGAGACCAACCGGCAGTCGTACTCGGCCTGGTAGAGCGCCGTCCGGATGTTGTCGCTCATTCCGCCGTCCACGCTGACGTACCGACGGGTTGCGTTGCCGTCCAGGCGGACATCC
Organism: Rhodococcus sp. NPDC003318; assembly: GCF_042879035.1. Lineage (NCBI taxonomy): Bacteria > Bacillati > Actinomycetota > Actinomycetes > Mycobacteriales > Nocardiaceae > Rhodococcus > Rhodococcus sp. NPDC003318. Next base: position 321,984 of record NZ_JBIAOU010000004.1, on the reverse strand, counting down.
TTGACGGTGCCGACCTCGTAGAGCGTCACCGTGCCGGGTCCGGCGATGGCACGACCGGGTTCGACCATCAGGGTCGGCACCGGCAGTCCCGCCGCCGCCGACTCGGTCTCGACGATGTTGGCGAGCTTCGCGGCGAGGTCGTCCACCGGCGGCGGGTCGTCGCTGGCCAGGTACGAGATACCCAGGCCGCCGCCGAGGTCGATGATCGACACCTGCGAGGTCTTCTCGATCCCGAAGCCGTCGACGATCTGCCGCAGCAGACCGATCACCCGGTGCGCTGCCAGTTCGAACCCGTCGACGTCGAAGATCTGCGATCCGATGTGGCTGTGCAGGCCGACGAGTTTGAGGTTGTCGGTCTCGAACACCCGGCGCACGGCGTCGAGTGCGGCGCCGCCGGACAGCGAGAAGCCGAACTTCTGGTCCTCGTGGGCGGTGGCGATGAACTCGTGCGTGTGCGCCTCGACCCCGACGGTGATCCGGATCAGGACCTCCTGCACGACGCCGAGTTCCGCGGCGACGGCGTCGAGGCGCTCGATCTCCTGGACCGAGTCGATCACCACGTGCCCGACGCCCGCGGCGACCGCGGCGCGCAGCTCGGCGACGGACTTGTTGTTGCCGTGCATGGTGATTCGCTCGGCGGGAAAGCCGCCGTGCAGGGCGACAGCCAGTTCGCCACCCGAGGCGACGTCCATCGACAGGCCCTCGTCGGCGACCCACCGCGCGATCTCACTGCACAGGAACGCCTTCGACGCGTAGTGCACGCGCTCCGCCGATCCGAAGGCCCGCGCCATGTCGCGGCAGCGGGAACGGAAGTCGTCCTCGTCGATCACGAACAGCGGGGTGCCGTACTGCTGCGCCAGCTCGGTCACGGGAACCCCGGCGAGCCGGACGACGCCGTCCTCGCCGCGGGTCGCGCCGCGCGGCCACACCGCAGCGGGCAGCGCCGTCATGTGCGACGGGTCGGTCGGGCGGGGCGGCAGACCGGGCGCGTGCGGGATCTCCGCGTGGCGCGGGCCGGCGGGGTGCGCGCTCACATCCGCTCCGGTGCGCTGACGCCGAGCAGCCCCAGGCCGTTGGCGAGTACCTGACGGGTGGCGCCGCACAGCGCCAGTCGCGCGGTGTGCAGGTCGCCGGCCGGCTCGTCGCCCTGCGGCAGCACCCGGCAGTCGGTGTAGAAGCGGTGGTACGTGCCCGCCAACTCCTCGAGGTAGCGGGCCACGCGGTGCGGTTCGCGCAGGTCGGCGGCCGCGGCCACGACCTTCGGGAAGTCGCCGATGGTCCGGATGAGGTCGCCCTCGCGGTCGTGGGTGAGCAGTTCGAACCTCGGGTCGTCGGTGGAGAGTCCGAGATCCGCGGCGTTGCGGGCCAGCGACGCGAGCCGCGCGTGCGCGTACTGGACGTAGTAGACCGGGTTCTCGCTGGTGGTGCTCGCCCACAGCTCCAGGTCGATGTCCAGGCTCGAGTCCACCGACGAGCGGATCATCGCGTACCGCGCGGCGTCGACACCGATCGCCTCGACCAGGTCGTCGAGGGTGATGACGGTGCCCGCCCGCTTGCTCATCTTCACCGCGACTCCGTCGCGGACCAGGTTGACCATCTGGCCGATCAACACCTCGACGGTCGCCGGGTCGTCCCCGAAGGCGGCCGCCGCGGCCTTGAGCCGGCCGATGTAGCCGTGGTGGTCGGCGCCGAGCATGTAGATGCACAGGTCGAAGCCGCGCGAGCGCTTGTCCTGGAAGTACGCGATGTCGCCGGCGATGTACGCGGCGTTGCCGTCGGACTTGATGACGACGCGGTCCTTGTCGTCACCGAAGTCGGTGCTCTTGAGCCACCAGGCGCCGTCCTCCTCGTAGAGGTTGCCGCTGCCCTTGAGGGTCGCGACGGCGTTCTCGACGGCGCCGGACTCGAACAGCGAGTTCTCGTGGAAGTAGACGTCGAAGTCGGTGCCGAACTCGTGCAGGGTCCTCTTGATGTGGTCGAACATCATCGCGACGCCGACCGCGCGGAACACCTCCTGCTGCTCGTCGGTGGCCAGTTCCAGCGCGTCCGGTCGCTGGCGCACCACCTCGGCGGCGATGTCGACGATGTACGCGCCCGCGTAGCCGTCCTCGGGGGCCGGCTCGCCCTTGGCCGACGCGATCAGCGACCGCGCGAACCGGTCGATCTGGGCGCCGTGGTCGTTGAAGTAGTACTCGCGGGTGACGTCCGCGCCCTGAGCGGCGAGGATCCGGCCGAGCGCGTCCCCGACGGCCGCCCAGCGGGTGCCGCCGAGGTGGATCGGCCCGGTGGGGTTGGCAGAGACGAACTCGAGGTTGATCCGCCGTCCCGCCTGAGCGGTCGAGCTTCCGTAGCTCTGACCTGCGGCGATCGCCTTCGCGACGATGGCGCCCTGCGCGGCCGCGGCGAGCCGGATGTTGAGGAATCCCGGCCCGGCGACGTCGGCGGACTCGATGCCGTCGGTCGCGGTCAGAGCCGCGGCGAGCCAGGTCGCCAGATCCCGCGGGTTGGCCCCGGCCTTCTTGCCGACCTGCATCGCGACGTTGCTGGCGTAGTCCCCGTGTTCGGGGTTGCGCGGACGCTCGACGGTCAGTGTCGCGGGGAGCACGTCGGCGTCGAGTCCGTGTTCGGTGAGGACCTTCGCGGCGGTGACGCGAAGGAGTTCGGCAAGGTCGGCGGGAGTCACGGGTATCCATCCTATGGTCTGGCGGTTCAAAGGCTGCGCTCAGGCAGGGAACGTAGAGTGGGACGGCCACGCGGTCGCCCGCCCGTTCGATCCCGGCGCCGAGTCGTCACCGAAGTCCATTCGTCGAAAGAGCACCCACACGATGCCCAGCGGTCCGGATAATCGCGGCGCACGCAGCAGCGCCAAGTCAGCCAAGGCGATCAGAGCCGCAAACAAGGGGTCCGGCGGTTCCCGCAAGGGCGGGATACCGAAGAAGCGGGAGATCCCCTGGCTGACGATCGGTGCCTCGGTCGCCGTGATCGCCCTGATCGCACTGCTCGCCGTCAACCTCGTGCCGAAGTACCAGGAGAAGACCGAGGCCGACAAGTTCGCTCCGAGCGAGTCGAATCCCGACCCGTCGACGGCCATCGAGGGCGTCGTCAAGATCGACTACCCGGCCGCGCTGCACGTCTCGGCGACGCAGCGGGTCGCGTACGACCAGAGCCCGCCGTTCGGCGGCCCCCACGACGCCACCTGGGCCACCTGCACCGGTTTCGTGTACCCGAACGCGATCCGCACCGAGAACGCCGTCCACTCGCTCGAGCACGGCGCCGTGTGGATCACGTACAACCCCGACACCCTGTCGGACGAGGATCGGCAGGCACTGGCCGACAAGGTCGAGGGCACGTCGTACATGCTGATGTCGCCGTACCCGGGTCTCGACTCCCCCATCTCGCTGCAGAGCTGGGGCCACCAACTCAAGGTCGACAGCGCCGACGACGAGCGGATCGGCCAGTTCGTCGCGGCGCTGCGCCTGAACAACTTCGGCGTGTACCCCGAGGTCGGTGCATCGTGCTCGACCGTCCCGGGTGCGTTCGACCCCGACAACCCGCCCGCGTTCGATCCGACGCCGCCGGGCCCCGACGCGGTGACGATGGACGGCGCGGGCCTGACGCCGGACGCCTCCGAGACCGGCGGCAGCACCGGCCTCCCGATGGCGCCCGAGCCCACCCCGGGCAGCTGACGTGACCGAGCCGAACGAACAGTCGGGCAGCGTGCGCAGCCAGCGCACGGCGCTCGCGATCCTCGGCCTGGTCGCGGCCATCGCGGTCGGGTTCGGGCTCGGATTCCTCGCGAACCAGTTCCTGCACGACGACACCGCCACCCCGGTCGCCGGCTCCGTCGACGTCGGGTTCGCGCAGGACATGATCGAGCACCACGACCAGGCCGTGGAGATGTCGGCGATCGCGCTGGCGAACGCGTCGGATCCGCTGGTCCGCGACTTCGCCTACGACATCCTGACCACGCAGCAGAACCAGATCGGCCAGATGACCGGCTGGTTGTCGCTGTGGGATCAGCCGATCGCGTCGTCCGCCGGGCACATGGCCTGGATGAGCGAGGGAAGCGACGGTCACGATCACGGCGGCACGACCGCGTCGGCGACCGCCGCGGCGTCGCCGGGGAGCGCCCAGATGCCCGGAATGGCCACCTCCGAGGAGATGGCGGCGCTGCGGCAGGCCCGCGGCGAGGCGGTGGACGTGCTGTTCCTGCAGCTGATGCTCCGCCACCACCAGGGCGGGCTGCCGATGATGGAGTACGCGGCCGAGCACGCGCAGGAACGCGTGGTGCGCACTCTCGCCCAGACGATGGTCGACACCCAGCAGAGCGAGTCCGCCCGGATGACGCAGTTGCTCAGCGAGAAGGGCGCGGCTCCGCTTCCTGCGAACTGAGCGCCTGCGAACCGAGCGATCCCCACGTCCAGTCGCGCACCTCGGGCATGTCCTCGAGGTGCGCGACGACGTACTGCCGGTGCCGGTCGAGCTGGGCCCGGCAGTACCGGGCCAGCTCGTCACCGTGTTCGGGCACCCGCCGGCTCCGCCGCAGCGCCTCGAGCGCCAGGTGGTAGCGGCTCATCCGGTTCAGGACCACCATGTCGAACGGGGTCGTCGTGGTTCCCTGCTCGCTGAACCCGCGGACGTGGAACCGGTCCGGGTTGGGCCGGCCGTGCAGCAGTTCGTGCACGGCTCGTGAGTACCCGTGGAAGGCGAACACCACGTGCGTGTCCTCGGTGAACAGGTTCTCGAACACGGTGTCGGAGTAGCCGTGCGGGTGGTTGTCCGCGGGCAGCAGCGCCATCAGATCGACGACGTTGACCACCCGCACCCTCAGCCAGGGCACCCACGTCCGCAGCAGCTCGGCGGCCGCGAGGATCTCCTGCGTCGGGACGTCGCCCGCCGCGGCCAGCACGACGTCGGGCTCGTCCGGTGAGCCGTCGGTGTCGTCCTCGGTGCCCGCCCAGTGCCACACCGAGGCGCCGGCCGCGCAGTGGTCGGCGGCCTGCTCGAGGGTCAGGTACTGCAGGTGCGGCTGCTTGTCGACGACGACGAGGTTGACGTGGTCGGTGCTGCGCAGGCAGTGGTCGGCGATCGAGAGCAGGGTGTTCGAGTCCGGCGGCAGCCAGATCCGCACCACGTCCGGAGCCAGCGGGATGGCGGCGTCGATCATGCCGGGTCCCTGGTGACTGAAACCGTTGTGGTCGTTGCGCCAGCAGGTGCTGGTCAGCAGCACGTTCAGTGACGACACCGGTTCGCGCCAGGGCAGGGTGCGCGCGTGCTGGAGCCATTTGGCGTGCTGGATCAGCATCGAGACACTCACCATGGCGAAGGCCTCGTAGCTCGCGAACACGCCGTGCCCGCCGGCGAGGAGGTATCCCTCGAGCCAGCCCTGGCAGAGGTGCTCGCTGAGCACTTCCATCACCCGCCCGTCGGCGCCGAGACCGTCGTCGGCGTCGGTGACGGGTAGCTGCCAGCACCGGTCGGTGATCTCGAACACGGCCCCGAGCCGGTTGCTCGCCGTCTCGTCGGGGCAGAACAGCCGGAAGTCGCCGCCGCCGTCGGGACGCAGGCCCTCGGCGTAGATGTCGCGCATCAGTTCACCGAACACACGGGTGGTCTCGTGGAAGGTCTCCCCCGGCGCGTCGACGTCGAGTGCGTAGCGTTCGAGCGGCGGGATCCGCAGTGGCCTGCGCAGTCGCCCGCCGTTGGCGTAGGGCGTCGAGCCCATCCGCCGGTCGCCGTCCGGCGCCAGTGCGGCGAGTTCGCCCGCCAGGGTGCCGTTCTCGTCGAACTGACGCTCCGGGTGGTAGGACCGCAGCCACTCCTCGAGCCGCGCCAGGTGGTGGGGATTCTCGCGGACCCCCGACAGCGGCACCTGGTGGGCACGGTGAGTGCCCTCCACGACCGCCCCGTCGACGGTGTGCGGCCCCGTCCACCCCTTCGGTGTCCGCAGCACGATCGCCGGCCAGCGTCGGGTGTCGGCTCCCGCGCCGGAGCGGGCCGCCCGCTGGATCGCCGTGATCCGGGCGTGCGCCGCGTCGACCGCCGCGGACAGGTCACGGAAGACCTGCCGGGGGTCGTCGCCCTCGACGAACTCCGGCGCCCAGCCCTGGCCGGACAGGTAGGCGGCGACGTCGGCGTCGCTGCTGCGGCCGAGCACCGTCGGTCCCGCGATCTTCGCGCCGTTGAGGTGCAGGATCGGCAGCACCGCGCCGTCGCGCCGCGGGTTCAGGAAAGCGGGCAGCTTCCAGGACGCGGACAGCGGCCCGGTCTCGGCTTCGCCGTCGCCGATCACGCAGGCGACCAGCAGGTCGGGCCGGTCGAACGCCGCGCCGGCGGCATGGGCGAGGGCGTAGCCGAGTTCGCCGCCCTCGTGGATGCTCCCCGGGGTCTGGACGCTGACGTGGCTCGGCACACCGCCGGGTGCCGAGAACTGGCGGCAGAGCCGTTCGATACCGGCCGCGTCCCGGCTCACCTGCGGATAGATCTCGGAGTAGGTGCCTTCGAGGTACGTGGCGGCGACGAGCGCGGGCCCGCCGTGCCCGGGACCGGTGACGTACAGCCACTCGGCACCGGTGCGGCGGATGTGGCGGTTGAGGACCGTGTAGATCGCCGAGAGACCGGGACTGGTCCCCCAGTGCCCGAGAAGGCGGGGCTTGATGTGCTCGGCCCGGAGGGGCTCGCGGAGCAGGGAGTTGTCCTGCAGGTAGATCTGGGCGACCGTGAGGTAGTTGGCCGCCGCCCACCACCGCAGGTCGAGCGCGAGGTCGTCGTCGGAGTACTCGTCGGTGTGGTGAGGGGTCCGGGTGTCCTGCTCCGCCATCTGTCGTCCCTTCCGTCCGGTCTCGAGAGGTGCCAGGTCGGGCTCACCTGCGACTTTATCGGGAGCGGGGGCCGGTTTGTGGATTCCGGCACGGCATGCGCTACGCTAAGCCAGCCCAACCGGCACACCGAGTCATCGGTGCGCCCCCGTAGCTCAGGGGATAGAGCGTTCGCCTCCGGAGCGAAAGGTCGCAGGTTCGAATCCTGCCGGGGGCACTCGCGTTTCGAGTGCACCGCAGTCCACGTCAGAGCCCCGGTCGACATCGTCGGCCGGGGCTCTGACGCGTGCGGGACCTCTCAGCCGAGCGCGGCGATGGGTGCCATGTCGAAGTAGTCGCGCCACCCGGAGATCCTGCCGTCCTCGGTCACCTCGAAGACGCCCATGACGGGCAACTCCACGGTGGTGCCGTTCATCGTCAGCACGTCGGTCCGCTCGTTCATCACGACCGGACCGTTCGACGCCTGGCGGTGGATGCGGAAGTCGATGCCACCGAACTGGCCGACGAATCCGGTGAGGAACTCCCGGATGGCGTCCTTACCCACCACGGGTTCCATCGGGATGTTGTGGTAGACAGCGCCTTCGGTGAAGTACGCGACGAGGGTCTCGACATCCGGGTCGGCCCAGCGGGAACAGAACTCGGTCACGACGGCGTCGGGGGTCATGGCGTACTACCTTTCGTGGAGGGGTGGGGCTCGATGATCGCCGTGATGGCCGTGATCTCGGCGCCCGGCACGGCGAAGTGCTCGGTCACCGCGACGGTGTGGGTCTCGTCGCCGACGGCCATGTCGAGCAGGAAGCGGGCGACGACGTCGGTCCCGAACTCGCCGAACGTGAGGTCCCGGATCCCGGTGAGCGGCCGGTACTGCTCCCCGGTTTCCAGCTCGCGCGCGATTTCCGATCCGGAATCGCCTGTCCGCCTGCCGTTCTCGACGCGGCGGCAGTCGGCCGCCAGCCGCACCTTGGTTGCGTCGTGGGTGAGCAGCGAGCCGAGGTACTCCCGCGCCATCGCCACGCGCGGGCTGTCCGCCGACGCGCCTGTCAGGTCCGCGATCGACGCCAGCAGCGTCTCCGCGAGGTCGCGGCGGCAGATCAGCAGGTCGGGGAGGTACGGGTGCGCCTGGTTGTAGACCAGCGGTGTTCCGTCGATGCGTGAGCAGTGCAGACCGGCCGCCACCGCGACACCGACCGGCGCCGCGGAGTCCCATTCCCACTGCCCGCCGGCGTGGACGTACGCGTCGGCCTCGCCCCGCAGCACCGCCATCGCCTTGGCCCCGGCCGACCCCATCGGCGTGACGTCGGCGCCGGCTCGGTCGGCGAGCGCGCCCACGAACTCGGGAGGACGGCTGTCGCTGACCACGATCCGGGGACGATCACGTTCCCCGGCGGCGGCGGTACAGGTGTCGCTGCGGAACACGCGGCCGAGGGCGGGCTGCGCGACGGCCGCGGCGGTGACGCCCTCCCCGCGTTCCCACAGCGCGACGTGCACGGCCCAGTCGGTACGCCCGGGCAGGCCGTACTCGCGGGAACCGTCGAGCGGGTCGATGATCCAGACGCGGTCCGCGTCCAGCCGGTGCGAGTCGTCGGCGGACTCCTCCGACAGCACGGCATCCGACGGCCGGTGCTCGGCGAGCATCCGCAGTAGCAGGGCGTCGGCCTCCTTGTCGCCGCGCCTGCTCAGTTCCCGGGCCGCGTCCTTCGGCAGCGGCTCCTCACCCAGCTCACGCTCGCGCAGCTCCAGCAGCAGGTCCCCGGCGCGGGCGGCGAGCTCGGCCGCCAACTGCCCGTCGTCGAGATCGAAGTCGATTGTCACAGGCTCAGATACTCCATGATCGCGACGGCCTGCGCGACCGGATCGCCGTCTTCGGGGCGGAGCACCAGTTCGGCGTGCTCGGGACATTCGTAGGGGTCGTCGACGCCCGTGAACCCGGTGATCTCCCCCGCCCGGGCCTTCGCGTACATGCCTTTCGGGTCGCGGGCCTCGCACTGCTCGATCGGGGTGTCGACGAACACCTCGACGAAGCGCAGCCCCGCGGCCTCGTGCGCGGCCCGCACGCGGTCGCGGTCCACGCAGTACGGACTGATCAGGGACGCGATCGCGACGACACCCGAGTCGGCGAACAGTTGCGCGACCGCCCCGACCCGCCGCACGTTCTCGGCGCGGTCGGTCGCACCGAATCCGAGATCGGCGTTGAGACCGTGCCGCAGGTTGTCGCCGTCGAGCCGGTACGCGGGGATCCCGGCGGCCACGAGCCGGCGTTCGAGTTCGACTGCCACCGTGGACTTTCCGGACGCCGACAGTCCCGTCAGCCAGATCGTGGCGCCGCGGGTCGCGCGGTCGGCGCGGCTCACCGCGGACGCGTGCCAGACGACCCGAGACCGATTCGGCGTCGGCCCGGTGATCATGCCCGCGGCGACGGTGTTGCCGGTGGTCTCGTCGATCAGGATGAAGCTTCCGGTGACCCGGTTGCGGCGATACGGGTCGAACAGCAGCGGCTGCGTCGTCCGCAGCTGGATCCGCCCGATCTCGTTGAGCGCCAGCGACTCCGCGGATTCGTCGCGATGCAGGGTGTTGACGTCGAGGCGGTAGTCGAGCCGGACCACATGCGCCCGCGTGGATCGGGTGGTGTGCAGCAGCGCGTACCGGCCGTGCTCGGCGAGGGTCGTGTCCGCGGTCAGCCAGCAGACCATCGCGTCGAGCTCCTGACCGACCAGCGGCCTGTTGTTGGGCCGGCACAGGGTGTCGCCGCGGCCGACGTCGAGATCGTCGGTGAGTTGCACACACACCGCGGACGGCGCGAACGCCTCCTCCACGGGTTCGCCGCCCGGGCCCCAGATCGCCGCGATCGTGGACGTGAATCCCGACGGCAACGCGACGACCTCGTCGCCCGGTTTGAACACACCGCTGGCCACGGTGCCCGCGTAGCCGCGGAAGTCGTGCAGGTCGGAGTCGGTCCGGCGCTGCGGCCGGATCACGTACTGCACCGGTAGCCGAGCGTCGATCAGGTTGCGGTCCGAGGCGACGTGCACCTCCTCGAGCAGGTGCAGCAGCGACGACCCCTCGTACCAGGGCATGTTCTCGGTGCGGGCGGCGACGTTGTCGCCGAGCAGCGCCGAGACGGGGACGAAGGTGAGGTCGTGGACGTCGAGTTTGGCCGCGAACCGGCGGAACTCCTCGCAGATCTCCTCGAACCGGGCTCGGGACCAGTCGACGAGGTCCATCTTGTTCACGCACACCACCAGGTGCGGGATGCCGAGCAGCGTGGACAGGAAGGCGTGTCTGCGGGTCTGTTCGACGATGCCGTTGCGGGCGTCGACGAGGATCAGTGCGAGGTCGGCGGTGGACGCGCCGGTGACCATGTTGCGGGTGTACTGCTCGTGACCGGGGGTGTCGGCGATGACGAACCTGCGCCGCGGCGTGGCGAAGTAGCGGTGCGCGACGTCGATCGTGATGCCCTGCTCGCGTTCGGCGCGCAGGCCGTCGGTGAGCAGGGCCAGGTTCGCGCGTTCGTCACCGCGTTCGCGGCTGCTGCGTTCGACGGCTTCGAGCTGGTCCTCGAAGATCGACTTCGAGTCGTACAGCAACCGGCCGATCAGCGTCGACTTCCCGTCGTCGACGGATCCGGCCGTTGCCACCCGCAGCAACTGTGCGCCCATCAGAAGTACCCCTCCTTCTTCCGGTCTTCCATGCCCGCCTCCGAGATCCGGTCGTCCGCCCGGGTGGCGCCGCGTTCGGTGATCCGGCTGGCGGCCACCTCCGCGACGACGGCGGCGGCGGTGCGCGCCGAGGACTCGACGCACCCGGTGCAGGTCGCGTCGCCCACCGTCCGGAACCGCACCAACGTCTCGTGCGGCTCCTCGCCGGGAAGCAGTGTCAGGAACCTGGTGTGCGCCAGCAGCATTCCGTCCCGGTCGACGACCGGCCTGCGGTGCGCGTAGTAGATCGACGGCAGATCGATGCCCTCGTCGGCGATGTACTGCCAGATGTCGAGTTCGGTCCAGTTGGACAGCGGGAAGACGCGGATGTGTTCACCCTTGCGGTGCCGGCCGTTGTAGAGGTGCCACAGTTCGGGCCGCTGGGCGCGCGGATCCCACTGTCCGAACTCGTCGCGGAAGCTGAACACCCGCTCCTTCGCGCGCGCCTTCTCCTCGTCGCGGCGGGCCCCGCCGAACACGGCGTCGAAGCCGCCGTCCCGGATGCCGCGGAGCAGGGTGCGGGTCTGCAGGCGGTTACGGCTGGCGCGCGGGCCGGTGTCCTCGACGACCCGGCCGGCGTCGATGTCGTCTTGCACGCTCGCCACGACCAGCCGAAGCCCGAGCCGGTCGACGACGCGGTCGCGGAACTCGATCACCTCGTCGAAGTTGTGCCCGGTGTCCACGTGCATGACCGCGAACGGCAGCGCGGCGGGCCAGAACGCCTTGGCCGCCAGGTGCAGCATCACCACCGAGTCCTTGCCGCCGGAGAAGAGCAGGACCGGCCGTTCGAAGGTCGCGGCGACCTCGCGGAAGATGTGCACCGCTTCGGCCTCGAGCGCTCCGAGGTGCGCGAGCTGGTAGTCGGGCGGGGACGATGCGGTCATCGCAGCTCCGGTTCACAGTCGGTACATTTTTGTACCGTGTCGGTACCAATGGCGGATTGCTGCCGACTCTAGAACGCGTTACAGGACCGGTCAATGCCCGGAGGACACCCGCTTCCACACCGGCGAGCGACCACCCACCTCGCTCGTCACGGCTTCGGCCGCCGCGGCCAGCAGCCGTCCCCGGCGCGCGATCTCCGCCCCGCTGATCGCCCCCCCGACGTCCAGGGTGAGCACCATCGACTGCGTACCGTCCGCGTCGTGACACGGTGCGGCGATGAGGCTGACCGGGTACTCGACGTCGTCCAGTGTCTCTCGCCCGAGGTAGACGCGCTCACCGAGACTCGACACCATCTCCCCGACGAGCTCGCGGAGCTCGTCGGGCAGGTCGCGCCCGGCAACCCCCGCCATCAGCGAGAACAGCCGCCGGCCCGTCGGCGTCAGACGCTCGACGAGATAGCCGGCGGCCCGGCAGTCCTCGACGACGGTGCGCAACAGGTCGCGGTCGAGGACGACCGGAAAGGCCGGCTCGCGGCGCAGCCACCGCGCGAGCTCGTCGTCGTGACTCCAGAGCACGTACATCAGCCCGACCGGTGGCGCGAACGGGTACACCTGCCCCACCCGGGCCGCGGTCCGGCCCGCCTCGACGCCGGGCGGTGCGGCGACGTCGAGGATCATCACCTGGTCCCCCACCACGCCGGATGCGGTGCAGACCGCACCGAAGCGTCGCGCGAGGTCCTCGAGGTGCGGGCGCACGATCGAGCCCACCGCGAGTCCGCGTTGCGCGGCGCGCCCGGCCGCGATCAACGCGGGCCCGAGCCCGTACCTCGCGTCGGCGTCGCGGGTGAGGTAGCCGCCGCCGACCAGGGCGGTGAGGATGCCGAGGCAGGTCGGCTTGCTGATGTCGAGGGCGCGGGCGAGTTCCGACAGTCCGAAGCGACGATCGGGGCGCGCGACCAGGTGGTCGAGCACCTGCATCACGCGCTCGGTCGGTGGCGAGCGACGTCCGGTGGGGGCGTCCGGATCCACGGCCATTGACCACTCCTTAGAACGCGTTCTATGGTCGGGGGCAGCTTCCCTACCCCTTGGGTACACATTTGTACCACCGATGCGAGGAGTGGCCGTGCCGACCGACCCGCGGGCCGAAACATCCCCCGTTCGACTGCCTTCCGCCCTCACCGCCCCGCTCCGCGGCGCCATCGCCGAGGCCGAGGAGCTCGTCGCGGCCGCGCCGCACATCCGGTCCGAGCAGGATCTGCTCGAGGGCTACCAGTACCTGGCCGGCGGCATTCTGGCCTGCGTTCACGCGGCCTGGGCCACCGAGAAGACGCACCCGACCCTCATCCAGGGCACCGGCCCGTACACGAAGATGGGCCTCGACAACCCGGACACGCTGTACTTCGGCGCCCGGATCAACGACGACGCCGAGTACGTCGTCACCGGAACCCGCGGCACCACCGTCGATCTCAGCTTCCAGGTCCTCAGCGGCAACTACACCGACTCCACCGTGCCCGGCAGCGAGTCCGCCTTCGACGACCGGGCCGTCGACATCGACGCCGACGGCCGCTTCGAGGTCCGCTTCGGCCCCGCCGGCGGCGAGTGGGCACGACACGCGGCCGGACGCCGCAACCACTACGTCCTCGCGCCCGGCGCGTCGCAGCTGGTCATCCGCGAGGTCTACAGCGACTGGACCCAGCGCCGCGGCACCGTCCGGATCGAGCGGGTGGACCGTCGCGGCGTTCCCTTCGACGCACTGACCCCCGAGGAGACGGCGAAGCGCTTCGCCCGCGCGGGCAAGGCGCTGGTGAGCCGGGTCAGGACGTGGCTGCAGTTCCCGGAGTGGTTCTACCTGAAGCTGCCGGTGAACACGATGACCGAACCACGCCTGACGCCCGGCGGCCTGGCCACCCAGTTCTCCTCGGTCGGCCACTACGACCTCGGCGCGGACCAGGCGATGATCATCACCGTCCCGAAATCCGATGCGCCGTACCAGGGTTTCCAGCTCGGCAGCATGTGGTACATCTCGCTCGACTACACCGGCCACCAGACGTCACTGAACAACACCCAGGCCCAGGTGGATCCGGACGGGATGATCCGCATGGTCGTCGCGGAGCGCAATCCGGGCATCATCAACTGGATCGAGACCGTCGGCCACCCGCGCGGCATCCTGCAGTTCCGCTGGCAGCGCACGTCCCGCGAGCCGACCCCCGACGACGGCCCGACCGTCGAGGTCGTCGGGATCGACGAGGTCGCCGCGAAACTGCCCTTCCACGAACAGAACAAGATCACCCCGGAGGACTGGACCGCCCGCATCGCGGCGCGCCAGGCCGCCGTCGCCGACCGGATGCTCGGATAGGACACCACCGTGACCCAGCCACAACTGTTGCAGGACAGAATCGTCGTCATCTCCGGCGTGGGCCCGGCGCTCGGACGCACGCTGGCGCTGCGCTGCGCCGAGGCCGGCGCCGACCTCGTGCTCGCCGCCCGCACCCGGTCGCGGCTCGACAAGGTGGCCAAGGAGGTCGCCGATCGCGGGCGGCGCGCGGTGACCGTGCCGACCGACATCACCGACCACGCGTCGGCCCTGAACCTGGTCGCGGCCACCGACGAGGCGTACGGCAGGGCCGACGTCCTGATCAACAACGCGTTCTCGGTGCCGTCGATGAAACCGCTGGAGCGCACCGACTTCCAGCACATGCGGGACGCGGTGGAGCTGACGGTGTTCGGCGCGTTGCGGCTGACCCAGCTGTTCACCCCGGCACTGGAGGCGTCGAAGGGAGCGGTGGTGAACGTGAACTCGATGGTGCTGCGGCACTCGCAGGAGCGGTACGGCAGCTACAAGATGGCCAAGTCGGCGCTGCTGTCGGTGTCACAGTCGCTGGCAACGGAACTGGGCCCCAAGGGAATCCGCATCAACTCGGTCGCCCCCGGCTACATCTGGGGTGAGACTCTGCAGCAGTACTTCGCGCACCAGGCGAGCAAGTACGGCACCACCGTCGAGCAGATCTACGAGCACACTGCCGCGGGCACCGACCTGGGGCGGCTGCCCACCACCGAGGAGGTCTCCGACGCGGTGATCTTCCTGTCCTCCCCGATGGCCAGCGGCATCACCGGGCAGTGCCTCGACGTCAACTGCGGCGAGTTCCACCACTAGAAGGAGGCGACATGACCGAACCCGGCAGCACCGAGCGCACCACGGTCGGCACGGCCGAGGACCTGCACGCCTCTGCCACCCGACTGACGGGTCTGAGCGACTTCGGCGTCGACGACTACAGCGAGGCCCTCGGCGTTCTGCTCGACTCCTACGCCCGCGACGAGGACCTGACGCCCGTCGGCAGCAAGATCTCCCGGGTGTTCCTGCGCGGCGCCCTCGTCGCGCGACTGCTGTCCGAGGCCGCCTGGCAACAGCATCCGCAGCACACGGACGTGACGATCGAGCGGCCGATCTTCGTCACCGGACTCCCCCGCACCGGAACCACCGCGCTGCACCGCCTCCTGACGGTCGACCCGGCGCACCAGGGCCTGGAGATGTGGCTGACGGAGATGCCACAGCCGCGGCCGCCGCGCGAGACGTGGGAGTCGAATCCCGTCTTCCAGGGCATCGAGGCCCAGTTCCGGCAGCATCACGTCGAGCACCCCGAGTTCATGGGTGTGCACTACATGTCGGCAGCGGAGGTCGAGGAGTGCTGGCAGCTGCTGCGGCAGACGTTCAAATCCGTGTCGTACGAGTGCCTGGCGCACCTGCCCACCTACTCGAAATGGCTCGCGGGCCAGGACTGGACCAACGCCTACGCTCGTCACAAGAGGAACCTGCAGTTGATCGGGCTGCCGGACCGGGACCGGCGCTGGGTGCTCAAGAACCCGAGTCACCTGTTCGCGCTCGACGAGTTGATGGCGGTGTACCCGGACGCGCTGATCGTGCAGACCCACCGACCGCCGAGCACGATCATGGCGTCGGCGTGCAGCCTCGCCGAGCAGGCGACGGAGGGGTGGTCGAACCGGTTCCGGGGCGAGGTCATCGGCCGCGGCCAGCTCGAACTGTGGGCCCGCGGCCTCGAGATGTTCACCGCGGCCCGCGCGAGGTTCGACCCGGCGCAGTTCGTCGACGTCGACTACACCGACTTCGTGGCCGACCCGCTCGGCACCGTCGAGGGCGTCTACTCACGCTTCGGCATCCCGCTGAGCACGGCGGCGCAGCGGGCGATGGAGACCGTGCACGCGGAGTCCCGGTCCGGCGACCGCAGGCCGGCGCACCGCTACACCCTCGCGGAGTACGGCCTGACGGAGGCGGAGGTCGACGAGCGGTTCGGTGTCTCCCTCCAGAGGTGATTCCCAGCGCCGCGCACCGGGCGACGCGCCGCGCAGATCCGGAGCGACGGTCCGGAAAACCCGCGCGTGCAACAGCGACGAGACCGCCCCCCCACCACCGGGAGTCCTGGGGGAATCCGTGCAGGAGTCGTTCGGGCCGAGGGGCAACGCGTCGAGGGCAGCGGCGTACCCGGCCGGCGACGTCCACGTCTCCGTGTCGTCGAAGATGCGGATTCGTGTGGGACGGCCTCGACCCGGCTGAACAGATCGGCGCACCCGCGGGGTGTCGAGTAGACGGTCGACAGTGAGCAGTTGCCGAGAACGAATGGTCACGACGTCGTAAGCGGCCATGTCGCCTCCCGCGAACAAAGTAGGCGGTACCGGAGATTATATATTTCTTCGGGTGCGGGCCAACAGGCCTTTGGGCAATACACCTAAGCACCGCCGGCGTTACACCCAATCCGAAAAACAGGTAGTCGCGTAGGTAGTACTGCCGTCGTCACGGGACCCAAACCTCACGAGACTGTGAGTCGCATCACACCCCGCGCTCCCGAGTCTTCCGAGGTCACCATGCCCGAGAACCCGCACACCGCCGCCGGCGCCGACCACCGACGCCCCCTCGATCCCGGCACGCTGCTCGTCAAGCAGTGCACGGCCTGCACCACGCTGTACGCGCCGCTGACCGAGATCTGCCCCACCTGCGGGAGCACCGACCTCACCGCCATTCCCTCCCCGGGCACGGGCGCGATCGTGTCGTGGAAGGCCGCACCCGGCGGGAGTCCGGCCGTGAACGCGATCGTTGAACTCGACGAGGGCCCCCTGATCTACACGTGGGTCGAGGGTGACATCCCCGACCTGCCCGACCGACGCGTGCGCGTCCGGTTCCGCCCGTCGTCCCCCGGCGACCGGTTCCCGGTCTTCGCCGTCAACTCCTGCGACGCCCCCATCAGGTCGGGCACCCGATGAGCGAGAGCCCCTCCCCCCGGGAGCAGTTCCAGACGTGGCTCCGGCAGTGCACCGCCCTCGCCCAGGCTCAGGCACTGAGTCCCCACGGGAGGCGCGTCGTGGACTTCGCGATCAGATGGGCGCCGTTCGGCGGGGCGAGCCCGGCCGACCTGATGGAGAACTTCGGCGTCACCCCCGCCAGGTTTCGACAGGTCCTCCGAGAGTCCCTCGACCCGCGGGGGACCCCCGACATCCATCTGCGCGCCATGAAGTACGACTTGAGCGAATCGCTGCTCCGCGCATGGACACCTGAGCCGCGTCGGAACCGGACGGGATCCGGGCGGCGGCGAGCTGACCAGGGAATCAAGATCAAAAATTTGGGTTAGCCTACCCTTTTCCAGGACGCCTCCTTAAGGTAGCCTTCCCTCAAGAAGTAGCGGCTGGAGGATCACGGAATGTACGTCTGCGTTTGCGAGGCCACAACCGAAGACACGGTGCACCAGTGCATCACTGCGGGCGCACGCACCGCCAAGCACGTCGCGATGGGTTGCGGCGCGGGACGTGGACGAGGCTGCGGCATGTGCCGTGACCGCATCAAGTCGATGATCGAACAGCACTACGCACTCGTCGAGGAATGCGAGGCAGAGCCGATCAGCGCATAGGCGCCGAACGCCGAAAAGGGCGACGCGACACAAATACACCGAGATAACTCCCCCGGTGGGGGTTAGGCTGAGACCACTGTCCCGCCAAACTCACCGGAGGTACTGCCATGCGTGGCGACGATGAGATCATCGCCCTTCTGAACGAGCAGCTGACGAGCGAGCTCACGGCGATCAACCAGTACTTCCTCCACTCGAAGATGCAGGCCAACTGGGGCCTGACCCGGATCGCGGAGAAGACCCGGCAGGAGTCCTTCGAGGAGATGCAGCACGCGGAGATGCTCACCGACCGCATTCTGATGCTCGAGGCCCTGCCGAACTACCAGCGCATCCTGCCGCTGCGCATCGGCCAGACGATCCGTGAGCAGTTCACCTCCGACCTCGCCATCGAAGTCGAGGTCGTCGAGCGCCTCCGTCCCGGCATCACCCTGTGCCGCTCCAAGGGCGACCACACCACGGCCGGCATCTTCGAGAAGATCCTCGCCGAGGAAGAGGACCACGTCGACTACCTCGAAACCCAGCTCGAACTGATCGACAAGCTCGGTGAGCAGCTGTACCTGGCCCAGCTCGTCGACTCGCCGCCGAGCGTCGGCTGACACCCGACAACGTCCGGAGCCCGACAAGTGACATCACCTGCCGGGCTCCTTCTCTTCGAGCGGATGACGGGACTCGAACCCGTGTAAACGGCTTTGCAGGCCGGTGCCTAGCCACTCAGCCACACCCGCATCGCCCTGTACTGTGCCGTGTCCCCGGCGCCGCGAGAAGGTTTGCGCTCAGCGTGATTCGAATGTGCCGGCGGCTCAGCTGTGTTTACGCACCAACAGCGCGCTGAATCCGGCCGCGCACAGTGCGAAGGCGACGGCACACGCCGCGAAGGCGGTGCTGCCGAGCGCGGTGAAGCCGAGAACGGTGGTGCCCACGCCACCGCCGATGTAGAGCACCGAGTTGCTCCACGACAGGGCGGCCGAGCGGCGGTCGGCCATCACCGTCGTCAGGTTCACCTGCACGGCGCTGAAGAACCCTGACCCGGCGAAGGAGGTGAACACGAACCCTGCGATCGACAGCTGCCACGTTCCGCCGGTCGTCGCGACCGCGAGCCCGACGGCCGTCAGCAGTCCCCAGCCGACGCTGAGCACGGCGACCTCCCTGCCTGCCGACACCCACCGGTCGATCAACGGTCCGATCACCATCGACCCGGTCATCGACCCGAGACCGACGGCCATCCCGACCAGGCCCAGTACGCCGATGTCGAATCCGAACTTCGTCGTGAACAGCGCGCCCGCGTACGCATACGTGCCGAGCCGGGCGGCCTGGACGAAGAAGTTGCCGGCCATGATCATGCGGAACGGCCCGACGCGCCACAGCGCGAACGACGACCGCAACGCCGCCGCCGGGCGGACCCGGGTCAGGGACGCGGGGACCGTCGAGCGCAGCCGCCAGGCGATCAGGCCACCGGCGACCACCAGGCCGAAGGCCACCGCCGCGAACGCGAACCGCCAGCTCAGCGCCGCAGCCGCGAACGTCGCCAACGGCACGCCGACGATCTGCCCGCCCGCATAGGCGGCGGCAGCGCGGGCGATGGCGCGGCCACGTTCGCGCGGTACCGCGGTCTCCGCGACGTACGCCCACATCGCGGGACTGAGCAGTGCGCCGCCGATGCCGGCGATCGCGCGGGCGGCGAGCAGCCACCCGAGGGAGGGGGCGATCGCGCACAGCGCCTCCGCCGTCACGAAGACGACGATGCCGGCCAGGATCACCTTCTTCCGGGGCAGATGTTCGGTCAGGGCACCGAGCAGGGGACTCGCGACGGCGTAGGACAGGCCGAACACGGTCACCATCGCGGCGGTCGCGGACACCGTCGTGCCGAAATCCTCCGAGATGGTGGGCAGCAGAGGGGACGCGAGAAACAGGTCCGCACCCATGAGGAAGAGCGCCGCCTGGATCAGGACATGCTGCGCCCAGGGTGTACGGAGTTCTGTCACGCTTAAATACCTACACGAAGCAAGCTTCCCGGCAGGGTCCCGGGCACCCGAACGACACCTCCCGGTGACAGGGAGACCGCACCCAGCCACACCGCTGGGAGCCCTAGCGTTGCCCGCATGAGTGCACTCGACCTGCGGAAGCTGGCCGGTCAGACCGCCGTCGTGACCGGCGCGGCATCGGGCATCGGCGCCGCCGTGGCCCGACGCGCCGCCGCACTGCGGATGCGGGTGGTCCTCGTCGACCGCGACCGGGAACCGCTGCACCGCACGGCATCCGACCTGACCGGCACCGGCGCGGTCGTTCACCCGGTGGTCTGCGACGTCCGGGACGCCGCCGCCGTCGACCGGCTCGCCGACACGGTGTGCCGTGAATTCGGTTTCGTGCGCCTGTTCGTCGGCAACGCCGGAGTGGAGAGCACCGGCCGGCTGTGGGAACTCCCACCGGACCGGTTCGACCAGGTGCTCGGGGTCAACGTCGCAGGCGTCTTCCACGGTATCCGGGCCTTCGTTCCCCGGCTGCTCGAGTCGGCGACCCCCGACCGGGAGGCGATCGTGGTGACCGTCGCATCGATCGGGTCGGTCACCACCATGCCCGCGCAGGCCGCCTACGTCGCGAGCAAACACGCCGCGCTGGCCCTGACGGAATGCCTCGCACTCGAACTCGCACAGGAGCGCAAACCCGTCCGCGTCGCGGCCTTCCTGCCCGGCCCGGTGCACACCGGGATCTACGACAGCGCCGCGGCGGACGGCGCGGCCGGAACGGAACTGCGGGACCGGATGCGCGGCTTTCTCGCCGAGCGCGGCGTGACGGCCGAGGCGGCCGCCGAGGCCCTGTTCACCGGGATCGCCGCGGGCGACTTCTGGATCTTCACCGACCGCGACCGCGCCGCCGAACTGCTCCGGACCCGCGCAGAGCGGCTGGTGGACGCCGCACGCTCGCGTGCGGACACCGGGTCCGGGGACACGTCGAGCACGCAGGAGCGGCGGAGCGGCCTCGTGGGATGATGGCGGGCATGCCGTCACAACCGTTGCCGCTCGACCCGATCGAGGAGGCCCACCGCCAGTGGGAAGCACACGGCTGGGCTGACGTCGCCGACGGCATGGCCGCGGTGACCTCGGTGATGCGCGCGCAGCAGATCATGATCGCCCGGGTGGAGGAGACCCTCAAACCGACCGGACTGACGTTCTCGCGATACGAACTCCTGACGCTGCTCACCTTCACCCGGTCGGGTGCATTGCCGATGGCGAAGGCCAGTGCGCGCCTCCAGGTTCACCCGACGTCCGTGACCAACGCCGTCGACCGGTTGGAGAAGGCGGGACTGGTACGGCGGGTGCCACACCCCAGTGACCGCCGCGCGACGCTGATCGAGATCACCCAGGCGGGACGGGATTTGGCGTTCGACGCGACGGAAAGGCTCAACAGCCAGGTCTTCTCGAAGCCGGGACTGTCCGCGGACAAGCTGGACACCCTCGTGCGGATCCTGGCGGAGCTGCGCCGCGAGGCCGGAGACTTCGACACCGGGGACGTCCCCACCAAGTGGTGACCGGGCCACGACCCATAGGCGATTCCTAACGAACCGTGCGGTGTCACGACTTTGCCGCCGACGCCGGTCCGGTGGTCGACTGGCGGGACGGGACGCAGCGGCGCGCCCGGTCCGGCGACCTTCAGGAGCGTGACGTTGAGCGGCCTCCACCTACCCGATCGTGTTCGTCTGCACGCCGTCGAGAACCCCACGGGGACGGCGGTCATCGCCGGAGAGTCGGTGCTCACCCACGCAGAGTTCGACGCGAGCACCACCCGGGTCGCGAGTGCACTGGCCGCGACGACGGCCCCCGGCGGCCGGGTCGGCGTGCTGGCCCGCATGGGGCTCGCGGGAGCCGAGACGTTCATCGGGTGCGCGAAGGCGGGGCTGGTCTTCGTGCCACTGAACTGGCGCCTCAACCCGGACGAGGCCGCGGCCATCGCCGTGGACGCCGGGCTCGACGTGCTGATCGTCGACCCCGAGTTCGCCGCCGCGGCCGCCGCGATCGCCCTGGCCCTGCCCGACGTGCGGGTCGTCGTGATCGGTTCCGACCCGACCGTGCTGCCGACCGCGACGACGTGGGGGCAGCTGGTCGCGTCCGGCTCCGACACCGATCCCGGCCTCGGTGGCGACCCCGACGCGAGCGTGCTGCAGCTCTACACGTCCGGGACGACAGGTCGCCCGAAAGGTGTTGTCGCGACGCACCGCAACCTGCACAACGACCCGGAAGGGCTGCAGATCTACCGGTTCCGTGAGGACGCCGTCGCGCTGAACGCGATGCCCCTGTTCCACATCGCGGGCGCCGGATTCCTCAGTACCTGTGTGTCCGCGGGGATCCCGCTCGTCCTGCTGGGTGAGTTCCGGGCCGCGACCGTCGCGGCGCTGATCGACCGCCACCGGATCACGCACGCGTTCCTCGTGCCGTCGACCATCCAGGCGTTGCTCGACCTGCCCGGCCTCGCCGACCACGACCTGACGAGCCTGCAGGTGGTCGCCTACGGTTCCTCCCCGATCACGCCCACGCTGCTGCGCCGCGCCATGGACACCCTGCAGTGCGGTTTCGTGCAGCGGTACGGGATGACCGAGACCACCGGCTCGGTCACCGCGCTGTCCGTCGAGGACCACGACCCGTCGGGAGAGCGTGCGGCACTGCTCCGTTCGGCGGGCAGGCCGATGCCGGGCGTGGAGGTCCAGATCCGCGACCTCGCCACCGGCGAGCCGCTGCCTGCCGGGGAGACCGGCGAGATCGTGTGCCGCTCGCGCAACAACGTCGCCGGGTACTGGCTCCGCGACTCGGACGGACTGCTCACCGACGACGGTTTCCTGCGCACCGGCGACACGGGCCACGTCGACGAGAACGGCTACCTGTTCGTCACGGACCGGGTCAAGGACATGATCATCACCGGCGGCGAGAACGTCTACCCCGTCGAGGTCGAGGTGATCCTCGCCGAGCATCCCGCCGTCGCGGAGGTCGCCGTGGTCGGTGTCCCCGACGTCCGGTGGGGCGAGGCCGTGACGGCGGTCGTGCGCCTCGTCGACGGCGAAACCCCTCCCACCGAAAGCGAACTCGTCGCATTCACCACCGCACGGCTGGCGTCGTACAAGAAGCCGCAGCGCATCCACTTCGTCAGCGAGCTGCCCCGCAACGCGAGCGGAAAGATTCTCAAGAAGTCGATCCGCGCCGACCTCGCCGCCGGGCGGCACGCCTGACCGCGGCCGCGAGGTCCGTCACTCCCCCGGTCACCTCGACCGTGGACCACCGACCGCGGTCCCACCCTAATCACCGCACCACGCACACCGGAGAGCACCACATGAGCACCGTCCTCACCGAATTCGCCGACGGCGTCGCCGTCTTCACCCTCAACCGGCCGGAAGCGAAGAATGCGATCGACCTCGAAACCGCCAAGGCTCTTGCCGCGGCGATCGACGAGTTCGAGGCGCGACCGGACCTGACGATCGGCATTCTCACCGGCGCCGGCGGCACGTTCTGCGCCGGCATGGACCTCAAGGCGTTCACCCGCGGCGAGCGTCCGTCGATTCCCGGTCGCGGCTTCGGCGGCCTGACGGAGGCGCCGCCGACGAAGCCGCTGATCGCCGCCGTCGAGGGTTGGGCGTTGGCGGGCGGCTGCGAGCTGGCCCTGGCCGCCGACCTGATCGTGGCGTCGCGGGAGGCGAAGTTCGGCCTTCCCGAGGTCAAGCGCGGGCTCGCCGCCGCGGCCGGTGGCCTGCTGCGCCTGCCGAAGATCCTGCCGTACCCGCTGGCGATGGAGATCGCCATCACCGGCGATCCGCTGTCCGCGGAGCTCGCGCACCAGCACGGGCTGGTGAACCGGCTCGCCGAGCCGGGCCAGGCGCTCGAGGTGGCGCGCGAGCTCGCCGCCCGCGTTGCCGCCAACGGTCCGCTCGCGGTCCGTGCCACCAAGCAGGTCGTGTCGATGGCGGTGTCGTACACCGACCCCGACGCCTTCGTCGCGCAGCGCAGGTTCATCGACCCGGTGTTCGCGTCGTCGGACGCGCAGGAGGGCGCGAAGGCGTTCGCCGAGAAGCGCGCTCCGGTGTGGCGCGGCGAATAGCCGAGACGCCGGGCAGGCGGTGAGCGCCGCCTGCCCGGCCCCCGGAACACCGGGTATCGGTCCACTGACCCACCGGTAGGATGAGCCGGTGGACCTGCACCTCGTGACGTACTTCATCGCCGTCGTCGATCATGGTGGTATCACGAAGGCCGCGCAGTCCCTCTACATCTCGCAGCCGTCGCTCTCGCAGGCGATCCGCACCCTCGAGCGGCGGCTCGGCACCACCCTGTTCGACCGGACCGGCCGCCGGCTCGAACTGACCGAGGACGGCAAACGCCTCGACACCGCGGCGCGACGCATCCTCGCCGACGTCGCCCGGGCCAAGCAGAAGGTCGCCGCGGTCCGTGAACTCGAATCCGGGCGGGTCGACGTGGTGACCTACTCCGCGTTCTCCCTCGACCCCCTCGTCGACCTCGTCCGCCGGTTCCGATCCCGGCACCCCCGGATCCTGGTGAACGTGGTCGACGCCGACGGCCCCGCCGGCGTGCACACCGCCCTGCGTCGCGGCGAGGCCGAGATCGGGGTGAGCGATCTGTCCGTCGAGCATCCCGGCATGGTGACAATTCCGCTGGCCGAACAGGACCTCGTCCTCGCGATGCACGAGAGGCTCGCGAACGGACTGCCCGATCCGCTCCCCCACACGCACGTCCGGGACATCCCCCTGATCGTCGACCTGAGCAACCGCTCGACCGTGGGGCGGGTGGGCGCGCTGATCGGCGGCGAGTCGACGAACGTCGTCGTCGACTGCGCGCAGCCGGTCGCGGCCTGGGAATTCATGCTGCGCGGGACCGGCGCGACGTTCACCTCGCGCAACACCCCCTACGACCAGACACCCGAGATCGTCCTGCGCAGTCTCGATCCGCCGCTCACCAGGCCGATCGGACTCGTGCTCCGGTCCGGCGAACCGTCCCCCGCCGCGGCGGCGTTCGTCACCGCCGCCACCGCATCACCGGTGCAGGTGTAGCCGTGGACTTCCGTCAGATCGAGTACTTCCTCGCCGTCGTCGAGCAGGACGGCATCAACGGCGCCGCCGCGGCGCTCGGCGTCGCGCAGCCGACGGTGTCGCAGTCCCTGCGGGGGCTCGAACGCGAACTCGGGGTGCAGCTGTTCCACCGGATCGGCCGGGGCATGGTGCTCAGCGCCGCGGGACGCAGCCTCGTCGGGCCGAGCAGGCAGGTGCTGCGCGACGTCACCGCGGCGCGGGACATGCTCGCCGGGGGCGCGGGCGGCGACCTCGCCGGCCGACTCGACGTGATGGCGTTCCCCGCACTCGCGACCGGCACCATCATCGACCTGATCGCCCGCTTCCGCACGACGTATCCGAAGGTGACCGTCCAGCTCGCCGACCTGCGCGACGAGGCCGCTTCGGCCTCCCTGATCCGGGACGGACACTGCGAATTCGTCGTCGCCCACCTTCCGATCGACGGCGAGGGCCTCGAGGTGATCGAGCTCGGCGCCCAGGAGTTCTGGTTGGTGTACCCGCCGGGCACCGAGCTTGCCGAGGGACCGGTGAGACTGGCCGAGCTGCCGGACATTCCGATGGTGTTCGTTCCTCGGGGCGGGTCGCTCGGCGACACCATCGAGGAGGCGATCCACGACGCGGGCGCCCACCCGTCGCCGGCGGTGATCATCGAGCACCGCGAGGCGCGACTGCCGCTGGTGCTGTCCGGTGTCGGAGGTTCCCTGATGGAGCGATCGGTGGCGGAGTCGGTGCGGGATCGTGCCGTGGTGCGCCGGTGCGAACCCAGTTTCACCCGCGCGTTCGGGCTGGCGTACGACCCGGCGACCCTGTCGCCCGTCGGCCGGGCCTTCGTCGAATCGATCCGCACGACAGTCGATTCCGACGTCGAGCCGGGGAACTGACCGCGGGCGCTCGGCCGGTGGGCAGCATCCGGACGGATACCGCCCACCAGCACGTCACGGTCAGTGCGGCAGCGCCGCCTGCAGCCGGGTCCGCAGATCGGTCTTGAGGATCTTGCCCGCCGCCGAGGTGGGCAGCGCATCGAGCACCACGACGTCCCGGATCTTCTTGTACGGCAACACCTGTTCGGCGACGAAGGCCATCAGCTCCTGCTCGTCCACCGTGGCGCCGGGCGCCGGGACGACGAACGCGATCGGCTCCTCCCCGACGGCGCCGGCGTCGCGGCCGACCACCGCGGCCGTCGACACCGACGGGTGCGACACCAGGATGTCCTCGAGCTCCCGCGGATAGACGTTGTAGCCCTTGTAGATCAGCATGTCCTTGGCCCGGTCGCAGATGTAGACGTAGCCGTCGTCGTCCTTGTAGGCGATGTCGCCGGTGTCCAACCAGCCGTCCACGAACTGCTGGGCGGTGATCTCCGGGTGGTTCAGGTATCCGCCGGTGACCTGCGGACCCCGCACCCAGAGCTGGCCACGCTCCCCGGCAGGCACCTCGGCGGTCGGATCGTCCTGCGGGCGGATCCGGACCTCGGTGTCGAACATCGGGATCCCGACCGCGCCGAGCCGGTACTCGGCGCCGATCACCAGCGGTGCGGCCGTGACGACACACGTGGCCTCGGTCAGTCCGTAGCCCTCGGTGACCTTCGCGTTGGGGAACGCGACACCGAGCGCCTCGAGGGTGGGACGGTCGATCGGGGCGGCACCGGAGGCGACGACACGCACCGACGCGGTGTCGCGGGTCGCGGCGTCCGGGTGGGTCGCGAGCGCGTGCCACATCGCCGGGCTGCCGGTGACGTAACTCGCGCGGTACCGCTCGACGAGTTCGAGCATGCGCGCCGGATCGAACCGTCCGGCCATCACCTGGGTGACGCCGCACATCAGCAGGAACGACGAGTTGATCAGGGCGTGCGCGTGGAACAGCGGCGACACCACGACGGTGCTGCCCTTGCCCGGCTGGACGCCGTAGACCTCGAGGTCGCCGATCGGCCGCAGCTCCACCAGGCCCGCCTCGGTCCGCACCACCGCGTGCCCGGCCCGCCACGCGCACATCTGGGTCACGTTCGCGACGACGTTGCGGTGCAGCACCCGCACCCCCTTGGAGACGCCGGTGGTCCCGCCGGTGAACGCGAGATGCGCGACGTCCTCGACGCTCACCTCGACCGGAGGGAACGACGTGGAGTTGCCGTCGAGGAACTGCTCGAACCCGACGATCCCGTCCGAGTCGCACTCCCCGCCGACCACGACGACGGTGCCGACCGTGGTCCCGGCCGCGGCCGCACGCAACGTGTCGAGCTGCGCGGGCTGCGTGACCGCGACGACCGCGGTGGTCTCCTCGATCTGCCTGCGCAGTCCGGGCTGCGGCTGCAGCGGGTTGACCAGCGTGACGGTGGCGCCGGCGCGCAGGGCGCCGTAGTACGCGACGAAGAACTCGATGCAGTTGCTCATGTGGAGCAGCACGACGTCGCCCGCGGCGACACCGGCCGCGACGAGGCCGCCGGCGAACTGCGCGGAACGCTCGTCGAGGTCCCGGTACGTGCAGACCTGCTCGCCGTCGACGAGCGCCGGTCGGTCGCCGTAGGCGGCGCCCATGCTCGGCGCCCACACCGCCATCGAGACCTGCGGGTAGGTCAGGTGAAGTCCGGAGAAGCTGTTCGCGTCCATGTCTACTTTCCGATCAGAGCAGTTCGAGAATGGTGGCATTGGCCATCCCGCCGGCCTCGCACATCGTCTGCAGGCCGTAACGAATGCCATTGTCCCGCATGTGATGTGCCAGGCGGGTCATCAGGATCGCACCGGAGCCGCCGAGCGGGTGACCGACGGCGATCGCGCCGCCGAGCGGGTTGAGGCGGTCGGCCGCGGCACCGGTCTCGATCTGCCAGGCGAGCGGCACCGGCGCGAAGGCCTCGTTCACCTCGAAGGCGCCGATGTCGTCGAGTGACAGACCGGAGCGCTCGAGTGCCGTGGCGGTCGCGGCGATCGGTCCGGTGAGCATCATGACCGGATCGTCGGCGGCCACGGCCGCGGTGTGGATCCGGGCCAGCGGGCGCCATCCCCGCGCCGCGGCGTACTCGCCGGTGGTGATCAGCAGGGCACCGGCGCCGTCGGAGATCTGCGAGGAGTTGCCGGCGTGGACGACACCGTCCTCCTGGAAGACCGTCCTGAGCTTGGCGAGCGAGTCGAGCGAGCCGCCGCGGCGGATGCCCTCGTCCCGGGTCAGGCCGGCGATCGGCGCGAGCTGGCCGTCGAAGGCGCCGGCTTCGGTGGCGGCGTCGGCGAGTTCGTGGGAACGCAGGGAGTACTCGTCGAGCGTGGTGCGCGACAGGCCCCACTTCTCGGCCATCATCTCCGCGCCGACACCCTGGCTGAATCCCTCGACGCCGTAGCGGTCGCGGACGGACTGCGGCAGGTGCTCCCCGTTCTTGCTGGCGGACCCCATCGGAACCCGGGTCATCGTCTCGACGCCGCCCGCGACGACGACGTCGTACTGGCCGGCGATCACCGCCGACGCCGCGAAGGAGACCGCCTGCTGGCTCGATCCGCACGCCCGGGTGAGGGTGACACCGGGCACCGACTCGGGCCACCCCGCCGCGAGCACCGCGTTGCGCGCAACGTTGCCCGCCTGCTCGCCCGCCTGGCTGACGCAGCCCCACACGACGTCGTCGACGAGCGCCGGGTCGAGGTCGGTGCGGGCGGCGAGGGCGGTCAGCACGTGTGCGGACAGGTCGACGGCATGGACGTCGGCGAGCGCACCTCCACGACGGCCGATGGGTGTGCGGACCGCATCGACGATCACGGCGTCGCGCATGGTTACCTCCAGGAGGACAGGGAGTTCGAGAACGGAACGAGGCCGGCCGGCTACGCGGGGCTCGACGTCGAGTCGATCACGTAGCCGGCCGGTCCGACAATGACTTTCGGCGGATGGGACCGATAGCCGGAGGTTATGCCCCGGCCCTGATGCGGGCGCGGTCGCGATCCGGGTTGGCGAAGACGAGCACGACCACCGCCGCGATCGCGCCGACGATCCCGATCACCTGGAACGCCTGGGCGTAGCCGTCCGCCTTGCTCGCCGCGTGGTCGACGATGACGCCGGTCATGTACGGGGCGACGAGGCCGCCGATGGCCATCAGTGCGAGGAACACACCCATGGTGCCCGCGGTCTGCTGCGGCGGGCACAGCTCGGAGATCGCGGCGTTGACGAGGGGGAACACGATCGCGGCGAACGCGTAACCGACCGAGAGCACCAGCACGGCGGCGATGGGCGTCTTGATGAGCGGCAGTGCCGTGAGGACCACACCGCAGAACAGCACGCCGGCGCACGGCACGATGATCCGGACGACCCGCGACTTCGCCCCACGCTGGATCATCCGGTCGGTGACGGCACCGGAGATCACCATCAGCACCAGACCGATGATCGACGGCAGCGCGAACATCGAACCCGCCTGCAGGGCCGAGTAACCCAGGCCCACCTCGAAGTACGACGGCAGCCAGGTCAAGACGACGGTGGTCAGGGCGTACACGGCCATGACGAGGAACGAGCAGCTGACGAACGTCCGGCTGAGCAGGATGCGGCGCCACGGGACGCTCGGCTCGGTGTGGGTGGCCGCGGCCGTCGCGTCGCCCTTCGTGACCGCCTTGGCGGTGAAGGGACCCTCCACCCAGCCGGTCAGCCAGGACACCACCCACACCGCGCCGAGCATCGAGAGCGACACGACGGCGGCGCGCCATCCCCATTCGACGGTGATGTAGGTCAGGACCGGTGCGAGGGCGATCTTCGCGACGGATGCGGAGCCGGTGAGGAATGCGCCCGGCAGACCGCGCTTGGCCGGCGCGTGCCACGAGTACGCGGCGGTGTGCATCAGCGCCGAGCTCGGGCCCTCGGCGAAGCCGAGCAGCATCCGGCAGACGATCAGCATCGCGAGGCTGGCGGACACCACCAGCGGCAGCATCACGACCGACCAGACCAGACCGAGGGCGAGCAGCGCCCACCGCAGCGTCATGTACTTGTTCATCGGCCCGGCGAGGAATCCGCCGATCGTGAAGGTCAGGAAGAACAGCGAACCGACCAGCCCGATCTGCGACGAGCTCAGGCCGAGCTCACGCGCCAGGGGCTGCGCGATGATGCCGAGCACCGCCTTGTCTGCGTAGTTGACGACGTAGAGGAAGATGACGAGACCGGTCATCCCCCACGCGCGCTTCGCGTTGACGAGGGGGGCACCGGTCGACGAAACGGCAGGAGCGGGGCGATCGGGCGCCAGGTTGCCTGAGGTCACGGGGGATCCTTCACGGGACGGTCGACCCGGAGGCCGAGGGGATGGCGGTGCATGCACGCGCCGACCTCCATATTCAAGGTGACACTGATCACTGGGACAATCCGCACTTGTTTAACCGACGGTTAGACGAAACCTATGGGCAGTGCGGTATGGGGGGTATTGGCTGCCACGATCGGTTGCATAGCCGATCGGTGTTGGTCGCGGCGCCGCTGCGGGGTGCATGCTGGCAGGGATCGCGACGGCCGCCGTCGCCGCACCGGCGTGCGCCGGACCCGTAACGAACGCCAGAGGAGAAACCCGTGCAACGAACCGTCTTCGGCGAGGACCACGAAGCCTTCCGCAAGACCATCCGCGACTTCATCGCCAAGGAGGTCTCGCCCGTCCACCACGAGTGGGAGGCGGCCGGCCACCCGCCGCGCGACTTCTACCGCAGGCTCGGGGAACTCGGTGTTCTCGGCATCCAGGCCCCCGAGGAGTTCGGGGGCGGCGGCGAGTCGAGCATCAAGTTCAACGTGGTCGTGGCCGAGGAGATCGCCGCGGCGGGCGTGTCCTTCGGCAGCTACTCGGTGCACAGCAACCTGATCCTGCCGTACCTGATGGAGTACGCCGGCGACGAGCAGAAGCAGCGGTGGCTGCCCGGTTTCGTGTCCGGCGATCTGATGTTCGCCATCGCGATGACCGAACCCGGCACCGGCTCCGACCTCGCGAACATCGCGACGTCGGCGAAGCTGTCCGACGACGGCAGCCACTACGTGCTGGGTGGCGCCAAGACCTTCATCACCGGCGGCGCCCTGGCCGACCGCATCCTCGTCGTGTGCCGCACCGCGCCGAGCACCCCGGAGGATCGGCGCGCGGGCCTGACGATCCTGGTCGTCGACACCACCGCCGAGGGTTTCGCGGTCGGCCGCAAGATCGACAAGATCGGCCTGAAGGCGTCCGACACCGCCGAGCTGTCGTTCACCGACGTGAAGGTGCCGGTCGCCGATCGCCTCGGCGACGAGGGCGCGGCCTTCTCCTACCTGACGCACAATCTCGCGCAGGAACGCCTGACCATCGCGTTCGGCGCGGCGGCCACGTCGACGGCGGCGCTGTCCCACGCCATCGCGTACGTCAAGGACCGCAAGGTGTTCGGGAAGCCCGTCGCCGCGTTCCAGAACACCAAGTTCGTGCTGGCCGAATGCGCGACGGAGGTGCAGGCGATCCAGCTGATGGTGGACCGGGCGATCGAACTGCACGACGCCGGCGAGCTGACCGTGCCGGACGCGGCGAAGGCGAAGCTGTTCTGCACCGAGGCGGCGGGCCGGGTCATCGACAAGTGCCTGCAGCTGCACGGCGGCTACGGCTACGTCACCGAGTACCCGATCGCGCGCCTGTACGCCGACACCCGTGTCACCCGGATCTACGGTGGCACCAGCGAGGTCATGAAGACGATCATCGCCAAGAGCCTCGGGCTGTAGACCGAACCGGCCTCGCCACCCGGATCAGCCGTTGACGAACTTCGGCGAACGCTTCTCGACGAAAGCGGCCATGCCTTCCTTCTGGTCGGCGGTCGCGAACGTCGAGTGGAACACGCGGCGCTCGAACTTCACGCCCTCGGCGAGGGTCGTCTCGAACGACCGGTTCACCGCCTCCTTCGCCATCCGCGCGATCGGCAGCGACATCGACGCGATGGTAGTGGCGGCCTCGAGGGCGACGTCGAGGAGGTCCGCTGCGGGCACGATCCGGGCGACGAGGCCGGCGCGCTCGGCCTCCTCCGCGTCCATGTTGCGTCCGGTCAGGCACAGGTCCATCGCCTTCGCCTTGCCGACCGCCCGGGTGAGCCGCTGGGAGCCGCCGATGCCAGGGATGACACCGAGCTTGATCTCCGGCTGGCCGAACTTGGCGTTGTCGGCGGCGATGATGAAGTCGCAGAGCATCGCCAGCTCGCAGCCGCCGCCGAGCGCGTACCCGGCGACCGCGGCCACGATCGGTGTGCGCACCGACGACAGCCGATCCCACTGCGAGAACAGGTCTTCCGCGTAGACCTCCGCGAACGTCTTCGGCTGCATCTCCTTGATGTCGGCGCCGGCGGCGAAGGCCCGCTCCGACCCGGTGAGCAGGATCGCGCCGATCTCGCCGTCGGCGTCGAACGACTCGACCGCGGCGACGACCTCCCCCATCAACTGGTTGTTGAGGGCGTTGAGTGCCTTCGGCCGGTTGAGGGTGACGATGCCGACGCGTCCCTTGCGCTCGGTCAGGATGGTCTCGTACTCGCTCACGTGGCTGCTCACTGCTTGCTCTCTCGGCTTTCCTGGGATCGGGTGCGGATGTCGTTGACGATGGCGGAGAAGTCCAGTCCCCCATTGCCCTCGGTGTTGAAGCGGTGGTAGATCTCGGCGGCGCGCAGCCCGAGTCCGTCCTCGACACCGTTGGCGCGCAACGCGTTCGACGCGAGCCCGAGGTCCTTGTCCATCAGCGCGGCGGCGAAGCCGGGCTGGTAGTCGTTGTTCGCGGGACTCGTCGGCAGCGGTCCGGGGACCGGGCAGTAGCTGGTCAGCGACCAGCACTGACCGGACGCGTTGGACGCGACGTCGAACAGCGCCTGGTTGGTCAGGCCCAGCTTCTCGCCGAGGACGAACGCCTCGCTGACCGCGATCATCGAGATGCCGAGGATCATGTTGTTGCAGATCTTCGCGGCCTGCCCGACCCCGGACCCGCCGCAGTGCACCACCTTGGCGCCCATGACGTCGAGAAGCGGGTGCGCGGAGGCGAAGTCGGCCTCGGACCCGCCGACCATGAACGCGAGGGTGCCCGCCGCGGCGCCCGCGACACCGCCGGAGACGGGCGCGTCGATGGCCCGGTGGCCGGCGCCGTGTGCCTTCTTCGCCGCGGTCTTCGCGTCGGCGACGTCGATGGTCGAGCTGTCGATGAACAGGGTGCCGGTCTTGGCGACCGGCAGGATCTCGTCGTACAGGTCGATGACCAGTCTGCCGTTGGGCAGCATCGTGATCACGACGTCCGCGTCGGCGACCGCCGCGATCGCGGTGTCGGCGACGGACAACCCGTCCTTGAAAGCCTGCTCCTGCGCGGCGGGCACCGGGTCGTATCCGGTGACCTCGTAGCCGGCCTTGACCAGGTTCGCCGCCATCGGCCCACCCATGTGGCCGAGGCCGAGGAAGGCGACGGAAGGAAGTGTGCTCATTGTCGGGCCCCTTCGAGATCGGGTGCGGCGAGCCCGAGTTCGAGCTCGCCGAGCGGCTGGAAGTAGCGGTCGACGTCGGCGGCGGTGACGTCGGCGAGGGTGGCCGGGGACCACTGCGGGTTGCGGTCCTTGTCGATCACCTGCGCGCGGATGCCCTCGACCAGGTCGTGCGAGGACAGTGCCGCCACCGACACCCGGAACTCCTCGTTGAGGACGGCCTCGAGGCTGGTGAGGTCGCGGGCGTGGCGCAGCGAGCGCAGGGTGACCTTCAGCGCCACCGGCGATTTCGCGAGCACCTGGTCGGCGGCCTTCGCGGCCTCCGGGACACCGGCGGCCTGCAGCCGTTCGACGATCTCCTCGACGGTGTCCGCGGAGTACGCGGCGTCGATCCACTCCCGCTGCGCGAGCAGGGGGGACTCCGGCGCGGGCTGCTCGAACTGGGCGAGGGCGTCCGCGACGGAACCGTCCCCGAGCGCCGCGACGAAGCCGCCGAGCGACTCGGACGGCACGAAGTGGTCGGCGAAGCCGAGGGCGATCGCGTCCCCGGCGTTCAGCCGTCCGGTGGTCAGGGCGATGTGGGTGCCGATCTCGCCCGGGGTGCGCGAGAGGAGGTAGGTGCCCCCGACGTCGGGGACGAATCCGATTCCGGTCTCCGGCATCGCGATCGACGACCGTTCGGAGACGATGCGGACGCTGCCGTGCGCGGAGATACCGACGCCGCCGCCCATCACGATGCCGTCCATGATCGCGACGTACGGCTTCGGGTAGTTGCCGATCGCGGCGTTGAGGACGTACTCGTCACGCCAGAACTCGCGGGAACCGGGACGGCCGAACTTGGCGTCGTCGTGGATCGCGACGATGTCGCCGCCCGCGCACAGGCCGCGCTCGCCTGCCCCGTCGACGACGACGACCCGGACCCCCGGGTCGGACTCCCACTCGAGCAGCGCGACGGCCATCGTCCGCACCATCGTGTGGTTGAGGGCGTTGATCGCCTTCGGTCGGTTCAGGGTCAGTCGGCCCACCCCACCGGTCCGCGTGACGATCACTTCCTGGTCCTCCGCCTGCTGGCTCATACGGCTCCCACCTTTCCCGCCATGACACTGCGAGCGACGACCACCCGCATGATCTCGTTCGTGCCCTCGAGGATCTGGTGCACACGCAGATCCCGGACGATCTTCTCCAGACCGTACTCGGCAAGGTAGCCGTAACCACCGTGCATCTGCAGTGCCTTGTTGGCGACGTCGAATCCGGTGTCGGTGGCGAACCGCTTGGCCATCGCGCACAGCTCGACCTTGTCGTCGGCATCGGCGTCGAGTGCCGCCGCCGCCCGCCACAGCAGGGTGCGGGCCGCCTCGAGCTCGATGCGCATGTCCGCGAGCCCGAACTGCAGTGCCTGCGAATCGATCAGCGGCGCACCGAACTGCTTGCGCTCCCCGAGGTAGTCGACGGCCTTCTTCAGTGCCGCCTGACCACCGCCGACCGAGCAGGCCGCGACGTTCAGCCGGCCGCCGTTGAGCCCGGACATCGCGATCCGGAACCCGTTGCCCTCACCGCCGAGCAGGTTCTCGGCCGGGACCCGGACCTGGTCCATGATCACCGGCCGGGTCGGCTGCGCGTTCCAGCCCATCTTCTTCTCGTTGGCGCCGAACGAGAGCCCGTCCGAGTTCTTCGGCACGATGAACGCCGAGATCCCCCGCGACCCGGCGCCGCCGGTACGGGCCATCACCACGTACACGTCCGACGTCCCGGCACCGGAGATGAATTGCTTGACGCCGGTGAGCAGGTAGTCGTCGCCGTCGCGGACGGCCTTGGTGGCCAGCGACGCCGCGTCCGACCCGGCACCGGGCTCGGTGAGGCAGTAGCTGCCGAGGTGCTCCATCGCGGCGAGCGCGGGCACCCAGCGGTGCCGCTGCTCGTCGGTGCCGTAGGTGTCGATCATCCACGTGACCATGTTGTGGATCGAGATGTACGCCGCGATCGACGGGTCGCCGATCGCGAGCTGCTCGAAGATGCGGGCGGCGTCGAGCCGGGTCAGGCCCGACCCGCCCACGTCCTCGCGGATGTAGATGCCGCCCATGCCGAGTGCCCCGGCCTTGCGCAGCACGTCCACCGGGAAGTGCTTGGTCTGGTCCCACTCGATGGCGTTGGGGGCCAGGTACTCCGCGGCGAAGTCGCGGGCGGTCTCGACGATCGCCCGCTCGTCGTCGGTGAGGGTGAACATCCTTCTCCGCCTAGTTCATCGTCGGGATGACGAAGTGGTTGGTGGCGTGCTCCTTGGTGCCGGAGGGCCAACGCTGGGTGACCGTCTTGGTCTTGGTGTAGAAGCGGAACGAGTCCGGGCCGTGCTGGTTGAGGTCACCGAATCCGGACCGCTTCCAGCCACCGAAGGTGTGGTAGGCGATCGGCACCGGGATCGGGACGTTGACGCCGACCATGCCGACGTTGACACGGGAGACGAAGTCGCGGGCGGTGTCCCCGTCGCGGGTGAAGATCGCCACGCCGTTGCCGTACTCGTGCTCGGTGGGCAGGCGCAGCGCCTCCTCGTAGTCCGCGGCGCGGGCGACGAGCAGCACCGGACCGAAGATCTCCTCCTGGTAGACCCGCATGTCGGTGGTGACCTTGTCGAACAGGGTGGCACCGGCGAAGAAGCCGTTCTCGTGACCGTCGAGGGTGAACCCGCGACCGTCGACGACGGCCTCGGCGCCCTCGTCGATGCCGATCTGGATGTAGTTGTTCACCCGGTCGAGGGCGTCCTTGCTGACCAGCGGGCCGAAGTCGGCGCCCTCGTCATCGGAGCGGCCGATCTTGAGCTTGCCGACCCGCTCGGTGAGCTTGGCGACCAGCGCGTCGGCGGTCTCCTCACCGACCGGCACGGCCACCGAGATCGCCATGCAGCGCTCACCGGCCGAGCCGTACCCGGCGCCGATCAGGGCGTCGGCGACCTCGTCGAGGTCGGCGTCGGGCATCACGATCGCGTGGTTCTTCGCGCCGCCGAAGCACTGGGCGCGCTTGCCGTGCGCGGCCGCGGTCTCGTAGATGTACTGCGCGATCGGGGTGGAGCCGACGAACCCGACGGCCTTGATCCGGTCGTCGGTCAGCAGGACGTCGACGACCTCCTTGTCACCGTTGACGACGTTGAACACACCGGCGGGCAGACCGGCCTCGACGAACAGCTCGGCGATGCGCAGCGGCACCGACGGGTCGCGCTCGGACGGCTTGAGGATGAACGCGTTGCCCGCGGCCAGGGCGGGGCCGGCCTTCCACAGCGGGATCATCGCCGGGAAGTTGAACGGGGTGATGCCGGCGACGACACCGAGCGGCTGACGCATCGAGTAGACGTCGATGCCGGCGCCCGCGGACTCGGTGTACTCACCCTTGAGCAGATGCGGTGCGCCGAGCGCGAATTCGATGACCTCGAGGCCGCGCTGGATGTCGCCCTTGGCATCCGGGACGGTCTTGCCGTGCTCGGAGGACAGCAGCCGGGCGAGCGAGTCCATCTCCTCCTGCGCCAGCTGCAGGAACTTCATCAGGACGCGGGCACGCTTCTGCGGGTTGAACGCCGCCCACTCACGCTGGGCGTCGACCGCGTTGGCGATGATCGCCTCCGTCTCGGCCTTGTCGGCGAGCGGCACCCGGGCCTGCACCTCGCCGGTGTTGGGGTCGTAGACGTCGCCGAACTTGTCAGAGGTGCCGGGGACACGCTTGCCACCGACGAAGTGGGTGAGTTCCTGAACCATTTTTCCTGTCCTGACGTGTTGCGATGGCCGAGCGATCTCGAATACATGCCCATCCTATAGTTGGATGTCCATGTATGTCTAGAAGCAGCCGCTCAGCGGGAGACCGGGGTTGCGGGAGACGCTCACCCGTCCGACGCTCGACCACATGGCTGCATCCACGAACACCACCCACCCCACCACCGCGGTCGTCGTCACCGGTGGCGCCTCCGGAATCGGTCTCGCCTCGGCCCGCGCGCTCGCCGAAGCCGGTCGACCGGTCGCCCTCTGGGACATCGACGAGCAGAAGGCGAAAGCCGGCGCGGACGCGATCACCGCCGACTTCGGCGTCGCCGCGATCGGCGTCGGCGTCGACCTCGGCGACCCCGACCTCTACGCCGACGCCCTCGCCGGCACCCGTGCCGCGGTCGGCCGCATCGGCGGACTGGTGCACGCGGCCGGCGTCGTCGACACCGGCTCCCTCGAGGGCGTCACCGTCGACGTCTGGGAACGCGGGATCAACACCCACCTGCGCCCGCTCGCGCTGCTCACCAAGGAACTCCTGCCGGATCTGACCGCCAACCCGGGTTCGGCGATCGTCGGGATCGCGTCGATCAATGCCACCCTCGGCAACGCCGTCAACCCGGTGTACAGCGCCGCCAAGGGCGGCATGCTCTCCCTGGTCCGCTCGCTTGCCGACCGCCTGGGACCCGACGGCGTCCGGATCAACTGCGTCTCCCCCGGGCAGATCCTCACCCCGATGCTGCAACCGAGCGTCGACGCCCTCCCCGACGGCACCTACGAACGCCGCATCCTCCTGGGCCGACTGGGCCGACCCGAGGAGGTCGCACGTGCGGTGCGGTTCCTGCTGTCGGACGAGGCCAGCTACATCACCGCCACCGAGCTCGTCGTCGACGGCGGCAACATCTCCTCGCAGCGGATGTAGATC
This sequence comes from Rhodococcus sp. NPDC003318, assembly GCF_042879035.1. NCBI lineage: Bacteria > Bacillati > Actinomycetota > Actinomycetes > Mycobacteriales > Nocardiaceae > Rhodococcus > Rhodococcus sp. NPDC003318. Next base: position 284,566 of record NZ_JBIAOU010000004.1, on the reverse strand, counting down.
GGCGCGGTGCGGCTCGGGTGCGGCCGCACAGGCGCCGAGCGTCACCACGATCCGTGTCGTCGAGTGCAGTGAGAACCCATCTCGCCGCCCGGGCACGTCAGTGCCGGGGCGGCGAGATGTCAGCCGCTCACCCTCTGCCGGGCCCGCCATCGGACGGGTGGGTTCGTCCCGTTCCGGGTCTGGGCCGCGTACCTTGCTCCGGCTGACTGTGTCACTCTCGCAACGAATCCTGGCAGGAAACCCTGAAGGCGGCTGGCAATCTGCTGTCCACCTGCTTCACATCCGTTGCCCATCCTGGCAATCGGCTGGGAATCTGCGCCCTCGATCACCGATCGGAACCACGAGCTCTCCACGATATGACCTGCGTGCGAACACCATTCGAGTTCCTGGCAGCCTTCTGCCAGTTTCGGAACCGCCCTGGTCTCGTGACGAACGGGCGTGATACCAATTCTCGGGCGCACGATCGGTGCGCCGAATTTCACTACCGGAAAACAGGAGTCGTTTCATGGGATCGTCCGACGAAGACCTCGCGCTCATCAAGCAGATCCAGCCGATCGTCAGCGGTGTGGGCACCGTCGTCACCGGCCTGGGTGCGGCCCTGGCCGTCATCGGCGCGGCGGCCGCATTCAGCTGATCGACCAGCGGCATCGAGGGCCGGCAGGTCTCGGGCGTGCACTACGCCCCGACCCTGCCGGCCCTCGTCGCCGAAGCATCTACTCGCCGGTGAGCGCGCGGTACAGGCCGTCGAGGTCGCGCAGGGCCTGCGCGACCTCGGCCGGATCGGTCACCGACCCGCGCAGGGCGGCGCGCAGGTGCACCGGGTTCAGGTCCTGCGTGGCGGGGACGTACGCGGGCCGCGGCAGGGCGGGCAGCTCGGTGGCGCCACCGAACCAGTCACCGGGATCCGTTGGCGCATCAGGGCTTTCCTCGACACCCCGGATCAGTGCGTCGAGATCCACCCCGCGCAGGGCGAGCAGGAGAGTCGGGTCGCTGTCCAGGCGCTGCGCGGTCACCGTCACCAGTGCCGCCGCGTGCCGGCACGGCCAACCCTGGTCCGGGCAGGTGCACCCGAAGTCGATGTCGGTGGAATCGGCGGGTAGCAGCAGCGCACCGAGTTCGGCGGGCAGCGACCCCGACGCGATGGTCGCGAGCATTCCCGGACTGGTGCGGACCCGCTCGATCAGCTCCTCGATTGCGTCGGGGTCGAGGCGGCGCAGCGTGAACGTCGCGGTGAACGGCTCGTTCTGGCTGCCCTGCACCTCGCCGACGACCAACCCGGGTGCCGTCCGTACCGCGAGGACCTGTCCGGCCCGGACATGCGCGCTACCTCGGCCGAGCCGGGCGCCCTCGACGCTCCGTTCGAGCGCCGACAGCAGCGACCGGCCCCAACCCGACCCGGCGGACCGCCGCGGCACGCTGCGGCTGCTCACTCGCCCACCGCCTCGTCCCCGAGGACCATCAACGCACGCAGTTCCTCGTCGCTCATCTCGGTGATCCACTTCTCGCCCACCCCGACCGCGAGGTCCGCCAGCTCGGCCTTGCCAGTGAGCATCGCGTCGATCCGTTCCTCGAGCGTGCCGACGCACAGCAGCTTGCGCACCTGGACGTCGCGCCGCTGACCGATCCGGAACGCCCGGTCTGTGGCCTGGTTCTCGACCGCGGGATTCCACCACCGATCCAGGTGCACAACGTGATTGGCGGCGGTCAGGTTCAGTCCGGTGCCGCCGGCCTTGAGGGAGAGCACCATGATCGGGGTGTCGGGGCCGGAACGGTCGTGCTGGAACGCGTGCACCATCTCGTCCCGCGCGCCGCGCGCGACGCCGCCGTGCAGGAACGGCACCGGCACCCCGAACCGCTCGGCGAGATAGGTCTCGACGATCGCCCCGAACTCGCGGAACTGGGTGAACAGCAGCACCCGCTCGCCGTCCGCGAGAACCGAATCCACGATGTCCTCGACCAGCGCCAGCTTGCCGGACCGGTGCCTGCCCCGCCGCAGCACCGCCGACCCGTCCGCGAGGTAGTGCGCGGGGTGGTTGCACACCTGCTTGAGTCGCGTCAGCGCGGCGAGTACGACGCCCTTGCGGGAGCGGGGGTTGTCCGCGCCTCGCAGTCGCTCGGTCATGTCGTCCAGCACCGCCCGGTACAGGCCCGCCTGCTCGGCGGTCAGGTTCGCCCGCACCGTCATCTCGAACTTGTCCGGCAGGTCGGAGATCACCGCGGGATCGGTCTTGACGCGGCGCAGCACGAACGGCGACGTCACCGCCTTCAAGCGGGCGAGCGCGCCCTCGTCCTGCTCGCGTTCGATCGGCACCGCGAACCGCGCGCGGAACTGCTGCGGCGATCCGAGCAGGCCGGGGTTCGCGAAGTCGAGGATCGAGCGCAGCTCGTCGAGCCGGTTCTCGACCGGGGTGCCGGTCAGTGCGATCCGGTGCCGGGCCGGGATCGACCGCACGGCCCGCGCCTGCGCCGTCCCCGAGTTCTTCACGTGCTGAGCCTCGTCGAGAACGACTCTGCCCCAATCGATTCCGGAGAGGGTCTCCACGTCACGCGCAGCGAGGGCGTAGGTCGTCACCACCACGTCGTGCTCGGCGACGGCGGCGACCAGCGCCTCCCCCCGCAGCCGCGACCCGCCGTGATGGACGTGCACCCGCAGCCCCGGGGTGAACGCGGCCGCCTCGCGCTGCCAGTTCCCCACCACCGACATCGGACACACCAGCAGCGTCGCGCCCGGCGCGTCCTTTTCCCGCTCGTGCGCGAGCAGCGCCAGCAGCTGCACCGTCTTGCCCAGCCCCATGTCGTCGGCGAGGATCGCGCCGAGCCCGAGCCGGCTCATCAGCGCCAGCCAGTCCAGGCCCCGCTGCTGGTACGGCCGCAGCGTCGCCGCCAGCCCGGGCGGCGCCGGCACCTCCGTCGGCCGGGTCCGCGCGTCGAACAGCTCCGAAGCCCAGCCGGTGGACGTGATCTCCTCCACCGGCACCGGCGGCGGGCCCGCCGACGTCAGCTGCGCGAGCAGTCCGCCGAGGGTCGCGTCCGGCCCGGGGTCGTGGGCGCCGACGTACCTCGCGGCCTTCGCGAGTACCGCGCCGTCCGCCTGCACCCACTGCCCGCGCAGCCGCACCAGGTCCGCGGTGGAGCGGGCCAACCGGTCCAGTTCGTCCGCGGTGAGCACCATGTCGCCGACCGCGAGTTCCCAGTTGTAGGACAGCAACTGCCTCATGCCGACGGCCCGCTCGTCGGTGTCGAGCAGCACCGGGGGGCTGGTGACCCGCAACCGCAGCGACGGCGCCGCCAGCACCCACTCGCGTGGCAACAGCAGCGTCACCCCCGCGTCGGCCAGCGCCCGCGCGCCGTGCGCGACGAGATCGGTGACCACCGGCAGCGGCAGCAGCAGATCGAGACTGTCCGACGCCGACGGTACGGCCCGCAGTCGCGGGTAGGCCTCCATCGCGACGGCCAGCCCGCGCAACGCGACCCGCATCGTCTCCGGATTGGTGAACCGCACCGGTACCGGCGCGGGCGCCGCCCCGACCGGACGCAGGCACACCTCGAGCCGCCACAGCACCATCTCGGCGTCGATGTCGCCGTCGGGTTCGACCAGGCGCAGCACGACGTCCGGTTCCTCGACGGCGAGGGACTGGCGCCACCGGGTCAGCTCCCCCTCGATCCGGCTGCTGCCCGCGGCGAGCGGAACGTCCCTGAGCAGGGCGTGCAGCAGCGGGTGCGCGCTGTCGCGTCGACCGAGCCGGTCCCGCACGATGGGGTCGGTGATCCGGTCGACGAAGTCCTCGAGTGCCTGCCGACCCCCCGCCTCGCGCAGCACACCGGGCATCGCGACGGCCAGTTCGGTGAGCCACGCCCGCTGACGGGCGTCGCCGAGCAGCCGCCAGCGCGCCCACCACGTCCCGTCCTCGCGACGCAGCTCCGGCACCACCCTGCCGCCCTCCGCCCACCGTCGGATCCCGCGCGCGACGTGCACGAGGTACCGCAGGTCGCCGGGCAGTCTCGGGTCGCCCGCCGGCAGGTCGAGCAGCAGCGACGCCGCGGCGGCGGGGGCCAGCGCCAGGGCCGGGACCGTCACCTCGGAGAGGGTGCCGTCCCCGTTCGGCAGCGCGACGGTGGCCCGGTGCCGGAACCGGCGGCCGAGCAGACCGGGCAGCGGCGACGGCAGGTCCGCCCCGTCACCGGGTGCACCGGCGTCGCGCCACAGCATCAACCCGGCCCCGGGCGACCACACCGCATGCACCACGGGGACCATCCAAGCACCCCGCACCGACACCTGGATTTACGGGTGTGACCAGGGCGATAATGCGAGTGGCCGAACGTGGGGAGGGTCCGATGACCGTACTGATCCAGGTTCTCGAGCAGGGTTTTGCGCACGGTACGCCGTGGCAGCAGCGCAAGTACCAGTTCGTGGATGCCACACACGTGGTCGGCCTGCGGCTCGACGGCCGGTCCGGGGTGTGGCTCGACATGGTCCGTCCCGGCGAGTCGCACCAGCTGGCCTCCACCCCGGCACCCGAGGAGTCCCTCTACTTCCTGCTCCGGGTCGTCGACGAGATCGCCACCTGCAAGCGGCAGGGCGGGTACTGGCTCATCGGACACGACGGCACCAACCTGGACTCGATCGCGGCGACCCGCTTCCCGCTCCCCTGAGCCGTCAGCGGCGCACTCCGCCCTGCTCCAGGTCGACCGGAATCCGATCGGGCAGAAGGCAGAAGCTGTGGCAGACACGGTCTTTCACGATGCGGTCGACGCTCTCCGGGTCGAACCACCTGTCGACGTACCCCCAGTGCACGGGGTGGGCCATGTATTCCCCGAGAAGGCCGTCGACGTCGGTGAAGGCCTGCTCCCACACGTGGGTCCACTCGCCGGCACCGGTCGTGGGCGTGACACGGCTCAGCTGCCACCACCGCATGGACGCGACGTGCCGCGGCATCGTGAGCAGTTCCCGCTCGAACGCCTCCACGGCGTCCCGCTCGGCCGTGTCGTCGACCCTCAGGAGCAGTGTGCGGTACACCGTGGGTGATGCCGGGCCGGTGCGCGAACCCTGCTCGACGCACCCCTCGTAGTCGGCGCCGTCGACGCGGCGCACGTCCGGTCCACCGATCGCCGACTCGACGGCGTCCCGACAGCTCTCCCACCCCGCCCGGGTCGCGAATCGGAGGTGGACGAGCACGTCGCCGCCGTTGCGGACACCGTCGAGCGTCGGCTGCACCAGCGCGTACCTCCCCGGCGCCGCATCCACGGCGGCACGGATCCGGCGGACGACGCCGTCCGCCCCGGAGGCATCGCTCGGATCGACCAGGTGAACCAGGCGGGTCACACTAAACACGGCACATGCCCTCGACGCTCTCGGCGGCCGCCGCCATCGAGCGGGAGCGTTCCGCCACCATCGGTTCGACGCGACGCCAGAAGTCGACGAACCCCGCGTCGAACCGGCGGGCGATCGCGGTCTGCCACCACTGCTCGTGGCCGGAGACCGTCCAGATCGCCGTCACCGTGTTCCCGTCGTCGTCGAGCCACACCGGAGGGCTCACCAGCACCCGGTCGAGCGTCATCCCGATCCGTACGGCCTGCGGCACGTACTCGGCGGTGTACGCGTCGACGAAGGCTCGGCCTCGTCCCGGCGCGGTTGTCACGCGGTCGACTATGTGGATCCTCGGGTCGGACATTCGCTCACGCTAGATCGGCGGTACACGCCCACCGACGACCGTTTCCCGTTGTGCGGGAGATCTCCGACGGCCGCACCCTGGCGAGAACCCTCCCATCGCACACGAACCGTAATGCAGACAGCGAGGCCGAATCGGAGCACAGTTGTGACAGTGGCCAAGTGGCGTGAGCAGCCTCGCATTCACGAGGTCGACGACCGGACGGGAGCAGCCGATGACCGACACCCCGGGGCCCCGACCGGTACGTGCCCCGCGCGGGACGACGCGGACCTGCCGCGGCTGGCCGCAGGAGGCGGCGCTGCGGATGCTGATGAACAACCTCGATCCCGAGGTCGCCGAACGCCCCGACGACCTCGTGGTCTACGGCGGCACCGGCCGGGCCGCGCGCAGCTGGGCGGCCTTCGACGCGATCGTCGCCGAACTGACCGTGTTGGGTGACGACGAGACGCTGCTGGTGCAGTCCGGCAAGCCGGTCGGGGTGCTGCGCACCCACGAGTGGGCGCCGCGGGTGCTGATCGCCAACTCGAACCTCGTCGGGGACTGGGCGAACTGGGAGGAGTTCCGCCGGCTCGAGGCCCTCGGCCTGATCATGTACGGGCAGATGACCGCCGGATCGTGGATCTACATCGGCAGCCAGGGCATCCTGCAGGGCACCTACGAGACGTTCGGCGCGGTCGCGCGCGCACTCGGCCGGGAGTCACTGGCCGGCACGATCACCCTGACCGCCGGTCTCGGCGGGATGGGCGGAGCGCAACCGCTCGCGATCACGATGAACGGCGGCGTCGCGATCTGCGCGGAGGTGGACCCGGCACGGATCACCCGCCGCCTCGACCACGGCTACCTCCACACCCGGACCGCTGACGTCGAGGAGGCGCTGGCCCTGGCGACCTCGGCCCGGGACGAACACCTTCCGCTGTCGATCGGCCTGCTCGGGAACGCTGCCGACGTCCTGCCGCGACTGCTGGCGGCGGGTGCGCCGATCGACGTCATCACCGATCAGACCTCCGCGCACGATCCGCTGAGCTACCTCCCGCTCGGGGTCACCGTCGAGGACTGGCACCGGCTGGCCGCGAAGGACCCGGTCTGGTTCACCGAACAGTCCCGGGCGTCGATGGCCCGGCACGTCGAGGCGATGGTCGGATTCCAGGATGCCGGCGCGGAGGTGTTCGACTACGGCAACTCGATCCGCGACGAGGCCCGCAAGGGCGGCTACGGCCGGGCGTTCGCGTTCCCCGGCTTCGTCCCCGCCTACATCCGGCCGCTGTTCGAGGAGGGGCGCGGTCCGTTCCGGTGGGTGGCGTTGTCCGGCGATCCCGCCGACATCGCCGCCACCGACCGTGCGATCTGCGACCTGCTCCCCGGCGACACGCACCTGCACCGCTGGATCACCCTGGCCGGGCAGAAGGTGCGGTTCGAGGGACTGCCCGCCCGGATCTGCTGGCTCGGCCACGGCGACCGGCACCGGGCCGGGCTGCGGTTCAACGAGATGGTCGCGTCCGGGGAGCTGTCCGCGCCGATCGTGATCGGGCGCGACCACCTGGACGGCGGATCCGTGGCCTCCCCGTACCGGGAAACCGAGGCAATGGCCGACACGTCCGACGCGGTCGCCGACTGGCCACTGCTCAACGCCCTGGTCAACACCGCGTCCGGGGCGTCCTGGGTGTCGATCCACCACGGCGGCGGGGTCGGGATGGGGCGCTCGATCCACGCCGGTCAGGTCTGCGTCGCCGACGGCACCGACATCGCCGCCCGCAAGATCGAGCGGGTGCTGTCCAACGACCCGGCGACGGCGGTGCTGCGGCACGCCGACGCCGGATACGAGCGAGCCGTCGAGGTCGCGCAGGCGCACGACATCCGGATCCCGATGCAGGAGAGGCGATGACGGCCTCCGCCGTCGACAACATCGGCACCCTCGTCACCAACGACGCCCGGGTGGGATCAGGCCCCCTCGGTGTGATCCGGGACGCCGCGGTCGTGGTCGAGAACGGTCTCGTGCGGTGGGTGGGCCCACGCCACCGCCTGCCCGCCTCGGATTCCCGATACGACCTGCAGGGGCGCGCCGCGCTCCCCGGTTTCGTCGACTCCCACGCGCACCTGGTGTTCTGCGGCGACCGGGCCGACGAGTTCGCGGCCCGGATGCGCGGCGACGCCTACCGAACCGGGGGGATCCTCACCACGATCGCCGCCACGAGATCCGCCACGGACACCGAACTCACCGCGACCACCCGGCGGCTGGTCGCGGAGGCGTTGCGCTCGGGCACGACGACGGTGGAGATCAAGTCCGGGTACGGCCAGACGGTCGCCGACGAGTTGCGCGGCCTACGGGTCGCCGCCGCCTTCACGACGGAGAGGACGCTGCTGGCCGCGCACGTCCCCCCGCCCGAGTTCGCCGGCCGCGCGGACGAGTACGTGACGATGGTGTGCGAACGGATGATTCCGGTGTGCGCACCCCATGCCCGGTGGATCGACGTGTTCTGCGAGCAGGGCGCGTTCGACGCCGACCAGTGCCGCGCGGTACTGCAGACCGGCATCGGCGCCGGGCTCGGAGCCCGGGTGCACGGCAACCAGCTCGGGCCCGGACCGGGCGTCCGGCTGGCGGTCGACGTGGGTGCCGCGTCGGTCGACCACGTCACCCACGTCGACGCCGGGGACGTCGACGCCCTGGCCGGCGGCCCGACCGCGGCAACACTTCTGCCCGGAGCCGAATTCTCCACGTGCGGACCGTATCCCGATGCACGTCGACTACTCGATGCCGGCGTCACCGTCGCGCTGGCCACCGACTGCAACCCGGGCACCAGCTTCACCACGAGCATGCCGTTCGTCGTCGCCCTCGCGGTCCGCGAGATGAACATGACGCCCGACGAGGCGGTGTGGTCGGCGACGGCGGGCGGGGCGGTGGCGTTGCGGCGCAACGACATCGGTGTCCTGCGCGTCGGGTCGAGAGCCGACATGATCGGGCTCGACGCCCCGTCACACCTGCACCTGGCCTACCGGCCGGGGGTCGCTCTGGTCCACGAGGTGTGGAAGGACGGTGTGTTGCGATGACACGACCGGCGCCGACAGCCGACATTCCCGCGCGCGAGTGGTCCGGACGCGACGACGGACCCGGACCGCAGCACCTGCGCTGGCACGGCGCGGTGACACCACTGCGGCCAGGCGACCCGCCGGGCGCCTGCACACTGGTCGGCTTCCGCTCCGACGAGGGGGTGCGGCGGAACCAGGGCCGCCCCGGCGCCGTCCGCGGTCCGGTCACGCTCCGGCACGAGTTGTCGTCGCTGGCGCTGCCCACGCCGGTGCGGATCCTCGACGCAGGCGACATCGAGGTCGTCGGAGGTGACCTCGCGGGAGCCCAGCGCCGACTCGGCGGCGTCGTCGCCGACCTTCTCGGGCACGGCCACTTCGTCGTCGTCCTCGGCGGCGGTCACGACGTCGCGTTCGGCAGTCACCTCGGGATCGCCGAGTCCGGGCTGCTCGCGCCCGGTGTCCGGCTCGGGGTACTCAACCTCGACGCGCACTTCGACCTGCGTGCGGACGCGGTGCCGAGCTCGGGGACACCGTTCCGGCAGATCGCCGAGTACGAAGCGACACTGGGACGATCGCTGAACTACGCGGTGATCGGCATCGCGCAGTCGAGCAACACCGTCGACCTGTTCCGGCGAGCCGACACCCTCGGCGTCCGCTACCTGCTCGACGACTGGTGCACGACGGCGACTCTCCCCGCGGTCGAGGCGTTCGTCGACGAGTTCCTCCGACGCTGCGACGCGGTACACCTGAGTGTGGACCTGGACGTGCTTCCGGCCGCCGTCGCGCCCGGTGTCAGCGCGCCGGCGGCCTTCGGGGTGCCGCTCGAAGTGGTCACGCGGGTGTGCGAGATGGTTGCCGCCGGCGGGAAACTGGCGCTGGTCGATGTCGCGGAACTCAATCCCCGCTACGACATCGACAACCGCACCGCGCGGACCGCGGCCGGGTTGGTCCACCGTGTCGTCACCCGCCGCGGCGGCGGGGGCTAGGTCAGCCGAGCGGTCCGACCACACTCTCCGCGGCGGCGACCAGCGCACCGGAGGCAGCGAGGCCGGCAACGGCCTCGATCTCGGGCCCCAGGTACCGGTCGACGCCCGGGCCGGGCACCCGGGTGCGGATCACCGCACGTATCGCCGCGGTCGCCGGCGACGGAGTCAGCGGCGACCGCAGATCCAGCGCTCGTGCCGCAGTCAGTGTTTCGATCGCCAGTACCCGGGTCAGCCCGTCCAGCGAGCGCCGCAGCTTGCGGGCCGCGGACCACCCCATCGACACGTGGTCCTCCTGCATCGCCGACGAGGGGATCGAGTCGACACTCGCCGGGACCGCGAGCCGCTTGAGGTCGGAGACGATCGCGGCCTGCGTGTACTGCGCGATCATGTGTCCGCTGTCCACGCCGGGGTCGTGAGCCAGGAAGGGCGGCAGGCCGTGGTTGCGGGCCGGATCGAGGAACCGGTCGGTGCGGCGTTCGCTCGCGCTCGCCAGATCCGCGACCCCGATCGCGAGGAAGTCGAGGACGTGAGCGAGTGGGGCGCCGTGGAAGTTGCCGTTCGATTCGACCCGGCCGTCCGTCGTGACGACGGGGTTGTCTATGGCACTGGCCAATTCGCGGCCCGCGACGAGCTCGGCGTGGGCGAGGGTGTCGCGGACGGCGCCGGCGATCTGAGGTGCGCACCGCAGCGAGTAGGCATCCTGGACGATCGGGCAGCCGGGGTTCGCGTGGCTGGCCACGATGTCGGAGCCGGCGAGCATCGCGGCCGTGTTCGCGGCCGCGACGGCCTGCCCGGGGTGGGGGCGCAGCGCCTGCAGGTCGGCCGCGAACACCCGGTCGCTGCCGAGGAGCGCCTCGACGCTCATCGCGGCCGCGACGTCCGCGAGCTGCAGCAGCCGGTGCAGGTCGGAGCAGGCGAGGATCAGCATCCCGAGCATCCCGTCGGTGCCGTTGACCAGCGCCAGTCCCTCCTTCTCGGCGAGCACCAGCGGGGTGATCCCGGCCGCGGCCAGCGCCACGGCGGCAGGCACCCGGGCACCGGTCGCGTCCCGCACGTGGCCCTCCCCGGTCGCGGCGAGCGCCACGTGGGCCAGCGGCGCCAGGTCTCCGGAGCAGCCGAGGCTGCCGTGTTCGGGCACCTCGGGAGTGATCCCGGAGTTGAGCAGCGCCGCATAGGTGGTGGCGACGACGGGCCGAGCCCCGGTGCGGCCGGTCGCGAGGGTGGCCAGGCGGAGCAGGATCATGGCGCGGACCACGTCCCGCTCCACCGGCGGACCGCTCCCGGCGGCATGTGACCGGATCAGGCTGTGCTGCAAGCGGACCCGAAGATCCGGTGCGATGTATCGGGTGGCGAGGGCACCGAATCCGGTGGAGACCCCGTAGACCGGACGCTCCTGCGCCGCGAGATCCTCGATGCGGCTGCGGGTCTCGGCCATCGCGGCCGTCGCGGCGTCGGCCACCCGCACCGAGGCGCCCTCCCGGGCCACGGCCGACACCTCGACCGGGCTCAGCGGACCGGTCCCGACGACCACGCTGTCCATGCGGCACCTCCCGGCGACGGATCAGACCAGCGTACGACCGTCACGTCCTCGGTGGCAGCGGGTCCGGCGTCCGGTCAGGCCGGCTCCGCCTTGTTCTCGCACCACTTCGCCATCCAGCTCGCGTTCTCCGCCGCGATCGCGGCCTCGCACTCGTCGACGAAGCGGATCCAGCTCACCGGGTCCGTCGGTGAACCCTGGCTGCGCCGGCGATTCAGGTGTCGCTGCAGTCTGGCCGCGGTCGCGGCGAAACTCATCGCCAGGAAGTCGTACCGGCACGCGGCGCGGTGTGCGGCCACCGCGCCGCCGAGCGTGGTCAGCACCGCCACCCACGGCGCGAGACCCGCGGCCTGCGTTCCTGCCCGACCGGCCACACCCGCGGCCACGGCGGCGACCACCGCGGTGACGACGCTCAGTGTCAGCGCGAGTCTCCGGAGCCGGCGCGCGCGGGCGAGGTGCTCCCGCGCTCGCGGCAGGTAGTACCCGGACACCTGTGCCTCGACCCGGTCTCGGACGTACTCCCGGGGTGACATCGGCCCCGGCGCCGCCGACCCCCCGAAGTGGACGTCGGCGATCATCGTCAGCAGGTCCGCGGACGCCTCCTCGATCTCGGCGTACTCCTCCTGCAACCGCTCCAGTGCGTCACCCCCGTCCGACAGCGCCCCGGCCCGGTACCGGAACACCAGCTGTTTGATGCCCTCCGACGTGGCACGCGCCCGGGTCCACCGGCGGATCGCGTCGCCGGTGAGGTACATCGCGGAGACCACCGTCGCCAGCCCCAGGCACACGGCACCCGTTGTCGCGGCCAGTACCCGCAGCGGGCCGGGAGTCTGCAGAACCGTCGCGGTCAGCGTCGCGGCGATCGCGCCGACACTGCTCAGACCCAGCACGGCGGCGCGGGCCCGGCCGATCCGCCGCTTCCCGGAATCCGCCGCGCGCGACCAGCGAATGCGGTTGTCCCACATCGAGGCAACGATCATGTCGGCCCGATTCACCCGGCCCTCGGTGCTCATCGGTCACCTCCGGCACTCGCATCGCCCGAGGTGTCCGGCGGAACCGGAAGGCCGTCGCAGATCTCCTCGTACCCGGCTCCGTCCGGTGCCCAGTCCCGCCACACCTCACGGCTGATGTTCTCGGTGATCTTGGCGCACAACGCCTCCGCGGTCGCCTCCGGAACCGCCCAGACTCGCGTGGTCGAGTCGGCGCTACCCGAGACGATGCTCCCGCCGTCGGGAGCGAACGCAACGCTCGTCACCGCGCCGTGGTGACCGGTGAGGGGCGGGCCGACCGTCTCCCCCGATTCCGCATCCCAGATCCGGAGGTTGTTGTCCGCGCCCCCGGACACGATCCGGGTCCCGTCCGGGCTGTACGCGACGCTGTTCACGTATCCGTCGTGCCCCCACATCGGCTCACCGATCGGTTCGCCGGTCGCCGCGTCCCACCGTCGCACCATCCGGTCCGTGCTCCCGCTGAGGATCCTGCTTCCGTCCGGGCTGAAGGCGACACTCGTCACCCAGCCGGTGTGCCCCTCGAACGGCGTGCCCACGAGATTCCCCGAGTCCGCATCCCAGACACGTACCTTCCCGTCGGTGCTGCCGGTGACGAGACGACGACCGTCGGGGCTGAACGCCACGCTCCGCACGTTCTGTTCGTGGTCGAACCGCCTCAGCTCCTGACCACTGTCGGCATCCCACAGCCGTACCGTGCCGTCGTCACTCGCCGACGCGATACGGCGTCCGTCGCGGCTGACCGCAACCATGTTCACGACGTCGCGGTGCCCGATCAGCGGCGGACCGATCGGCGTCGCGGTGACCGGATCCCATCGCCGGATCGTGCTGTCGGCGCCGGCGGACACGAGGAGACGGCCGTCGGCGCCGAAGGCGACGCCGGTCACGCCCTCGGGCACGGCGGGCGTGACCCCGATCGGCAGGCCGGATTCCCGGTCCCAGATCCGCACCGCCCCGTCGAGACCACCGGTCGCGATCCGGCGACCGTCGGGACTGACGGCGACTGCGAGCACCCACGAGTCCTCGCCGGCCGGTGACGGGAGAGAACGAACGGATTTCGTGGACCACACCCGGATCGTCCGGTCCCAACTGCCCGACACGACATCGCCGTCGGGCGTGAAGGAGACACTCGACAGGAACCATTCGTGACCGGTGTAGGGGTCACCGATCGGTTGACCGGTGTTCGCGTCCCAGAGTCTGACGGTCTTGTCGTCGCTGCCCGACGCGATCCGTGACCCGTCGCGGCTGAAGGCGACAGCTTCGAGTGCCTGGGTGTGCCCCGTCAGGGGTTCGCCGATCGGTGCACCGGTCTCGGCGTTCCAGCGGCGCATCGTCTTGTCCGTGCTGCCCGAGACGACGGTGCGCCCGTCCGGACTGAACGCGACACCGACAACCCAGGAGGTGTGCCCCTCCAGCGGCCCCCCGACCTGCCGGTGCGTGTCCGCATCCCAGATCCGGACAGTCCCGTCCGTGCTTCCCGACACGATGCGTCGCCCGTCCGGACTCAGGGCGATGCTGTTGACCTGATCACCGTGTCCGGTCAGGGGGTCACCGATCTGTGTTCGTGAGTCGGCGTCCCAGATTCGGAGGGTCTTGTCCCCGCTTCCCGACACGATGCGTCGCCCGTCCGGGCTGAATGCCACACTCAGGACCAGGTTCTCGTGGCCACGGAGCGGATCCCCGACCGGTTGCTGCGTGTCGGCATCCCAGATGCGGATGGTCTTGTCCCAGCTTCCCGAGACGATCCGGCGTCCGTCGGGACTGAAGGCGACGCTCGCCACCGTGTTCTCGTGCCCGGTCATCGGATCACCGATCGGCTGTCCGGTCCGGGCATCCCACAGCTGCACGCTGTCGTCCCAGCCGGCGGAGGCGATGCGGCGGCCGTCGGGACTGACCGCGACGCCCATGACCCAGTTCGGCGCATCGATGATCCTGACGAGGTCGCGCTCGGCGAGCGCGGCGTGCATGAGTCCGTACTTCGTGTTGTCGCCGGGGTCGACCGCATGTGCGGTGAGGACGCGCTGGATGGCTGTCGCGTCGTTGGCGCCCGGGTTCAGACCGTCGAACTCGATTGTGGCGCTTGCCATCATCACCATTGCGGCCTGTTCGCGGGCCCGGGTGTCGGCCTCGCCCTCCGCGATCTTCGCCCGCACCCATCCGACGGCCGCGACGACCGCGACCACCGTGGTCACCGCCACCACGGCCCGCAGAGTCCGGGTCCGTTTGCGTAGCGCGGTGGCGTGCGCCTGCGCCTTCTCCTTGGCCTCGGACTCGGCGGCGGCGAGGGCTTCGGCGGCCTGCTGCCGGTCCCGGGCGGCCTGCAGTTCCGCGTCCCTGCGCCGCTTCTCGTCCGCGAGGCGGGCGTCCTCGCGTCTCCTGGACGCGAGCAGGTACTCGCGGGTCGGACTCAGGCGGTCCCGGAAACCCGGTTTGGCAGCGAGGGTTTCGGCGTCGGCGAGCCGCTCGCCGCCGAGCAGCCAGGATTCGCTCCTGTCGTTCTTCTCCCAGGCCGCCGCGGTCCGCTCCAGGTCGTCGGCCCCTTTGAGGTCGGCCCCTTCGGCGCGGAGCCACCGGACCAGGTCGGCCCACTGCCGCAACAGCGACTCGAGGGCCACCTCCACCACGACCTCGCCGTTCCGCTCGCCCTTGACCAGCAGGCGTCGGGCGACGAACGCGTCGATCAGCGCACGACTGTCCGAGGGCAGATCCGACCAGCGGGCGACACGTCGCAGGGGCTGGTCGTTGTCCGGGTTGACAGTGGCCAGCCAGGGGATGAACGCCGCCTTCAGCCGCTCGAGCTGCCGCGCCCGTTCGTCGGGGTCGCGGGCGAGCAGTGCGTCGATCTCGGTCTGCACGACCTGCCGCATCCCGCCCATCGCCTCGTATTCGGCCACGGTGAGGTCGCCGTCTCCCCCGTAGTCCCGGTAGAGCCGCGACAGGGTCAGTGCCAGCAGCGGCAGGGTGTCCGCACCGTGGGTGGACTCGTCGAGCAGCCGGTCGACCAGTTCCGGCTCGACGGTGAGCGGCCGGCCGGCCTCGGTCGCCCTGTCGGCGGGCCCGACGACGACCTCCTTGAACTGGGTCGGGGGCATCGGTTTGAGGTCGTCGAACACGACCGACCCGAGCGCCGCCAGTTCGGGGGCCGTCTGCAGCGGCTCGTAGCAGTCCGAGCGAATCGCGAAGACCACGAGCATCGGCAGCGCCGCGCCGGTGCCGGTGCCGGTGTCCAGCAGTCGCGCGAGCAGGGCGAGGAGTTGCGCTGCCTCCGGACCTGATTCCGCGCCGAAGAACTCCTCGGCCTGATCCACGGGCAGCACGAGCGTCGGCGGCGGCATCCCGACCGGAACGTCGACCAGCCTGCCGAGCGCCGCGTCCTGCGCCTCGTGCAGCCACTGCGCGAGCCGCTCGCCCTCGTCGAGGCAGGCCGCCTTGATCTCACCCAACGTCGGCCGGGTCAGGCCGAGCCGGGTGCGCAGCGCGTGGACCGCGTCCGCGAGTCCGCCGTCACCGGTCAGTGGTCGTCGCCCGGGCCGGACGACGTCGAGCGGTAGGAAATGCCGGTCGTCACGAGCGAGTCGCGGCAACAGGCCCGCTCGGAGGAACGACGACTTCCCGGCCCCCGACGGGCCGAGGATCACGAAGAGGGTGTCGGCGCCCGAGGTGCGCATGCCGCGGAGCGCTCCGAGACTGCGCACGAGTTGCGCGTCCCGGCCGAAGTACACGGCCGCATCGACCTCGTCGAGCGGCTCCCACCCGCGATAGGGCGCCCGGCCCGGGTCGCCCGGCGGCGGCCACGGGAAGCCACCCGCACCGACCCCGGCCCGCACCAGCCCGTCGTAGAGCCGCTCCAGCCCCTCGGTCAGGAACACGACGGGTTCCGGTTCGCCGGCGATCGTGATCGCGGTGGTCGGCCCCTCCCCGAACAGGTCGCAACGCTGCCACTCCGCGGTGATCTCGCGTCCGACGCGTGGTTCCAGTCGCGCGCAGAAGATCGGCTTGTTCAGGTTCTCCGAGGTCCGGTACTCGGCCTGGCATTCGCGGGAGTCGTCCCAGTGCCGGGAGAGCAGGCAGATCACTGCTTCACAGCGCGCGTTGGCCCGCGTCAGCGCGTCCTTCCAGCGCACGCCGACGGGGATGCCGGTGTGACGGTCCAGGTCGAGGAAGATCTCGTCCGCCAGTCCGGGGTCCTTCTCGACCAGCCAGTGTTTGAGCGCGATCGCCTGCCGGTTGTCACGGCTGGAATGACTGAGGAACACGCGCGACATTGCGGATCACCACTGGGCACTCGGGAACGGGTCGCTGTCAGTCCACGGTGACGCGTCCGGGTTGCCGCGTCACGAGTAGTCCGCTACCCGGAAATCGGCAGCGCCCTCCGGCGCAGCAGTTCGGGTCGAGTCCCGGCTGTCGACGACGCCACCCGAGCCGCTAAGATCCCTGGCAGGTCATGAGTGCCAGCGCCAAGCCCCGGCTCGCTGGTCGGCAACCCTCCATCCGCGGTGGGGTGCCCCGGGTGATGACCTGGTCCTCCGGGCAGTCGGAGGACAAGCGCGGGTCCGCTGGGACGGACCCACAACCGGGCCACGACCCACCGGAGGTTCACCATGTGTTGTTGTCGCAGATAGGCCCCAGCAGCCCCGGGCGCCGCTGCGCCCTCTCCCCCGCATTCCTGGAGTAGAGACAACCCATGAGCGAGAACATTCCTGTCGATCCGACCGTCAACTGGACCTTCGAGACCAAGCAGATCCACGCCGGCCAGACGTCGGACGCCACCACCAAGGCGCGTGCACTGCCGATCTACCAGACGACGTCGTACACCTTCGACAACACCGATCACGCCGCCGCGCTGTTCGGTCTCGCCGAGCCCGGCAACATCTACACCCGCATCATGAACCCGACGCAGGACGCGGTCGAGCAGCGGATCACCGCGCTCGAGGGTGGCGTGGCGTCGCTGCTGCTGTCGTCCGGTCAGGCGGCGTCGACGTTCGCGCTCCTGAACATCGCGAGCGCGGGCTCCCACGTGGTGTCGAGCCCGAGCCTGTACGGCGGCACCTACAACCTCTTCCACTACAGCCTGCCGAAGCTGGGCATCGAGGTGTCGTTCGTCGACGACCCGGACGATCTCGAGCAGTGGCGCGCCGCCGTCCGCCCGAACACCGTCGCGTTCTACGGCGAATCGATCTCCAATCCCCGCAACGACGTCCTCGACATCCCCGGCATCTCCGAGGTGGCCCACGCGGCCGGGATCCCGCTGATCGTCGACAACACCGTCGCCACCCCGTACCTGCTCCGCCCGCTCGAGCACGGCGCGGACATCGTGGTGCACTCGGCGACGAAGTACCTCGGCGGCCACGGCACCGCGATCGCCGGTGTCATCGTCGACGGCGGCACCTTCGACTGGACGCAGGGCAGGCACCCCGGCTTCACCACCCCGGACCCCAGCTACCACGGCGTGGTGTTCGCGGACCTCGGTGCGCCGGCGTACGCGCTCAAGGCGCGTGTTCAGCTGCTGCGCGACCTCGGGTCGGCGGTGTCCCCGTTCAACGCGTTCCTGATCAGCCAGGGCATCGAGACGCTGAGCCTGCGGGTGGAGCGGCACGTGCAGAACGCGCAGCGGGTCGCGGAGTTCCTGCAGGGCCGGGACGAGGTCACCTCGGTCGCCTACGCCGGTCTGCCCAGCTCCCCCTGGTACGAGCGGGCTCAGAAGCTCGCCCCGAAGGGCGCGGGCGCGATCGTCGCGTTCGAGCTGGCCGGGGGCATCGAGGCGGGCAAGAAGTTCGTCGACGCGCTCACCCTGCACAGCCACGTCGCTAACATCGGGGACGTGCGTTCGCTCGTCATCCACCCGGCTTCCACCACCCACGCGCAGCTGACCCCCGAGGAGCAGCTGGCGTCCGGTGTCACCCCCGGCCTGGTTCGCCTGGCCGTCGGCATCGAGGGGATCGACGACATCCTCGCCGATCTCGAGACCGGTTTCGCGGCGGCGGCGTCTTGACAGTCGGCTCCGTGTCAACCGCCCGTCCGGCCGGGTCCCGTGAGGGGTTCCCGACGCCGGACGGGCGGTTGACCCCGCTTTCCATCGGCTCGCTGACGCTCGAGAGCGGCGCGGTGCTGCCCGAGGTCACCCTCGCGGTGCAGGTGTGGGGCGAGCCGAACGAGACCCGCGACAACGTCATCCTCGTCGAACACGCGTTGACGGGCGACTCGCACGTCACCGGTCCCGCGGATGCGGAGCACCCGTCCCCCGGCTGGTGGGACGGCATGATCGGGCCGGGCGCCCCGATCGACACCGACGAGTGGTGTGTACTGGCCTCGAACGTGCTCGGCGGCTGCCGCGGCACCACCGGGCCGTCGTCGATCGCGCCCGACGGTCGCCCGTGGGGTTCGCGGTTCCCGGAGATCTCCATCCGCGACCAGGTCGCCGCGGAGGCCGCGCTGGCGGACCTCCTCGGCATCGACAGGTTCGCGTCGGTGGTCGGTGGCTCGATGGGCGGTATGCGCACCCTCGAATGGATCATCGGTTACCCGGACCGCGTCACCTCCGCGCTCGTCCTCGCCGTCGGTGCGCGGGCGTCCGCGGATCAGATCGGCACGCAGACCACGCAGATCGCGGCGATCACGAGCGACCCGCACTGGCAGGGCGGCGACTATCACGGCACCGGCCGGTTCCCCGAGGCCGGACTCGGCATCGCCCGCCGGATCGCGCACCTGACGTACCGCACCGAGGGCGAACTCGACGCCCGCTTCGCCAACACCGCCCAGGACGGCGAGGATCCGTGGCACGGTGGCCGCTACTCCGTGCAGAGCTACCTCGAACACCAGGCCGCGAAGCTGGTGGCCCGGTTCGACGCCGCCACCTACGTGCTGTTGAGCGAGGCGATGAACCGGCACGACGTCGGACGCGGGCGCGGCGGCGTCGAGGCGGCGCTGGCGTCGAGCACCGTCCCGGCGATCGTCGGCGGTGTGGACTCGGACCGGCTGTATCCCCTGCGTCAGCAGGAGGAGATCGCCGCGCACCTCGGCGGGTGTGAGGGCCTGCGGGTGGTCCACTCCCGCGACGGCCACGACGGCTTCCTGACCGAGGCGGAGTGGGTGACCGGCCTGCTCGGCGAGACGATGGCGCTGGCCCGCGAGGGCCGGGCCGGGTCCGTGACCCGCTAGCCCGTGCCCAGCGGGTCGATCGACACCGCGAGCCAGACGATGGTGCCACCGACCACGGTGAGGGCGGCGACGTCGAAGGTCTGACTGCGCACGGCGAGCAGCCCGACCTCCTCGGGTCGCAGGCAGAGCCGGAAGCCGGCGGCGAGCAGCGTCGCGATCCCGAACACGAACGCGCCGCGCCGCCACCGCTCGGCGAGCACGAACCCGATCCCGACCAGGACCACCGCCGACACCACGAGCAGTGGGAGGTTGCGGCGGGCGAACCTCACCCACCGGTTCGTGGAGCCGGCCGTGGCGGTCACCGCGGTCAGGCCGACTCGGGCGCGAGCTGCTCGGCGCGCTCGACCACGTTGCTCAGCAGGAACGCGCGGGTCAGCGGTCCGACGCCGCCCGGGTTCGGGGACAGGAAGCCGGCCACCTCACGGACGTCGTCGGCGACGTCGCCGCGCAGTCCGTCCGGGGTGCGGCTGACCCCGACGTCGAGGACCGCGGCACCCGGCTTGACCATGTCCGCGGTGATCAGACCCGCGACACCGGCCGCCGCGACGACGATGTCGGCGCGGCGCACCTCGGCGGCAAGGTCCTTGGTTCCGGTGTGGCAGAGGGTGACCGTGGCGTTCTCGCTGCGACGGGTCAGCAGCAGACCGATCGGGCGGCCGATGGTGACGCCACGACCGACGACGGTGACGCGGGCGCCGTCGATCGGCACGTCGTAGCGACGCAGCAGGTGCACGACACCGCGCGGGGTGCACGGCAGCGTCGACTCCTTGCCGAGCACGAGCCGGCCCAGGTTCACCGGGTGCAGGCCGTCGGCGTCCTTCTCCGGGTCGATCCGCTCGAGGGCGGCGTTCTCGTCGAGGTGTTTGGGCAGCGGCAGCTGCACGATGTAGCCGGTGCACTCCGGGTTGGCGTTGAGTTCGTCGATGACGGCCTCGAGCTCGGCCTGGGTGATGTCCGCGGGCAGGTCGCGGCGCAGGGAGTTGATGCCGACCTTCGCGCAGTCGGCGTGCTTGCCGCGCACGTAGGAGGCCGAGCCGGGGTCGTCACCGACGAGGACGGTGCCGAGTCCGGGGGTGATGCCCTTGTCCTTCAGTGCGTCGACCCGGGCCTTCAGGTCGATGAAGATCTCGTCACGGGTCGCTTTGCCATCCAGGATCGTTGCAGTCACGGGCACCATTGTTTCAGGTGACACTGGAGTGATGGCAGACAGTCCTGAACTCACGCCGGAACTGCGAGGCCCGCGAGTGGTACTGACGCCGCTGCGTCGCGACCACCGGGTGCGGCTGCGGGAGATCCACCGCGAGCCCGAGGTGCGGCGCTGGTGGCAGATGCCCGACGACGACTGGCCGGAGGCCACCGACTCCGACACCACCGCGTACACGGTGTTCGAGAGCGACCGGATCGTCGGCTTCGCGCAGTGGTACCTCGAACCCGACCCGATGTACCGGCACGCCGGGCTCGACCTGTTCCTGACCGCCGACGTGCACGGTCGCGGTCTCGGCACCGAGACGGTGCGGGTGCTGTGCGCACACCTGATCGACGACCACCGCTACCACCGCCTGGTCGTCGACCCGAAGGCGTCGAACACCGCGGCCATCGCCTGCTACCGCAAGGTCGGGTTCATGGACGTCGGGGTGATGCGGGAGTACGAGATGCGCCACGACGGCACCTGGGACGACGGACTGCTGATGGATCTGCTGGCCCGCGAGTTCGTGCGCTGAGGTCAGCGGCGCGGCCTCACCGTTCGACCACCAGTCCGTGGGCGGCGGCCATCGCGACGGCCTGGGTGAGGTCGATCCTCGCGCCGGTCAGCTTCGCGGTGGTCCACAGCACCGCATCGACGTGGGCGCCCCGCAGGTCCGCGTCCTCGAGGCGGATCCCGAAGGTGCGGGCGCCGTGCAGGTCCACCGCGCGCAGATCAGCCTTCCGCAGGTCCGTCTCCACGAGGTTCGCCTCCCGCAGCCGACAGTCGGTGAAGTCGACGCCGCGTAGGTCGGCACGCCCCAACGAGACGAGGGTGAGGTCCACCTCGTCGAATTCGATCGGCCGCATCCGGCACTGCTCGAACGTCGACCCCATCAGCGTGCAGCTGTGGAATGTGCTGTGCCACAGCGATGTCCGAGCGAAGGTGCACGACCGGAATGCCGTCACCGTGTGCACCCCGTCGGACAGGTCGGCGCCGGTGAAATCGCAGTCGGTGAAGACGACGTGTTCGGTGCGCAGTTCGCTGAGGTCGGCGTCGCGGAACGTGCAGCCCGTGTAGTGCTGCCTGACCCAGTGCTGCCGCGGCAGCCGGGCATCCGAGAAGTCCTCACCGACGATGTCCTGGATCTCCTGCGCTGCTGACATACCCCGATACTGCCCCTCCCGGGCGACAGGCCGGCATTCGCCCAGGTCACCGGCTCGAAGCGGCCTCCGCTCGACCGGACACCGGGTCGGCGCCTCCCGGGGCCGGTGGATCCGCGATCCGGGCGTGCACGAACCGCATCTTGTCCAGGACCGCGGGCGCGAGTACGAACGGGTACAGATCCGGGCGGCCCATCGACCGGTTCAGCATGTTCAGCGACCATGCCAGCGGCAGCCAGGACTCGATGAGCCGGTCGAACTCCCCCGGCTCGACGCGGCGGCGGTCCAGGCTGGTCCGCGCCGGCGCCAGCCCGAATTCCGCAGCCGTGTCGAGGGTGTCGCGCAGGTGCAGGTAGTGGGCGAAGGTCTCCGCCCAGTCCTCGGCGGGGTGCATCGAGGCGTACGCCGACACGTGGATGTCGGCCCAGCCGGCGACCGGACCGTCCGCGTAGTACCTGTCGAGTGCCGCGCGGTAGTCCTCCTCCGGGTCGCCGAACAGTTCGACGAACCGCGCACGGCTCTCGTCCGAGGCCACCAGGACGGACTGGTAGTAGTGGCCGATCTCGTGCCGGAAATGACCGAGCAGCGTCCGGTACGGCTCGGCCATCGCCACCCGCAACTGCTCGCGATGGGCGTCGTCGCCCTCGGCGAGGTCGAGGGTGATCACCCCGGACGCGTGCCCGGTGGTCACCGGGCGGTCGCGGCTCGACAGCAGGTCGAACGCCAGACCCGACTCCGGGTCCTCGTCCCGGCTGACCACCGGCAGCCGCAGTTCGGTCAGCTCGACGAGGAGCCGGCGCTTGGCCGCCTCCGCTTCGGCGAACGCGTCGAGTGCCGCGGTGTCGTCGTCGGTGGGACGGGTGCGGGTCAGTGCGCACGACGGGCACAGCGCCGGACCGGACGCGTCCTCGTCGACGCGGACGATCCAGTTGCACCGGGCGAGATGCATGTTGTCGCACAACCGAAATGCGTCCGCGGGCACCTCACCGTCGCTCGGCCGCTGCGCGTCCTCGACGATCGCGACGAGTGTGACCGACTCCGGGTCGAACCCGATGCGGGTGTTGCACCGCAGGCACAGCGAGTTCTCGAACGCCAACTGGTGCCCGCAGGAGGGGCAGGCGAAGTCACGCATCGGCGTCTCCCGACACCGGCGCGACGTCCACCGACACCTCGATGACGCTCCCGGTCGCCTCGGTGTAGATGACGCCGCGCAGCGGCGGCACGTCCGCGTAGTCACGACCCCACGCGACGGTGGTGTACCGCTCGTCGACGAGCTGATCGTTCGTCGGGTCGAAGGCGAGCCAGACCTCGCCGGGCATCCACACCGCCGCCCACGCGTGGGTGGCGTCGATGCCGACCATCCGTTCCCTGCCGGGCGGCGGGTCGGTCGCCAGGTAACCCGAGACGTACCGCGCGGCAAGCCCGTTGGCGCGCATGCAGGCGATCGCGAGCCGCGCGAAGTCCTGGCACACACCGGAGCGGGAGGCGAGCACCTCGGCCACCCGCGTGGACACGAGGGTGGAGCCGGAGCGGTAGGTGAAGTCGGTGAAGATCCGGTGCGTGAGGTCGACCACGACGTCCCGCAGCGGGCGTCCCGGGAGGAAGGACGGTGCAGCGTAGGCGATCACGGCCGCGTCGATCTCGGGTGGGTCGAGGTCGAGCACGAAGTCGGCCGCCAGCGCGCCGAGCGTCCCGGCGGGACGGGCCGACTCCCACGGCTCTTCGGCCGGACCCGACAGCCGGCCCGGATCGGGTGGCGTCACCTCCACGTCGGTCCGCGCGGTCACCACCAGGGTGTCGTGCGGCTGCGTCACGTGGAAGTACAGGTCCCGGTTCCCCCAGATGTCGACACCGGTGGAGGAGTCGGCGGGCAGCGGATCGACGCTCAGATCGGTGGTGAGGACCCGCTGATGGTCCGTGTCCCGGGGTGTGAGGTAGCCGCGTCCGTAGGACGAGGTGACCGAGCCCGAGTAGCGGTAGGTGGTGCGGTGCACGATCCGGTAGCGGCGGGCGTCGTCGGTCACGTCGAAATCCTGTTCTGCGCACCGCCCCAGAGCGGGCGCGTTCCACCGGGCAGGGACAGCGGGCCGCGCAGCAGCACGTCGGACAGTTCGGAGAGCCCGCCGTGGATCGCCGTGAGCAGGTCCGCGAGTTCGGGTCTGCCGCCGTCCTCGACCGTCTCGAGGTCGACCGGGTCCGCACGCCGCAACCGGGCGAGCAGCTCCTCGACGATCAGTTCCGGCCGCGAGGCACCGGACGAATCAGGAAGGGCGCGAACGTTGTCCCGGATCTGGTCGAGCAGGTACGCCAGCGAACGGGGATTGGTGGTGTCGAACAGCAGCAGCTGCGCGACCGCGGCGAGCCGGACCCGGCGGTGGCGGCGACGGAAGGTCACCGCGCTCTCGGCCGCGACGAGCACGCAGTCGATCAGCGCCCGTTCGGTGGCCGGGTCACGCACCTCGGTCAGTGTCGCCGACAGCAGCGCCGACAGCGCCAGCGCCCGCTCGATGCGCTTGCCGATGTCCATCACGTGCCAGCCCAGGTCCCGCACCATCGATTCCGCGCCCAGTCCCGAGAGCGCGAGCATGCCGCCGAGCACCGCGGACTGGGTGACGCCGAGCAGCGCGCCGTCGTCGCCGGGTTCGTCGGCGAGGGCGTCGAGTGCGCGCTGCACGTCGGCGAGCACCGACCAGGTGTCGGCCGAGAGTTGGTCGCGCACCGAACGGGCCGCCTTGTCGAGACCGGCGAACGACTGTGCCAGTGAGCCGAGCCGCTCCGGGTCCACGGTCAGGGACCGGAATTCGGCGGTGGCGGTGCGGTAGGCGTCGAGGGTGGACCCGGATGCCTCCGGTGTCGCCGCCGGGTCCGCGACGGCGAAGGTCGACGGTGCGGCGGTGGTCAGCGTCCCGAGCAGCACCGGCAGGCACCCGCTGCCCTCGAGCCAGGGCCGGAACCGGTAGTCCTGGTAGCGCTCCCGGACCGCGATGAGCAGCCGCGCCGCGTCCTCGGCCCGTTCGGAGTAGCGGCCGATCCAGAACAGGTCACCGAGCACACGGGGCGAGGTGACGACGTCCACCGCGGGTACCGCGAAATCGGGCAGCGGTTCGGTCGCGGCGGCCGAGTCGGCCGTGACGGCGAGGGTCCGGGAGCGCACCCACACGTCCTTCGCGAGCACCCGGCCGGAATCCCCGTAACCCGGAACCTCGCCCAGTCCGCCGGCCATCGGGGTGAACCCGACCCGCTGCGCGACGGTGAACAGCCGCACGCGGGCCGGCGCGGCGGTGATCTCCGTGCTCCGACCGGACAGCGTCGGCGCCTGGGAGTACTCGGCCCGGCTGCATCCGACCCAGCGTTCCGGCTCGGCCCGCACCCGGGCCAGCAGGTCCTCCCGCTCGGACGAGGCGAGTGCGCCGACGACCACGGACTGCGACGAGACCGCCGACTTCATCACCAGGTCCGGGAACCGTGCGGTGATCGCCGACAGTCCCTCCGGGGTGCCGCCCCAGAAGGAGGGCAACGAGTCGAGCAGCAGGTCCTCGTCGAGCAACGCCCGGCACAGCGTCGGCAGAAGGCTCGCCAGCGCGGGATTCTCGAGAACACCGCTGCCGAGAGTGTTGACGACCGTGACACCGCCGCGGCGCAGGACCTCCACGAGCCCCACCACGCCCAGCTGCGAGTCGGGCCGCAGGTCCAGCGGATCGGCGTACGCCGCGTCGACGCGGCGCAGGATGACATCCACCCGGGTGAGTGATCCCAGCGAACGCATCCACACCCGGCCCTCACGCACCACCAGGTCGGCGGACTCGACCAACGGGAATCCGAGGAACCCCGCGATGTAGGCCTGGTCGAACGACGTCTCCGACGCCGCGCCGGGCGAGAGCACGACGACCACCGGATCCTCCGCCCCGACGGGGGCGACGTCCCGCAGCGCCAGCCGCATGGCCTGCGCGAACGGGGACAGCGGCCGGGGGCTGCTGGTCTGGTACAGGTCCGGCATCGCCCGCGCCACCACCCGCCGGTCCGCCATCGCGTATCCGACCCCGGACGGCGCCTGGGTCAGGTCCCGCAGCACCCGGAACCGGCCGTCGGCGCCGCGGGCCACGTCCACCGCGTGGCTGAACAGTTGGTGCGGTCCGGGCAGGGTCAGCCCGTGCGCGGCGCGCACGTAGCCGGAGTGCGCGAACACCAGCCGCGCCGGGATCAGGCCCTCCCGCACGGTCCGCAGGTCGCCGTACAGATCGGCGAGCAGGGCGTCCAGCAGCCGCGAACGCTGCACCAGGCCCCGCTCGAGTTCGGCCCATTCGTCCGCGGCCAGCACCAAGGGAACGCCGTCGACGTCC
Source organism: Rhodococcus sp. NPDC003318 (assembly GCF_042879035.1). NCBI lineage: Bacteria > Bacillati > Actinomycetota > Actinomycetes > Mycobacteriales > Nocardiaceae > Rhodococcus > Rhodococcus sp. NPDC003318. Next base: position 258,499 of record NZ_JBIAOU010000004.1, on the reverse strand, counting down.
CAGCGAACCGGCGGCCCGTCCGTCCGGTCGACCGGGTGGTAGGTGATCCCGTGGTTGTCGATCAGCGTGCGCAGCCGCTGCCGGTACTGGGCGAGGATCTCGGGCTCACGGATGGTCAACCCGGCGGCCAGTTCGTCCCACTGGCCGCGAATGCGTCCCTTGCCGTCGTACAGTTCGTCGTACCCGGACCCGGCCGGCGGCCGGTACCCGCTCAGTGCCACATCGGCCAACGCCTCGGTCATCGCTCACTGTCCTCCTGCACGGGGGTCGACGGCGGCTCGCGCCGTCATGTCCGGGCGGTGTCGATCCGGCGCAGGTCGAGTATGCCCGGTGCGGTCCGGTCCACGGCAAGTCGTGACTGCGTCTCGGCCAACTGTGCCAGGTCGAAGTCGCCCGGTGTGAACCCGTTGTCGTCGAATCGGCGTCCCCGCCGGGAATGCGCCTCGACCGCGTTGACCGGCGGCGTGTCGTAGGCACGGCCGCCCGGGTGCACGACGTGGTACGTGCACCCGCCGCGGGAACGCCCCGATTCGAGGTCCACGACGTCGAACACGAGCGGACTGTGCACCGCGATCGTCGGGTGCAGTGCACTCGGCGGCTGCCACGCCCGGTAACGCACGCCGGCCACCTGCACGTCGTCCTTGTCGGTCGCGAGCAGCGACAGCGGCACCCCGTTGCAGGTGACCACGTACCGGCCGGGATCGGCGCCGGTGACACTGACCTGCAGACGCTCGACGGACGAGTCGACGTAGCGGGCGGTGCCGCCGGCCGTCGCCTCCTCGCCGAGCACGTTCCACGGTTCGATCGCGGACCGCAGTTCCAGCCCGACCGGGCCGGCCTGGACGAAACCCAGCTTCGGGAAACGGAATTCGAGGAAGGGATCGAGCCAGGAGGTGTCGAAGTCGATGCCGTGGTCGCGCAGGTCGGCGGCGACGTCGGCGATGTCGGCGGCAACGAAGTGCGGCAACAGGTGGCGGCCGTGCAGATTCGCGCCGTGCCGGATCAGCGGCGCCCGCAGCGGCTCGTCCCAGAACCGGGCGACGAGTCCGCGGACCAGCAGCGACTGCACCATCGCCAGCCGCGGATGCGGCGGCATCTCGAAGCCCCGCAGCTCGAGCACGCCGAGGCGGCCGCGGACCGAGTCCGGGCTGTAGAGCTTGTCGATGCAGAACTCCGCGCGGTGCGTGTTGCCCGTCACGTCGGTGAGCAGGTGGCGCAGTGCCCGGTCCACGATCCACGGCGACGGCGTCCGGCTGCCGTCACCCGTGAGCCGCGCGATCTCGCTGAACGCGATCTCCAGTTCGTACAGCGTTTCCGGCCTGCCCTCGTCGACGCGCGGCGCCTGCGACGTGGGGCCGATGAACCGACCCGAGAACAGGTAGGACAGCGACGGGTGCCGCTGCCAGTACGTGACCAGCGAGACCAGCAGGTCGGGGCGGCGCAGCAGCGGCGACTCGCTCGGCCGCTCCCCGCCGAGGGTGATGTGGTTGCCGCCGCCGGTGCCGCTGTGGGTGCCGTCGACGTCGAACGACTCGGCGCCGAGCCGCGCCGACCGGGCCTGTGCGTACAGGGTCTCGGTCAGCGCCAACTGCTCGGCGAAACTGCCGGTGGGCTGGACGTTGACCTCGATCACCCCGGGGTCCGGGGTGATCGACAGGGACTGCAGGCGGCCGTCGTCGGGCGGCCCGTATCCCTCCACCACGACCGGCAGACCCGTTGCGGCGCAAGCCTGTTCCACTGCGGCGACCAGGTCGCTGAAGTGCTCGAGCGCACCGAGCGGCGGCAGGAACACGTACAGCACCCCGTCGCGGACCTCGGTCACCAGCGAGGTCGGCAGGTCGACGACCGCGGATTCGATCGTCGTCGGCTCGGGCCGGTGCGTCGGCTGGAACAGCAGCGGCGGGCGGTTGTCGAGCGGGTCCGCCTCCGGCCGCGGGTCCGGCTGATCCCACGCGATCGACCGGATCGGCAGGCGCAGCCCGGCCGGCGAATCGCCCTCCACGAGCACGATCCGGCCGCGGCGCATCGGCCACCGTCCACTTTCCCAACCTGAGTCGTCGGCCGCCCACTGCAACGGGATCACCCACGCCGCCGGAGTGTCGACCGCCGTGTCGAGCTTGTCGAGCAGCGCCTGCCGGGCGTCACGGCCGTCGACGTCGGGCGGCAGATCCTCGTCGCCGGACGGCGGCGGGCCGGCGGGCAGTCGGACCCAGCGGTGCAGCCGGGCCAGCGGGTCCTCGTACGCGGGCTGCACGACATCGGCGGGCAGTCCGAGTCGCTCCACCAGCGCGGATGCCAGGCTGTGCGCGCCCGCAACGGGTGTCGCGTGGACCCGGTCCGGATCCCACGGATCGGCCAGCAACGACGGATCGCGCCACAGCACCCCGCCGTCCTTACGCCACAGCAGGGCGATCTGCCAGCGCGGCAACGGTTCTCCCGGATACCACTTGCCCTGCCCGCGCATCACCAGGCCGCGGGGTGCGTAGATGCGGCGCAGCCGCTCGGCCAGGTCGGACGCGCGCTCACGCTTGTGCGGACCGTCCGCGTCGGTGGTCCACTCGGGGGTGCCGTAGTGGTCGACGGAGACGAATGTCGGCTCCCCACCGACGGTGAGCCGCAGGTCGGTCGCGGCGGCCCTCTCGTCCAGTGCCGCACCCGAAGCCAGGATGTTCGCCCACTGGGCGTCGGTGTACGGCAGGGTGACCCGCGGATCCTCCTGGATGCGGGTGACGGTGTTGGAGTAGTCCAGGGTCGACTCGCAGGTCCCCGTGGCGCCGGTGATCGCGGCGGCCGACGTGGGGTGCGGCGCCGCGGACAGCGGGATGTGCCCCTCCCCCGCGAACAGTCCGGACGTGGGGTCGAGGCCGATCCAGCCGGCGCCCGGCACGTACACCTCGGCCCACGCGTGCAGGTCCGTGAAGTCCGTGTCGGGGCCGGAGGGGCCGTCGAGTGCGACCTCGTCGGCCGAGAGCTGCACCAGGTAGCCGGAGACGAATCGGGCGGCGAGGCCGAGTTGCCGCAGGATCGACACGAGCAGCCACGCCGAGTCGCGGCACGAGCCGACCGCGGTGGTGAGGGTGTGGTCGGGGCTCTGCACCCCGGGTTCCATCCGGATGCTGTAGTCGATGTCCCGTTCGAGCGCCTGGTTCAGGGTGACCAGGACGTCGATGGTGCGAATCGTGTCGGGAATGTGGAATCCCTGCAACCACTTCCGCACCACGTCGCCCGGCCCCGAACCGGGTTCGTCCTCGTCGACGGGCCGCAGGTAGGGCTCGAGTTCGGCTGCCAGTTCCGGCGGATACTCCCAGCCGAAGTACTCGGCGTGGTCCTCGATGAAGAAGTCGAACGGGTTGACGACCTCGAGGTCCGCGACCAGTCCCACCGTGATCGACAGCTTCCGCGCACGCTCCGGGAACACCACGCGCGCCAGGAAGTTCCCGAACGCGTCCTGCTGCCAGTTGACGAAGTGCTCGCGCGGCTCGATCGTGAGCGAGTACGCCTCGATCGGAGTACGCGTGTGCGGCGCCGGACGCAGCCGGATCACGTGCGGATGCATCTCCACGAGCCGATCGAACTCGTAGACCGTCCTGTGCTCGAGCGCGACCTTGATCCCCATCCAGCCTCCAACCCACGTGCCGACCAGCCCGAATTTCATCACAGGCCGACACCGACTGCTCGGCAAGCGTGGTGCCGCACTACGCGGCAACGTCGCGGGAACGCCACGGACACACCGCCGGAACCTCACTGCACGGCCCCTGATCTGCGCACCGTCTCGCCGAATGTCGATTCGGTCACCTCGAGGGACGGCCTCGGAAAGTCCGACACCCACCATCCGGTCGCCGTACCCTTGATCAGTGATCGAGTAGTCGACTTCTCGCGCGTTCGGCGCCGCGACAGAGGCGGCGACAGGGGTGCTTCGGCACCGCGCTGACGCACTTTGCCGCGCACCGAGTACCGCACGGAGCACATGGAGCAGAGATGTCCGATCCCAGCCACACATCGACCACCACCGCCCCGCCGAGGGACGTCTCCAACACCGAACTCGTCCGGTGGGCTTTCGGCCGCCTCAACGCCAACGACGTGGACAGCCTGCGCAGCTTCTGGTGGACGGCCGACTCCGTCGTGCGCTTCCCCACCGGCACCTGTCGTGGAACCGCCGAGATCGCCGCCTACTTCGATCAGCTCTTCGCCGCCGTGGCCGACTTCGCGATGGAGGTCGTGTCGATCTCCGAGTCCGGCGACGACGTGTTCGTCCACTGGCATGTGACCGGCCGTCACGTCGGTACCTTCGTCGGCGTCGCCGGGACCGGGCGGCGTATCGACTTCGAGGGCATCGATCACTTCGTCGTCGCGGGCGGGAAAGTCGACACGAACACCGTGCGCTACGACCAGATGGAGTTCGCCCGCCAGATCCACATGCTGCCCCCGGACGGATCGATGGCGGATCGCGCGATGAAGGCCGCGTTCAACGCCACAACACGTGTGGTGGGCATCGTTCGCCGTCGCTGACCCAAGTGTCGAGGGGCGCCTCCGACGCCGCCGGCGCCGATGGCAAGCTTGTCGGGTGTTCCGTCTCCTGTTCCACGAGCCCCGCATCCCCCCGAACACCGGCAACGCCATCCGGTTGGTCGCCGGGACGGGGTGTGAGCTGCACCTGGTCGAGCCGTTGGGCTTCGATCTGTCCGAGCCGAAGCTGCGGCGGGCGGGGTTGGACTACCACGACCTGGCGTCGGTGACGGTGCACGCGAGCCTCGAGGCGGCGTGGGCGGCGTTGGCGCCGGAGCGGGTGTACGCGTTCACCGCGCACGCCGACACGTCGTACGCCGACATCGAGTACCGCGCCGGGGACGTGCTGCTGTTCGGTCCGGAGCCGACGGGTCTGTCCGAGGAGGTACTCGCCGATCCGCACGTGACCAGCCGGGTGCGGATCCCGATGATCCCCGGTCGTCGGTCGCTGAACCTGTCGAACGCGGCGGCGGTGGTGACCTACGAGGCGTGGCGCCAGCACGGCTTCGCCGGGGGCGTCTGAGTCAGGCGACCGCGGCCCGGCGGCGCAGTTCGTCGATGCCCGGGCCACCGAGCCGGGGCAGCGCGGCCCGCCGGCCGGTGAGCAACAGCAGGATCGCGTCGATCGGGCCCGTCACCTCCGGCCCCGACCCGACGGCCCAGTCGATGTCGGTGGCGCGGAACCGGAACTCCTCCGACGGCACCCGGCGGAACACCCGCGACTTCCCGTCACCGCGGTAGGGCACGCGCCACCGCCCGGATACCGTGGACCACACCCGGGTGGCCGCGAAGGCCGATGCCTCCGTGGGCATCTCGAGATCACGCCCGAGCGGGATCGCGATGTCCTGGCCGTGTACGAGGATGTCGACGAGCGTTTCGGCGGGAGTCACCCCGATGTTGTGGCGTCGCGACCCGACCATCGCCCGGATCGCGGCGATCATCTCGTCCGTCGGCATCCCCGCCCGCCGGCGTGCGCTCTCCCTGATCACGCGGTTCACCCCGCCGAGCACCCCCGGGTGCCGGAGGGCCAGGCGCAGCACGTCACCGATCGTGAGCTGTTGCAGCGTCAGATGCGCCGCGACATCACGGACCGTCCACCCGAAGCACAGCGACGGGCAGTCCCAGTCGCTCCGTTTCAGCTCGGACAGCAGGTCGGCCGTGCGCAGGCGCTGGGCGTCGATCGCGGCCCACACTTGGTCGTCGGTGAACTCGACATCGGCCATCGCCCCGCCCTTTCCGTCAGGCCCGTCTCGCCTCGACCCGCATCTGGGTGAAGCGGAACACGCCGGGCCGGTCCACGACCTGCTCGTAGGCGTCGATCACCTCGGCCATGAACCGGTCGGCCCGGTCCGGCGACAGCCGACCCGTCCAGTCGGTGGACCCCACAGCGGCCCACCGCGTGAAGTCGTCACGGGAACCGAAGTCCCACTCCACATCCCAGGTGCGCAGCGCGGTCACGGCGAGCCCGGACGACGCCGCGAGTTCCGGATACGACTCCGGATCGGGGTGGATGTAGGGCGCGGTGAAGCCGGTGAAGTCGGCGGCCCACTCGGGCCGACGCGCAACCTCCGTCTCGACGTCCTCGATGCTCGGCCGGGCGGATGCACACACCATCTGCACCATCGCCCGACCCGACGGGTTCAGGGCCCGGGCGATCGCCGACAGCGCCTCGTGCTGCTCCGCCACCCAGTGCAGCGCGTTGAACGAGACCGCCACGTCGAAGTCGCCCGCGAACGGCAGGTCCCGCGCGTCGGCCACCAGGAAGCGCGCCGTGGCCCCCTGGGGCACCGGACGGCTCGCGGCCGTGGAGATCATCCGCGGGGACGCGTCCACCCCGACCACCGAGCCCCGCGGCAGGCGCTCCGCCAACTCGAGGGTGACCGAGCCGTCCCCGCACCCGACGTCGAGGAGCCGTTCGTCACCGGCGAGATCGAGACCGGCGAGCGCCTGCTCGGCGAGTGTGCGCTGCAGCGCACTCACCTCGGCGTAGTCGCGACCGTCCCACGCAGGCACGCAGTCAGCATACGGAGGATCCGCCGCGGAGACTGCCGATCAGCCCTGATCCCGGCCGGCTTCGTACCGGGCCAGCGTGTCGAGGATGCGATCGACGAGGGCGTCGATGTCGGCGCCGGTGGTGTCGAAGGCGAGGTCCGGGTTCTCGGGCGCCTCGTACGGGGCGTCGATGCCGGTCAGTCCGCGCAACTCCCCCGCCTTCGCCCGGGCGTACAGTCCCTTCGGGTCCCGTCGCGCGCACTCCTCTACCGGGGTGCTCACGTGGATCTCGAGGAACGGCAGGTCGGCGGCCTCGTTGAGGGCTCGGGCGATGGCCCGGTCCGAGCGCAGCGGCGAGACCATCGACGCGATGGCGACGACTCCGGCGTCGGCGAACAGCCGGGTGAGGTGCCCGACACGGCGGATGTTCTCCGCCCGATCGCCCGGTGTGAAACCCAGGTCGTCCGAGATGCCGTGCCGCACGTTGTCGCCGTCGAGCAGGTAGGCGGCGCGGCCCGAGTCGACGAGCGCGCGTTCGAGCGCCACCGCCACGGTCGACTTCCCCGACGCGGGCAGCCCGGTGAGCCAGATCGTGGCGCCTCGCTGGCCGGTCGACTCCCACCGGCGTCCCCGCTCGACCGCGGACGGGTGCCAGGTGATGTCGCGACGCGCCTGCTCGCCCGGAACGACTTCCCTTGTCGCGCCGACCGTTCCGGCTCCGACCGTGTCGTTGCTGTGCTCGTCGATCAGGATGAACGCGCCCGTGTCGCGGTTGGCGCGGTAGGTGTCGGCGAGGACCACCGTGCTCGTCCGCAGGGTGATCCGGCCGATGTCGTTGAGCGCCAGCTCGCTGGGAGACTCGTTCTCCTCCAACGTTTCCGGGTCGATGCGGCTGTGCAGCTCCTGCACCGTCGCCCGCACCGTGCTCGTGGTGTGCTTGAGCAGCACCCGGTCACCGGCCCGCAACGGTGTCTCGCTGAGCCAGCACACGGTCGCGTCGATCTCGCGGGCGGACACCGGGACCTCGTCCGCGGCGGCGCTGACGATCAGGTCCCCGCGGGCGACGTCGATCTCGTCCGCGAGCTCCAACGACACCGACAGCGTCGCGACCGCGACGGACCGATCCTCGTCGAGGGTGTCGAGAGCGACGACCCGGCTGCGCGAGCCGGACGGCAGGACGACCACCTCGTCGCCGACGGCGAGGGTCCCGGCGGACAGCCGGCCTGCGTAGCGACGGCGGCGGCCGTCACCGGGACGCGACACCCACTGGACCGGCAGGCGCAGACCGGACGCGACGGCGGACGGCGCGGCGAGTTCGACGTCCTCGAGGTACTCGAGCAGGGTGGGGCCCTCGTACCACTCGGTGGAATCCGAGCGGGTGACCACGTTGTCGCCCCGCGTCGCGGACACGGGGATCACCGTGATCTCCGGGACACCGAGCCGGTGCGCGAGCTGGGCGAGTTCGGCCTCGACCTCCTTGAACCGCACCTCGTCGAAGCCGATGAGGTCGATCTTGTTCACCACCGCGACCAGGTGCGGGACCCCGAGCAGGGACGCGATCCGTGCGTGCCGCCGGGTCTGGCGCAGCACACCGGCCCGCGCGTCCACCAGGAGCACCGCGACGTGGGCGTTGGAGGCGCCGGTGAACATGTTGCGGGTGTACCGTTCGTGACCCGGTGTGTCGGCCAGCACGAAACTGCGGGTGGTCGTGGAGAAGAAGCGGTAGGCGACGTCGATGGTGATGCCCTGCTCACGCTCGGCGCGCAGACCGTCGGACAGCGCGGCGAGGTCCGGTTCACCGTCGTCGCCGGTGACCGCCTCGAGGTGGTCGGCCGGCAGTGAACCGGTGTCGTGGAGCAGCCGCCCGATCAGGGTGCTCTTGCCGTCGTCGACACTGCCCGCCGTGGCGAGTCTGAGCAACTGGCGGGGAGGCAGTTGGCGGGGTGCGGTGCTGGTCATCAGAAGTATCCCTCGCGCTTGCGGTCTTCCATCGCGGCTGCGGAAGTCCTGTCGTCGGCCCGGGTCTCGCCGCGTTCGGAGACCGTCGCCGCGGCGATCTCCGCGATGACGCCGTCGACGTCGTCGGCGTCGGAGCGCACCGCCCCGGTGATGGTGAGATCGCCGACGGTGCGGTACCGGACCCGGAGGCGGTGCACCGTTTCGTCCTCGGTCGGAATCGTGTATTCGGAGAGCCCGAGCAGGATGCCGTCGCGCTCGAAGACCTGGCGGTCGTGCGCGAAGTAGATCGACGGCAGCGCGAGACTCTCCAGCTGGATGTACCGCCACACGTCGATCTCGGTCCAGTTGCTCAGCGGGAACACCCGCACCTGCTCGCCGCGGCGGATGCGGCCGTTGTACAGCGACCACGGTTCGGGCCGCTGCGAGCGCGGATCCCACTGTCCGAATTCGTCGCGGAAGCTCAGCACCCGTTCCTTCGCCCGGGCACGTTCCTCGTCCCGCCGGGCCCCGCCGAACGCGGCGTCGAAGCGATGCTCCTCGAGCGCGTCGAGCAGGGTGCGGGTCTGCAGCCGGTTGCGGGACGAACCCGGGCCGTCGGCCTCGGTCACCCGTCCCCGGTCGATCGAGTCCTGAACCGACGCCACGATCAGCCGGTGACCGGTGTCGGCGACCAACCGGTCGCGGAACTCGATCACCTCGGGGAAGTTGTGCCCGGTGTCGACGTGCAGGATCGGAAACGGCAGGGGGGCAGGCCGGAACGCCTTCTCCGCCAGCCGCAGCAGCACGATGGAGTCCTTGCCCGCCGAGAACAGCAGGACGGGGCGTTCCAGCTCGGCCACCACCTCACGGATGATGTGCACGGCTTCGGCCTCGAGCGCGCGCAGTTCGTCCACCCACACCGGGTTGTCCACGACCGTCACAGCGGAAGTCCCTTCTCGGCGGCTTCGGCGCGGTACCGCTCCACCCATTCCCGGGACCGGCCGTCGCTCTGCCGCTTGATCGGCGGCGGGGGCGCCAGCTCCGGATTCTGACCGAGGTCGACCAGCACCTTGGCGACCGTGGCCTGGGGGTCCTTCACGAGATCCTCGAAGCTGACGTCCACGTGGTCCAGCCCCTCGTCGTCGAACCACGTGCGCCACTGCTCGTCCTGGTGTCGCAGGATGCGGAGCAGGTGCGCGATGCCCTCGGCGTGGTACTCGGCGCCGTCGTCGAGGGCGGGTGGTGTGGCGTCGTCGCGCCACACCTGGGTCTGCACCGCCCGCCACATCGACACGGCCTGCGCGACGACGTCGCCGCGGAAGACGTGGATGAAGGTCAGGTCGGATCCGAGGATGTCGTCGAGCGCTGCCCGCAGGCCCGTTCCGGAGCGGTTCCCGAGCTGCGCTGCGCGGTCGAGCACCAGCGGCACCTGGTTCCACATGAGCTTGCCGCCCCACACGCCGTTCGGGGTCCGGCCCAGGCTGAGCAGCTGGTCGCGCCACTGCTCGGAGGTGCGGGTGTCGACGACGCCCGGCTCGAGTGGCGCGAGCAGCGAGAGCACGCTCTCGTCCGTCACACCCTCGAACCACTGCCGGGGTTGCGGTGAGCGGCTGGTGGACGGCAGGTACTGGAAGTACTCCTCGGGATTGCCCGCAACCGTAGTGGCCCGGAGGGACTCGACGAGCAGGGTGCTTCCACTGCGCTGGGACGCGCAGACAAGATACGAACTGGGCTCGGACATGCGGGCAACAGTAGGGTCGCGGCAACGATGCGCAACCGCTGGAGACAGGCGTGAGCCGAAGTCTTGAACGGCTCGGGTGGGGGCGACAGAATCGACCGTTGTCTACCGTTCGAAGGAGTTCAGATGCCCACACCCGACAACGTCCTGGTCGTGCACTGGCACGATCTCGGCAGGCATCTCGGGTGCTACGGGGCGTCGGGCGCACACAGTCCGAACATGGACCGGCTGGCGTCCGAGGGCATCCTGCTGACGAACGCGCACGCCGCCTCGCCGCTGTGCTCCCCGTCCCGCGGCGCACTGTTCTCCGGTCGGTATCCGCACGAGAACGGTCTGGTCGGGTTGGCGCACCACGGTTGGGAGTACCACCCCGATGTCCGGACCCTGCCGTCCGTGCTGTCCGAGGCGGGCTGGTACACAGCGCTTTTCGGGATGCAGCACGAGACCGCCTATCCGAGCCGGCTGGGGTACCACGAATACGACGTGTCCAACTCGTACTGCGACTTCGTCGTCGACCGGGCGTCGAACTGGCTCACACGCCACCCCCCGACACCGTTCATGTTGACGACGGGCTTCTTCGAGACCCATCGCCCCTACCCGCCGGACATGTACCCGGTCGACGACCCGAACGGTTTCGACGTGCCGTCGTACCTGCCGGACCACCCCGGCGTCCGCGACGACCTCGCGGCGTTCCACGGCTCCATCGAGGTCGCCGACGCGGCGGTCGGCCGGCTGCTGGACACCCTCGCCGAGGAGGGCTTCGACGACAACACGTGGGTGGTGTTCTTCACCGACCACGGCGAGGCGTTCCCCCGGGCCAAGTCGACGCTGTACACGCGGGGCACCGGGATCGCGATGATCGTGCGTCCGCCGCGCCGGCTGCGCCGGGGCCCCCTCGTGGACGACAACCTCTTCAGCGGCGTCGATTTCGTTCCGACGCTGCTCGAGCTGCTCGGCGTCGAGGTCCCGGGGTCCGTGGCGGGCGTCTCCCACGCCGACCGATGGCTCGGGCGGACCGGCGCACCGGCCCGGGACCTGCTGTTCACCGAGAAGACGTACCACGACAGTTTCGACCCGATCCGGGCCGTGCGCTCGACGCGCTACAGCTACATCGAGAACTACGCGCCCCGGCCCGCACTGGATCTGCCGCTCGACATCGAGAACAGCCCGTCGCGGGCCGCGCTGGGCACCGACCACCTGGTGCCCCGCGCCGGCCGGGAACTGTACGACCTGGCTTCCGACCCCGACGAGGTGGTCAACCTCGCCGGCACCCCCGCGCTCGCGGCGGTGGAGGCGGAGCTGGCCGCGGAACTGCAGCGCTGGCGGGAGACGACCGGCGACCGGATCCCCAGCGAGGAGGAGGGCACGGCCTACGCGAAGCGGGCGATGGCGGAGTACCTCGCCAAGCTCGACTCGGCCCCGAACGTCCGGTCCGGTCTCAGCTCGGACCGAGGCATCCTCGACGACGCCACCAGCGGGGTCTGACGCCGGTTCGTCAGGACCCGTGGAACGGGTCCTGACACTGGCAGTACATGGCACACGGCACGGTGTGATCGACCATCAGGATCTCCGCGCACCGCGCGGGGGCGGGCCGCAGACGCAGCAGTCGGCCGATCCGCTGCGGCGGCGCCGTGCAGGCCGGATGGCCGCACGACGGGCAGCGGCCGCGACGTTCGACCGCCTCGAGTTCAATCACGCTGGACCGGTACACCGGCACAGGATGACTCGGCGGCCGCGCCTGCGGAAGGGTTCGGCTCGCGCTGCGCGGATTACCGGCCGCCGGCAGCGATGTCGAGGAACTCGCGCGCCGAGCCGCGCAGTCCCCGATCCCGGTCCCAGACCGCGAGCAGTCGGCGCGGAATCCGCAGACCCGCCAGCTCGACGGCGACGAGCCGGCCGTCCGCGAGGTCGGCGGCGACGGCGAGCGACGACACCACGGCGGGTGCGTTGCCGGCGACGACCGCCGCCTTGACCGCGGTGCACGAGGTGAGCTCGAGCAACGGGGCGACACAGCCGGGCACCGCCTGCTCGAGGGTGTTGCGGGTGCCGGACCCGAACTCGCGCTGGATCAGTGGGGTGCGAGCCAGTTCGGTCGGCGCGATCGGGCCGGACCGGGCCCACGGGTGCGCGGGCGGGACGACGACCACGAGTTCGTCGCGGGCAACCTCCCGGAAGTCGAGTCCCGACGGCACCTCGGGGCCCTCGACGAAACCGAGGGCCGCCCCGCCGGCGAGGACCAGCGCCGCCACGTCGGTGGAGTTGAGCAGGCGCACCGACGTCACCACGTTCGGATGCCTGCGCCGCATCGTCACCGTCCAGCCCGGAACCAGGTACTCGGCGATGGTCATGCTCGCCGCGACGGTGAGGTTCGCCTCCCGCTCCCCCCGCAGCGCTGAGATTCCGGATGCGAGATGCTCTGCCGCGGTGACGGTTCCGGCTGCCCACTCGAGCACCAGCCCACCCTCGTACGTGGGGGTGACCCCGGTCGGGTTGCGATCGAAGACCTTGATGCCGAGCTGACGCTCCGCGGACCGCACCCGCGCGCTGACGGCCTGCTGGCTGAGTCCGTGTTCGCGCCCGGCGGCGCCCATGCTGCCCAGGCGCGCCACCGAGACCAGTACGTCGAGAGCACCGAGTTCGGGGACTCTGGGTGAGAGCGGCATGCCGCCAGGATAACTCGCCCACAACCCTCGCTTGTGCCCAGCGGTCCGACGCGGTGTCCGCCCGCGTCAGAGCGCGAGCACCAGCACCGCCGCGGCGACCGCGGCGATCCCCACCAGTGCCACCAGCACCCACACGAGGATCTTCCCCGCCGAACGCCAGCCGGACTCGGTCTCCGTCGCGGCGGAACCGTCCGCCTCCGCCACCGTGACGACCGGCATCTCCCCCGACGCCAGGACCGGCACGGACCGCTCGCCGGTCGAGGCACCCGCCGCGACCGCCTCGATCGCCGCCGCATCCGCTTCCGCCTCGACCGGCAGCGGAGCCCGGATCGCGGTCAGCACCTCGGTGACGTCGTAGGACGGCGGCAGCCCGATCGGCCGGTTCGGCCGCGTGGAACTGCGGAACCCCGCCGCGAGGATCGCCGCACCCAGCGCCGCGGCCTGCTCCGGGCCGGGACCGACCACCACGTGCACACCGAACTTGCCTGCCAGGGCGTCGGCGACACCCCGCATCGCGACGTCGTCGCGGGCGACGAGTCCGTCGCCGGTCACGACCACCGCGTCCAGGTTCGACGGCAACCACCCGAATGCACCGAGGGCACTGGACAACTGCGCGGTCGGCGACGATCCGCGACCCGCGGCGAACCGGAAGGCACGACCGCTCGAGACGCCCGAGCGGACCAGCGTCACGGTCGCGCCGGCGTCGTCGACGTGATAGCTGCCGATCAACTGTCCCGGCTGCTCCGCGACCTCGGACTCGAACCACGCTCCCGCCGCCTCGGCGTCGGAGACGAGCGAGATCTCGTTCAGGCCCGCGTAGTTCAGGGAGTTGCGAAGGTCCGCCACCAGATCGGCATCCCACATGGAGGGATACGTCGTGACGACGGCGGGCGCGCCACCGTCGCGACCTCCGAAGGTCGGCAACGGTTCGCACTCACGGATCAGACTGCGCAGGGCCGAGACGACGACGTCCTCCGCCCGGTACCGGGTGCCGTCACTGGTCGCGACGCCCTCCGGATCTCCGACGCGCGCAACGAATCCCGACACCGTGCTGACGAACTCGGTCCCCTCGGGCGGGTCGCCGCCACCGAGGAGGGCCCGGCCGTCGGAGCAGATGTACAGCACCGTGTCCCGGACGATGACGATCGGGTCGGGAGTGCCCGGTTCGTTCGACGCGACCACGAGGGTCGACACCAGACTGCCGATCCTGATCCCAATTCCCACAGACATGCGTCTACTCCATTCGCGCGACGAACAGACAGCAATCTACGCGGTCGTGGGGAGGTCCCTCACCACACCGCGCGCAGCACACATCCTTCCGACGCGGACGATCTCACCGTCCGGTCGGGCAGGGCCACCCTCGCGATCAGGCGAGGGTGAGGAACAGCTTCTCGAGCTCCGCCTCGGTCATCGGTTCCTGGTTGTCGCGGTTCGTGCCCTCGAGGCAGTCCCGCAGCCCGGTCGCGACGATCTTGAACCCGGCGCGGTCGAGGGCCCGGGACACCGCAGCGAGCTGGGTGACCACGTCCTTGCAGTCGCGGCCGTTCTCGATCATGGAGATGACTCCCGCCAGCTGACCCTGCGCCCGGCGCAACCGGTTCAGCACCAGGGCGATGCTCTCCTCGTCACCCGTCATCTTCGGCACCTGTTCTTCCTGTTGACGACCAACACTCGCAGGGTACCCCTTGGGGTATCCCACGTTCTCCCTGGCGGCACGCGGTCCGCGCGGCCACACTGGAGTCACAGAGGCGAACGCTCCCCCATCCCCCAGCGACAGGAGAGGTCCATGAGCAACAACGGGCCGTTCGGCTTCGACGCCGACGACTTCGACCGCAAGGCCCGCGAGGTCGGAGAAGGCATCCGCGACGCCCTCGGCAGGCTGGGCAACATCTTCGGCGACATGGGGGTGGGCACGGTGTGGTCGAGCGGCAGCGGGCCGGACGACGTGACCGTCAACCGCCCGCGCCGGCCCACCACCGGCGAGACCGGCAACGGCGTCTGGGCCGTCTTCGTCGTCGACGACGAGGGAACCGCCTCCGTCGAGCAGGTCTTCGCCACCGAACTCGATGCGCTGCGTGCCAACAAGTCGAACACCGATCCGCACCGCCGGGTCCGGTTCCTGCCCTACGGCATCGCGGTCGGCGCCCTCGACGACGACCACGACACCGGCACGGGACCGACGGACGGCGCCGACGACTACACCGAGCCCGACCCGGAACACTGATCGCCCGCCCGGGGGTTCACTCGAAGGATCAGACCAGAGCGGCGGCGTGCGCCTGTCCGGTCAGCCAGGTGCGGTAACCGCCGTCGAGGTTGCGCACGTCGCGGCCGAGCTGTCGCAGGATCCGCGCGGCGGTGTGACCGCGCTGGCCGACCTGGCAGTGCACGACGATGTCGCCGGCGGGCAGTTCGTCGGCCCGGGCCCGCAGTGCATCGAGTTCGATGTTGACGGCGCCGGGGATCGATCCGGCCGAGAACTCCGCGGGAGTGCGGACGTCGACGAGCGTGGCGCCGTCGTCGACCACGGAGTCGAGTTCATGCCACTGGACGGTGTCCGCCGTGCCGGTCCGCAGATTGTCTGCGATGTAGCCGAGCATGTTCACCGGATCCTTCGCGGACCCGAACTGGGGCGCGTACGCCAACTCGAGATCGGCGAGTTCCGACGCGGTGATGCCGCCGACCATCGCGGTCGCGATCACGTCGATGCGTTTGTCCACCCCGTCCCCGCCGACGCCCTGGGCACCGAGGATCGCGTCGCTGTCCGGGTCGACCAGCAGCTTCAGCGACATGCCCTGCGCGCCCGGGTAGTACCCCGCGTGCGACTGGGGGTGGGTGTGGATCGCCCGGTACGGCCGCCCGGCGGCACGCAGCCGTTTCTCGTTCCATCCGACGGCGGCGGCCATCAGGGAGAACACGCCGACGATGGCGGTGCCGACGACCGGACGCGGCCGGACTGGCAGCCCGGAGATGACGTCGGCGACGAGACGGCCCTGCCTGTTGGCCGGGTTGGCGAGCGGGACGAGTCCGGGCTCCCCGGAAAGCGCGTCGACCTTCTCGACCGCGTCACCGACCGCGTAGACGTGCGCCGCGGAGGTCCGCATCGTCTCGTCGACAGCGATGCCGCCACCCGGACCGGTCACGATCCCGGCGGCGACGGCGAGTCCGGACTCGGGACGCACGCCGATCGCCGTGACCACGATGTCCGCGGACAGCGTCCGACCGTCGGCCAGGGTGACCTCGTCCGCGCCGACCGAGACGACACCGGTCCCGAATTCGAGCCGAATCCCGTTGGCACGCAGCTTCTCCGCGACAGGTGTCGCCATCTCCGGGTCGAGTGGTGCGAGCACCTGGTCGGCGAGTTCGACGACCGTGACGTCGAGGTCGCGGCGCCGCAGGTTCTCCGCCAGCTCGACGCCGATGAAGCCGGCACCGACGATGACCGCGGTACGGGCAGTGGAGTCGAGCGCGGCGACGAGCCGGTCGACGTCCTCGACGTCGCGCAGCACCAACGCCCGCGAGGCGCCCGGAAGGTCGGGAACGACCGGGCTCGCGCCGGGGCTGAGCACCAGCTCGTCGTAGGTCTCGACGTGCTCGGCGCCGGTGGCGAGGTCGCGGGCGGTGACCGTGCGCGCCACGGTGTCGATCGAGGTGACCTCGGTGCGCACCCGCACGTCCAGACCGAATCGGGCGGCAAGGGATTCGGGGGTCTGCAACAGCAGCGCCGCGCGATCCTCGATCACCCCACCTGCGTAGTAGGGCAGCCCGCAGTTCGCGAACGAGACGTGTGCGCCCCGTTCGAACACCACGATCTGCGCGTCCTCGTTCAACCGCCGCAACCGGGTCGCGGCGGACATCCCCCCGGCGACCCCACCCACGATGACGACCTTCACGTCGACTCCCTTCTCTCGGCCACCAATATACCCCCATGGGTATATGCGGCCCCGGATCGAGAGCTACGCCACTCACCGGAAGTCCCGCGATTTCCCCGCCATCCGCAGGTCCATCCGCTGCAGCCGGTCCGCCACCACCGTCACCGCGCCCTCCGCGTTCTGCACCCGTCCCCGCACCAGCAGGGCAGGCGCGGTGTGGGCGAGGGTGCGATAGCGGGCCCACAGTCCCACCGAGCAGACCACGTTCACCATCCCGGTCTCGTCCTCGAGATTGATGAAGGTGACCCCGGCCGCGGTCGCGGGCCGCTGCCGGTGCGTCACCGCCCCGCCGACCAGCACCCGGTCCCCGTCCGGCACCGCGAGCAGCCGCGCCGCCGGGATCACGCCGAGCGCGTCGAGCTGGGGCCGCAGGAACTCGGTCGGGTACGAGTCCGGCGAGACGCCGGTCGCCCACACGTCCGCCGCAGCCAGCTCCACGTCGCTCATCCCCGGCAGCGTCGGCGCGGTCACGGACGCCCCGGTGCCGGGCAGCCGGTCGCGCCGCTCGCCCGCCGCGGCCCCGGCCGCCCACAGCGCCTGCCTGCGGGTCCCGGCGACAGTGGCCAGCGCACCCGCCGTCGCCAGCGACTCCGCCTGCGCGGTGGTCAGTTCCACCCGCCCGGTCAGATCGAGCAGCGACGTGAACGGTCCTCCCGCCTCGCGGGCGGCGACGATCTTCTCCGCCAACGCCGACCCGATGTGCCGCACCGGGTCCAGCCCGAGCCGCACCTCGGTACCGCCCCGCTCCAGGCCGGCGTACGCGAGGGAGGCGTTCACGTCCGGCCCGTGCACCACGACACCGTGCCTGCGCGCGTCGGCGACCAGCGACTGCGGTGAGTAGAACCCCATCGGTTGGGCCCGCAGCAGGCCGGCACAGAACGCCGCCGGGTGGTGCAACTTGAACCACGCCGAGTAGAACACCAGCGACGCGAACGACTGCGAATGACTCTCGGGGAAACCGAAGTTCGCGAACGCGTACAGCTTCTCGTAGATCCGGTCCGCGACCTCGCCGGTGATGCCGTGCAGATCCCGCATGCCGTCGTAGAGCCGTCCCCTGAGCCGCTCCATGCGTTCCGGGGACCGCTTCGACCCCATCGCCCGGCGCAACTGGTCGGCTTCGGCGGCGGTGAAGCCCGCGACGTCGACGGCCATCTGCATCAACTGTTCCTGGAACAGCGGCACCCCGAGGGTGCGTTCGAGCGAATGCCTCAGGCTGGGATGGTCGTAGGTGACCGGTTCCCGGCCGTTGCGGCGCCGGATGTACGGGTGCACCGAGCCGCCCTGGATCGGGCCGGGCCGGATCAGCGCCACCTCCACCACCAGGTCGTAGAACGTGCGCGGCTTCAGGCGCGGCAGCGTCGCCATCTGCGCCCGCGACTCCACCTGGAACACCCCGACCGAGTCTGCGCGGCAGAGCATCTCGTACACCGCACCCTCGGACAGGTCCAGCTTCGCCAGGTCCACCTCGATGCCCTTGTGCTCGGCGACCAGGTCGATCATGTAGTGCAGCGCCGAGAGCATGCCGAGGCCGAGCAGGTCGAACTTGACCAGACCGACCGCCGCACAGTCGTCCTTGTCCCACTGCAGCACGCTGCGGTTCTCCATCCGCGCCCACTCGACCGGGCACACGTCCGCGATCGGCCGGTCGCAGATCACCATGCCGCCGGAGTGGATCCCGAGATGCCGGGGGAAGCCCTCGATCGCACCGGCCAGCTCGAGGACCGCCGGGGGTATGTCCGTCCCCTTCTCGTCCTTGACGCCGGTCCACCGGCTGACCTGCTTGCTCCACGCGTCCTGCTGACCCTGCGAGTAGCCGAGGGCGCGGGCCATGTCCCGGACCGCCATCTTGCCTCGGTAGGTGATGACGTTCGCGACCTGCGCGGCGTACTCGCGGCCGTACCGGCGGTAGACGTACTGGATGGCCTCCTCGCGCCGATCCGACTCGATGTCCACGTCGATGTCCGGCGGCCCGTCCCGTTCCGGGGACAGGAATCGTTCGAAGAGCAGCTTGTTGCCGACCGGGTCGACGTTCGTGATGCCGATGGCGTAACAGACGGCCGAGTTGGCCGCCGATCCCCGCCCCTGACAGAGGATGTCGTTGCGTGTGCAGAACGACACGATGTCGTGCACCACCAGGAAGTAACCCGGAAAGCCCAGTTGTGCAACGACACCCAACTCGTGCTCGATCTGCCGATAGGCGTCGGGACGCTCCCGCGGGGTGCCGTAACGGTGCCGCGCACCGGCCATCGTCAGTTCCCGCAGCCAGCTGTCCTCGGTGTGACCGTCCGGCACGTCGAACGGCGGCAGCTTCGGAGCGATCAGCGCGAGGTCGAAGGCGCACTCCAGGCCGAGATCCACGGCGGCGGGGACAGCCGACGGGTGTTCGGCGAACAGCCGGGCCATCTCCGCCCCGGACCGCAGGTGCGCACCGCCGGTCGGGGCCAGCCACCCGGCGGCCTCGTCCAGCGACTGCCGCGCACGGACCGCGGCCATCGCCATCGCCAGTCGGCTCCGGTCGGGTGCGGCGAAGTGCGCGGCGGTGGTCGCGACCACGGGAACACCACAGCGGTCCGCCAGCGCGGCCAGCGCCGCGTTGCGTTCCGCGTCCTCGGCGATCCCGTGCGCGGTGAGCTCGACCGCCACCCGGTCGGCACCGAATCTGTCCAGCAGCGAACGCAGTTCCCGCTCCGCGGCGGACTCCCCCTCGGACGCCAGTGTGGCGCGCACGTTCCCCTTGCGGCACCCGGTGAGGATCTGCCAGTGCCCGTCGGACGCCTCCGCCAGGGAGTCGAGGTCGTAACGCGGCTTGCCCTTCTCGCCTCCGGCCAGGTGCGCGGCCGCGATCTGCCGGGACAACCGTCGGTACCCCTCCTGCCCGCGTGCCAGCACCAGCAGGTGCGTGCCGTCCGGGTCGGGAGTTCCGGTGCGGGGCGGCGCGGCCACGGCACCCGTTGCCGGAAGCGACAATTCGGCACCGAAGACCGTCCGCATCCGGAGTTCCTTCGCGGCTTCCGCGAACCGGACCACTCCGTACAGCCCGTCGTGGTCGGTCAGGGCGATCGCCTCGAGGCCGAGCCGGACCGCCTCCTCGACCAACTCCTCCGGCGCGCTTGCACCGTCGAGGAAGCTGAAGGACGAGTGGGCGTGCAGTTCGACGTAGGGCACGGCGGCGGCGGCGCGGACGACCTCACCGGCCCGGTAGGCACCCCGTTTGCGGGACCAGGCAGGGCTGTCGCTCCCGTCACCGGGGTACATCGCCTCCGGCGGAGTGCGCCCCGACCGCCCCGAGAGCACCCGCTCCAGCTCCGACCAGGTGGGCGGCCCGTTGTTCCAGCCCATCGACACACTCCTCCCGCTCGACAGCGCCGACAGAACCTGCCGACGAACCCGAAGCGGGGAAGACGCTTCGAACACACATTCGCATGTGACCGTACGTCCCGTCAACTGCGCCACAGGGGACAATTGCGGGCGGAAAAGTGTCGGACAAACGTCCATTAAGGCCGATTCGAGAATTACCCGTGACGCGAATTCTGACTCGAAAGTAAGCCTTCCGCGCAATTTCCTTCACGACGACTTCGTTCAATTCCCCAGCGAGAGCGCCCAGCCGGCTATATGCTCCACCTCGATCGTTGCGAGATTCGTTGTGTCCACATGGGCGGAATGAATGTATCTCGCGGACACCCCAAAATGTGGAGCGATCACAAAACGTGAAGTCTCGAAATTAATCGAGAGCTCGCCAGAAAAAATCGGGAAATGTACAACTAGGGGGATGCATTGTCAACCGCTGCGACCAGCCGCCCGTCGACACACAGTGTCACCATGGCGAACCTGCCCGGCCTCGCCGGCACCAGCCTCGGGGCGTCGCGTCCGATCCTGATCACCCAGGATCGGATCAACCAGTTCGCCGCCGCCACCGGAGACCACCAGTGGATCCACGTCGACCCGGTCCGGGCAGCCGCCGGCCCGTTCGGCACAACGATCGCGCACGGCTACCTCACCCTCTCGCTCGCGGTCGAGCTCTTCTTCGACCTGCTCGAGGTCACCGACTCCGCCCAGGTGATCAACTACGGACTCGACAAGGTCCGCTTCCCCGCGCCCGTGCCGGTCGGCTCCTCGGTCACCGCCGTCGCCGACATCACCTCGGTCTCGCCGTGCGCCGGTGGTCACCAGCTCGCCACGACGCTCACCTTCACCGCCACCGGCGTCGACCGGCCGGTGTGCATCGCCCAGATGATCGTGCGCTATCTGACCGGAGGCGAACTTGCTTGAGTCCACGAAACGTCGGCTCACCGCCCGGGTGGACCCCGTCGGCTGGCTCTCGTCGACCACCTCGGTTGCCCTCTGCGCCGCACGCAACCCGGGTGCCGTCACCACGGCGACCGGACGGTACGCGCGCGACCTCGCGCAGATCCCGGCCGACGCCGCGCGCGTCGCGGTCGGAACCGAGCCCGCGGTGGAATTCCCCGACGACGCCCGGTTCCGCAACCAGGCCTGGCAGGGCAACCCTGCGTACTACTCCGTGCTGCGGTCCTACCTAGCGACTCGCTCGTACGCGGACGAACTCCTCGACGCGGGCGCCAACGACGCAGTCGCCACCGCCAAGGCGCGCCAGTTCGTGGAGTTGCTGTTCGACGTGGCAGCGCCGACCAACAACCCGGTCACCAACCCCGAGGTGCTCACCCGGGCCATCACCACCGGCGGCAAGAGCCTCGTCCGCGGTGCGTCCAACCTCGTCGAAGACGTCGTCAAGCGCGGCGGCCGGCCGAAGCGGGTGCCCGACGGCGCCTTCACCGTCGGCGAGAACATGGCGACCACACCCGGAAAGGTGGTGTACCGCAACGACCTGATCGAGCTGATCCAGTACGCGCCGCAGACCGAACAGGTGCACGCCACCCCCCTGCTCGCGTGCCCACCGTGGATCAACAAGTACTACATCATGGACATCGGGCCGGGCCGAAGCTTCGTCGAGTGGGCGGTCCGGAAGGGCCACACGGTCTTCCTCATCTCCTACCGCAACCCCGACGAATCGATGAGCGGGATCACGTTCGACGACTACCTCACCAAGGGCGTCGCGACCGCGATGGACGTGATCGGCGAGATCACCGGTGCGGAAAAGGTCGACGTCGTCGGTCTGTGCCTCGGCGGCGCGATGGCGTCGATCGCGGCTGCCTACCTCGCCGGTTCGGGCGACCGGCGGCTGGGCACCATCACCCTGGCGAACACGCTGCTCGACTACGCCGAACCCGGCCAGCTGGGCCTGTTGACCGACGAGAAGTCCCGCGAGGCCCTGGACACACTGATGGCCGCCAAGGGCTACCTCGACGGCGCGAACATGTCCCTGACCTTCGACCTGCTGCGTTCGAACGACCTGATCTTCCGGTACTGGGTCACCCGCTGGATGCTGGGCGAGGAGCCGCCGGCGTTCGACCTGCTGGCCTGGAACGAGGACTCGACCCGCATGCCGGCGACGATGCACAGCACCTACCTCCGCACCCTCTACGGCGAGAACCGTTTGGCGAAGGGCACATTCGAGATCGCCGGCCGACCGATCTCCCTCGGCGACGTGACCAGCGACGTGTACGTCGTCGGCGCGGTCGACGACCACATCGTGCCGTGGACCTCGTCGTACGCGGGCGCCCGACTGTTCGGCGGCTCGGTTCGCTACGTGCTGTCCAACGGCGGGCACATCGCCGGCATCGTCAACCCGCCGGGCAAGAAGTGCCGGATCGAGGCCGCGGGCGATCCGACGTCGAAGTCCGCAGCGCTGCCGGAGGATTCGACGGTCTGGCGAGAGGCCGCGCAGCCGACCGCGGTGTCCTGGTGGGAGGACTGGGCAGTGTGGTCCGCCGCCCGGGCCGGCGACCTCCAGGCGCCGCCGACGATGGGCACCGATACCCATCCGCCACTCGGCGACGCCCCGGGGACCTACGTGTTCGGCTGACACTGGACCGTTAGCAGTGATCGTGCTAACTTGCTAACAGTCGACACGACAACAAAGGAGCCCACATGGCCACCACGACTGCCTCGCAGAACAACACCCAGTCCGCCAAGACCACTGCCACCGAGACTGTTGCCGGCGCCGTCGCCGGTGGTGTCGAGACGATCACCCAGACGTTCGACGAGAACCTCGAGCGCGCGCAGGACCTCGGTGAGCGCTTCGTCGAGGCCGCGAAGCTCAGCGGCACCGCCACCCTCGACGCCTACGAGAAGGCCGTGACCTCGACCCTCGACTTCCAGAAGTCGATCGTCGGCGCCACCCGGATCGACGCGTTCTCCGCACTCTTCGAGGCGCAGGCAACGCTCGTCCGGGGCGTCACGGCCGCCGCCACGACCGCTGCGCGAGAGGTGCTGAAGTAGCCGCAGCCCTCACGGCCGGTGTCCCATCGGGCCCGGACGGCGTTCCCCCGGGAACCCGTCCGGGCCCGAGTCGCGTCAGTCGTCCGGCTCGGCCGGTGCAGAGTCGGCACGCGAGGCCGCTCCCCCACGGCGGCGCTTCGCGATGGTCACCTCGCGGAACGTCCCGTACATCTCCTCGAGCGCGGACCGCTGCGCCTTCGTCAGATCCGGGTCGCGCCGGATCGCGGCGACCACCTCCGGCACCGACCCGCCGTCGACGCGCCGAGCTTGCGCGGTCAGGACGTCCGCGGACACGTGCAGGTGCTCGGCGATCGCCTCGAGCACCTGCTCACTGGGCGCACGCAGGTTGCGTTCGATCTGGGAAAGATAGGGATTCGAGATCCCCACCATCTCCGCGAATTTGCGCATCGGGACAGCCGCCAGCTCCCGTTGCTGCCGGATCAGCTCGCCCAGGGTCGGGGGCCGGCCGTCGTTCACCATGACGATCAGCCTAACGAACCGCCCGGACCCGGCTCAGCCGGCGATCAGGACCGCCGCACCCACCACACGGCCCTCTCTCAGATCGGTGAGGGCGCGATCGGCCTCGTCGAGGGTGTAGGCGTTCGCGGTGACGAGAAGCCGGTGCCGACCGGCGAAGTCGAGGAACTCGCGGGCGTCGGCTCGGGTGTTCGCGGTGACCGAGCGCAGGGTCCGCTCCTCGAACAGGTGCTCGCGGTAGTTGAGTCGCGGGATGTCGGTCAGGTGGATGCCGGCCACGGCGAGGGTGCCACCACGGTCCAACGCCGCGAGTGCGGGCGGGACCAGGGTGCCGACCGGCGCGAACAGGATCGCCGAGTCGAGGGGCACCGGAGGCGGATCGCTCGGCCCCTGCACCGAGGCCACCCCCAGTTCGAGGGCCAGCTTCCTGGCCCGCTCGCCCCGGGTCATCACGTGCACCTCGGCGCCACGCGCCAACGCCACCTGTGCGGCGAGGTGCGCGCTGCCGCCGAAACCGTAGATCCCCAGCCGCCCACCGTCGGGGACGGCGGCGCACTGCAGCGCGCGGTAGCCGATGATGCCGGCGCACAGCAGCGGCGCGAGCTCCTCGTCGAGGTACCCGTCGGGCAGCCGGTGCGCGAACGCCGCAGGCACCACCGTGTACTGCGCGTAACCACCGTCGACGTCCCAGCCGGTGTATCGCGAATCGGGACACAGGTTCTCGTCGCCGCGCAGGCAGTAGCGGCACACTCCGCAGGTCCCGCGCAGCCAGCCGATCCCGACCCGGTCCCCGAGCCCGAACCCGTCCCCCACGCGCTCGCCCCACCCGACGACCTCCCCGACCACCTCGTGTCCGGGGACGACGGCGTCACGGTGCACGGGCAGGTCACCCTCGGCGACGTGCAGGTCCGTCCGGCACACCCCGCACACCAGCACCCGGAGCAGCAACTCGTCCGGACCGGGTTCGGGCACCGGCATGGTGAACTGGGCGAGCGGGCGGGAGCGCATCGGCCCGGGCTCGCGCACCCGCCAGGCCGTCATCGTGCCGGGGACGTCCACCCGTCCACTGTCCCCCGATCGCCGGGCGTGCGCCAGCCCACACCCGAGGCCGGCCATCGTCCGACGGGCCGTCGGTAGAGTCGTGGCGTTTGCTGACCCCACGAACCGACGAGGATCTCGATTCAATGACGCGCTGGGCCACATTCGTCGTCTCCCGGAAATGGTGGGCACTGGCCGTTGCCGTCCTCGCCGTCGTGGTCGCCGGAGTGTGGGGACTCGGCGTGTTCGGGAAGATGAGCCAGGAGGGCTACTTCGACCCGAACAGCGAAGCCGCGCAGGTCAGTACGCTCATCAACCGCGAACTCGGCCAGCAGTCACCGGACATCGTCGCGATCTACGACGTGCCCGACGGCAAGACGGTCGCGGACATCGGGCCGCAGGTGCAGCAGACGCTCGCCGACTTCCGGAAGGCCTGGCCGACGCGGTCGGTCACCTCGTACTGGTCGGTGGATCAGGCGTCGGCCACGCAGCTGCTCTCCGAAGACGGCACGAAGGCCCTCGCCACGGTGTTCGTCGACTGGGACGCCGGTCCCCGGCTCACCGACCTCGACGCGATGGCGTCGGCGCTGAGTCCGCCGGGCATCGACGCCGAGTTCGCGGGCGGCACGCTCGTGGGCCATTCGTTCAACCAGCACCTGCAGCAGGACCTCGTGAAGGCGGAGGCGATCGCCCTGCCGATCACCCTGCTGCTGCTCGTGGTCATCTTCGGCACCGTCACCGCCGCCGCGGTCCCCGTCTTCGTCGGCATGCTGACCGTGTTCAGCGCCCTCGGCACCCTGCGTCTGCTCACCGAGATCACCGAGGTCTCCTCCTTCGCGCTGAACGTGGCGTCGCTGCTCGGCCTGGGACTGGCCATCGACTACGGACTGTTCATCGTCAGCCGTTTCCGGGAGGAGCTCGCCGCAGGCAGCGAACCGCCGGCCGCGGTACGCCGCACCGTCCTCACCGCGGGCCGGACCGTGATGTTCTCGGGACTGCTGCTCGTGTGCGCGTTCGCCGGAATGCTGGTGTTCCCGCAACCGGTGATCCGGTCCCTCGGGTTCGGCGCGATCGCCGCGGTGACGAGCGCGGCCCTGCTGTCGCTGACCGCGATTCCGGCGCTGCTCGCGATCCTCGGTCACCGGATCAACTCGCTGGCGTGGCGCCGCGGCGCGGTCGAGCGCGGAGAGGAACGGGCGTCGCGTTTCTGGAGCCGGGTGGTCACCGGGGTGATGAAGCGGCCGGTCGTGTTCACCGTGACCATCGTCGCCGGGTTGCTGGTGCTGGCGTCTCCGCTGCTGCGGGTGAGCCTCGGCGAGATCACCTACACCGCGCTTCCCGCCGACGACCCGGCACGGATCGCCACCGAAACGCTGTCCACGGAGTTCACGTCCACCGGGGACAGCGCCAGTGTGCTGCTCCGTGGTGAGGACGGCAGCCCGCCGACCACCCCGCAGCTGGCCGAGTTCACGGCGCAGGCCCGCGCGCTCGACGGGGTCGCGCAGGTGACCCTGGTCGCGACGCCGGGTGACGCGTCGGTGCTGAACGCGACGTTCGCGAACGCCGTGCCGCCGGCCGAGACCGTGCAGGCGCTGCGGGCGATCGACCCACCGGAGGGCACCGAGGTGCTGGTCGGTGGCGGCGCCGCGCTGACCGTGGACACCAACGACTCGATCGTGGCGCACCTGCCGCTGATGATCACGATCATGGTGGTCTCGACGCTGGTACTGCTGTTCCTGGCGTTCGGGTCGGTGGTGCTGCCGATCAAGGCGGTCGCGATGGCGGGCCTGAGCCTGGCCGCGACGTTCGGCATGCTCACCTGGATCTTCCAGCAGGGCCACGGCGCGGCCATGCTCGGTGTCACCCCGAATCCGCTGGAACCGACGTTCGTCGTGTTGATCCTCGCGGTCGTGTTCGGTCTGTCCACCGACTACGAGGTGTTCCTGATGTCCCGGATGGTCGAGGCGCGGGCGAACGGCGCGAGCACCGAGGAGGCCGTGCGGATCGGCACCGCACGCACCGGACGCATCGTGACGGCGGCCGCCGCGCTGCTGATCATCGTGACCGGGGCATTCACCCTGTCGGGCCTGTCGATCATGCGGTTCCTCGGTGTGGGCATGATCATCGCCCTGATCATCGACGCCACGGTCGTTCGGATGCTGCTGGTGCCGGCGCTGGTGAAACTGATGGGCGAGGCGAACTGGTGGGCGCCCGCGTGGATGCGCAGGATCCACGACAAGGTCGGCATCGGGCACTGACGGTCGGCCGGTAGGGGCTGTCGCACCTTCTTACTTTGAAGTAAGTTCGTCGGTGACAGCCCCACCCGAAGGAGCTTCGATGCCGACGTTCATCGTCACCGGCGGAACCGGATTCCTCGGTCGCCACGTCCTTCCCCTGCTGCTGGGCCGCCACCCCGACGCGGACGTCCACGTACTCGTCCGCCCGGGGTCCGTCGGCCGGCTCGAACGCCTCGCCACCGACTGGTCCGGCGGCGAGCGGATCGTTCCGCTGCCCGGCGACCTCACGGCCCCCGGCCTCGGCCTGACCGGTCCGGCACCCGCTGCCGAGCACGTACTGCACCTCGGCGCGATCTACGACCTGACGGCCGGCGACGAGCAGGCCGCCACCAACGTCGACGGCACCGCCGCGGTGATCGCCCTGACGACCCAGCTCGGCGCCACCCTGCACCACGTGTCGTCGATCGCGGTCGCGGGCGATCACCGCGGCCCCTTCACCGAGGACGACTTCGATCTCGGCCAGTCCTTCCCCACCGCGTACCACCGCACCAAGTTCGAGGCGGAGAAACTCGTGCGCGAGGCCGAGGGCCTGCGCTGGCGGGTGTACCGGCCGGCGGCGATCGTCGGCGATTCCCGCACCGGGGAGATGGACAAGATCGACGGCCCCTACTACCTCTTTCCGCTCATCGCCGAACTGCGTCGGCTCCCGGCACTGCTGCCCGTAGCGGTGCCGAAGGTCGGTGCCACCAACCTCGTTCCCGTCGACTACGTGGCGCGGGCGATCGTCGAACTGATCTCCGCGCCCGGATTCGACGGGCGGACGGCGCATCTGGTGAACCCGCGACCGCAGCCGGTCCGCGAGGTGTACGCCGCGCTGGCGGCGGCGGCGGGCGCTCCCCACCCGGTGGCGGACCTGCCCGCCGTGGTCGCCGCTCCGGTGCTGTCGGCGTCGCCGGTCCGCGACGTCGTGCTGCGCCGCCTCGGCATTCCCCCGGTCGTCGTCGACCTCCTGACGCTGCCGAGCACGTTCGACTCCACCGGCTCCCGCGCGATCCTCGACGCGCAGGGAATCGCGGTGCCGCCGTTCGGTTCCTACGCGGACGCGCTGTGGCGGTACTGGCGGGCGCACCTCGACCCGACCCGGCACCGCCGGCGTGACCCGGCGGGACCGCTCGTCGGCCGGGTCGTCCTGATCACCGGGGCGTCCTCGGGGATCGGCCGGGCCGCGGCGCGCGCGGTCGCGGCGAAGGGAGCGACCGTCGCCCTGATCGCCCGCCGCGCCGAGGAACTCGACGTGGTCGCCGGCGAGATCCGCGGTGCGGGCGGCCACGCCGCCGCCTACCCGTGCGACATCACCGACGGCGACGCGGTCGACGCCACCGTCGCCCGCGTCCTCGCCGACCACGGACACGTCGACATGCTGGTCAACAACGCCGGCCGGTCCATCCGGCGTGGGGTGTACGCGTCGACGGAGCGGTTCCACGACTACGAGCGCACGATGGCCGTCAACTACTTCGGTGCCGTTCGCCTGGTGCTCGCCCTGCTGCCGTCGATGCGCGAACGCCGGTTCGGGCACGTGGTGAACGTCAGCACCGCCGGGGTGCAGGGGCGGGTACCCCGCTACTCCGCCTACGTCGCGAGCAAGGCCGCGCTCGACGGCTTCACCGACACCGTCGCCGCCGAAACCCTCTCCGACGGAATCACGTTCACCACCATCCACATGCCCCTGGTCCGGACCCCGATGATCGCCCCGACCGGCCGCGCCAACCCAGGTCGCGCGATCAGCCCGGAGCACGCCGCGGCGATGGTGGTACGTGCCCTGGTCGAGCGACCCAAGCGCATCGACGTCCCGATCGGCACGCTCGGCGAGTACGGTCACCTCTTCGCACCGCGCATCGCGGACCGGATGCGCAGCGAGCTCTACCGGGCGTACCCCGACTCACCCGCGGCAAAAGGTGAAGTCCCGCAGCCGGACCCGAACACCGAGCAGGCACCGTCGCGCTCACCGTACCGGACCAACCGCACACTACGCGTGGGCCGGCGCCTGGCCCGGCTGGTGCCCGGCACGCACTGGTGACAGCTATCCGCCGAGTGGGGACACGGCACCGGCAACGAGCGCCCGCGCAGGCTTCGCGTCCGCACCGCAGCTGGCGGGCCGGGGCGGCAGGTCGATGCCGCCGACGGGGACGCTCCACGACCGACCGTCCCGGTGCCGGACCACCGGGCAGTCGTCCGGGCCCGTCACCGTCAGGTCCGCGGGACCGGCCGGAACACCGTCCCGCACCGCGATTTCCGCGACCTGACCGGCCGGAGTCCAGCAGCTGCGGCCACGCAGGCCGGTGCGGTACACCTCGCCCCGGGCCGCGGCCTCGACCGCACGGACCGACTCGGCGGCGCCGAGCCTGCCGTACGTGTAGCCGGTGGGCAGCAGGATCATCGAGGGCGCGAACCGGTGCCCTCCGGTGTGCGAGCACTCCCACACCGCGTCCCCGAACCGGGCGGTCAGCTCCGCTGCGACGGGGCGACCCAGCACGGCGCAGCATCGGTCACGCTTGCCGTGCGCACACACCAGCACGACCGGGTCGGTCACCGGTCGCCCGATGCCGGGCGCGGTGGCCGCCGCGGTCAGGTCGAGGGCGAGCAACTCCTGCGGGTCCGTCACCTCGAACCGCTCACACCAGGTGCCGTCCGGCGCCGACCGCGCGAACAGCACGGTACGGGTCGGCGCGGGCGTGACCCGTCCCGCGCGCCGGATCAGCAGCAGCCGAACCCCGGCGGCGTCGACGTGGGCCTGCAGGCGAGCCGACAACTCGGGACCGAACGCATCGCCGGCGAACACGTCCCGTCCCCACACACCGGTGTGTTCGAGACACAACCAGGCCGCGACCTGCGCCGCCGTCCCCGGCAGCGGTTCGTCGAGCGCGGAGATCGCGGAACAGGTCCGCGGTCCGAGCACGGTCGAATCCACGTCGGCGGTCGTCTGCGTCTGGCTCACCCGCACCATTCTGCCCGGTCGGAAACGACCGGCCCCTGCCCCCTGTCACCTCGGTCTCTTCCGTCAGGGCGCCGCGAGCTCGGGCAGCGCGTCGCTCTCGTCGGTTCCCTCGCTGCCGACGGTGAGCACGGGCTTGGCGGACGCCACCTTCGGCAGTCGTCCGGCGGCGCTCATGTGGAGGGTGAAGACATCCGACCGCGAGTAGTGCCCCACCGGGTCGGCAGCACTCTTCGCCGCCAGAATGTGGGCGTAGTCGATGTCTGCATACAGGATGCCCTCCTCGGTCGCCGGCAGCGGCTCGGCAAGCTCGCGGCCGTCGGGACCGAAGATGCGAGCGTGCCCGCCTCCCAGCGTCAACAGCTGCTTCTTCAGCTCGGTGTCGGCGAAGGCGTCATGGGCAGCCTCACCGACGAGCCCGCACGGGGCGAGTACGAAGCACTGGCTTTCGACCGCGTACAGACGCGAGGCTGCCGTGTTCACCTCAGGTCCGAGGGCGAACGCCGCCCCCTCGACGATCGAGAAGCCGGCAGGCCGATCGTGCAGACGTTTCGATCAGTACAGGATCAGGCCCCGCACGTTCTCGGCGTTGCGCATCGCCTCGTAGCCGTCGTTGACCTGGTCGAGGGTGTAGGTGCGGGTGATCATCGCGTCGAGCTCGAGCTGACCCTCCATGTACAGCCGGAGCAGGTGCGGGATGTCGAAGCGGATGTTGGCGTTGCCGAACCAGGCGCCCTTGAGCGTCTTGCGCATGGCGGTCAGGTCGAACAGGCTCAGCGAGGTGTCGGTGGCGGTGACGTCGCCGACCGAGACGTGGACGCAGGTGCCACCCTTGGCGACCAGGCTCATCGCCGGGGCGATGAGGGCGCCGTCCGCCACGGCGACGGTGATGATCACCTTGTCGGCGAGCTGACCCCAGGTCAGGTCGTGCAGCAGCGGAAGCGCCTCCTCGATGCTCGCCACGGCGTGGGTGGCGCCGAACACCTTCGCCTGCTCGCGTTTGAAGGGCGACGGGTCGACCAGCACCACGTGCCGGGCACCGGCCAGCGCCGCCCCCTGGACCGCACCACAGCCGACGCCGCCCATACCGAGGACGACCACCGTCTCGCCTGCGGAGACGCCCGCGGCATAGACGGAGGAACCCCAACCCGTCGTCACTCCGCACCCGACGAGCGCGGCCTTGTCCAGTGGAATGTCCTTCGTCAGCTTCACGCAGGACGCCTCGTTGACCACCGTCACCGGGGCGAACGTGCCCAGCAGACACTGGATTCCGGCGCCCTGACCGCGCACGTGGTGGCGGGCGGTGCCGTCGGAGATCTGGTGGCCCCCGAGCAGGTGGGCGCCGAGGTCGCAGATGCTCGACTTGCCGGTGGCGCAGGCTCTGCACCGCCCACACGCGGGAATGAACCCGAGCGCGACGTGGTCGCCGACCTCGACACTGGTGACGCCCGGGCCGATCTCGGTGACCACACCGGCGCCCTCGTGCCCGCCGATGAACGGATACAGTCCCACCGGGACGCTGCCGTCGCGCACGTGCTCGTCGGAGTGGCACATCCCCGACGCGGCCAACTCGACCTTGACCTCTCCGTACTTCGGGGCGTCGAGTTCGAGTTCCTCGATCTCCCAGGGGCGTCCGGGCTCCCACAGAACAGCTGCCTGCGATTTCATCGTGTCCTCGTTTCGGTGTCGGGAATGGTGTCGGCGTCGGTTCAGAGAACGACGGTGACGACCTTCTCTTCGGTGTTGGCTTCGATTCCGGCCCAGCCCAGTTCGCGGCCGACGCCGCTGGTCTTCATCCCGCCCCATGGCAACGCCGGGTCGATCGCGGCCCAGCCGTTGACCCAGACCGCGCCGGCGCGGACCCGGCCGGCCAGTGAGTGGGCGTGCGAGACGTCGCGCGTCCAGATGCCGGCGGCCAACCCGTAGTCGGTGTCGTTGGCGATGCGGATCGCGCCGTCGACGTCGTCGAAGGGGATCACGGTGCCGACCGGGCCGAAGATCTCCTCGCGAGCGATCCGCATGTCGTTGTGCGCGTCGGCGAAGATGGTGGGCTGCACGAAGAACCCGTCCCGGTCCGGAGCGCCGCCCCCCGCGGCGACGCGAGCGCCCTCGAACTTCCCGGCCTCGATGTAGCCGAGGACGGTGTCGCGTTGCTTGGCGTTCACCAGTGCGCCCACCGTGGTGGCCGGGTCGAACGGGTCACCGAGCACCTGGGCCGCGGCTGCCGCGGCGAGTCCGTCGACCACCTGGTCGTAGAGCGAACGGTGCACCAGCACACGGGTTCCCGCGGCACACACCTCACCCTGGTTGAAGAACAGGCCCATAGCGGTGCCGCCCACCGCGGCCTCGAGGTCGGCGTCCGCGAGGATGATCTGCGGGGACTTGCCGCCCAGTTCCAGGGTTGTGCGCTTGAACGTCTCGGCGGCGTTGCGCGCGATCAGCCGTCCGACCCGGGGGCTGCCGGTGAAACTGATCTTGTCGACACCCGGGTGCCGTACCAGCGCGTCCCCGGCCGTCGCGCCGAGTCCGGGGACGACGCTGACGACACCGTCGGGCACTCCCGCCTCCTGCAGGAGCCCGGCCAGGTGCAGGATCGACAGCGGCGCGTCCTCCGGAGGCTTGATCACCACGGTGTTCCCGGCGGCCAGTGCCGGGGCGAGCTTCCATGCCGTGATCATCAGCGGTGTGTTCCACGGGATGATCGCGCCGATCACCCCGACCGGTTCGCGCACCGTGTACGAGAGGGTGGGCTGACCGAAGTAGCCGGCCGTGGGAATGGTGGATCCGGTGATCTTGTCCGTCCATCCGGCGAAGTGCCGGAACGTGGCCGCGGCAT
The DNA here is from genome assembly GCF_042879035.1 of Rhodococcus sp. NPDC003318. Lineage (NCBI taxonomy): Bacteria > Bacillati > Actinomycetota > Actinomycetes > Mycobacteriales > Nocardiaceae > Rhodococcus > Rhodococcus sp. NPDC003318. The sequence continues at coordinate 225,796 of NZ_JBIAOU010000004.1, read as the reverse complement.
TGGGGCCCACCCAATTCCGCGCCGTGGAGGCGAAATTGGGGGGCCGATGTGATGTACGACATAGATGATTGCGGTAGACGGTGCCGGATTCATGTCTGCTGACGCACGGTTGCTTGGTCGCACGTGCACAGCATCGCGGCGACTATGCGGTGGTGCCTCCGTCCACGGTCAGGATCGCCCCGTTGACGAACGAAGCCGAATCGGAGAACAACCAGGCCACGAGTTCGGCCACCTCCCCGGGGCTGCCGTACCTACCGAGCGGGATCTGTGAGATCAGCTGATCGCGGATGGCGGTGGAGTCCTCCGGGCTCCACTGTTCCTCGAGACTGTCGATCATTCTGGTGGCGATCTGGCCCGGTGCGACTGCATTCACGCGGACACCTCGTCCACCGGCTTCCAGCGCCGCGCTGCGCGTCAGTCCGACGACAGCGTGCTTGCTCGCGACATACGGAGACAGTCGCGGAACGCCCCTGATCCCCGCCTGGCTCGCGGTGTTGACGATTGCCCCATGGCCCTGCGCGTACAGCACCGGAAGCACCGCCCGCATGCCGAGATACACACTTCCCACATTGACGTCGAGTACCCGCTGCACGTGAGCAGGTTCGGTGTCTTCGACGAGTTCGGCCCGGCCCTCGATCCCCGCGTTGTTGTGCAGGTGGTCGATCCGACCGAAGTGATCGAGTGTCGCTCGGACGTAGGTGTCGACGCCCACCGGGGTGGACACGTCGGCGCAAATGGGAAGGCACTGCTCACCGACCTCGGCGGCAAGCGAATTCAGCGCTTCCTGGTTGAGGTCGACGGCGGCAACGCGCGCACCGTCCGCAACGAGGCGGCGGACCGTCGCTGCCCCGATCCCGCCGCTCGCACCCGTGACGATCGCGACTTTCGGCTCTACTGACAAATCTTCCACTTCCCTTGTTGTCGATCACCGACCGGATCTAGTGCAGCGTGTAGCCGCCGTCGACGAGATGGAGTTGCCCGGTGATGTACGCAGCCTCGTCGGAGACGAGCTGCGTGACTGCGGTGGCCACGTCCTGCGGTGTGGCCGTCCGCCCGAGTGGGTGCTGCGCGGCCATCGCTTCCCACTGACGGTCGTCGTCGATCTTCTCCGCCGTGAACCCGACCCGGGAGAAGGAGGGACCGACTGCATTGACGCGGATCCCCGAGGGACCGTATTCGAGTGCGGCCGCACGGGTCAGCCCGAGCACGGCGTGTTTCGACGCGACGTACGCGCTGATGTTGGCCATTGCAACAGTGCTCATGATCGATGCGATGTTGACGATCGCTCCTCCGGCGGGCGCTGCGCCGGACGTCATGGCGCGAAGCTGCGACTGCAGGCAGTAGAAGACACTGTTGAGATTCACGTCGACGACCTGGCGCCACGCCTCGAGCGGATAGTCCGCCAGCAGCGACATCTCTCCACCGATTCCCGCGTTGTTCACGCAGATATGCAGTCCACCATAGGCTTTCACCGTGCCGAAAACCGCGTCGTCGACTGCGTCCGGATCGGTGAGATCGACCCCGAACACCGTCGCGGTTCCGCCGTCCTCCTCGATGATCCGAGCTGTCTCCTCGGCTGCGGACCGATCCCGGTCCAGCAACGCCACCTGCGCGCCGCCGGCCGCAAGTCGGGCACTGATGGCGCGACCGAACCCTCCCCCGGCTCCGGTCACGAGTGCGGTCTTGCCCGAGAACCTGTCTGCGGCGGTCACCCGACGCTCCCTTCGTTGTCGTTGGTGTCACGGTTCGCCCAGGTCCGCTCGAAGCTCCCCGAGCTGATTTCGAGGATGTTGCCGAAGGGGTCCTCGCAGTAGACGACGTCGCGCGAGGGGAACAGGGTCCAGACCTTGCTGGTCTTCCTGCCTCCGTGTTCGCAGATTCGGTGCACGAGCTCGGCCACGTTCGGCCACGTGAAGCAGAGGTGGAAGGGTCCGGTCCGCCAGTACTCGGCCTTCGTCGTGACGGTGGCCGGCTCGACAAACTCGAAGAGCTCGAACCCCACTCCCTCGGACGTGGCCAGGAACGCGACACGCACACCGCCCCAGGACGACCCGAAGATGTCCTGGAGCACTTCCCCGAAGGGCTTGTCGTCTGCATGGACCTCGAGTGGTCCGCCGACGACCTCGAGATGGAGGACGTCTCGGTACCAGGCGACTGCCCGATCGAGATCGGGAACGGTGATGCCGACGTGATTGAACGTCGGTGAGATGGGAAGGGGCATGTGAGACCTCGTCTCGTGGGCTGGCGAGATGCTGTGGTCGGTCACTGGAGTTCGGTGGAGCCGTAGGTGTAATCGACGAGCTGCGTGTTGTGAACTGCGCCGTTGTCGCGGGCCATGTAGTAGTGCAGTCTGGCGTCACCGATGACGGCCAGCTGCCCGTCCTCGGTGTAGCCGCCGATGGGACCGTCGAACATCGCCAGCATGATGCAACCGGTCTCGGTTGCGAACGGCTGGTGAACGGTGCCTGCGGTTTCGACCGTGAACGTGTCGGGTAGGCCGGCATCGGGCACGATCTCACCGTTCACGGTCGCGGTACCGTCGCCGTAGTAGAAGCCCCCCTCCAGGATGTAGACCTGGAGATTTCCGATGTGCCAGTGCGAGGTGGCCTGGATGTTCGGGTCGACCTGCAACAGAAGGGTGAATGCCCCGGTCGCCAGGTTGCAGTAGAGCAACTTGTAGCGGGTACCGGGCATCAGCCAGTCGGTCCAGTCCGTTTCGTCCATTGCGTAGAAGTCGCGACGGTCGCCCTTGGGTGTGTTGCCCGGGCTGGTCATCCAGAAGAGCGGGTTGCGCGAGGTCTGCTCGGCGAGGGTCATGGGTGTCTCCTTCGACGGGACGGGGTGATGAGGGGAGCCACTGGCCGACGGGCATCATGTGGCTTGCATCACTATTCCGGCCTGCGTCGAGGGACACCAGGTCGCATCTTCCGCCGATCATTAAGGTTCCGTTATCGACTCAGCGTGTGGACGCACGACGTAGAATTCGGGGCATCATGGATCTGCATCCACGCATGTTGCGCTACTTTCTGGCAGTCGCAGAGGAACTGCACTTCACCCGGGCGGCTGATCGACTCTTCGTGACCGGTCCTGCTCTGAGCCAACAGATTCGGCAACTCGAGCATCAGCTGGGATTCGCCGTGTTCACGCGAACGTCCCGATCCGTGGCACTGACGGAGCGCGGGCGCGACATGGTGCCGCTCGCTCGGGCAGTGGTCGAGGCGAGTGAGAAGCTCGACGCGTGGGCCGCACGCGCGAAATCGGGTTCGTCGAGGATTCGATTGGGGTTCATGGCGTCTGGCGCGGGCACGCTGACACAGCAGGTTCTCGAGTCCGTCGAACGTCAGCGGCCGGAGATGGAGGTGGAGCTCGTGCACCTCGAATGGGGCGACCAGACGCGGGCCCTGCTCGACGGCCGCGTCGACGTCTCGTTCGTCCGCGAGCCTGCGAACACCGAACGACTCCGGTGTCGACCGATTCTCAGCGAGCCGCGTATGGTGCTGGTGCCCGCTCGTCATCGGCTCGCGGAGCGGGTCTCCGGCGTGACGTTCGACGAGATCGCAGACGAGAGGTTCCTCCCCAGTGCCACAGGCGATCCGGAGTGGATCGACTACTGGCTGGTCAATCCTCGCCCCGACGGGAGCCGGGCACGCACGGGCCCGGCCATTTCCACAGTGGAGGAGATGCTCGAGCAGTGCGCAGCCGGCCACGGTGTTGCGATCACCGCATCCGCGGTCGCACAGTTCTACTCCCACCCCGGTGTGCGGTTCCTACCCGTGACCGATCTGCCACCGAACCGGGTTCTCATGTGCTCACGGAAGGACGACACCAACGAATCGGTCGCCGCGTTCGAGGACGTCGTGATCGGACTCGTCACCTCGGATCCGCAGCGCTAGGCAGCACGCCTGGAAGCCTCAGGGACGAGCGATCACCCGACTGTCCCCACGGAATTCGGCGATCGCCGCACCCGACCCGTCGGTGACTGTGACGTCGTAGAGGCCACTGCGGCCGAACCGGGACCGTTCGACCGCCGTCGCGGTGAGGACCGCGCCGAGCCTGGTGGAACGCAGGAACCGGATGTCGGCTCGTGCGGCGACGGCGGGTTGGTCGTAGCTGTTGCACGCCAGCGCGAAGGCGGTGTCCGCCAGCAGGAAGACGTATCCGCCGTGGGTGATGCCGTGTCCGTTGACCATCGCCCCGCTCACGGTCATCGTCGCGACGGCCCGGCCTTCGCCCAGCTCGCACACCTCGATGCCCAGCGAGCGGGACGCGGTGTCGGCGGCGAACATGTCACGGGCGGTGCGGAATTGCTCCTGGTCGACTGTGGTCATCTCATGCTCCTGACGTGGTGGGACACGCGAGGGGGCGGGGGGGGCCCCCCCCCCCCCCCCCCCCCCCCCCCGCGGGGGGGGGGGGGGGGGCCCCCCCCCCCGGGGGGGGGCCCCGGTGACCCCCACCCGGGGGGCGATGGGGGAGGGGGGGGAGCGGGGC
>NZ_JBIAOU010000004.1:41334-221298 GCF_042879035.1 Rhodococcus sp. NPDC003318 | reverse complement strand
CCTCACCGCTTGGGGCTGGGTGGGATGGGGCCACCCCCGCGCGGCCCCCGGCCCGGTGGGGGGGGGGGGGGGGGCGCCCGGGGCGGGGGGGGGGGGGGGCGGGGGGGGGGGGGGGGGGCCCCCCCCCCGGCGCCCCCCCGCCCCCGAGGCGGTGGTCAGCGGGTCGCCGACTCCAGGTTCTGTGTGTACATGGTCACCCCTCCGGTGGCGAAGTTGCGGACGTCGCGTCCGGCGTCCCGCATCTCCGGCGACGCCAGGGCCGTCTTCAGATCCTCCTCGGTGGCGAACTGCAGGTACGCCACGGCGTAGTGGGCCGGGGCGGAGCCGTCGAGGGAGACGCACTTGCCCCAGACGAACCCGGACAGCCCGGGTACCTTGGCCGCGAGGGGAATGTGCGTGGCGCGGTAGTACTCGTCGAAGGTGGCGGGGTCGTCGGGTGTTCCGTAGCAGACCGAGATCTGATGGGTCACTTGTCTTCTCCGTTCGGCTTGGCGACGAGGGTGAGCACGTCGTAGGTGGCGACGGCGTCGCCGTTCTGGTTGGCGACCACGGCGTCCCAGCGGACCTCGCCGTAGTCGGCGCTGGTGCGCGGGGTGATCTGCTTGGCGGTCAGCGTGACCGTCAGGCTGTCGTCGGCCTTGACCGGGGTCAGGAACCGCAGGTTGTCGACACCGAAGTTGGCCAGGACCGGCCCCGGTGCGGGGTCGACGAACAGGCCGGCGGCAAGCGAGACCACGAGGTAGCCATGGGCGACGATGCCACCGAAGAGCGGGTTGGCCGCCGCGGCTTCGGGATCGGTGTGGGCGTAGAAGGTGTCGCCGGTGAACTCCGCGAAGTGGTCGATGTCGGCGAGGGTGACCTGCCGCGGGCCACCGACGATCGTGTCACCGAGGGCCAGTTCGGCAAGATTCTTCCGGAACGGATGGACGCCACCTTCGATGCGGTCGGCGCCCGGCACCCAGCGCCGCCCGACGGCCGTCAGGACGTTGGGGGTGCCCTGGATCGCGGTGCGCTGCATGTGATGCAGGATGCCGCGGATACCGCCGAGCTCCTCGCCGCCGCCCGCACGGCCGGGGCCACCGTGGACGAGCACCGGCAGCGGCGAGCCGTGACCGGTGGATTCGCGGGCGTCCTCACGGTTCAGGACGAGGACGCGTCCGTGGTAGGGGGCCAGGCCGAGCACGATCTCGCGGGCGATGGCGGTGTCGGCGGTGACGAGGGACGCAACGAGGCTGCCCTGGCCGCGGGCGGCGAGCTCGATCACGTCGGCGTTGTCGCGGTAGCCGATGACGGTGCTCACCGGACCGAACGCCTCGACCTCGTGGGGTTCGGTGGCGTCGCGGTCGTCGCATCGCAGCAGGATCGGCGACAGGAACGCCCCGGTGGTGGCGTCGGCTCCGACGACCTCGACCGTGTCGGGGTCGCCGTGGACGATGCGGGCACTCTTGGTCAGTGCGCGAACGGATCTGAGGACCTCGTCGCGCTGTTCGAGGCTCGCGAGCGCACCCATGGTCACGCCCTCGGCACCGGGCGCACCGACGACGACCCTGTCCAGTCGTGCGCTGGTCGCGGCGACGACGTCGTCGACGAGGTGCTCGGGGACGAAGGCCCGCCGGATGGCGGTGCACTTCTGGCCCGCCTTGACGGTCATCTCGGTGACCAGCTGCTTGACGAAGAGGTCGAACTCCTCGCTGCCGGTGGTCACGTCCGTGCCGAGGATCGACGCATTGAGCGAGTCGGCCTCGGCGGTGAAGTGCACACCGGCGCCGACCACGTTCGGGTGCGCGCGCAGCAGTGCGGCGGTGTCCGCTGAACCGGTGAACGCGACGGAGTCCTGACCGCCGAGGTGATCGAGCACGCCGCGGGCGCTGCCGCACAGCAGCTGCACCGACCCCTCGGGCAGCAGCCCGGATTCGACGATGCGACGGAACACCAGTTCCGTCAGGTACGCGGACTGGCTGGCCGGCTTGACGATCGAGGGCACACCGGCGATGAAGGCCGGAGCGAGCTTCTCGAGGAAACCCCAGACGGGAAAGTTGAAGGCGTTGATCTGGACGGCGACGCCGCGCCGTGAGGTGTAGATGTGCTGGCCGAGGAAGGTGCCCTTCTTGCCCAGCTGTTCGAGACCGCCGTCGAGATGCACGGTGTCGTTGGGCAGCTCGCGCCGGGCCTTGCTCGCGTAGCTGAGCAGTGTCCCGAAACCTCCGTCGATGTCGACGCCCGAGTCACGTTCCGTCGCACCCGTCTCGGCGGACAGTGCGTAGAACTCGTCCTTTCCCGCCATCAGGGTCAGGGCGAGCGTCTTCAGCACCGCGGCGCGCTCGTGAAAGGTCAGTTTCGCCAGCGCCGGGCCACCCACCGCCCGGGCGTGATCGATCATGCCGGCGACGTCCACGCCGGTCGACGAGATCCGAGCGACCTCGTGGCCGTCCACGGCACTGAGCAGCGGGGCGCCCTCGTCGGGCGCGGTGTGCCAGCGCCCCTGTACATAGCTCTGAAGCAGAGTGCTCACGAGATCTCCATATCTCACCGTACGTTCGGTCAGTAATTACGATCCGTGAGCACCACCGCTCCTGTCAAGGGAGGAGCCGTTCCGACAGGGGGCTCAGGCGCGCCGCAGACCGTCGAAGACGATCGCGACGACGGTGTCGGCGAGGTTGCCGACCGCGCCGTCGGCGCGCGGGCGGTACCACTCGACGATCGAGTTGACCATGCCGAAGATCAGCCTGCTGGCCAGGGCGGGATCGACCCCGGCGGGCAGGTCGCCCTCGTCCTCGGCCGCCTGGACCAGTTCACTGACGAACGTGTCGAACTCCCTGCGGCGCGCCAGTGCCCGACGCTCGACGGCCGTGTTGCCGCGGACCCGCAGCAGCAACGTCACGTACGGCAACTCCGCGACGAGGACCTCCACGCTCCGGCGAACCAGGTACTCGAGGCGGTCGATGTACGGACCGGCGGTCGCGCCCTCCTCGGTGGTGACGGCGAACAGGGCATTGAGGGCGCGCGAGAGCGCCAGCTCGAGCAACTCCGCCTTGCCCGAGACATGGTGGTAGATGGCCGACTTGGAGATACCCAGACGTTTGGCGAGCACCTCCATGCTGGTGCCGTCGTAGCCCTTGTCGTTGAACACCTTGACGGCGACCGCCAGCAGCGAGTCGAGGTCGTATCCGGGCCGGCCCGGACGTCCCGTCCGTTGTACTACGCGCGCCGATGTCATGGGTTCATCTTCGCGCACCCACCCGCGCCGCGTGACAGCGCTGGGCACCCACCCTTGTTACCGACCGAATATTCAGTTAATAATTGGGCTGCACACGCGAGCAAGGAGCACAGGATGGGTGACGTTTTTCTGGTCGACGGCGCGCGCACACCGCAGGGCCGCTACGGCGGCGCACTGGCCACGGTGCGTCCGGACGACCTGGCCGGACTGGTGGTGGCCGAGGCAGTCCGCCGGGCCGGCGTGCCCGGCGACGCGGTCGACGAGGTGATCCTGGGCGCCGCGAACCAGGCCGGCGAGGACAACCGCGACGTCGCCCGGATGGCGGTGCTGCTGGCCGGGCTGCCCGACTCGGTTCCCGGGTTCACGGTCAACCGGTTGTGCGCGAGCGGTCTGACCGCCGTCGCACAGGCCGCCGCGCTGATCCGCAGCGGTGAGGCCGACGTCGTCGTCGCCGGCGGCGTGGAGTCGATGACCCGCGCTCCGTGGGTGATGGCCAAGCCCGGAACGCCGTGGGCCCGGCCCGGAGAGGTCGCCGACACCTCGCTGGGGTGGCGCTTCACCAATCCGAGGTTCGCCTCCGCCGACCGGAACGTTCCCGCCGGCTCCGGACCCGAGACCCGCAAGATCACCCTGTCCATGGGCGAGACCGCCGAAGAGGTCGCGGCGCTCGAGGGCATCACCCGCGAGGAGAGCGACGCCTTCGCGTTGCGCAGCCAGCAGCGGGCGGTCGCCGCGGTGGACGCCGGGCACTTCCGACGCGAGATCGTCCCGGTCCCGGTGAAGGACGGAGTTCTCGAGGCCGACGAGACCCCGCGTCGTGGGGCCACCCTCGACAAGCTCGCCGCCCTGAAGCCGGTCTTCCGCTCCGGCGGCATCGTCACCGCCGGCTCGTCGTCCTCGCTCTCGGACGGCGCCGCAGCACTCGTCGTCGCGAGCGCCGACGCGGTCGCCCGGTACGGTCTGACCGTCCGGGCGCGAATCGTCGGATCCGCCAGCGCCGGTGTGCCCCCGCAGATCATGGGGCTCGGGCCGGTTCCCGCCACGCGGAAGGTGCTCGCCCGGGCGAACTGGACGGTCGCGGACCTCGACGCGGTCGAACTCAACGAGGCGTTCGCCGCCCAGTCCCTGGGCGTGATCCGCCAGCTGAAGCTCGACGAGGCGATCGTCAACGCCGACGGCGGCGCCATCGCCCTCGGCCATCCCCTCGGCTGTTCGGGGGCCCGGATCCTGCTGACCCTGCTCGGCCGGATGGAACGCGAGAACGCGCGCCGCGCTCTGGCCACCCTGTGCGTCGGCGTCGGCCAGGGCGCCGCGATGCTGATCGAGGCACCGTGACCGCCTTCACCACACTCGAACTCGACGAGCTCGGCGACCGCGTCGTCGTGACCCTCGACCGCCCGGCGCAGCGCAACGCGATCACCGCGGAGATGATCGCGGAACTCCACACCGTGTGCGCCCGCATCGAGGCCGACCCGAAGCTGCTGCTGCTCACCGGTCGCGGCGACCATTTCGCCGGCGGCGCCGACATCGGGCAGCTGCGGGCCCGCACCCGCGACGACGCGCTCGCCGGCATCAACCGCACCCTGTTCGACCGCATCGGCCGACTGCCCCTGCCGACGGTGGCGGCGGTCAGCGGGTTCGCACTCGGCGGCGGCGCCGAGCTGTCCTACGCCTGCGACATCCGGATCGCCACCACCACAGCCAGATTCGGCAATCCCGAGCCGGGGCTCGGCATCATGGCCGCGGCCGGCGCCAGCTACCGGCTGCCCCAACTCGTCGGGATGTCGGTCGCGAAGCAGGTTCTGCTCGGGGGCCACATCCTCGACGCCGAGGCCGCCCTGCGCACCGGACTGGTCCTCGACGTCGTCGAACCCGGCAGCCACGTCGACGCCGCCCACCGACTGCTCGACCGCATCGCCCGCTCCGCACCGCTGGCACTGCGCCTGACCAAGACCGTCGTCGACTCCCCCGGCACCCATCCGTTCGCCGACGACATCGCCCAGGCCGTGCTCTTCGAGACCACGGACAAACACGACCGCATGACCGCCTTCCTGGAGAAGACATGACCGACACACAGGCACCGGCCCGCGTCGCCGTGATCGGCGGCGGCCGCATGGGCGCCGGCATCGCCCAGGTCTTCGCGACCCTCGGCAGCACCGTCGTGATCGCCGAGGCCGGCGACCAGGCCGCCGCCCGCGACCGCGTCGCCACCGGACTGCAACGCGCGGACGAACGCGGCAAGCTCACCCACTCGACGCCCGCCGAGATTCTCGATCGCCTCGGCACCGTCGCATCCCCGGACGACATCCCGCCGGAGACCGACCTGGTCGTCGAGGCGGTCCCGGAGAACGTGGAGCTCAAGGCCCAGGTCCTGACCGCCGCGGAGAGGGCCGTCCGCCACGACACGGTCATCGCCAGCAACACCAGCTCGCTGTCGATCACCGACCTCGGCAAGAACCTGACCGATCCGGGACGGTTCCTCGGGATGCATTTCTTCAACCCGGTCCCGGCCTCCGAACTGGTCGAGATCGTCACCTCCCCGGCTACCGCCGAATCCGTGGTCGACAAGGCGGTGTCGTGGGTGGGCCTGCTGGGCAAGGTCGACGTCGTGGTCAACGACTCCCCCGGATTCGCCACCAGCCGCCTCGGTGTCTTCCTCGGACTCGAGGCGATCCGGATGCTCGAGGAGGGTGTGGCGGACGCCGAGGCGATCGACCGGGCGATGGAGCTCGGCTACCGGCACCCGATGGGTCCGCTGCGCTCGACCGACCTCGTCGGCCTCGACGTGCGCCTGGCCATCGCCGAACACCTCGCCGCCACCCTCGGCCCGCGCTTCGAACCTCCGAAGCTGCTGCGCGACAAGGTCGCCCGGGGTGAACTCGGCCGCAAGAGCGGAAGCGGATTCTTCGACTGGACCACGACGACAGGAGCACAGTCATGACCACCACGGACACCGCCCCCGTGCAGGTACGGATCGACGAGGGCCTGGCCACCGTCACCCTCTCCCGGCCCGCCGCCTCCAACGCCCTCGACCGCGCCACCAAGGAGGCGCTGCTCGATGCGGTACGCCGGGTCGGGGACGACGCCCGCGTGCGTGCGGTGCTACTGACCGCGGACGGCAGGAACTTCTGTGTCGGACAGGATCTGGGCGAGCACGTCGACGCCCTGCGCGCCGACCCGCACTCGGCGATGAACACCGTCGGCGAGCACTACAACCCGCTGCTGGAGGCGGTCGCGGCCCTGACCGTTCCCGTCGTGGTCGCGATCCGCGGGGCCTGTGTCGGCGCCGGCCTGGGGCTGGCGCTGGCCGGCGACATCCGGGTGGCCGGCGAAGGCGCGAAGTTCGCCACCGCGTTCACCGGCATCGGCCTCGCGAGCGATTCGGGTCTGAGCCACACCCTCGTCCACGCGGTCGGCGCCAGCCGGGCCGCGGGACTGATGCTGCTCGGCGACCGCTTCGGCGCGGCCGACGCCGCGGCGTGGGGACTGGTGCACCGCGTGGTCGCCGACGACGACGTGGACACCGTTGCCCGCGATCTCGCGCGGCAGCTCGCTCACGGACCGACGAAGGCGTACAGCCAGGTCAAGGATCTGCTGCGGGCCGCCGCCCCCGGGCTGACCGATGCCCTCGAACGCGAGCGGGTCGCTCAGGAGGCGCTCGGCGCCGGCGCCGACCACAGCGCAGCGGTCGAGGCGTTCCTCGCCAAGTCTCGACCGACCTTCACCGGACGCTGATCACTCCGTCCACGCACCACCCCTGACCTGCGGTGACCGCTTCGGGTCTTGTGCGCGGGCAACCCCTCGCGCATACTATTACTGACCGAATATTCGGTAATGAAATGAGGCCACATGACAACGCCGACAAGGGCGGACGATCTCCTGAACCTCTTCGAGACCACCATCGCGCACGATCAGCGCATCGAGCCGCGCGACTGGATGCCGGACGACTACCGCAAGACGCTGATCCGGCAGATCGCCCAGCACGCGCACTCGGAGATCATCGGGATGCAGCCCGAGGGGAACTGGATCACCCGCGCCCCCTCCCTGCGTCGCAAGTCGATCCTGCTCGCGAAGGTGCAGGACGAGGCCGGCCACGGGCTGTACCTGTACTCCGCCGCCGAGACCCTCGGCGCGGACCGCGCCGACCTGACCGAGAAGCTGATCACCGGCAGGCAGAAGTACTCCTCGATCTTCAACTACCCGACCCTGACCTTCGCCGACGTCGGCGTCATCGGATGGCTGGTCGACGGCGCAGCCATCTGCAACCAGGTCCCCCTGTGCCGCACCAGCTTCGGCCCGTACGGGCGGGCGATGATCCGGGTGTGCAAGGAGGAGTCGTTCCACCAGCGGCAGGGCTTCGAGCTGCTGATGACGATGATGCGCGGCACCGACGCCCAACGTGAGATGGTGCAGGAGTCCGTCGACCGCTGGTGGTGGCCGGCGCTGATGATGTTCGGTCCGCCGGACGACAAGTCGCCCAACACCGCGCAGTCGATGCACTGGAAGATCAAGCGGCACACCAACGACGAGCTGCGGCAGCGCTTCGTGGACATGAGCATCCCGCAGGCCGAGGCACTCGGGGTCACGTTTCCCGACCCGGATCTCGTGTGGAACGCCGACCGCGGCCACTACGACTTCGGCGAGCCGGACTGGAGCGAGTTCACGGAGGTCGTCCGAGGCAACGGCGCCTGCAACGTCGAACGCATCACCAACCGCCGCGCCGCGCACGAGAACGGCGCCTGGGTCCGCGAGGCCGCGACGGCCTTCGCCGCCCGCGAACGAGAGGGCTCGTAAAGCCATGAGCGACACCAGGTCCACCACCGAACGCCACGTCAGGGCGAGCTGGCCGCTGTACGAGGTGTTCGTCCGCGGCAAGCGCGGCCTCAACCACGTCCACGTCGGCTCGCTGCACGCTCCCGACGACGAGATGGCCCTGCGTCACGCCCGCGACGTCTACACCCGCCGGAACGAAGGCGTGAGCATCTGGGTCGTCCGGTCGTCCGCGATCGTCGCGTCCAGCCCGTCGGAGAAGGATCCATTCTTCGCCCCGAGCGGCGACAAGGTCTACCGGCATCCGACGTTCTACGACATTCCCGACAACGTCCCCCACATGTGAGGCACGCACCATGATCGATCACGACAACGCCTACGGGGGCCTGGTCGACGAGGACAACCACGGTCAGTGGGCGTTCGGCACCAGCTTCGACGACCCGCTCGCCGGGGTCGACACCACCGTCCCCGACGACGTCGACCTCCCCGCGCTCGCCCGGTACTGCCTGGCGCTCGGCGACGACGCACTGATCTCCTCGCACCGGCTGTCCGAGTGGTGCACTCGCGCACCGGAACTCGAGGAGGAGATGGCACTGGCCAACATCGGCCTCGACCTGCTCGGGCAGGCGCGCCTGCTGCTCGCCCGCGCCGCCGCCGCCGACGCAACCGTCGTCCCGTTCATCTCCGAGAGCTCCCCGGTGCCGGCCGATGATGCGCTGGCCTTCTTCCGCACGGATGCCCAGTTCCGGTGCGTCCGCCTGTGCGAACTCGACAACGGGGACTTCGCCGAAACCGTCGTGCGCACCCTCGTCCTCGCGACCTGGCGGCTCGCCGTCTTCACGAAGCTGCGCGACAGCCGCGACCCCGTGCTGGCCGCGGTGGCCGCCAAGGGTGTCAAGGAACTGACCTACCACCGCGACTACGCCGCACGCTGGACGGTCGTGCTCGGTTGCGGCACCGACGAATCCCGCCGCCGCGTGCGCGCGGCGCTCGACTTCGTCTGGCCCTACACTGCGGAGCTGTTCGCCCCCACCGACGACGAGCGCACGCTCGCCGCCGCCGGCGTCGGAGTCGACCCCCGCTCGGTGCGCGAGGAGTTCGACGCGGTGATCGGCCAGGTGCTCCACGCCGCGGAACTCGAGGCACCCCGCGGCCCGTCGGTCGGCACGGTCGGCGGGCGCGGCGGCCGCCGCGGTCTGCACACCGGGGCACTGAGCTTGTTGCTCGCCGAGATGCAGTCCGTCGCACGGGCGCATCCCGAGGGGTCGTGGTGACAGTGACCGTCGAGAACGCCCGAGGCCTCGTGACTGCCCGGACACTGGTCGAGTCGGTCCTCGATCCCGAGATGCCGATGCTGACGCTGGCGGATCTCGGTGTCGTCCGCGGCGTCGAGATCGACCCGGACGGTGCCGTGGTGGTCGCCATCACCCCCACCTACTCGGGCTGCCCCGCGCTCGCCACCATGCGTGCCGACATCGAGCACCTGCTGACCCGGCACGGGTACGCCCGGGTCCGCGTCGACACCAGCCTGACCCCGGCCTGGAGCAGCGACTGGATCAGCGAGTCGGGCGCGCGCAAACTACGCGACGCCGGGTACTCCACACCCGGACCCGCGCCCGCCCGGTCGACCGGTCCGGTGCCGCTGACGCTGATCACCCGGCCCCGCGCGGTGTCCTGCCCCCGGTGCGGCTCCCCCGCCACCGACCTGGTCTCGGAGTTCGGGGCCACCTTGTGCAAGGCGCACTACCGGTGCCGCGCCTGCCTCGAACCGTTCGACCACGTGAAGGAAATCTGACATGACCACAGTCGAATCCCCCGGCGCCCGCCGCGCATCACGCCTCCGCGACTTCCACCACCTCGAGATCGCCGACGTCGAACGGCTGTGTGACGACGCCGTCGCGGTCACCTTCGCGGTTCCCGGCGATCTCGCCACGGAGTTCGACTTCCGGGCCGGGCAGTCCCTGACCCTGCGTCGCGTCGTCGACGGTGTCGAGCACCGCCGGTCGTACTCCGTCTGCGCGCCCGTCGGCGGTTCGCCCCGCGTCGGCGTGCGGGAGGTGCCGGGCGGGTTGTTCTCCACCTGGCTCGTCCGCGACGCCCGCGCCGGTGACGTCGTCGAGGTCCAGGCCCCCACCGGCAGCTTCGTCGCCGACCCGGCCGTCGCCGGCAGGCACCTGCTGATCGCCGCGGGCTCGGGAATCACGCCGATGCTCTCGATCGCGGCCTCGGTGCTCGCGAACCCCGACTCGTCGGTGGTGCTGCTCTACGGCAACCGGCGCACCCGCTCGGTGATGTTCGCCGAGGAGATCGCCGACCTCAAGGACCGCTACGGCGCCCGATTCGAAGTCGTCCACGTGCTCTCCCGCGAACCCCGCGACGTGGAGCTGTTCACCGGCCGCCTCGACGCGGATCGTCTCCGCGCGATCGTGTCCGCGGTCGTGCCCGTGGACGACGTCGACGACGTCTGGCTGTGCGGCCCCTACGGCATGGTCACCGACGCCCGGACCGTCCTCGGCGAGTTCGGCATCGACGGCAATCGGATCCACCACGAACTGTTCTTCGTCGACGACGTGCCGCCCCCGCAACAGATTCACCGCGAGCCCGGTGTCGAGGGCCCGTCCAGCGAGGTCACCGTCGTCCTCGACGGCCGCAGCACCACCGGCATCCTCCCCCGCGAGCAGAACATCCTCGACGCCGCCGAGACGATCCGCTCCGATCTGCCCTTCGCGTGCAAGGGCGGCGTCTGCGGCACCTGCCGCGCCAAGGTCACGTCCGGGACGGCCCGGATGCTGCGCAACTACGCACTCGACGACGCGGAGGTCGCAGCCGGTTTCGTTCTCACCTGCCAGACCCTGCCCACCAGCGACGCGGTCACCGTCGACTTCGACGCCTGACCGCTTCCGACCGGCCGGCGCCGAGCCCCGGTTGTGCGTGCACGGACAAGGAGTCGTGCGCCGCGACAAAAGTACTTCCCACTGTTGTGCCGGACCATCGATCCCGGGCCACCACCGGACCGTCACGCCGCGGCCCCGCGCAGCGAACACACCCGAGGAGCACCACATGACCGCGTTGCAGGAACCCCCCACGAACAGCGCCATCGAGTTCGCCTCCCGCGACGAGATATCGAACCTGCAGCTCGACCGTCTGCGCTGGTCGCTACAGCACGCGTACGACAACGTCCCCCACTACCGGTCGTCCTTCGACGCCGCCGGCGTGCACCCGTCGGATCTGACGGACCTGACGGACCTCGCGAAGTTCCCCTTCACCACCAAAGCCGATCTGCGCCAGAACTATCCGTTCGGCATGTTCGCCGTCCCGCAGGACCGCGTCTCGCGGATCCACGCGTCGTCCGGCACCACCGGCCGGCCCACCGTCGTGGGCTACACGACCCGGGACCTCGACAACTGGGCGGACCTGGTCGCCCGCAGCCTGCGCGCCGCCGGTGTCCGACGCGGCGACAAGGTCCACGTCGCGTACGGGTACGGCCTGTTCACCGGCGGTCTCGGAGCGCACTACGGGGCCGAACGGCTCGGTGCCACCGTCATCCCGATGTCGGGCGGGATGACGGACCGGCAGATCCAGCTGATCGAGGACTTCCGGCCGGACGCCATCATGGTCACCCCGTCCTACATGCTCACCATCGTCGACGCGATGATCAAGAAGGGCATCGACCCCGCCGCCACGTCCCTGCGAACCGGCGTGTTCGGCGCCGAACCGTGGACCGAACAGATGCGTACCGAGATCGAACACCAGCTCGGCATCGACGCCGTCGACATCTACGGACTGTCCGAGGTCATGGGCCCCGGTGTGGCGATGGAATGCGTGGAAACCAAGGACGGACTGCACATCTGGGAAGACCACTTCTACCCGGAGGTCGTCGACCCGGTCACCGGTGAGGTGCTCCCCGACGGCGAGGAGGGCGAGCTGGTGTTCACCTCTCTGACGAAGGAGGCGCTGCCGATCATCCGCTACCGCACCCGCGACCTGACCCGCCTGCTGCCGGGTACCGCACGATCGATGCGTCGTATGCAGAAGGTCACCGGCCGCACCGACGACATGATCATCCTGCGCGGCGTGAATCTCTTCCCCACCCAGATCGAGGAACTCATCCTCGCCGTGCCGGCTCTGGCACCGCAGTTCCAGTGCGTCCTCGACCGGCCCGGACGCATGGACACCCTGACCGTTCGGGTCGAGGCCCGGCCCGGCGTCACGGCCCAGACCAGGGCAACGGCCGCCGGTGACCTGCGGAAACTCGTCAAGAACCGGATCGGTGTCACCGTCGAGGTCGACGTCGTCGACCCCGCCGCGCTCGAACGGTCCATCGGGAAAGCGCGCAGGCTGGTCGACAACCGACCTGGAATGTAGAACACACCATGGCTCCGCCCGACACCACCGCCCTCGCCGGAACCTCGGCGGACGACGGCCTCCGCGGCCTGTCGTTCGAGCACTGGCGCGAGGCGATCTCGGCGGACTTCGTTCCGCTCCGTGCCACTCCCACCGGCACGGAGCGAGGCGAGACCTTCTCCGGTGGCCTGCGGTCACACGTCATGGGATCGATCAAACTCAGCGAGGTTCGGGGCAGCCACGTCGTCGTGGGCCGGACCGCGACCACCATCCGGCAGTCCGATCCCGGCCTGATCAAGCTCGGTCTCCAACTGTGCGGCAGCGGCATCGTGCGGCAGAACGATCAGCAGGCGGTACTGCACCCCGGTGACTTCACGCTGTACGACACGAGCCGGCCGTACCAACTCGAATTCAGCGGCAGGTTCGCGATGTTCGTCGTCATGTTCGATCGCGACGAACTGCGGGTCGGTTCGCACAACCTGATGCGAGGTGTCGCGCAACCGGTGCAGGCGTCCACCGGGATCGGCGCAGTCGTCTCGCCGTTCCTGCGCGGCCTGCGGCAGAACCTGGTGGAAGGGCGAAAAGCACCACATCTCACCGCGATACCTGCAGAAGCTGTTCGAATCGGAAGGCGAGACTGTCACCGGCTGGATCCGGAGGCGCCGGCTGGCGAAGTGCCGCGACGACCTGGCGGACCCGCGCCTGGCCCGTCACAGCATCGGGGCCATCGGCGCACGACACGGATTGACCGATTCCTCCCACTTCTCCAAGGCGTTCAAGGAGGAGTTCGGGCTGTCGCCCCGGGACTTCCGTCGGTCGATGCGCGGTGCCACGGACGAGCGCGACCCGACGGCCTGATCAGCCGACCAGGAAGTGCGCGACGGTGGCCGCGAATTCGCGCGGCCGGTCCCGGTGCACGCTGTGCCCGACCTCGATGGTCACCGTCCGGCTGTCCGGGATGGCGGCGAGTGCGGCATCGAGCCGGTCCGGGTCGACCATGCCGCGGGGACCCCCGGTGACCAGCAGCGTCGAAGCCGTCATCGACGGCAAGGCGTCCCACCAGTCGGGGTGCGGGGCCCGGAACTGCGCGAGCGCCGACCGCGTCATGGACCGGTCGAACGCGATCACGGCGCGCGGACTGCGCAGCAGACTGGTCCCGGCGTGCCAGAGCTCCACGGGAGTCGGTATCCGGCGCGCGAGGGCCCCCAGGTCCTCGCCCTCCCGGAGAGGCAGCGGTGCCTCCTCGAGGACGAGGCGCCGCACCAGGTCCGGCCGCGTCTGCGCGACGAGGGACACCGCGTGCCCGCCGAGGGAGTGACCGACCAGATCGACCCGGGTGAGCCCGAGGTGGTCGCACAGGGCGAGCAGATCGTCACCGAACTCGCGGAACAGATAGCTGAGGGTGTGCGCGCTGCGGCCGTGGCCGCGCAGGTCCGCGACGATCACCCGCCGACCACGTGCCGTGAGCACCCGCGCGAATCGGTCCCAGGTGCGCCCGTCGCCGCCCATGCCGTGCACGAGAAGGACTGGAACCGGGTCCGCACCGCCGGAGTCGCGGTAGTAGATGTCGGTGCCCTCGAAGGTCGCCGTCGCCGTGATCGTCATCGAATCCAGCACCATCCTTCGCACAGCACACATTCTCCGGACAAGGTTAGCCCCGTGCGGCGTCGTCACTCGTACGCCCCCTCCACGCGCCACCCGTTCCCGTCGAACTGCACCAGCAACGCCCGTGGGGCGGATTCACCGACGCCGTCACCCCATCCGAGCAGTACCTGTGCCCGCGCCACTCGGCGCGCCGCGCCGGGGTCCCACCACCGCTCGTCCACCGACCACGGTCCCGCACAGCCGAGCACCTCCCAGCTCCGGTTCTCCCAACGCAACCGGACCGGGCGGGAAGCGAACTCGCCGCGGTCGGTGACCGTCACCGGATTCCCCTCGGCGTCGTCGAGGACCACCGGTGGGGGCGCCGCCAGCACCGCGGCGGGAGCCGGCTCGGGCAGCCGGCCGGGCCACGGCGCCGTGGGATCGTCCACGGGCACCACCTCGTCACCCAGCGGGACCACCGTGACCCGTTCCCCCGGTCCGCGGCCGCCGCTGAGCACTCCGACCCGTACCGCATCCCCGCCGAGCAGGCCCTGCACCCGGACCAGGGCCCGCCGAGCCCGCTCGTCCTCGGCGCCGACCCCACCCCACAGCCCCAGCTGCAGCGCCCCGGCTGCCACCACCTCCACCGGCTCGAGCCGCAACAGCTCGATCCCCGAGGAGGGTTTCGCCTCGCTGCGTCCGGTCAGCCAGCCGTCCAGCTGCCAGCGCACTCGGTCCGCGGTCCCGTCCGGGGTCAGCGGCTCCCCACACCGCCAGATCCGCGAAAGATGTTCCCCGTGAGCGGTACTCGCGTGCACCGCGAGCCGGGTACAGGCCACCGACGCCGCCGACAGCCGGGCGTGCAGCCGCTCGGCGAGGGCGCGGCCCGCGAAGGCGGCCGCGTCCACCCGGTCCACCGGCGGATCGCAACGCAACTCCACCTCGAGGTCCGGCGGCAACGGCCGCCCCGACGGGGGCCGCTCCGGCTCGCCGCGGGCACAGCGGTGGGCCACCGCCGCGTCCACGCCGAACCGGGAGAGCACCGCGACCGGGGTCAGGGCCGCGAAGTCCCCGACGGTGCGCAGCCCCAGCCGGTGCAGCAGATCCACCAGCGCCTCCCGGCCCGGGCCCGACAGGGAGGGCTCGGCTGCCAACTCGGCCACCGGCAGCGGCGCGAGGAACCGGGCACCGCCGCCGACCTGCACCAGCGCCGCGTACCGCGCCGCGATCACGGCGGTGGACAGCTCGTCCGCCGCCCCGATCTGGCACTCCACCCCCGTCGCCGAGACCTGGTCGATCAGCCGTTCCGCGGCCACCTCCTCCGAACCGAAGTAGCGCGCGACGCCCCGCGCGGCGAGGACCAGCAGCCCGGGGCGCAGCACCTCCACACCCGGCGCCGCCGCATCGACCGCCGCGGCCACCGGTTCGAACATCCGGGCGTCCCGGGCCGGATCCGCGGTCAGCACGTGCAGCCGCGGGCACCGCCCCTGTGCCTCACGTCGGCGCAGCCCCCGGCCGACGCCCTCCGCCCGGGCGACCGCCGAACAGGCCGTCACCCGGTTCCCGGACACCACCGCGACCGGTTCGGTGGGAGGTAGGTCCGCCGCTGCCGCGGCCGCGACCGCAGGCCAGTCCGGGCACCACACGGCCAGCACCCGCGAGCTCATGCCGTGTCGGCGCTCGTCAGCCACTGAAGCGCGGTGACCTGTTGCGGCGCAATGCTTTCCGGAACCCATTCGACCCGACCGCGATTCGGCCGCAGGTCGACACACGCGGTGCGGCGCCGAAAGGCCCGGCCCTCCGCACCGACCGCCAGCCGCAGCCCCCGCAACCGCGCGCAGCCGCGGCCCGTCGCACTGTCCCCCACACCACCGTCCCCCAGACCGTCGTACCCACGGACGGTGGCGTCGAGCCGGATCTCCGCACCGCTCCACCGGCCGCCGGTGACCACCAACGTCGCCCCCTTGCTGCGGGCGCGGGCCACCACCGCGCGGGCCCGCGACGGCGGCACCGCCAGGCCGCCGAGCCCGAGCACCACCAGATCGAGCCCGTCCAGGAGCACCGCCGCCACCTCCACCGGGTCGGGCCCCGGGTTCGGGATCATCGCCAGCCGCCCCAGGTCCGCGCCCATCTCCGCCGCCGCGAGCAGGCCGAGACGGGGATGCCCGATCACGGCCGCGTGCCCGCCGGATCCCGTCACCGCGGCGAGCAACCCCACCAGCAGCGACCCCGAACCCGTGACGGTGACCACCGAACCGCGCGGAAGCCCACCGCCGGGAAGCAACCCCGCCAACGCCGTCGGCACCGGGAGCACCGGACGCTCGGCGACACCGTCCATCCGCACCTGACGGGTGGACACCGACTCGCCCCGGGCGGGCACCGCGGCCATCCGGCGCCGCAACTGCTCGAGCCGTTCCCGCCGGGACATCCCGGCCAGGTCCGGATCGACGCTCAGACCACCCACGGCACACTCCACCATCCTCGAACACCCGAACACCCGAACACTTGAATCGAACACACTTTCGAACTTCTGCCAGTGTGGACCGTTCGCCATGCCACGTCAAGATGACGAATTTCCCCAGTTCAGGGCTCCACACGACGGCACGCGACCGGCGTCGTCTACCCTCGCGTTGTGGCGCAGCAGGAGCATCGAATCGTCGGACCGGACCATCTCGTGGCCGGCCGTCATCGACTGCGCTCCAAGCTCGGCGGTGGCGGGATGGGATCGGTCTGGCTCGCCCACGACACCCTGCTCGACCGCGAGGTCGCCATCAAGCAGATCACCTTCCCCGCCGATCTCACCGCGGAGGCCGCCGCGACACTGCGCGCCCGGGCGATGCGCGAGGGCAGGCTCGCCGCCCGCCTGTCCCATCCCCATTCCATCGCGATGTACGACGTCGTCCTCGAGGGCGACGACCCGTGGCTGGTGATGGAGTACATGCCCTCCCGCAGCCTGGCGCAGGCACTGAACGTCACCGAGACCCTGCCGCCCCTGCAGGTCGCCCAGATCGGCGCGCAGGTGGCCGACGCACTGGCCGACGCGCACACCGCGGGCATCGTGCACCGTGACGTCAAGCCCGGAAACATCCTGATCGCCGACCGCGGACCCGATGCGGGCACGGTCAAGATCAGCGACTTCGGCATCTCCCGCGCCAAGGACGAGAGCCAGCCGGGGCAGAACTCCGTGATCACCGGCACCCCTGCCTATTTCGCTCCCGAGGTCGCCCGCGGCGGGGACCCCACCGACGCGTCCGACGTGTTCTCGCTCGGCGCCACGCTGTACACGGCCGCCGAGGGCCAGCCGCCGTTCGGCATCGACGAGGACCCCATCGCACTGCTGCACCGGGTCGCCAAGGCGGAGATCATGCGCCCGTCGCGCAGCGGCGAGATCACCGACGTCCTGCTGCGCATGCTCGAACCGGATCCGGCCCGCAGGCCCACCATGACGCAGGCGCGAGACCTGTTGGCACGCTGCGTGACCGGCGACGACAGCAGCATCTCCTACGTCCTCGACGCGCCACTGCGCGAATCGGACGGCACGGTCCCCTTCTGGGCCCGCCGGGGCGCCTCGAACCGTCCGGCACGCCCGGCACGCCGCCTGTCCAGCACGGCCAGCGGTCTGCCCGCGGCCCCGCAATCCGTTCCGCTGCAGTCGGTGCCCCGGCCGAGCCCCCGACTGCCGCAGCCGCCCGCGTTCGAGTCGAAGAAGAACACCGTGGCCGGCCTGCCCGTGCCGCTGATCGTCGCACTCGCGGTGGCGGCCGTCCTGATCGTGATCCTCGTCGTCGCGATCGCGCTCTGACGGACGCCGGTCGCTGCTACTCGATCCGGCGGCGGTGCGCCCAGCGGGTCAGGGCATTCCGGTTGGACTGCTGCGTCTTCCGCAGCACGTTCGAGGCGTGGGTCTCGACGGTCTTCACCGAGATCACCAGGGTCTCCGCAATCTCCCGGTAGGTGTAACCGCGGGCCAGCAGGCGCAGCACCTCGAGTTCCCGCGGGGTCAGCGAATCCAGCTCCGGATCCAGCGGCGGCTCGGGCACCGACGACCGGCCGGTGAACGAATCGAGGACGAACCCGGCCAACCGTGGACTGAACACCGCGTCACCGCCGGCGACCCGGCGGACCGCGTCCGCGAGTTCGCTGCCGGAGATCGTCTTGGTGACGTAGCCGCGGGCGCCGCCCCGGATCACCGCGATGACGTCCTCCGCGGCGTCGGACACGCTGAGCGCCAGGCACACCGGGCCGGGTGCGATCCCCTGCAGCACCGCGACTCCGCCACCGTCGGGCATGTGGACGTCGAGCAGCACGACGTCGGGTGCGGACGCGTTGATCCCCGCGACGGCCTCCGCGACCGCACCGGCCTCCCCGACCACCGAGATGTCGGGCTCGGACGCGAGTTCCGCGCGCACCCCCGACCGGAACACTGCGTGGTCGTCCACGAGGAAGACACGGTATCCGCTGCCGGACGTACCCGACTCGTGTCCTCCGGCGCTGGTCACCTGGGCTGCTCCTTCGTCGGCGTCGCGTTCTCCACCGACTCTAGATCACCCTGCTGATCAGGCTCCGGAGCACCGGCGCCGGATTCCGCGAGCTCACCCAACGGCATTCGGATCCGGATCTCGGTGCCACGCCCGATCCCGGTGTCCACCACCACGTCGCCGCCGCGACGCTGCACCCGCGCCCGGATCGACTTGTCCAGGCCCTGCCGGTCGGCGGGCACCGCAGCCGGGTCGAAGCCGACCCCGCGGTCCCGCACGAAGACGCTCACCTCGTCGGCGCCCGCCTCCGCGAACACGTCGACGCTCGACTCCCCGGAGTGCTTCGCGGCGTTGACGAGTGCCTCGCGGGTGGCGCCGAGCAGCGCGGTGACGGCCTCCTTGGGCATCCCGGACTCCTCCTCGGGCACGTCGAGCCGGATGTCGCCGACGGTCACCGTCTGCACCGCGATGCCGTGCTGGTCCTCGACCTCCCCGGCGATGGTCCGCAGTGCCTCGGCGAGGCTGGCGTGGGCGGCCTCCCCCTCCCCGAACAGCCACCTGCGCAGCTCCCGTTCCTGACTGCGCGCCAGACGCAGCACCTCCTGCGGCCGATCCGACTGCTTCTGGATCAACGCGAGGGTCTGCAACACCGAGTCGTGCAGGTGGGACGCGATCTCCTCACGTTCCTCGTTCCGGATCCGCGCCGCCCGCTCGCGTCCCAGATCACGCCACAGCTTCAGCCACAGCGGCACCGTCAGCAGGCCGATACCGATCAGGGTGACCACGACGGCGAGCAACGACGAACGCAACGAGGCCAGATCGACCCGGGCCAACACGACGACACCGAGTCCGAGCACGATCATCGTGATGCCGCCGAGTACCCGCGCCCACGTCAGGACCGTCGGGGACTGGGGCAGACCGAACGTCGACCGCGGACCGTCGGAGTCGTACTCCCGCCACACCAGCGCCGCACCGATGGCGACCACCACGACGGGGACGAGCACCTCGGCCGCGGTGCCGCTGACGACGAAGGCCAGTCCGGCAGACAGCGCCAGTCCCAGCACCGCGAGCCCCAGGGCCTGACGGCGTTCGGCTCCCGTCGCACGTTCGGTGTCGCTGCCCGGCGGCGTGAATATCCACAGCAACCCGTAGGCGACGATGCCGGAACCGGCGAGAGCGGACAGCAGGACGAACGCCACCCGCACCTTGAACACGTCGACGCCGAGGTGGTCGGCGAGGCCACCCGCGACGCCACCGATCACCCGGCCGCCGACACGTCGCTCGAGTCGTGGCACGGGCACCTCGCCCGGCGACGGGGCACGCGGAATGGACTGCACACCATCGATGGTGGCACGCTCGCGCGGTCACGCGCATCAGGGTGGACCCTGATCCGACGGCCGCTGCCGAGCCAAAGATCAGGGTTGGTCCCTGATGTACCCGAGAGGCCCGGACACCACGATGGTGGACATGAGCACACCGACCTTCTCCGAGCAGCTGAATCAGTTGTGGCGTACCCGGCCGGTCCGACTGCCCCGTCAGGGACCGATCGCCGGCGTCGCCGCGGGCATCGGGTATCGCTACGACATCGACCCCGTCCTGGTGCGCGTCGCGTTCGTGGTCTCGACCCTGTTCGGTGGGGCGGGCATCGTCCTCTACCTGGCGTGCTGGCTGCTGCTGCCCCGCGCCGGGGACCCCGCGTCCGCGGCCGAGTCGCTGGTCGGCCGCGGTCGCAGCTCCGAGTCCGCGACGAAGACGATCGTGCTCGTGGTCGCGTTCCTGATCGCCCTCAGCACGCTCGGGCCGCTCGGCGTCGACTTCGGTGGCTCCGGCCTAATCAGCCTGGCACTGATGCTCGGTGGACTGTGGTTGCTCTTCCAGCGTCGGCCGCAGCCTCCCGCCGCGCCGGCGGGTGCCGACCCCTGGTTCGGTCTCACCCCGCCGGCGACGGGGGTCCCGGGCGTGTTCCCGCCCACGTACACCCTGCCGGGCGTCTTCACCACCCTGCCGAAGACGTACGAGCCGACCCAGACACCCCCGACGGACGCGATGCCCCCGGCAACCGCGCCACCCGCGACGGGCGAATCCCCCACCACCGGCGACGTGTTCACCCCCACCGTCCCCGGCTCGTCCGACACCACCACGCCGCCGACGTGGGACCCGCTCGGGGTGGCCCCGTTCGCCTGGGACCTGCCCGAACCGACCCCGGTCGCACCCCCCGCACCGCCCGCCCGCCCGAAGTCGCGGCTGACCTCGGTGGTCCTCGGGCTCGCGATCCTCGCCTCGGTCGCGGCCTGGGCGATCGGCAACGCCACCGACTGGACGTGGATGACCCCCGGCCGGATCGGGGCGGTGGGCCTGGCCGTGATCGGTGCCGGTCTGATCGTCGGGGCGTTCCTGCGCCGCGGCTACGGCCTCCTCGTCGTCACCGGCCCCCTCGCCGGCTTCGTGGTCCTCGCGTCCCTGATCGGTCCGGTGGACTGGAGCAGCCAGAACGTCGGCAGCCGCACCTGGGAACCGGCCACCGCCGCCGCCATCGCACCCGAATACTCCAGCCAGCTGGGGGAATTCACCCTCGACCTGCGCAGGGTCACGCTCACCGAGGACAAGACCGTCACCGTCTCCTCCGGGGTCGGCAAGTTCACGGTGCTGGTCCCCGAGAACATGAACGTCGTCAACCACTGCTCGGTGTCCGTCGGTGAAACGCACTGCCTACCCGAGGGACTCGACGGCGGGGCAGACGGAACCGAGGGCCCCGTACTCACCCTCGACATGACCGGACGAATGGGAGAACTGGAGGTTCACCGTGGCTGAGAACACCGACACCGGTAACAGGAGCGCCCGTCGCCCGTCCGCCCTCCTGCTGCTGTCCGGGATCGCCGCCCTGTTGGTCAGTGTGTGGGCCTTCGTCGGACCCGACCGCCTCGGCGCCCTCGGCGACTGGCAGTTCGAGTGGCTCCTCGTGATCGCGGCGGTCGTCGTCGGGGTCGTCCTCGTCGTCGCGCCGGGTCGCCGGAAGTGAAGCGCCTCAGCTACCGAACAGGCCTCCGAACGGCCCCAACAGACCACCGAACTGGTTGAACTGGTTGAACTGGTTGAACTGCTGTGGGCCCTGTTGCCAGTTCCCCGGCGGGCCTCCGGGTCCGCCGCAGCGGTTCCAGTCGTCGTCGCAACGCGGACGGTTCCAGTCGTCGCCGCAACGCGAACGGTTCCAGTCGTCGTCGCAACGCGGACGGTTCCACTGATTCCAGCCGTGGCCACCGTCGTCCCCGTGGCGCCCGTCCACCTGGACCTGCGGGACCACCGGCGCAGGCCCGGACATCGCCGCTGCCGGTCCCGCGAAGGCGACCACCGGTACCGCGACAGCGACGCCCAGCAGGGCGCCCTTCACCAGAAGCGTCCCCGAGCGCTTCCTCGTTACGGTGTGCATCGTCGTTCCTTCCTCCTACGAGAGGGGAGGCGCGGCGGGGAGCCGCACTCTCTCCCTGCACGCTCAAGTCAACTCCGAGGAAGGGCCCCTGTTCCTGTCAATCAGCTGTGAATCGACGAACCCGCACCCCGGCGGAGAGTGCCGAGCGCCGCGTGCTGGTCGATCATGATCCGCTGTACGGTGCAGGACAGCGCCTCGGCGGTCTGCGCGACCGTGAGTCCGACGACGGTGCGCAGCACCAGGACGTCGCGTTCGTGGCGGGGAAGCCGGCCCAACAGGTCGGACGCGCACACCCCGCTCGGCCGGCGCGCGACCTCGATTCCCACAACCGCCTCGGTGTAGGCGACACGCAGCGGCGCACCGGTCCGATCGGTGAGCAGTGCCGCCACCACGACCGGAACGAGGGCCTCGGCGGCGGCGTCCGCGGCGGGGACTCCCATCGTTCCGCCGAGTTCGGCTCGGAACATCCGGGTCACGAACGAGCGGGTCGCGGTGTAGACCTGATGAAGAGCGTCGCGATCACCGTTCGCGGCGCGTTCGATCGCGCGGCGGTCGTCGAACGAGTCGTACTCGTCCGCGACAACCGACAAGCCGCTCATGCAGTTCTCCTCTCGATCCCGCCCCGCCCCATTGGACTCCACGGACCTCGAGGCAGGCTGGGAGAAACGCCTGTTCCGCACAGCAAACTCCCAGAGTCTGCGTGGAACCCCGACACGGCGCCTTCCGGTTCCAGGACCAGCGCCGCAGCGGGTCCTGGAACCAGTTGCCGTCACCGGTGCATCGGCTGGAAGAATTCCGTCGAACCTGGCAGTTCCGCCAGGATTCACGGCATTCCGGTCACGCGGGGCGAATCACTCCCATTCGATGGTTCCCGGCGGCTTGCTCGTCACGTCGAGCACGACCCGGTTGACCTCGGGCACCTCGTTGGTGATGCGGGTGGAGATGCGCTCGAGCACGTCGTAGGGCAGTCGCGTCCAGTCCGCGGTCATCGCGTCCTCGCTCGAGACCGGGCGCAGCACGATCGGATGCCCGTACGTGCGGCCGTCGCCCTGCACGCCGACGCTGCGGACGTCGGCCAGCAGCACCACCGGGCACTGCCAGATCTGGCCGTCGAGCCCGGCAGCGGTGAGCTCTTCGCGGGCGATCGCGTCCGCCTGCCGCAGCAGGGTGAGCCGCTCGCGGGTCACCTCACCGACGATGCGGATGGCCAGACCGGGGCCCGGGAACGGCTGGCGCGCAACGATTTCCTCGGGTAGGCCGAGCGCCCGGCCGACCGCGCGGACCTCGTCCTTGAACAGCAGGCGCAGCGGCTCCACGAGGGAGAACTGCAGGTCCTCCGGCAGACCGCCGACATTGTGGTGACTCTTGATGTTGGCTGTGCCGGTGCCGCCACCCGACTCGACGACGTCCGGGTACAGCGTGCCCTGCACCAGGAACTCGACGGCCTCGCCGTGCTCGGCGGACTCGCCCAGCACCTCGGTGACCGCGCCCTCGAAGCTGCGGATGAACTCACGGCCGATGATCTTGCGTTTGGCCTCCGGGTCGGAGACCCCGTCGAGTTCGGAGAGGAAGGTGTCGACGGCGTCGACGGTGACGAGCCGGGCACCCGTCGACGCGACGAAGTCCTGCTGCACCTGCTCGCGCTCGCCCGCACGCAGCAGCCCGTGGTCGACGAACACACACGTGAGCCGGTCACCGATCGCCTGCTGCACCAGCGCCGCGGCGACCGCGGAGTCCACGCCGCCGGACAGGCCGCAGATCGCCTTGCCCGTGGGGCCGACCTGCTCGCGCACCTGCTCGATCAGGACCTCGGCGATGTTGGCCGCGGTCCAGGTCGGCGGGATGCCCGCGATCTCACGCAGGAAGCGCGTGAGCACCTGCTGGCCGTGCGGCGAGTGCAGCACCTCCGGGTGGTACTGGACACCGGCCAGGCGCCGCGCGCGGTCCTCGAACGCGGCGACCGGAGCGCCGGCACTGGTGGCAGTCACCTCGAAGCCCTTCGGGGCGTCGGTGACGGCGTCACCGTGGCTCATCCACACCGGCTGCGTCGCGGGCAGGCCTTCGTGCAGCACCCCGCCGTCGACGCTGAGCTGCGTCCGCCCGTACTCACGGGTGCCGGTGTGGGTGACGGTGCCGCCGAGGGCACCGGCCATCGCCTGGAAGCCGTAGCAGATGCCGAACACCGGGATGTCGTGGTCGAACAGGCGCGGATCGAGCTGCGGCGCGCCGTCCGCGTACACGCTGGACGGGCCGCCGGACAGAATCACCGCCGCGGGCTTGCGGGCCACGATCTCCTCGACGGTGGCCGTGTGCGGCACGACCTCGGAGTAGACGCTGGCCTCCCGCACCCGGCGTGCGATCAGCTGCGCGTACTGCGCCCCGAAGTCGACGACGAGTACCGGATTCTGCTGGGTGGGGCCGGAATGCTGGGTGTCTGCCACGCCAGCAGTCTAGTCTGTGGCACCGCCCACCCCGGCCGGGCGTCCGGACCGGACCTCGACGATCGGCAGCACCAACGCCGCGGGAGCACCCGCGGGCACCACCGGGCTCGCCGGCGCCACCGGCGCCAGCCGCCGGTAACCGTCGCCTTGCGCCGGCCGGATGTCGGGCTCCCCCTTGTTCGGCCACAGCGACGCGGCCCGCTCGGCCTGCGCACTGATCGTCAGGGAGGGGTTCACCCCGAGATTCGCCGACACCGCTGCCCCGTCGACGACGCTCAGCGTCGGGTAGCCGTACACCCGGTGGTACGGGTCGATGACGCCGCGCGTCGCGTCCGCGCCGATGGCGCAACCCCCGAGGAAGTGCGCGGTGAGCGGAATGTTGAACACCTCGCCCCAGGTGCCGCCGGCGACACCGTCGATCTTCTCCGCGATCCGCCGTGTCGCCTCGTTGCCGACCGGGATCCACGTCGGATTCGGCTCGCCGTGTCCCTGCTTGCTGGTGACCTTCCGCCGCCCGAACAGCCCCGGCTTGGTGTAGGTGGTGATCGAGTTGTCGAGGTTCTGCATGACGAGCGCGATGATCGTCCGCTCGCTCCAGTTCTTCACGCTGAGCATCCGCAGCATCTGCCCCGGGTTCGCGGCGATGACCTTCAGCAGCGTGACGAACCGCGGTGCGCTTCCGCCGCCGTCCGTCATCAGGGTCTGCAGCAGGCCCATCGAGTTCGAGCCCTTGCCGTAGCGGACCGGTTCGATGTGGGTGTCGGGCGCGGGGTGGAACGACGAGGTGATCGCGACGCCCCTGGTCAGGTCCATCCCGGGGTCGACCTTCAGCTTCGCCGCGCCGAGCAGCGCCTCGGAGTTGGTGCGGGTGAGCTCGCCGAGCGTCGGCGAGAGCTTCGGCAGAACGCCGGTGTCCTTCATCCTGTGCAGCAGGTGCTGAGTGCCCCAGGTGCCCGCCGCGAGCACGACGTTGGCGGCGGTGTACGTGCGGGCGCCCTTGCGGAACTTCGCGCCGGTGCGGCGGGTCTGCACGTCCCAGGTGCCGTCGGCCGCCTCGCGCAGGCCGGTGACCGTGGTCATCGGGACCACGGTCGCCCCGGCCTTCTCCGCCAGCCCGAGATAGTTCTTGACGAGGGTGTTCTTGGCCCCGTGCCGGCACCCGGTCATGCACTCGCCGCACTCGATGCAACCCGTCCGGTCCGGGCCGACACCACCGAAGTACGGGTCCGGAACGGTTCTTCCCGCCTCCCCGAAGAACACACCCACCGGCGTCTGGATGAAGGTCTCCCCCACTCCCATGTCGTCGGCGACCGACTTGATCACCTCGTCCGCAGGGGTCATGTGCGGGTTCTGCACCACACCGAGCATCTTGCGGGCCTGTTCGTAGAACGGGGTGAGCTCGGCGTCCCAGTCGGTGATCTCGCGCCACTGCGGGTCCTGGAAGAACGACGACGGCGGCTTGTAGAGGGTGTTCGCGTAGTTGAGCGAGCCGCCGCCCACACCGGCGCCGGCGAGGATCATCACGTCCCGCAGCAGGTGCACCCGTTGGATGCCGTAGCACCCCAACGCCGGCGCCCACAGGAAGCGGCGCAGGTCCCAGCTGGTCTTCGCGAAGTCCGAGTCGGCGTACCGCCGCCCGGCCTCGAGCACACCGACCCGGTACCCCTTCTCCACGAGTCGCAGCGCCGTGACGCTGCCACCGAATCCGGAGCCGATGATCAGTACGTCGAAGTCCGTCGCGCGCTTACCCATGAAGAGACCTCCACACCGTGAAACCTGGTTGGTTACCCGCCAATATGCACCCCGGATCTGTGACCGATCCCACAAGGGCATCCTAACTGTAACGGTAGGTGACAGGAAATACTTCACGACCTGCGCACACAGAAGAGCCGCCCGACCCGGAACCCGGGTCGGGCGGCTCGACCGACATCTCAGGCGCGGACCGTCAGGCCCACCTTCTGGAACTCCTTGAGGTCGGAGTACCCGGCCTTCGCCATCGACCGGCGCAGACCACCGACCAGGTTCAGCGACCCGTACGGATCGTCCGACGGGCCGGTCAGCACCCGGTCCAGGCTCGGTCGCTCACCGAACCCGACCGGCAGCAGCGCACCGCGCGGCATCGACGGGTGCGCGGCCGCCGACGGCCAGTACCAGCCGCCCCCCGGGGCCTCCGCCGACACCGCCAGCGGAGCACCGAGCATCGCGGCATCCGCACCGCAGGCGATCGCCTTCGCGAGGTCGCCGGAGGTCGTGATGTCACCGTCGGCGATGACGTGCACGTACCGGCCGCCGGTCTCGTCGAGGTATTCGCGGCGCGCGGCGGCGGCGTCGGCGATCGCCGTCGCCATCGGCACACCGATACCGAGCACCTCACCAGTGGTGGTGGCACCCTCGGTCGAGCCGTACCCCACGATGACGCCCGCCGCCCCGGTGCGCATCAGGTGCAGCGCGGTGCGGTGGTCGCTGACGCCACCCGCCACCACCGGAACGTCCAGCTCGGAGATGAACGTCTTGAGGTTCAGCGGCTCCGAACCGTTCGCGACGTGCTCGGCCGAGATGATGGTGCCCTGGATGACGAGCAGGTCGATGCCCGCCTTGATCAACTCCGGCGTGAGCGCCCGCGCGTTCTGCGGGCTGACGCGCACCGCCGTCGTGACGCCGGAATCCCGGACCTGGGCGACCGCAGCCGCGAGGAGGTTCGGCTGGATCGGGGCCGCATGCAGTTCCTGCAGCTTCTTGATCGGCGCGTCCGGGTCGGCGTCCGATTCGGCCAGCTGCACCAGCTCGGCGATCTTCGCGTCGACGTCGGCGTGCCTGCCCCACAACCCCTCGCCGTTGATCACGCCGAGACCGCCGCGCTTGCCCAACTCGATCGCGAACGACGGGGACACCAGTGCGTCCGTCGGGTGGGCGAGCACCGGGATGTCGAATCGGTATGCGTCGAGCTGCCAGGTCGTCGACACCTCTTTCGACGACCGCGTCCGGCGGGAGGGAACGATGTCGATGTCGTCCAGCTCGTAGGTGCGACGGGCGGTTCGGCCCATACCGATCTCAACGAGGTCGCGCACGCGCGCCCCTTTCTTCGATTGTGTGCGGGGTGGGTACTAGCGAGCGGCGTAGTTCGGCGCCTCGACGGTCATCGTGATGTCGTGAGGGTGGCTCTCCTTGAGCCCGGCCGCGGTGATCTGCACGAACTGAGCCTCCTGCAGATGCTCGATGCTCGCCGAACCGGTGTAGCCCATCGCTGCCCGCAGACCGCCGGTCAACTGGTGGATCACCGAGCTCAGCGGCCCCCGGAACGGTACCCGACCCTCGATGCCCTCCGGCACCAGCTTGTCCTCGGAGAGGACGTCGTCCTGGAAGTAGCGGTCCTTCGAGTAGGACTTGCCCTGCCCGCGGCTCTGCATCGCGCCCAGCGACCCCATGCCGCGGTAGCTCTTGAACTGCTTGCCGCCGACGAGGACCATCTCGCCGGGCGATTCGGCGGTGCCGGCGAGCAGCGAGCCGAGCATCGCGGTGGACGCACCCGCCGCGAGCGCCTTGGCGATGTCCCCGGAGAACTGCAGACCGCCGTCGGCGATCACCGGGACACCGAGCGGCTTGCACGCGGCCACGGCCTCGAGGATCGCGGTGATCTGCGGGGCACCGACACCGGCGATGACGCGGGTGGTGCAGATCGAGCCCGGCCCGACACCGACCTTGACCGCGTCGACGCCCGCCTCGACGAGCGCCAGCGCGCCGCCGCGCGTCGCGACGTTGCCGCCGATGAGCTGGACCCGGTCCCCGATCTCGCCCTTGAGCTTCGCGATCATCTCGAGGACGCCGTTGGAGTGGCCGTGGGCGCTGTCGACGACGAGGACGTCGACACCGGCGTCGGTCAGTGCCATCGCGCGGGCCCAGGCGTCGTCACCGACACCGACGGCCGCACCGACGAGCAGCCGACCGTCGCGGTCCTTCGTCGCGTTGGGGTGCTGCTCGGTCTTGACGAAGTCCTTGACCGTGATCAGTCCGGTCAGCCTGCCCTGACCGTCGACGATCGGGAGCTTCTCGATCTTGTGGCGGCGCAGCAGGCCCAGCGCGGCCTCGGCGGTGACGCCCTCCTGCGCGGTGATCAGCGGCGCCTTCGTCATCACCTCGGACACCGGACGGCTCTGGTCGACCTCGAACCGCATGTCGCGGTTGGTGATGATGCCGACGAGCTGGCCGCCGTCGTCGGTGACCGGCAGACCCGAGATCCGGAAGCGCGCACACATGGCGTCGACCTCGGCGAGCGTGTCGGTCGGCTTGCAGGTCACCGGGTCGGTCACCATTCCCGCCTCGGACCGCTTGACCGTCTCGACCTGGGACGCCTGCGCCTCGGTGGACAGGTTCCGGTGCAGGACGCCCATGCCACCGGCGCGGGCCATGGCGATCGCCATCCGCGCCTCGGTGACGGTGTCCATCGCGGAGCTGACCAGGGGAACGCGCAGCCGGATCTCACGTGTGAGCTGGCTCGAGGTGTCCACCTGGCTGGGGATGACATCCGACGCGGCCGGCAAGAGCAGCACGTCGTCGAAGGTGAGCCCGAGCATCGCCACCTTGTCGGGACGATCTCCTCCGGTGCGCACGTGACCTCCGGTATTAGTCATGCGGCTTACGAACCTTTCATTCGAACGTCGGTTGCGCTGGACCGTCGGACACCGCCGCGCCGGGTGAGACACCCACGGCACGCACCCCTCCGGGCGCCGATACGTCACGATTGTTTCAGGCAGAAACAATGCTCGTACCCGGCGAACTATTCCCTCAGACCGCCCACCATGGTATCGGCTGTGCGCGCGTGCGAGCGAACCCGGTGAGTGTGACAGGTGGCGCAGACCGCCCTGCGCTGCGTACCGTGGACCTGTGCGTGATCAATTGCCCCCCGGCCTGCCGCCGGATCCGTTCGCCGGAGACCCGTCCGACCCCTCGGCTGCGCTCGACGCGATCGAACCGGGTCAACCACTCGACCCCCACGAGCGGCTCGCCGTCGAGGAGGATCTCGCGGACCTGGCGGTCTACGAGGCACTGCTCGGGCACCGCGGCATCCGCGGCCTCGTCGTCTGCTGCGACGACTGCCAGCAGGACCACTACCACGACTGGGACATGCTGCGGGCGAACCTGCTCCAGCTCCTCGTCGACGGCACGGTCCGTCCGCACGAGCCCGCCTACGATCCGGTGCCCGAGGCCTACGTGACCTGGGACTACTGTCGCGGCTACGCCGACGCGTCGATGAACGAGGCGCTGCACGGCGACGGCTTCGACGCCTGACGACGACCGCGCACACCGGGGATCCCGCCCCGTCCCCCCGCCAGCGAAACGGCCCGACAAGCAGTCGCTTGTCGGGCCGTTTTCCGTCGGCGGACACTAACCGGTCGGGGTACCGTCCGTCCCCGTCCCGGCCCCCGTCCCGGCCCCCGTCTCCGCGCCGGTCCCGGAGGGAACCAGATCGGCGGTCGGGAGCGTCTGGGTCGGAACGACGAGGGTCGTCGGACCCGATCCGGTGTCCGGCCAGGTCGGGACCTCGGGCAGCTGCGGCACCGAGGTGACGGGCGCAGGCGGCACCACCGTCGTCGGACTGAGCGGCACCACCGGAACCCGCGTCGTGGACGGCAGGGTCGGCACGACGGGCAACTGCAGGATCGACGGGGGAACCGACGGCACGACCGGAGCGAGAGTGCCCGGCACCGTCGTCGCCGCCCCCGGGATCCCCGGCACCGTCGTCGTGGCACGCGGGGAGTCGGTCGTGGTCGGCGGCACGGTGGTCGTCGTCTTCGCGACGTCGGACATGAGCCGGTCGTGCCAGGCGTTCAACTCGTCGCGCTTCGACGCGTCGTTCACACCGGTCACGCTTCGGCTCGCGGAATCGAGCACTGCCATCGCGCCCTGCGGGTCCCCGGACCGGATCAAACGCTCGGCCTCCTCGAGGTTGCTCGTGGTGTCGATGCTCGCGACGGTGGAGCTCGCCCGCTCGCTGAACACGACCTCCTTGACCTTCCACAGGGGGTCGCCCGGCTCCGCGTTGTACGAGAAGACGGTCACACCGGCCATCACCACCGCGATCGCGGCGGCGGCGCCGGCAACGGGACGCAGTAGGCGCAGGCCGAACGAACGCGATGAACGTTGTTGCGCGAGTTCGGCATCCACCGCTGCCGCGACCTCGTCGAGGGTCGGACCCGCGGGCAGGTCGGCGGCCACGATCTCGGCGCGCCAGCCGGCGAGCAACATCGCCAGCTGGTACTCCTCGCTGGTCGAGGTGGCCACCTCGTCGCCGCCTGCGATCGCGTCGATCAGGGCGTCGTCGCGCTGGACGGCCGCCAGGTCGACCGGTTCGTCGTGTGCCACCGCGTCACCATCGGTTCGGGTGAGGTCGGCGTCGGACGCATCGTCACGCCGCGACCACTCGTCGTGTCCGCCACGCTTGCTCCCCCTAGCCATACATCTCACCCGCTTTCGCTACTTCGTTCTTCAATTTCGCGAGTGCCCGGTGTTGGGCAACCCGTACTGCTCCAGCCGTGCTTCCGACGGCGGCCGCCGTCTCCTCCGCGGACAGTCCCACGACCAGGCGGAGAATGATGATCTCGCGATGCTTGTCGGAGAGCGTCGCGAGGAGGCCACTGACCTGCCTGCTCGTTTCCGAGTCCAGGGCGAGCTTCTCCGGTCCTTCGTCGGAGGAGACGACGTCCGGCACCTCGGCCATCGACTCCGCCCTGTTGCGACCCGCATTGCGGTGCGCATCCGCGACCTTGTGCGCGGCGATCCCGTAGACGAATGCCATGAAGGGCCGACCCTGATCCCGATACCGCGGAAGGGCGGTCATCACAGCCAGGCACACCTCCTGCGCCACGTCGTCCGCGGAGAGGTGTCCTCGCTCCGCGGCTCCGACCCGTGACCGGCAGTAACGCACGACCATGGGTCGGACAAACTCCAGAACCCGAGACAAGGCCACTCGATCGCCCTGCGCTGCCGCAGCGACGGCTGAGTCCAACTCCTCGCTCGTACTACTCATCGACAGACTGTGTCCTGGCGTTACAGTGGCGCCCACGTGGCGGGGCGCTCCCACCGGATGGTGGAACGCTTGAAGGATAGCGACCAGTAGTCACGTTTCCCTGAATCGCCCGCCCGCGGCCGCGATCCTCTCCTCACAACGACGCCGCACCGAATCTGCCTCCGACCCGGGCTCCACCCCACCGAGCAGCATCGCGGCGGCCCACTGCAACGGCACCAGGTGATGCTCCTCGCACTGCGACAGCACTGCACGGGCGGATGCGACGGCCGCGGCCGGCTCGGACCCGGCACTGATCGCGGCCGCGTGGAGCAGTTCGGACTTGACCCGGTGTCGCACCGACGGCGACGCCGAGGCCAGCTCGACGGCCCGCGCGGCGGCCGCGCGACCACCCGCCCCGTCGCCGGACGCCAACCTCGTCTCGGCGGTCACCCAGTACAGCCGGATCCGCTGCCGCCACAGCGAACCGCCGCTGCGCCCCGCATCCGACTCCGATCCCTTCGAGGCGTCGAGCACCTCGTCGCACCGGTCGAGCAACCGGAACGCCAGCCGGAGCCGACCGCAACCGAGGGCGTCGGCCGCGAGACCGGTCAGTGCGTCGGCACGCGCCGCGGTCGCCTCCGGGGACCGAACGCCCCCGAGCACCGCGAGGGCTCTGCCGTCCTGTCCCGACGCGAGCCGGTGCCATCCGAGTTGTCGGAGCAGGGACGCCTCGGTGCTCGCGGCCAGCGATTCGAGGACCGCATCCGCACACCCCCGCCTCAGCGTCGCGAGTTCGGCGTGGGCGGCCGCGTACCGGCCCTGGCCGCCGAGTGCGACTGCCCGCAACCACCGGCCGCGATCGTCGTCGACCGGCGGCAGAGCAGCAGCGCCCGGGCAGGGCCCGAAAGCGACGTCTTCGATTGACCCGAGCACCCCGCAAGCGTAGGTCCCCGCCGCCCGCAGACGAACCCCAGGGCGTAGCGATTACCGGTTGCCGTCCAGTTTGTCGAGAGTTTCGGTCACATTAACATTTCGGTTCGAATAATCATTGAACTCGTTCGCCGGCCCCCGGAAGTGCCGATAATGAGATCGGGCACGTTGGCAGCTCTTGACACTGCGTCCAGTTCAACAGCGGACAAATCCCTCCGCCCTCCAACTTCGAAAAGGCCCTACCACCTGCAAATACGTCGCTTCCTGGCGAATCGGGCGGGGATTCGGCTGCTCCGGTCCGGAATCACGGAAATGCGTCGATGTCGATGAACGGATCGTTAATTTTCGCGTCCAGAAGTATGTAAATCACCACGAAGAGAACTGTTGACTCGTTTTCTACGCCGAATATAACGTTGTTGCTGAAATTGAGCACGCGGTGAACGACCTTCCCGTCGTGCTCACGAAGAGGGTTCCACACCCGGTCGAGTGCCGCATCCGCACAGCAGTGCGGTACTCGAGTCGCCGACGTCAGGAGATGGCATGCCGCAACCGAATCACCTCCCCGGCCCCAATGCCGACATCTGGGACTGGCAGATGCACGGACTCTGCCGCGGCGTCGACTCGGCGATGTTCTTCCACCCCGACGGCGAGCGTGGACGCGCCCGCGCCCAGCGGGAAATGCGCGCCAAGGAGATGTGTGGACGCTGCCCGGTGCTGAACCAGTGCCGCAACCACGCCCTCACCGTGTGCGAGCCGTACGGGATCTGGGGCGGCATGTCCGAATCGGAGCGCGAGTCGTACGCGCGCCGCGGCAGGCAACAGCGCCTCGCCTCCTGACCCCGCGTGGTCATCCGAGACACGAGAAGGGCCCCGGACGAATCGTCCGGGGCCCTTCTCGTTCGTACTCCTAGTGGCTGTGGCCGTGGCCGTGCGCCGCCTCGGCCTCGGCGGCGGGCTTCTCGACGACCGCCGACTCGGTGGTCAGCACCATCCGCGCGACGGACGCGGCGTTGACGACCGCGGACCGGGTCACCTTGACGGGGTCGACGACACCGTCGGCGAGCAGGTCACCGTAGGTGAGGGTGGCGGCGTTGAAGCCGTGACCCTTCGGCGCCTCGAGCACCTTGCTGACGACGACGGAACCGTCGAGACCCGCGTTGGTGGCGATCCAGTAGAGCGGAGCCTCGAGCGCCGACCGCACGACCTCGACACCGGTGGCCTCGTCGCCGGTCAGCGAGTCGGCGAGTGCCGTCAGGGCCAGGCCGGCCTGAACCAGGGCCGAGCCACCGCCGGGTACGATGCCCTCCTCGACAGCAGCCTTCGCCGCATGGACGGCGTCCTCGACGCGGAACTTGCGCTCCTTGAGGTCCGTCTCGGTGGCCGCGCCGACCTTGATGACCGCGACGCCACCGGCGAGCTTGGCCAGACGCTCCTCGAGCTTCTCCCGATCCCAGTCCGAGTCGGTGTTCTCGATCTCGCGACGCAGCTGCGCGACGCGGGTGTCGATGTCGGCCTGCGTGCCCGCACCCTCGACGATGGTGGTCTCGTCCTTGGTGACGACGATGCGACGCGCGCTGCCGAGCAGGTCGAGGCCGGCCTCCTTCAGGGACAGCCCCACGTCGGAGTTGACGACGGTGCCCGCGGTGACGACGGCGAGGTCGTCGAGGAACGCCTTGCGGCGGTCGCCGAAGAACGGCGCCTTGACCGCGACGGCCTTGATCGTCTTGCGGATCGAGTTGACGACCAGCGTGGACAGGACCTCACCCTCGACGTCCTCGGCGATGATCAGGACCGGCTTGCCGGACTCCGCGATCTTCTCGAGCAGCGGGAGGAAGTCGGGCAGCGAGCTGATCTTCTCGCGGTAGAGGAGCACGAGCGCGTCCTCGAGGATCGCCTGCTGCGCGTCGACGTCGGTGACGAAGTACGGCGAGAGGTAGCCCTTGTCGAACTGCACGCCCTCGGTGACGACGAGTTCGGTCGCGAGGGTGGAGGACTCCTCGACGGTGACGACACCGTCGGTGCCGACGCGGGTCATGGCCTCGCCGACGAGCGCGCCGATCTCCTCGTCACGGGAGGAGACGGTCGCGACCTGGGCGATCGCCTCCTGGCCCTGGACGGGGGTGGCCGCGGCGATCAGGGCCTCGGCGACCGTGTCGGCCGCCCGGCCGATGCCCGCGCCGAGCGCGATCGGGTTGGCACCTGCCGCGACGTTCTTCAGGCCGGCCCGGACGAGGGCCTGCGCGAGGACGGTGGCGGTGGTGGTGCCGTCACCCGCGACGTCGTTGGTCTTGGTCGCGACGGACTTGACCAGCTGTGCGCCGAGGTTCTCGAACGGGTCGTCGAGCTCGATCTCACGAGCGATGGACACACCGTCGTTGGTGACGGTCGGACCGCCGAAGGCCTTGGCCAGCACGACGTGCCTGCCGCGGGGCCCGAGGGTCACCTTGACGGCGTCGGCGAGCTGGTCGACGCCGCGTTCGAGAGCGCGGCGCGCGGTCTCGTTGAATTCGATCTGCTTGGACATGAGTGCTGTTGCTCCTGGGAGGGTCCTGGACGCGATCCGCCCCGGGTCCGTTGAGAGGACGCCGGGGCGGATGCACGTGGCTTACTTGGAGATGACAGCCAGCACGTCGCGTGCCGACAGGATCAGGTACTCCTGGCCGGCGTACTTGATCTCGGTTCCGCCGTACTTGCTGTAGATGACGGTGTCGCCCTCCTGGACGTCGAGCGGGATGCGCTTCTCGCCATCCTCGTCCCAGCGGCCGGGTCCGACGGCGACGACGGTGCCCTCCTGGGGCTTCTCCTTCGCCGTGTCGGGGATGACCAGGCCAGAGGCGGTCGTCGTCTCGGCCTCGTTGGCCTGGACGAGGATCTTGTCCTCGAGCGGCTTGATGTTCACGCTCGCCACGATGAGCCCTCCACTTTCAGGGGTGTCCAGCGCCCTGGGCTGTTCCCCGGGCGGTTGTCTAGTGTCACGCTTTTCGGCCCCTGGTCCGGTCACGTCGTCGCGGGTGCCGTGACCGGCTCGGCGCCATCTAGCACTCTATACATGCGAGTGCCAGCACTCAAGACATTGATCTGCTCGCCACGACCACTTCGCCCCGAGCGAAATCAGCGGAGGTGAACAGTGGATGTCCTACAGTCATCCGGGTGGCGAACCTGAACAGGCGTGGATTTCTGGGACTGGCCGGCCTGGGCGCCGCGGGCGCACTGGGCGTCGGCGCATTCGGACGGGCTCCGTGGGGTACCTGGTACGCGGCGGCCGACACCCTGCCCGGCACCACACTCGACACCGTCGCCACGCCCGTCGGCACCACCGGGTATCGCGCCCTGACCGCAGGCCCCGGCTGGCCGGTGGTCGTCCGCGGTGAACTCGCCGAGCCCCGGTCCGGACGCGAGGACCGCCGGATCGCGCTGGCGTCGCTGGTCCAACTGACCGACGTCCACGTCGTCGACGCCCAGTCCCCCATGCGTTTCGAGTACGTCCACCCGTTCACCGGATCGGCGTTCCGACCCCACGAGACCCTCACCACGCAGGGACTGGTGTCGC
Organism: Rhodococcus sp. NPDC003318; assembly: GCF_042879035.1. Taxonomy (NCBI): domain Bacteria; kingdom Bacillati; phylum Actinomycetota; class Actinomycetes; order Mycobacteriales; family Nocardiaceae; genus Rhodococcus; species Rhodococcus sp. NPDC003318. Next base: position 185,554 of record NZ_JBIAOU010000004.1, on the reverse strand, counting down.
TGGTGCAGCGGGTCAACGCAGTCGGCAGTGGCCCGCACACCCGGCGCGGCTTCGACGCGGTCGTGTCGACCGGCGACAACACCGACAACAAGGAGCACGCCGAACTCGGCTGGTTCCTCACCGCCCTGAACGGCGGCACCTTCGTTCCCAACACCGGTGCCGCGGACCGCTACGAGGGTGTCCAGAACTCGGGGGCCGACCTGTACTGGAACCCCGAGTCGCCCATCCTCGACATCTACAAGAAGGCAGGCTTCCCGCAGATCCCCGGGCTGCTGGGTGCGGCGCTGGCCCCGGTCACCAGCCCCGGCCTGAACACCCCGTGGTACTGCGTGTTCGGCAACCACGACGATTCGGTCGAGGGCACCGTGCCGAGCGGCATCGGCCCGCTCGAGGCCATGTACACGGGGTCGCTCAAGTTCGAGGTTCCGGGGTCGCCCGAGCAGGCCCGCGCCGTGGACATCGCCACGAAGTTCGACCCCGCCGGGGTGCCCGCGGCGCTGGCCGCGCTCACCGCCCCGCCCCGCCACGTGACCCCGGATCCGTCGCGCGCCCCGTTCACCCCGCGGCAGTTCATCGCCGCCCACCTCGATCCGGCGAACACCGGCCCCGGCCCGGTCGGCCACGGCTTCGCCCCGGACGCCGGGGAGACCGGCATCGGGTACTACTCGTTCGAGATCGCTCCGGGCGTCGTCGGGATCAGCATGGACTCGACCAACCGTGCCGGATTCGTCGACGGTTCGCTCGGCGAGGCCCAGTTCCGCTGGATCGAGCAGACCCTGAGGGACGGCAGCAGCCGCTTTCACGACGCGGACGGACGCCCGGTCACGCAGAGCCGCGACGACACCTGGTTCCTGCTGTTCAGTCATCACACCAGCGAGTCGATGGGCAACCTGCTGCCCGACCCGGAGAACCCCGGCGAACGCCGGTACAGCGGCGCCGAACTGGTCGCCCTGCTCAACCGGTTCCCGAACGTCCTCGCCTGGATCAACGGCCACACCCACGAGAACCGGATCACGCCGCGGCCGGGACCCACTCCGGCGCAGGGCTTCTGGGAGATCAACACGGCGTCCCACATCGATTTCCCCCAGCACGCCCGGATCGTGGAGGTCGTCGACAACGCCGACGGAACGCTGTCCCTGCTGACGACACTGATCGAAGCGGACAGTCCGTACGAGGCCCGGCACGGCGACTTCTCCCCGACCGGGCTGGCGTCGCTGTACCGCGAGCTGTCGTTCAACGACATCCACGCCGACGCCTCGCCGCTCGGCGGCGGCGGCGACCACAACACCGAACTCCTGTTGCCCTCCCCGCGCGGATGACACGCCGCCCGACCGGCGATTATTGCACTGAAAATGCAAGTAATATAGCGTCGGTCGCGTGCAGCTGACCAGATTCACTGACCTCGGGCTGCGCGTGATCATGCGCCTTGCCGTCTCCCCCGGAGGCGGTGGCCTGACGACGAGTCAGGTGGCGGATGAGATGTCGATTCCCTACACGCACACGACCAAGGTGGTGCTGCGGCTCAAGGAACTCGGCATGATAGAAGCCCGCCGCGGTCGGGGCGGCGGGCTCACCATCACCGACCGGGCGCGCGGCACCACCGTGGGCTGGCTCACCCGGCAACTCGAAGGCGACGACGAGGTCGTGACCTGTGACGGCGCGACGCCCTGCCCGCTGCGGGGCGGTTGCAAGCTGCGGGGCGCACTGCGCCGCGCCCAGAACGCCTTCTACGACTCCCTCGACGAGGTGACCATCGACGACCTGGTTCGCGAGCCGCGGGACGCCCAGGTCCTGCTCAGCCTGTCCGTCGGACCGAACTAGGTCATTCGGATCCGGCCCCGTCCCGACGCCGACGGCCCGCCCGGATCGCCGCAGTGATGACCCGCAGCCCGGCCGCGAGCAGCACGAGGTTGCCGACGATCTGCGCGGACACGATCGCCCGCGCGGCCTCCGTCTTGGGGACGATGTCCCCGAATCCGACGGTGGAGAAGCAGACCAGCGTGAAGTACAGGGCGTCCATCCGCGACAGCGGCTCGCTGAAACTGTCGGCCGACCCCTGCGACAACAGGACGTAGGTCACGGCGCAGACCAGCAGATAGGTCGGGACCATGATCGCGAGCGCCTCGATCGACTGCACACCCGGATAGCGCGCCCTGACGATTCGCCGGATCTGCCAGACGAACACGGCGATCACCACCAGCATCGAGATCACCAGGCCGCCGATCGCCGACACCGACGACAGATCCTGCAACGGCACCAGGAAGTAGACCACCACCAGCAGTACCGCGCTGATCACCGGGCGTAGCACCGCCCGCCGGATCAGGCTGCGTCGTTCTGCCTTGGGCAGGGATGCGAAGCTGTCCGCGATGTGGCGGTCGTGATCCCCGTCAGCGGACATCGCCCCGGTCCGACGACTGGCTGACCGTCACCGACAGTCCGGGATCGGTGGCAACGGTCAGCGGGGACGGCGACGCACCCCCGGCGATGACGTGGGCACCCAATGCTGCGATCATCACCCCATTGTCGGTGCACAGCCGCGGTTTCGGGATGCGAAGCGTCAACCCGGCCGCGTCGCATCGCTCCTGTGCGAGCGACCGGATCCGGGAGTTGGCGGTCGCGCCGCCGCCGAGGACGAGGGTGTCGACCCCGACGTCGGTGGCCGCCCGGACCGCCTTCATCGTCAGCACGTCGGCAACCGCTTCCTGGAAGCTCGCCGCGACGTCCGGAATCGACACCGGTTCACCGGCCCGCTCCTTCGATTCGACGTAGCGCGCCACCGCTGTCTTGAGTCCGGAGAACGAGAAGTCGTGCCGGGCGTCGCGCGGGCCGGTCATGCCGCGGGGGAACGCGATCGCGGTCGGGTCGCCGTCGCGGGCGGCCGTATCGAGCGCGGGGCCGCCGGGGAACCCGAGGCCGAGCAGCCGGGCCACCTTGTCGAACGCCTCACCCGCCGCGTCGTCGACGGTGGTGCCGAGTTCCTCGATCGGCTCCGCGAGGTCGCGCACGTGCAGCAGGTGGGTGTGCCCACCGGAGACGAGCAGCGCGACGCACGGCGGCATCGGTCCGTGTTCGAGCGTGTCGACGGCGACGTGGCCCCCGAGGTGGTTGAGCGCGAAGAACGGCACGTCCCAGGCCGCGGCGTAGGCCTTCGCCGCGGCGGCACCGACGAGCAGCGCACCGGCCAGGCCCGGACCGATGGTGACGGCAAGCGCGTCGGGCTTGACGATCCCGGCCTGGGCCAGTGCCCGCCGCATCGTCGGCACGATGGCCTCGAGGTGCGCCCGCGACGCCACCTCGGGTACGACGCCGCCGTAACGCGCGTGCTGATCGACGCTGGAGGCGACCTCGTCGGCGAGCAGCTCGCAGGTGCCGTCCTCGTGCCAGCGGACGATGCCGACTCCCGTTTCGTCGCAGGAGCTTTCGATTCCCATCACGATCACGACTGCTGCTCCTCGGGCTCGTCCGACGGTCCCGGCCGGCGCATCGTGTACGCATCCGCGCCGCTCGGCTGGTAGTAGTTCCGGCGGGTTCCCACGATCTCGAAACCCTCCCGCCGGTAGAGGGCGAGGGCCGCGTCGTTGTCGGTGCGGACCTCGAGGAAGACGGGACCACCGTGGCGGTCGGCCAGCCGCAACAGTTCGTCGAGCAGCACAGACCCGAGCCCGCGACGCCGGTGCGCGGGGTCGACACCGATCGTGTGCACCTCCGACTCCGGCGCGAACGTGTTGCCCAGCAAGGCGATACCGGCGTAGCCGATCACCCTGTCCGAGTCGTCGCGGATCACGAAGTACCTGTTGTGCCGGTGGGCGAGTTCGGACCGGAACGCGTCGGCGCTCCACGGGCCGTCCCCGGGGAACAGCAGTGTCTCGAGCTCCGCGCAGCGTTCGGCATCGGCCGGCCGCATGGCGGTCACGGCCGCACTCATTTCTTCCGGTCCGCCATCTCGACCGCGTCGGGACGCCGGAGATACAGCGGCACAAGCGGTTCCGGCTCGACGCCGGCGAGGATCGCCGGAGCTGCCACCGCGACCAGCCCGGCGGGCGACGGCGTCGCGACCGCCACGATCGGCAACTCGAACAGGTCTGCGTGCACGGGCGACCCCGCGACGACCACCGAGGGCTGCGGCTCGACGTCGGCGGGCTTGTGCACGGCCGGACCCTCGACCCGAGCCCCCGCCGCGTAACGCGCCCAGTACACCTCGCGCCTGCGCGCGTCGGTGACCACGAGGAGATCCCGACGGTCGAGCGTCGCGGCGTCGGCCGCGATCGCATCGAGACTGCACACCCCGTGGACCGGGATCCCGAGCGCGTCGGCGAAGGCGGCGGCGGTGGCCATGCCCACCCGCAGTCCGGTGAACGGTCCGGGACCGACCCCGACCACGACGGCGGCGAGGTCGGCGGGCACGTGACCGGCCTCGGTCAGGCACTCCATGATGTGCGGGGTCAGCACCTCGGCGTGGGCGCGGGCGTTGACGGTGACCCGGGACGACAGGGTGTGCGGGGCGTGCGGGGCGTCGCCGCCCAGGCGGACCACCCCCGCGGTCACGGCCGGGGTGGCGGTATCGACGGCGAGTACGAGCACGGTCAACCAGAATACCCGCACGTCAGTGCGGGATTCACGGCGGCGGTCGCGGTCACGACACCCAGCCCCACTGGGCGGTGCGCACGTCGGACTCGGGTTCGCGGCGCAGCCGCACCAGCAGGTGCCGGTCCGTCAGGTGCTCGACGATGCCCTCGCCCCATTCCACGACCACCACCGCGCCGGCCAGGTCGGTGTCGAGGTCGAGCGCGTCGAGTTCGTCGAAGGTCGCGGAACGCTCCGCCCCGAGGCCGAGCCGGTACGCGTCGACGTGCACCATCGCGACGGGCTCACCGCCACCGGGGCGCTGCCCGGCCCGATGCTCACGGGCGATGATGAAGGTCGGGGAGCTCACCCGGCCCTCGACGCCGAGACCGGCGGCGATGCCGCGTGCCAGCGCGGTCTTGCCCGCGCCCAGCGGACCGTCCAGCACCACGAGGTCGCCCGCGCCGAGCTCGACCGCGAGCCGCCTGCCGAAGGCCTCGGTGTCCTCGACGGTCGGCAGGTGGATCACCGAGTGCCCCTCGTTCACCGAATGCCCCTCGTTCACCGACTGTTCCGGTTCAGCCACCGATACCTGCCTTCGCGACGATGTCGTCCTCCCCGATCGCCCGCGCGACCAGCCTGTCGATGGCGTCGGTGACCCGGATCGGGAACTCCAGCTGCACGAGGTGACCGCCCGAAACCACCCGCACCAGTTCCGAATTGGGCAGCGCCGCGGCCAGGGCCTCGGACTGGGCGAACGGGATCACCATGTCCGCGTCTCCGCACAGCACCAGGCTCGGCAGGTCCGCGATCACCGGCAACGCCGCCGACTCGTCGTGCAGTTCGAGCGAGGAGAGGAAGTTGACGATGGTGGTCACCGACGTCTCGTTCAGCATGGAATCCGTGAACCGGGTGAGCGACGGGCTCACCTCGGTGCCGTACGACGCGGCCCGCAGGATCGGCGCGATGATCACTCGCGCCGCCCCGCGACCCAGCTGGACGAGCCCCGGTGCGGTGCGCACCGCCAGCCGGAAGGCGTCGATCACCGGGTTCTCCAGGTTGCGGCTGAGCCCGGTCTGGTTCAGCCCGGCCGCGGCCGTCGAGAGGAACCCGACGCCGATGACCCGGCCGCCGAACAGTTCCGGCACCTGGCGTGCCATCGACAGTACGGACATCCCGCCCATGGAGTGCCCGACGAGAACGACCGGACCGGTCGGCGCGACGGCCCGCAGCACCGCGTGCAGGTCGCGTCCGAGCTGGCCGATCGTGCACGACTCCGCCGTCGGGGTGCCGGATTTGCCGTGGCCGCGCTGGTCGAAGAACACCATCCGCACCGAACTGCCCCACCGACGCGCCAACTGGCGTCGCTGGAAGTGCCACGACGCCATCTGCAGGCAGTACCCGTGCACGAAGACGACGGTGAGCGGGGCGTTGGCCGGCCCGACCTCGCGGACCGCGAGCATGACGCCGTCGTCGGCGGCCACCAGACTGCCCCGGTCGCTGTCCATCAGGCCGAAGTCCTCGTCCGCGTGCCGGTCGCGGCGCCGCCGACTCGGCTCCGCACGGTGCTGGACCGCCCGGACCCCGGCCAGCGCCCCGAGCACGGACGCGATCCCGGCACCGCCGACCACGCCGCGCCGGCCGAACGGCGTCACCGGCCCGCCTGTGGGCCGCCGGTGTAGGACCGCACGACGCGGCCCCGCACCCCGGTCACCACCTCGTAGTGGATGGTGTCGAGGGCGTCGGCCCAGTCCTGCGCGACCGGGGAGCCGTCGTCGCCGGGGCCGAACAGGATCGCGGTGTCGCCCTCGGCGACGGCCCCGGGATCGGCGCCGAGGTCGACGACGACCTGGTCCATGCACACACGACCGATCTGCGGGTAGCGCCGCGACCCGATCTGCACCTCGAAGCGCCCGCCGAGAATGCGCGGGACGCCGTCCGCGTAGCCGACCGGGAGCAGCGCGACCGTGGTGTCGTGCGGGGCGATCCAGGTGTGGCCGTAGGAGACGCCCGCGCCCGCCTCGACCTTCTTGACCAGCGCCACCCTCGCCCGCAGCGTCATCGCCGGACGCAGACCGAAGCCGCCGAGTTCCGGCACCGGCGACAGCCCGTACAGCGCGATACCGGGCCGCACCATGTCGAATCGCAGGTCGGACCGGGTCAGTGCGGCGGCCGAGTTCGACAGGTGCACCCGCTCCGACCGCAGGCCGAGCCGATTCGCGGACGCCACCGCGTGCCGGAGCACCTCGGCCTGCTGGTCGATCACCGGATGGTGGGGTTGGTCGGCGTGCGCCAGGTGCGAGAACACCCCGCGGAACCGGACGGCCTCCTCGGCCTGCGCCCGAGCCAGCCCGTCGAGCAGGTCGCCCAGCTCGGCGGCGGACACCCCGTTGCGATTGAGCCCGGTGTCGACCTTCATCGTCACCGTCGCGGTGATCCCGACGGCGCGCGCCGCGGCGACCACCGCGTCCAGGTGGCGGGGGGAGGACACCGCCAGTTCGACGTCCCGGGCGATGGCGGTCCGGAAGTCGGTGTCCGGGGTGTGCAGCCACGACAGCACGGGAGCGGTGATGCCCGCCGCCCGCAGCTCGAGCGCCTCGTCGATGGTGGTGACGCCCAGTTCGGCGGCTCCGGCGGCCAGCGCCGCCCGCGCCACCGGCACGGCGCCGTGGTTGTAGGCGTCCGCCTTCACCACGGCCATGACGTCGGCGGTTCCGGATCGCTCGCGCAGCAGCCGGACGTTGTGCGCGACCGCGTCGAGATCGATCAGGGCCTCGGCCTGAGGCAGCGGCGGCGAGGATGACATTCCCGGCTCCCCCGACGTTCCGGACAAACCGGCACCTGTCGCGGAGACGGGTGCCGTACGGTCACTCTGTGCGGCGATAGACATGGTTACCCGATCCTGCCATCACCATCCGTTATGCCCCAATGACGCTCCTCACTGGACGGGTCACAGTTTGAGCACCGGCTGCGCCCTCAGGATCCGGATCGCGGCCCTGATCTGGGACAACAGGGCGGTCGCCGAGATCGGCGCACTCACCTCGGAACCCTCGCCCGCCGCGAGCGCCGCCGCGAGCGAATGGGCCCTCGCCCCCATCGCCGCTGCGGTCGACGCGGCGAGCCCGGTCGACAGCAGCGCCCCGATCACCCCCGCGAGCACGTCGCCCGAGCCCGCGGTCGCCGCCGCCGATCCGCCTGCCTCGTTCACCAGTACGGATCCGTCCGGGTCCGCGATGACGGTCGCGCGCCCCTTGAGCAGCACCGTCACCCCCCACCGGTCGGCGAGCTCCCGGGTCCGGCCGACCCGGTCGCCCGTGGGATCGACCCCGGTCAGCCGTTCGAACTCCCCGGCGTGCGGGGTGAGCAGCGTCGGTGCCGCCCGCCCGGCGACGAGCCCCGGTTCGGCGGCGAGCACCGACAGCCCGTCGGCGTCGACGAGCACGGGAAGGTCGGTCCCGAGCGCAAACGCGACCACTTCCCGCGCGGCCGCGCCGGTCCCGATCCCGGGCCCGACCACCCACGCCTCCACCCGCCCCGCATCGGCGGCGGCGTCGACCGCGACCACCTCCGGCCACCGCGAGAGCACCTGCGGCGCAGCCGATCCCGCGTATCGGACCATCCCCGATGTCGCCGCCACCGCGCCACCGGCACACAGCACCGCGGCACCGGGATAACGCGCACCACCGGCGATCACCCCCACCACACCCTGCGAGTACTTGTCGTCGCCGGCCCCGGGTAGCGGCCAGCGAGCGCCGACCTCGTCCGGTGTCAGCGCCGAGATCGAGGGCACCGGAAGGTCCAGCCCGATGTCGACGAGTTCGACTCTGCCGCATCGCGACGCGGCGAGCACGTGCACCGGCTTGAGGGCCCCGAACGCGACGGTCACCGCGGCCGTCACCGCGGGACCCGAGGTCGCGCCGGTATCGGGGTCGACGCCGCTGGGAAGGTCGACGGCGACGATCGGCGCGATGACCGCGGCGACCAACTCGGCGGCGGCGGGACGCAACGGACCGCGTCCGGAGATCCCGACGATCCCGTCGAGCACCAGATCGGGATCCCCCGGGTCCGCGACCACCCGACCCCCGGCGGCCCGCAACGCCGCGAGGCCCGGGCCGTGCGCGCGTGCCGGGTCGAGCAGCACCGCCCGCACGTCGACACCGCGGCGTCGCAGCAGCGCGCCCGCCCACAGCGCGTCACCGCCGTTGTCCCCCGAGCCCACGAGCAGCGAGACCGACCGGCCTGCGACTCCACCTGTGCGGGAACGCAATTCGGATGCCACTACGCGAGCGAGACCGTGTGCGGCGCGGCGCATCAGGGCGCCGTCGGGCAACGCGGCGAGCAGCGGCGCCTCGGCCGCACGGACCTGATCGACAGTGTGGAATTCGCGCACCGGGGCTCCTCACGTCACGGACACCAACGACGGGTCGACGGTATCGGCAGGACTACGCTCGGTCCATGCGTACGTTCGCGGCCACCGCCCTGCTGCTCACCGCCGTGCTCGCGGGCTGCGGTAGCGGGACGGACGGCACGGAACCGTCGACCACCGCGCCGACCTCGGAGTCGGGCACCACGACGGTGCGGGTGGCCGGCATGAGGTTCACGCCGGAGACCGTCACCATCCGGGTCGGCGAAACCGTGACGTGGGAGTTCGACGACAACGGCCTTCCCCACAACGTGACCGCCGACACGTCGGCGCCGTCGGAGTTCCGGAGCCCGATCCGCACGACCGGGTCGTTCACCGAGACGTTCACCGAACCGGGCACCTACCCCTACCTGTGCACCCTGCACCCGAACATGACCGGCACCGTCTTCGTCACCGAGTAGTATCGAACCATGAATGTGATTCGAGTCACATTGTCGTGCGCGGCGGCCGTCCTCCTCGTGACGATCGGCACTCCCGCCACCGCCCAGCCCGACGTGAACACCGTGTCCGAGCGCACCGTGGAGGTGACCCGGCTCGCGTTCCGTCCGGCGACGATCCGAATCCAGATCGGCGACACCGTGACCTGGATGTTCGACGGGAACAGCGGCGAGCACAACGTCACCGCCACCGGGCCGTCCACGGCGCTCGACTATTTCGCCAGCGAGACCATGTCCGGCGGCAGTTACAGCCACACGTTCGGCAGACCCGGCACGTACATGTATCGGTGCACCGAACACCCCAGCGCGACAGGCCAGGTCATCGTCCGCTGAAGCGGAGTGTCGGCGTGTGACGGAAGATCCGTCACACGCCGAGACCGGCTGTCATTCGACGGTGACGGACTTCGCGAGGTTGCGCGGCTTGTCGACGTCGTAGCCGCGGGCACGCGCGACCTCGGCCGCGAACACCTGCAGCGGCACCGTGGACAGCAGCGGCTGCAGCAGCGTCGCGGCGGGCGGGATCTCGATCAGGTGGTCGGCGTGCGGCCGCACCATCTCGTCACCCTCCTCCGCGATGACGATCGTGCGGGCACCACGCGCCTTGATCTCCTGGATGTTCGAGACCAGCTTCGAGTGCAGCACCGCACGCCCCTTCGGGGACGGCATCACCACGATGACCGGCAGACCCTCCTCGATCAGCGCGATCGGGCCGTGCTTGAGCTCACCGGCGGCGAAGCCCTCCGCGTGCATGTACGCCAGCTCCTTGAGCTTGAGCGCACCCTCGAGCGCCACCGGGTACCCGACGTGCCTGCCGAGGAACAGCACGGTCGACGCGTCCGCGAACTCCCGGGCCAGCGCCCGCACCGGCTCGACGGTGTCGAGCACCCGCGACACCAGCGCGGGCATCGCCTCGAGCTCGCCGTACTCGCGCGCGACCTCGTCCGGGTACTTGGTGCCGCGCGCCTGCGCAAGGGCGAGTCCGACCAGGTAGTTCGCGGTCACCTGGGCCAGGAACGCCTTCGTCGACGCGACGGCGATCTCCGGACCGGCCCGGGTGTAGAGAACCGCGTCCGCCTCGCGCGGGATCTGGGCGCCGTTGGTGTTGCAGATCGCGAGCACCCGGGCCTTCTGATCCTTGGCGTGCTTGACCGCCTCGAGGGTGTCTGCCGTCTCACCGGACTGCGAGATCGCCACCACCAGCGTCGACCGGTCCAGGACCGGGTCGCGGTACCGGAACTCGCTGGCCAACTCCACCTCGACAGGCAGCCGGGTCCAGTGCTCGATCGCGTACTTGGCGAGCAGCCCCGAGTGGTAGGCGCTGCCACAGGCGACCACGAAGACCTTGTCCACGTCGCGCAGTTCCTGATCGGACAGCCGCTGCTCGTCGAGCACGATCCTGCCGTCCTCGAAGTGCCCGAGCAGGGTGTCGGCGACGGCGGCGGGCTGCTCGTCGATCTCCTTGAGCATGAAGTAGTCGTGGCCGCCCTTCTCCGCGGCCTCGAGATCCCAGTCGATCCGGAACGGATGTCCGGACGCCTCGTTCCCGGCGAAGTCGGTGATCTCGTATCCGCCGGCGGTGATGACCACCACCTGGTCCTGACCGAGTTCGATCGCGTCCCGGGTGTGCTCGATGAACGCCGCGACATCGGACCCGACGAACATCTCGCCCTCGCCGACCCCCACGACCAGCGGCGTCGAGCGGCGCGCGGCGACGATGGTGTCCGCGTGGTCGGCGTGGGTGAACACCAGCGTGAAGGCGCCCTCGAGCCGGCGCAGCACCTTGTGCGCGCTCGCCACGAAATCGCCCGCGGTCTCCCCCTCGGCGTACGCCTGCGCGACCAGATGGACCGCCACCTCGGTGTCGGTGTCGCTGCGCAACTCCACACCCGACGCCTCGAGCTCCTGCCGCAGCGGCGCGAAGTTCTCGATGATGCCGTTGTGCACCACCGCCAGCTTGCCGCTGGCGTCACGGTGGGGATGCGCGTTGCGGTCGGTCGGGCGCCCGTGGGTCGCCCACCGGGTGTGCCCCATCCCCGCGGTACCGGCGAACCGGTCGGCACCGACCTCGTCCAGTTCGGCGGTCAGATTGTCGAGCTTGCCCGCCTTCCGTTCCACGGCGAGCCCGCCCGCACCGTCCAGGACCGCGATCCCGGCGGAGTCATAGCCGCGGTACTCCATCCGGCGCAGTGCCTTCACCACCACGTCCAGGGCCTGGCGGTGGCCGACGTATCCCACGATTCCGCACATGGTGTCCAAGCGTACTGGGCACCGACGACGGCAAGGGCCACCAGGTGGGAGGGCTCACGCCACACCCGCCGTTCCCGGCCGGGCGGGCCGCTACGCCGAACGGACCCCCGCGTGGCCGGTCCTTCGCACGTCCCCGGCCGCGGTATCGGATACGGTCGTGCACGTGGCGCCGACTACGAAGAATCTGGTCTCCCGTCTGTCCAAGCGTGGACCGCACCCCGTGCTGCGGGGAGACCTCGCGTTGGCCGGTCTCCCCGGCGTGGTGTACACGCCGACCGAGGGGTACTCGCTGCCCGCGGTCGTCTTCGGGCACGCCTGGATGACGAGCACCGATCGGTACCGCGAACTGCTGATCCATCTCGCGTCCTGGGGCTTCGTCGTCGCGGCCCCCGGCACGCAGCGCTCCCCCATCCCCTCCCACCTGACGTTGGCCTCGGATCTGCGGTCCGCCGCCGACATCTGCACCGGGGTTCGGCTGGGCCCCGGCAAGATCAGCGTCGCGCGGGATCGGGTGGCGTTCGCGGGGCACGCGATGGGCGCGGGCGCCGCGGTGATCGCGGCCGCCGAGCACGGCTCCCCCGCGGTCGCCGCGCTGTTCCCGGCGCCGACCGCCCCACCGGCGGAGACGTTCGCCGCGAAGCAGACCGGTCCCGCGCTCGTTCTCGCCGCGGAAGAGGACCTGGACTCGATGAACTGCAACGCCCGTTCGCTGGCCGCCACGTGGGCCGGGCAGGCGATCCTGCGCAGCGTCGACAAGGCGTCGGGTACCGGCCTCGCCGAGGGACGTTCGCTGTTGGGAGCGCTGGGGGCGGGCACGCCGCAGCGTGGCACCCAACGCACGACCCGCGCCCTGCTGACGGGGTACCTGCTCTACCACCTGACCGGTGCCACCGAGTACGACGTGTTCGCGACACCCGACGCCGAGATTCCCCACACAACGCTGGTGCCGGACCTCGAGGAGCCGGATCAGACCAGCCAGCTCCTGCGCGGGTAGTCGCACTCGGGCGCGGGATGTCCGGCGCCCGGGTCGGAACGGTCGGTGCACGGCTCGGGCGGTGCCCACAGGGCCGCAGCACGCGTGGCGGCCGCGATCGACTCCTCGACCCGGCCCACCGTGGCGCTCAGCTGCTCCCGCAGATCCTCGATCCTCACAGCGGGCCCGCGTCCGCCAGTTCCGCGCCGATGTCGTCGTCGACCGACGGTTCGACGACCGTGGCGGCCGCCCGGTCCCGTCGGCCGCCGCCGGTCGCTCCGAAGCCGAGCGTGCCGTGGTCGGCGTCCGGTACCGCCTCGGTTGTTTCCGGATCCACGGCCGGCGCGGGCTCCACCGGCACCACGGGCACGGGACCGGCCGCCGCGGCAGCGGCCTCCGCAACGACCGTCTCGTCGCCGGGCGGACCGACCGTGTCGACCGCGCGCGAGAGGATCCGCTGCACTCCGTCGACGACGAAGGTGGTCAGCGCGCACAGATCGGTGAGCGCGAGCACGTGGGCGCGCACGTGCGGAACCAGCACCTCACGCAGCCACGCCGCCTGTACGGCGTCGCCGTCGGCGGCGGCGGCGAGCGCCCGGTCGATGTCCGCGACGTCGCGCCCACCGATCCCCGTCACGTCGAGGCGGAGCGTGAACTCGGCCTGCGCCCGGACCGCGTCGCGGATCACGGCGGAGCCGGAGGCGAGGGCGTCGGCGGCCGCCGTGACCGCAGCGCAGGTGTCCCGGCCATGGTCGAGTCGACGGGCCGTTGCCGTGAGCGCGGCGTCGGCGGCCACCCCGGTCCAGGCGGCCGCCATGCGCGCCGCCGCCTGCTCCTGTGCCAACAGGTGCGCCCGCAGGACCGCGGATGCGCCGTGCAGCGCGTCCGCGCCGGAGAGCATCGCGTCGAGGTCGACTCCGCGGTGCGCGTGGTAGAGCGTCGGCAGGTCCCCGGCGCCGACCCCCTCCACCGCTTCGGCGCGGGGCACGAACAGCGTGAAGTAGCGCAGGCCCACTGCTCCGCGGTCGAGCACGGCGGCGACGGATTCGCCGGAGGTCACGAGTCGAGAGTCCGGAGGTGCGCCGCGGTGCCCGCGTCGAGCCCCGCGCACCGCCCCGCGGTCAGGGACAACGCGTCGGCATCGACCGTGGTCCACCGCGCCCAGTCTCGGACCGCTCGCACGAGCCTGCCCCGGTCCCCGGCGACGGCGACGAGCGCGTCCATCCGGTCGGCGAGCAGCGCGAGCTCCGCCGCCGAATCCGTCAGTGCGGCAGCGACCGAACGCACGGTCGCCTCGTCGAGCACCAGTTTCCCGTCCACGTGAAACATCCCCACTGTCGGCTGCACCGTCACGGTGTCAGACGCAGCGGACCGCGGATCGGTTCCGCCCGCCGCTGCGTCAGACCGACGCGACCCGGTCGGCGAGGCCGTCGGCGAGGCTGCGGGCGATCTCGAACTCGGTGGCCTCGACCATCACCCGGACCAGCTGTTCGGTGCCGGAGGGGCGCAGCAGCACGCGTCCGGTGTCGCCGAGCCGGGCTTCGGCCTCCGCGACCGCGGCGAGCACCTGCGGTGCGACGGCGACGGCGGCCTTGTCGGTGACCTTCACGTTGACGAGGACCTGCGGCAGGGTGCGCATCACGGAGGCCAGATCCGCGAGGGACGTGCCGGTCTGCGCCATCCGGTGCATCAGCCGCAGGGCGGTCAGTACCCCGTCGCCGGTGGTGCCGAAGCCGGGGAGAACAACGTGGCCGGACTGCTCGCCGCCGAGGCTGAAGCCACCGCCCCGCAGTTCCTCGAGCACGTAGCGGTCGCCGACGGCGGTCGTACGGACCTCGATACCGGCTTCGCGCATGGCGATGTGCAGACCGAGGTTGCTCATCACCGTCGCCACGAGGGTGTTGTCGGTGAGCTCGCCCGAGTCGCGCATGGCGACGGCCAGGATGGACATGATCGCGTCGCCGTCGACGACGGCGCCGGTCGCGTCGACGGCGAGGCAGCGGTCGGCGTCGCCGTCGTGGGCGATGCCGAGGTCGGCGCCGTGCGCGACGACGGCGGCCTGCAGATCGTCGAGGTGGGTGGAGCCGCACCCGTCGTTGATGTTGTAGCCGTCCGGGCTGGTGTGGATCTCGATGACCGTCGCACCGGCGGCCCGATACGCCTCCGGACCGACGACGGCGGCCGCACCGTTCGCGCCGTCGACGACGACGGTGATCCCGTCGAGGCGGTGGCTCGTCGCGCGGGCGAGGTGGGCGAGGTAGCGCTCGGCGGCATCGGGTGCCGCCACGACGCGTCCGATCGCCGCGCCGGTGGGCCGCGGAATCAGGTCGTGGTCGGCGAGGGCGGCCTCGATCCGGTCCTCGGACTCGTCGTCGAGCTTGTGTCCGCCCGCCGCGAAGATCTTGATGCCGTTGTCGGGCATGGGGTTGTGCGAGGCGGAGATCATGACGCCGAGGGCTGCCTCGTAGGCATCGGTCAGGTGTGCCACCGCGGGGGTGGGCAGCACGCCGACGTCGACGACGTCCACACCGGCCGCACACAGTCCGGCGGTGACGGCGGCGGCGAGCATCTCACCGCTGGCGCGGGGGTCGCGGCCGACGACCGCGGTCGGTCGGGGGGTGCCCCGTTCGGACAGTGCCAGCACCGAGGCGGCCGCCCCGGCGATGCGCAGTGCCAGCTCCGCGTCGAGATCCGCGTTCGCCAACCCGCGCACACCGTCCGTACCGAACATCCGACCCATGAATCGAGACCCCTGTCGTTCTGTGTTTCCGTGGTCCTGCTGTTTCCCGCAATTGTGCATTTCTACGCCGAGAGCAGGCGTCCGGTGGTGCTGGACGCCTGCTCTCGGGTGGAACAGGTTCCGGACACCCGCCGCGAGCGGCGGGGCCGGTGACGCATCAGCGCTTCGAGTACTGCGAAGCCTTGCGGGCCTTCTTCAGGCCGTACTTCTTGCGCTCGACGGCGCGGGCGTCACGGGTGAGGAAGCCGGCGCTCTTGAGGGCCGGACGATCCTCGGGGGTGACCTCGATCAGGGCGCGGGCGATCGCGAGACGCAGGGCGCCGGCCTGACCGGACGGGCCGCCACCGTTGAGGATGGCGGTGACGTCGAAGGACTCGGTGCGCTCGACCGTGACCAGCGGAGCCTTGATCAGCTGCTGGTGCACCTTGTTCGGGAAGTAGTCCTCGAGGGTGCGGCCGTTGAGCTTGAACCCACCGTTGCCGGGGGTCAGGCGGACGCGGACGACGGCTTCCTTGCGGCGGCCGACGGTCTGGATCGGGCGATCGATGTAGATCGGGGCGGCGGGAGCAACGGACTCCTCGGCCACGTACTCCTCGACGACCTCGGGCTCGGAGGCGAATTCCTCCACGACGACCTCGGCGTTCTCGTTCTGCTCGGTCACTGGGCCACCTGCTTGATCTCGAACGGAACCGGCTGCTGCGCGGCGTGGGGGTGATTCGGGCCTGCGTAGACCTTGAGCTTGCCCGCGATCGCGCGGCCCAGCTTGTTCTTCGGGATCATGCCGATGACGGCCTTCTCCACGAGACGGTCCGGGTTGTTCTCGAGCACCTCGCCGACGGAGCGGGCCTTGAGGCCGCCCGGGTGGCCGGAGTGGTGGTAGATGTACTTGTCCTGCCGCTTGTTGCCGGAGACGGCAACCTTGTCGGCGTTGATGATGACGACGAAGTCGCCGCCGTCAACGTTGGGGGCAAAGGTGGGCTTGTGCTTGCCGCGCAGCAGGTTCGCTGCCTGGACGGCAAGGCGGCCGAGCACCACGTCGGTGGCATCGATGACGTACCACTGGCGGGTCACGTCACCTGCCTTCGGGGCGTAGGTAGACACAGCACTTCCTCGTCATGTCGTGTAGCTGCTGGCCGGTGCGTGCGGTCCGGATCCGTCCCCGGCGGCCAGTGGAGACCCGGGAACCCGCGCTACGACCGCACCCGAGGATGCACGCCGTACCGCACGCCGACAGAAGACCTTACCGCCCAGGTCACAGGCTGGTCAAAGTGGGGTCGCCTCAGGAGGGCGACCCGCCCTGCCGGCCACGCGTGTCGGCCCGCAGCTTGAGCAGGTAGAAACCGGACAGCGTCGCCACGACGAGCCAGGCGACGGCGATCTCGACGTCGAGGGCGTAGATGCCGACGGCTGCGCCGACGAGACCGGCGAGGAACACACCCGCGCCGACGATCTTCTTGGTGGGAGGAGGAACAGTGGCCATCGGAGAACACCTACTCGAACATCGTTGCCGAACTTCGAACACTCACACTCCGGTGGAGCCGCGGTCCGGCCCCGACGCGCTCCGCACGCCCGGGTACCGCGCGCTCCGGTACACCACGGCGAACGCTAACGTCCGTCACCTCCGGATCGTGGGAGGCGCGTCGGGACGGGTCGCATTCGGCCGGCTATCCGAGCGGCCGGGCGCCGCGCTGGGCGAGCATCAGCGTCATCAGGCCGGCTTCCCTGCCCTGTTCCTGCATCATGTCGCGGGCTGCCTGTTCGACCGGACCTCCGGTGAGCACCTGGTCGGCGGCGCGGGCCATCGCGACACCGCCCAGGTGGTGTCGCTGCATCAGCTGCAGGAACAGCACCTCGGCCTCGCGCCCGTGCGCGGCAGCGAGCGCGTCGAGTTCCGCGGTCGTCGCCATCCCCGGCATCGCGTCCTCGGCCGCCCCGGCGTGCTCGTGCCCGACCGCGGGCTGCCAGGCCATCGGCCGCGGATTCGTCGGCGGGGCCTCGACGAGACGCAGCCAGCCGAGCAGGGTGCCCGTCTCGACCCGCTGGGCGTCGCTCATCTGCCGGGCCAGGGCCGTGACCACCGGGTCGACATCGGACGCCAGGCGCCCGGTCATCAGCAGCGCCTGCTGGTGGTGCGCGGCCATGTCCTGGACGAACCCGATCTCGACGTCGTCGAGCACCGGAGCCGCGTGGGGCGTCTCCGGGATCACGAGGGGACGCAGCGCCGCCCCCACCACGAGTAGCAGCAGTGCCAGCGACGCGAGCGCGGCCGGCCGCACGAACCGGATCATGAGCCGACGGTGGACACCTGGTCCGGCGGCGGCGTGTACACCTTCTCGTCGAGCCGCAGGGTCAGGAATCCGTTGTCCGTGCACGTGACCCACAGGTCGTTGCCACGCCATTCCGGTGGGGAGATGCACCAGTCCGTGGACAGGTCACCGCCCACGACCATCCCGGTGCGCGGGGTGACCGCCTGGCCGGGGTCGAACTGGCCGCCTGCGGTGGCCTGCACGACCGCGGGCACGCTGAGCAGCGGCACTCCCAGGAGCGAGGCCAGCGCGTGGGACGAGTTGAGGCGGTCGAGGTTGCGGTCGGTCATGGCGGGCGGGTTGTAGTAGCCGATCTCCCGGACGTCGTGCGGGTCGGTGACGTCGAAGACCCGGATGCCGGAGGAGAACCAGCCGCAGGCCAGGGCGGTCGGATTCACCGGGCGGTCCGCCGAGCAGTAGTGCGACTCGTAGGCGAACACCGAGCCGCCCATCCCCGAACCGATCTGGCTGTCGATGTTCTCAGGCAGGTTGATCTCGAGCTTGATCGTGTTCACGACCTCCGGTTCCCGGTCGTCGGCGACGTCGATCAGTTTGACGCCGCCGGATCCGCCTTCGTTGACGGTGAAGAGGTACGGATGGCCGTCGTAGGTGACCGGGATGCTGTGCTGCGTCGCCCAGCCGTCCGTCCACGACATCCTCGCCACCTGCGGCACCTGCGGATTCGGGTCGCGGCGTTGGACGGCGCCGGTGTCGAGTACGGTGAGGCCGCCGAAGTTGTTGGACAGGTACATGCGGTTTCCGTCGGGGCTGATCCCGAATCCGTGCGCGGACATCCCGGTCCAGCCCTGCCAGATCACCCGGGGTTCGGTGGGGTCGGCGAGGTCGACCGCGCTCAGCACCCCCTCGACACCCGACGACCAGTAGGTGCGGCCGTCCGGCGAGAACCCGCCCTCGTGGGCGGTGATCGGCAGCGGCATCTGCAGGCTGGTACCCGGCCCGGGGTTGAGCAGTTGCGGGTGCGCGCAATCGGAGACGTCGTACACCGACAGCAGACCGGCACCCAGAAGGGCGGGAACTCCGGTGCCCACCAACAGCTTTCGGCCCGGGTGCACCTTGAGGCTCTCCCAGGTGCCTGCCACCATCGCCGGCTCGGTCAACCGGACGGTCGGCACCGGGTGGGTCGGGTCGGAGACGTCGACCACCTGCACCCCCGGGGAGGGGCCGAGGACGGCACTGGGGAAGACGGATCCCATGTAGGCGCAGTTGTCGTAGCTCGCGGAGACGATTCCGCTGCCGTCCCCGGCGTATCCGCCGACGCGCGTGATGTTGCAGTCGTATCCCTGTGCGCTGCGGCCGGTGTCGCGGTCGCCGGCGGGAACGTCGCCCTGCAGGCCCGGCTCCGGCGACGATCCGGGACCACAGTCGGCGCGCGCGGCGGCGACCCGCCCCACGCCGTCGTACTCCTGCACCACCCCGGAGGTGTCCGCCACCGGCGCGGCGGCCACGTTCCCCAGCGGTGGCAGCAGCGCAGCCGCGGCGGCGACGACAACCGCTCGACGACGAACAGCGGTACCCCACACCACGATCACATCCCCTCCGTCGGATGCCCGCGCGACGGAACCATTGTCGATCCACGTCCTGCGGTTCGGGGCGGAAACCGGGACATCCGTTCAGGTGACGGTCCCGACGTCGTGTGCGACCGGGTTGTCCAGCGCCCGTTCGGCCACGGCCGCGATGGTCGTGGACGGGTTGCACGCCGCGGCCCCGGGGATCAGCGCGCCGTCGAGGACGTGGAGTCCACGCTGGCCGTGGACCCGGCCGTCGAGGTCGCAGACGGTGCCCCTGCTCGCACCGCCGAGCGCGTGCCAGGTGGACGGCACGACGGCGTTGGTGTCGGACCGCATCGCGTCGTCATCCCCCGCTGCCGAACACGAACCGCGACCCCGCCGACCGAGTGTCGACGGGGCCGCGGCGTGAGGGGATCCGCTGGGCGGGCGCCTACTTGGCGAGCTCGACCATGTCGTGGTCGGCGACCGCTCCGGCGAGCACGCGGAGGTGGTCGTCGGCACTGCCGAGGGTGTGCCCGATGGCAGTGAGGCGCGAGACATAATGCCCCACAGGGTATTCCGCGGTCATGCCGATGCCACCGTGCATCTGGATCGCCTCGAGGCCGATGTGCCGGGCGGCGCGGCTGACCTGCAGCTTGGCCCGCGAGGCGACGATCGGGTCCACGATGCCGTCGGCGAGGTTCATCGTGGCGTACAGGCTCATGCTGCTCGCCAGCTCGAGCTCGACGTACATGTCCGCGGCGCGCTGGGTCAGCGCCTGGAACCTGGCCAGCGGAACTCCGAACTGCTTGCGCTGCTTGAGGTATTCGGTGGTCAGGCGCAGCGTTTCCTGCATCGCTCCGACGGCCTCGGCGCACAGCGCCGCCTGGGTGCGCACCTGCGCGGCCGTGATCGCGGCGGAGGCGTCGCCGCCGTCGCCGAGCTGTTCGGCGGTGGCGCCGACGAACTCGATCTGCGCGGCACGCAGGTCGTCGTGGGTGGCGTAGGGCTTGCGGGTCACGCCGGCGGCGTCGGCGGCGACGAGGAACAGGCCGATGCCGCCGTCGGGCAGCACGGCACTGACGACGAGCGTGTCGGCGCAGTCACCGTGCGGCACCGGGTTCTTGGTGCCGGTCAGGGTCCAGCCGTCACCGGACCGGACAGCGGAGGTCGCGACGACCTCGTGCGGCCAGCGGCTGCCGGGCTCGGAATGCGCGAAGGCGAGGAGCGTGGTGCCCTCCGCGACACCGGGGAGGATCTTGCCGCGCTGATCGGCGGAGCCCACCTCGGACACCAGTCCGCCCGGGGTGAGGACACCGTCGAGGAACGGCTCCGGCGCGAGCGCCCGGCCGATCTCGGTCATCACGGCCATCGTCTCGACCGGTCCGGCGCCCATGCCGCCGTCCTCCTCGGCGAACGGGAGGCCGAGCAGACCGATCTCGGCGAGCTTGCCCCACACGTCGTCGCTCCAGCCCTTGCCCTCGGCGGTGACGGCGTTGCGCTTCTCGGCGTCGTAGCTGCGGCCGAGCAGCTCGCGGGTGGTGTCCCGCAACATGACCTGTTCGTCATTGAGTTCGAAATCCATGGCAGCTGCTCACAATCCGAGAATCGAGGAGGAGATGATGTTGCGCTGAACCTCGCTCGATCCGCTGTAGATCGAGACCTTGCGGTAGTTCAGGAAGACCGGGGCACTGCGCTGCGCCCAGTCGGGTGACGCGATGTCGGTGCCGTCGAACGGCAGCGAATCGGGGCCGGCGACGTCCATCAGGAGCTCGGTGGTGGCCTGCTGCAGCTCGGAGCCGCGCAGCTTCAGCAGCGACGAGGCCGGGTTCGGCTTGCCGTCCGCGGAGCTGGCGACGACGCGGAGCTGGGTCAGCTCGAGCGCGACGAGTTCGTTCTCCAGTTCGGCGAAACGCGCCGCGAACAGCGGGTCGTCGAGGAGGGAGCCGTCACCGACCTTCGTCTCGGCGGCGTACTTCTTGGCCTTGGCCAGTCGGGCCTTGCTGGCACCGGTGCGGGTGACGCCGGTGCGCTCGTTGCCGAGCAGGAACTTCGCGTAGGACCAGCCGGCGTTCTCCTCGCCGACGAGGTTCTCGGCGGGGACGCGCACGTCCTCGAACCACACCTCGTTGACCTCGTGGCCGCCGTCGATCAGTTTGATCGGCCGGACGGTGATGCCCGGGGTCTTCATGTCGATCAGCAGGAACGAGATGCCCTGCTGCCGCTTCGGCGCGTTGGGGTCGGTGCGGACCAGGCAGAAGATCCAGTCGGCGTGCTGACCGAGGGTGGTCCAGGTCTTCTGGCCGTTGACGATGTAGCTGTCGCCGTCGCGCACCGCGCGGGTCTTGAGGGAGGCGAGGTCGGAGCCGGCCTCGGGCTCGGAAAAGCCCTGGCACCACCAGATGTCGAGGTTCGCGGTACCGGGAAGGAACTTCTCCTTCTGCTCCTGCGAGCCGAACGCCGCGATCACGGGGCCGACCATGTCGGCGTTGAAGGCCAGCGGATCCGGGACACCCGCGAGCTGCATCTCGTCGAGGTAGATGTGGCGCTGCACCGGCGTCCAGTTCCGGCCGCCCCACTCGGCCGGCCAGTGCGGCACGGCGAGACCGTTGGCGTTGAGGATCCTCTGCGTGGTGACGAAGTCGTCCCGGGACAGTTCGCCGCCGGCGGCGCGTTCACGGATCTCCGCGGGGATCTGCGTGGTGAAGAACGTCCGCAGTTCGTCGCGGAACTCGAGTTCCGCCTCGGTCAGTTTCAGATTCATGGCGTGCTTTCTGTGTCAGATCGAGGCCCGCATCGTCGGGGAACGGTGCGCGGCCGCCTTCCGCCTGCCGGTGAGCGCGAACTAAGCGCTCGCTCATATCTAAGCGCATGCTTATACTCACCCTGTGACCGGCCGTTGTCAAGGCCGACAGGCGACAGGAAGGTGAGGAATGAGCGAGACCGACGCGGTACGCCTCACCAGGCCCAACACCGTGGTCAGCGAGTCGAAGGCAGCCGCGCGGATTCGCGTGGCGGCCGCCGAGGCGTTCGCGGAGAACGGCTACGGCGGCACGACCACCCGCGACATCGCGGCGCGGCTCGGACTCTCCCCCGCGGCGATGTACCCGCACTACAAGTCCAAGGAGGAGCTGCTCTACGCGATCAGCTACGAGGGCCACCTGCTGTGCGTGGAACTCCTCACCGCCGCCGACCCGATCGACGAGACCCCGGCGGTCAGACTCGCCTCGGTGGTGCGCGCATTCACCAGCTGGCAGGCCACGCACCACGCCCGCGGACGCGTCGTGCAGTACGAACTGACGGCCCTGTCGCCGGACCACTACCGCGAAATCCTCACGCTGCGACGCGAGATCAGCCGCGTCATCGAGCGCATCATCCGCGCCGGGGCGAAGGACGGCTCGTTCGTCGTGCCCGACGTCGCGGGCGTGAACCTGGCGATCAACTCGCTGTGCGTCGACGTGTGCCGCTGGTTCCCCGGCGGCGGGTTCACCGACCCGGACGCCGTCGCCGACCTCTACGCGGAGCTGGCGCTGCGGCTGGTGGGCGCCGGCACCTGACCGTCAGCGCGACCGGGTCTGCAACGCCAGGATGTCGCCGTGCAGCAACGCCTGACAGCCCAGGATGAGCTCGTCGACGCCGCCGATCTGGTCGCCGACGTTGTGGGTGTTCGCGGTGGACATCTCGCGGTTGCCCGCCCGCGCGACGAGTTCGTCGATCCGCGAGTCCAGGCTCATGGTGCGCTGCACCGCCGCGATCGACCGCAGCCGACCCTCGGCCTCGCCGAGGAGGTCACCGATCCGGGCGAGCGCCGCTACTCGTTCGACGAGCTGGTCCCACACCGGTTCGAGCGCGCGTTGCCGGGACCGGATCTGCTCCCGAGCGGCCTCTCCGTGCGCCGCCTGCATCGCCGTCGCGAGTTCGCCGCCGATGCCCCGCAACGCGAGGGTGTCGACCGCGATCTGCGTCAGCTCGTCGGCGAGGTCGAGTTGCGCACGCTGGACCGCGAAGTGGTCGCTGTGCCAGGCCGCGGAGCCGTCGATCCGGTCGTACAGCGTCCCCGCGAGGTACAGCAGGGCGTCGAACCGATCCGCGAACCGATCCCCCGGCTGCCCGACGGTCGCTCCGAGTGCGTCCGCGGCGCGTCGTCCGGCTGCTGCCCACCGCGTCCGCTCGGTCAGGCCGGCCAGCCGCTCCGCGGCGACGTTCACCGCCGCCGCGGTCGCCTGGTCGGTACGGTGCTCGCCCAGCGGGGCGGGGGTCCGCGCCAGGGCGTCGAACAGCGCGTCCCGCTGCGCCGGTTCGAGATGCACACCGTCGCGGCGATCGCGCCGGATGGTCCGCACGCCGTTCGCATAGTGCGCAGGCGAATGGGTGAACCTCGCGCGTGCCGTGAGCAGTCGGCGCTCCACCTCCCCGGCCCGGTAGGACGCCAACACCTGGAGCGCTCCAGGACGCATCGCCCGGGCCTTGTGGTCGAGCCGGACGTAGTCGTCGGCGAGAGCACGCAGCGCACCGAACCCGCCGATGTCGGGCAGCGGGCGACCGATGTGGCGCCGGTTCGCGAGCACCTGCCTGGTCGGCTCGTCGAGGTGGCCGGCCGCGATCAGGACCGCGGCGTCCGCGGACAACTCGCGGTGGGCACCGTCGACCCGGGCCTCCTCGCACCACCGCCGCACCTGCGCGGTGACGTGCGCCCGTCGCTGCGCCGCAGGGTGCATGGCGTCCATCGGTCCTCCCCGGGTCGTACCACGTCAGGACTCCACTGTCCCAGAACTTCGGTGTGCGCGCCGCCGCCCGCTCGCGTCGCGTGAACCCGAGACATGCAGGTCGACGTCCCGCCCCGACACCTCATTCCCGAGCGAACGAACAATCCGGTCGGTATTGTCTCAGCGACTCACAGTCAACCAGCGCTCCAGGAGTCTCCATGTACCTCCGCCGCCTGTTGATCGGCATCGCCGGGTCGGCCGCCATCGTCGTGTCCGGCACCTCGGCCGCATCGGCATCGACCATCGCCGATATTCTGCCTCCCGAGATCGTCGCCCTCGTCCCGTCCGCGTCGGCGGATGCGGTGAACCCACTGCTACCGCCGCTGCCCGCCCCGCCGGCGCTGCAGGTCGCACCTGCGCCGGAGGTCGCGGCTGCGCCTCCCGCTGCGCCGCAACCCGCACCGAGCCAGGTGTACTACGAGAACTGCACCGAGGCCCGCAATGCCGGCGTGACGCCGCTGTACCGCGGCGAGGCCGGGTACGCCGCCCACCTCGACCGCGACAACGACGGCATCGCCTGCGAGTGATCGTTTCGGGCCGGGCGTCACGGCGACGGGAGCCGCCGCCCGGCCCGCGCGACGAGCACCATGTCGCACCCGAGCACGTCGGCGACGGCCGTGAGCACGTCGAGTTGCACGGTCGCCCGGCCGGCCTCGATCGCCTGCACGCTCGACCGCGACACCCCCGCGAGTTCCGCGAGTCTGGTTTGGGTGAGGCCCAGCTGCAGGCGCCGCGCCGTGAACCCGTCCGCGATGCGGCCCGCCGACGGACGCCCGCTGCGACGAGGCCGGGATCGCGAGTCGGGCATCGGGGGCCCGGGTACGGACACCGCTGACCATCTCCTCACACGGTTGCCCGAAGTGTGCGCCGGTCTGTCGACGCTGTCCAGGGTGCTAGCCTGCGGCGATCATGACTTTTCTGGCACTGGTCCGGCACGGCGAGACCGACTGGAACGCAGAGCGGCGTCTGCAGGGTTCCTCGGACGTTCCGCTCAACGCGGTCGGCCGCACCCAGGCCGCGAATGCCGGTGCCAGCCTGGCGACGCATAGCTGGGACGTGCTGGTGAGCTCTCCCCTGTCCCGGGCGGGCGAGACCGCGGACATCATCGGCACCCATCTCGGGTTGCAGCGGTCGGTGACGCACCCCGGGCTGTCGGAGCGGCATTTCGGCGCAGCCGAGGGCTCCACCGACGAGGAGCGGTGGGACCTGTGGCCGGACGGCCGCTACCCGGGTCTCGAACCGCATTCGGCCCTCACGCGCCGCGGCCTGGCCGCGCTCGACGACCTCGCCTCCGGTCATCCCCGCTCCGCGATCGTCGCGGTCAGTCACGGGGGCCTGATCCGGGCGGTGATCGGCGCGGTCAGCGGCCTGTGGGCGCCGCGAATTCCCAACGCGGGCATCGTGACTCTGCACCACGACGGGGACCGGTGGTCGGTCCGGACCGTGAACGGCGTCGGCGTCGCGCGGCGAGCACCGGTCGAGCCCTGAATCGCCCTGTCGAACGGAGCGGTCTCCACCGCGCCATACGGAGTAGGGCGTGCACACGGGCAATCGACCGTGCACACCCCGGCTGCGCGTCCACTACTCCTGTGCGCACGTGAAACACCGTGCGCACAGGGGTTTCGCGCAGGGAGGCGCCAGCCCAACCGCCGCGGTATCGGGCCCCGGACACGACCGTGCCGGCGAGTGAGTCACTCGCCGGCACAGTCGGGTTCGACGATCTTCTACACCCCCGCGATCGCCTCCAGCGGCTTGGTGCGGGCCGCGCGGATGCCGGGCCAGAGTGCGGCGAGGACGCCGACGAAGCCGGATCCGACGAGCATCGCGACGACCTGCCCCCACGGCACGGCGATGGTGCCGAGACCCTCGTCGGCGAGGGTGCGGACGAAGCCCCAGCCGAACGCGAGGCCGAGCAGGACACCGACGGCGGCACCGAACACCGCGATGAGCACGGACTCGAGGTAGATGGTGCGACGCACCTGCGGCCGCTGCATGCCGACGGCGCGGAGCATGCCGATCTCGCGGCGCCGCTCGACCACCGACAGGGCGAGGGTGTTGACGATGCCGAGGATCGCGATCACCACTGCCAGCGCGAGCAGGCCGTACAGGACCGCCAGCAGCGTGTTGATCTGCTGCCCCTGCTCGCCCTTGAACTCGTCACGGTCCTTGACCTGCACCACCAGGAACTGGTCGGTGGCGTCCTCGAGGTCGCCGCGCAGCGCGGCGACGTCGGTGCCTGGGGCGGCCTGGACGAGAACCGCCAGGTCGGCGCGCAGTATCGCGGGAACGAGTTCCTCGTACACGCTCTCCGAGGTGAACCACTGACCGAGCAGCTGGTTGTCGGCGAGGATGCCGGTGACCTGCGCGGTGACCGCCGTGCCGTCCCGGTTGGTCATGGTGACCGGTGAACCGATGCTCCAGCCCTTCTCCGCCGCGAACGACTCCGACACGACCACGACCGCGCCGTCGAGCGCTGCGCTGCCCTCGCGAAGTTCGTAGTCGATGACGCCGTCGAGCTGCCCACCGATGGCGGTGCCGTACTCGTCCTCGCCGTCGATGGTGACGGGCAGCGGATGCAGCGCCACCGCCGATTCGACTCCGGGGACCGCGGCGACCGCAGCGGCCGCCCCGACCGGGACGCCGATCTGTTGCGGCCCGGTGAGGATGTAGTCGGCGGTCACTCCGCTGTCGACGAGGTCGTCGACACTCGCCTTCGCCGACGACCCGAACACTCCGATGACGGTGACGAGCATCAGTCCGAGCGTCAGCGCGAACGCCGTCGCGGCGGTGCGGCGAGGGTTGCGAACGGCATTGGTGCGGGCGAGCTTTCCGACTGCGCCGAAGGGTCGCGCGAAGATCGCGCCCAGGGCGCCGACCACCGGCCGGGACAGTGCCGGCGCGGCGAGGAGCACCGCGAGGATCAGCGCGGCGGCTCCGATCCCGACGGTCGCGGCCGCGCCGCCGCCGGTGCCCTGGGATCCGGCCACCAGCAACACGATTCCGATGACACCGAACACCGCACCGACGAGCGTGCGCACCCGCAGCGAGTCACCCGTCGCGGCGTGTTCCTCGCGCATCGCGGCGACCGGCGGGATCTTCGCCGCGCGCCGTGCCGGTGCGTAGGCACTGACGACGGTGACGGCCACGCCGATGACCACCGCGACGACGACGGTGCGGGGAGCCAGTTGCAGTGAACCGGACGGCAATCCGACGTCGAAGGCGTTGAGCATCGCCCGCAGGCCGTAGGCGAGCGCGACACCGGCGGCGATGCCGATCACACTGCCGAGGACACCGACCACCAGCGCCTCGGTGACCACCGAGCGCCCGACCTGGCCACGGCTGGCTCCGACGGCGCGCAGCAACGCCAGTTCCTTGAGCCGCTGCGCGACGATCATCGAGAAGGTGTTGTAGATGATGAACGTGCCGACCAGCAGGGCGATCGCGCCGAACGCGAGCAGGAAGTAGTTCATGAACTTCAGCGCGGACGTGACCTCGGCCTTGACGTCCTCGCGTACCTCGTCGCCGGTCTGCACCTTCGCGTCGGGCAGTGCGGTGGCGATCTCGTCGCGCAGTTGGTCCGGGGTCAGGCTGCCGTCACCGGCCACGTCGACGTAGTCCACGTGCTCGCCGTCGGTGAACAGTTCGGTGGCCTGGTCCGCGGTGAACAGCGCGCCGACGAAACCGCCCGTGTCCGTGGACACGTCGTAGATCCCGGACACAGTCACGTCGAGCACGCCGTGGGCGGGCACGAGCACCTGGGTGGTGTCGCCGACCGTGAGGCCGGCCCGCTTCGCGCCCCCTTCGTTGAGGGCGATCTGCCCCGACGCGGTCGGCGGGGCGCCCGCGACGAACGTCTCCGGCTCGCCGAGCGCCTGCTCCGGCGGAATGAAGGACGAGCCGACGCTGGGTGCGCCGCCGGTCTGCACCGGGGTCTTGTCGGCGCCGAGCAGGACGATCTGCCCCTCGACGGCGGGCACCACGGCCCGGACCCCGGGAAGCGCGCGGACGGTCTCGGCGTCGCTCAGCGGAACACCGATCGACCCCTCCTCGGGGGGCGAGACCCGGGCGTCGACGCCCTTCGCGGCGTCCTCGAACAACCCGTTGAAGGTGCGCTGCAGGGTGTCGGTGAACACGAACGACCCGGTGACGAACGCGGTGCCGAGCACCACCGCGAGCACCGTCAGGGCGAGCCGGACCTTGTGGGCGGCGAGATTGCGCAGGGAGACCTTGCGCATCGGGTTCTTTGCCACGGTCGCCACGGCTCAGCCCCGAACCTGCACGCGAGCGTCGAGACCCTTCATGCGGTCGAGCACCGTGTCGGCGGTCGGCTCACGCAGTTCGTCGACGATCTGGCCGTCCGCGAGGAACACGACGCGGTCCGCGTAGCCGGCCGCGCGGGGGTCGTGGGTGACGATGACGACCGTCTGCCCGAACTCGTCGACCGCCGCCCGCAGGATCGACAGCACCTCTCCCGACGAGTGCGAGTCGAGGTTGCCGGTCGGCTCGTCGCCGAAGATGATCTCGGGCTGCCCGGCGAGGGCCCGCGCACACGCGACACGCTGCTGCTGCCCGCCGGACAGCTCGCTCGGGCGGTGGTCGAGGCGGTCGGTCAGTCCGAGCCGGGTGAGCACGGAGTCCAGCCACACCTGGTTGACGCGGCGGCCGGCGATGTCGAGCGGCAGGGTGATGTTCTCCAGCGCGGTCAGCGTCGGCACCAGGTTGAACGCCTGGAACACGAAACCGATCCGGTCGCGGCGCAGCGCCGTCATCTGCTTGTCCGAGAGCCCGGTGAGGTCGGTGTCCCCGATCAGCACCGACCCCGACGTCGCGGAGTCCAGTCCGGCGAGGCAGTGCATGAGGGTGCTCTTGCCCGACCCGGACGGCCCCATGATGGCGGTGAACTCGCCGCGGGCGAAGTCCACGCTGACACCGCCCAGGGCGGTGACGGTGGTCTCGCCGGAGCCGTACGTCTTGGTCAGGTCGACGGCCCGGGCTGCGACTGCCTCGGGACTCGGGTCGGGTGCGGCGTGCGCGCTCATGACGGCCTTTCCTGCGGGTCCGGTGGGAGCCGGACCGACCGGTCCGACCCGTCCATCCTTACCGGCGGGGCCGACAGCCGCCATCAGGGACCACCCTGATCTTGTCCCCCACCCACCGGCGGGCCGGAACCGAACCGGATGTGTCGCCGCCGCCCAGTAGGCTCGGGTCCATGCGCATCGGAGCCCACGTACGTCAGGACGACGACCCGATCGGCGCCGGTGAGGCACTCGGCGCCGACGTCGTGCAGCTGTTCCTCACGGATCCGCAGAAGTGGAACAAGCTGACGCCGCACCCGAAGGCCGAGCAGATCCTGCAGTCCCCCATCGACATCGTCGTGCACTCGTCGTACGTGATCAACGTGGCGTCGCTGAACAACCGGATCCGCATCCCGTCCCGCAAGGCCGTCACCGACCAGGCCAAGGCCGCCGCTGACCTGGGTGCGATCGGACTCGTCGTGCACGGCGGGCACGTCCGCGACGGCGAGGACCAGGCCGAGGGATTCACCAACTGGCGCAAGCTGTTCGAACGCGAAGCCGAGAAGGGCGGCTTCCCGCTGCCGATCCTGATCGAGAACACCGCGGGCGGGGACGCGGCGATGGCCCGGCACTTCGACGACATCGCCCGACTCTGGGACGAGGTCGGCGACTTCGGGGCGGGCTTCTGCCTCGACACCTGCCACGCGTGGGCCGGCGGCGAGGACCTCGTCGGTGTCGTGGAGCGGGTCAAGGCGATCACCGGCCGCATCGACCTCGTGCACCTGAACAACTCCCGCGACGAGTTCAACTCGGCCCGCGACCGGCACGCGAACCTCGCCGACGGCACCATCGATCCGGCGGTGCTCGCCGAGGTCGTGCGCACAGCGCAGGCCCCGGTGATTCTCGAGACCCCGGCCGACGGCATCGCCGAGGACCTCGCGTACCTGCGCGACGCGGTCGGGTGAACATGTCGCTACCGGGGTTCGCCCCCGGCGGTGGTTCGAGTCGGCAAGTGGATTCGCTGCTCGATGCCCTCACCGACCAGGGTGCACCCTGGTGGGCGGTGCCGATCGCGATGATCGTCGGCGTCCTGCTCGGCGTCTTCGCCGTCCGCCGCGGTCGCCCGGCACCCACGCCCGTCACGGCACCGGCCGACCCACAGGTCCGGGCCATCTACGTCCGGTTCCTCGCAGCCACCGACACCGCCCACAACAGCATCGTCGACGTCGACGGGGACGTCCTCGCCGAGGCCGACCTCGAACAGGCACTCGAGTCGGACGATCCGAAACTACGTGCCCTGGCGCGGTCGATCGTCGACCTCGACGCGATGGTCAACGAGCTGCGCCTACTCGCGCCCGCCCCGGTCGTCGACTCGGCCGTCGACTTCTTCCGCTTCGTCACCGACTCCACCATCGACGGCGTCCACGACTGCGACGACTTCCGCGTCCGCTACAACGCCCACAAGTCCGCGTTCGTCGACGCGGTCCGGGACGCGCACGGCGAGCGCCGGCTCAGTTCCCGCTGACCCGGGCTCACCGCGCCGTCACCGGCTCCTGCGCGCGAACCAGATCGGTGTACACGCCACCGGCGTCGAGCAGGTCCGTGTGCGTGCCCTGCTCGACGATCCGTCCACCGTCGAGGACCACGATCAGGTCCGCGTCGCGAATCGTGCTGAGGCGGTGCGCGATCACGATGCGGGTCTGTTCGAGCCCGGCGAGGTTCGCGGTCACGGCCGCCTCGGTCATCGCGTCGAGGGCGCTCGTCGCCTCGTCGAGCAGCAGAATGCGCGGACCGGGGAGCACCGCCTGGGCGATCGCGAGTCGTTGCCGCTGTCCGCCGGACAGTCCGCCGCCGTCGCGGAGCATCGTCCCGTATCCCATCGGCATGGCGTCGATCTCGCTGTCGAGGCATGCGACGCGCGCGGCGGCGGCGATGTCACCCGGATCCGCGTCGGGGCGGCACAGTGCGATGTTGTCGGCGATGCTGCCGGTGTGGAGGGGGCAGTCCTGGGTCACCACCCCGAACTGCGCGCGCAGCGACCGCACCTCCACGGTGGCGGCGTCCACGCCGTCGTAGTGCACGCTCCCCTCGCTCGGTGGGACGAGGCCGAGCAGGAGCCGCGACAGGGTGCTCTTGCCGGATCCGGACCGTCCGACCAGGGCCACGGTGGCACCGGCGGGGATGTCGAGGTCGAGGCCGCGCAGCACCCACGGCGCGCGGGTGTCGTACCGGAACCCGAGCCCGCGCACGGTGATCGCGCCGCGCAGCGACGGCGCCGGGCGGACCGCGGCACCGTCCTGCTCGGGCGCGGCGGTGAGGATGTCGCCGAGGCGACGCAGGTGGGCACCGGCGACCTGGAGTCGCTGCAGCGTCCCGACGAGCGATCCGACCGGGGCGAGCGCGGCCAACGCGATTCCGTTGAGCGCGATCAGGTTTCCGAGGGAACGCGTTCCCTCCATCACCTGCAGGGCGCCGACGGCGATCAGCACTGCGGGCGCGGCGACGCGCAGCGTCTGCAGCGCGGCGTCGAGTCGGCCCTGCAGCCGGCCACTGACGGCGGCGGCACCGACCGCTTCCTCGAACAGCGCGGACCACCGGGCCGCGACCGCGGGTTCGGCGCTCGACGCCTTCACCGACTCGATGCCCCCGACCGCCTCGATCAGCCTGCCCTCGGCGGCCGCGGCCGTCGCCAGTTCCCGATATCCCGCTTCGGTGACGCGGCGCGCGGTCGCGGCGAGGAGCACCACCTGTACGAGCGCGAACAGGCAGACCCCGACCCCGACGGTCGGCGACCACCACAGCAGGACCACGAGATAGCCGACGGCGATCGGCGCGTCGAGGATCGCCGCGAGCACCGGACCCGTGACCAGTTCGCGCACCGCGCCCGCGGAGGTGACCCGCGCGACCACGTCCGCCGTCCCCCGCCGGGTGAAGTACGACAGCGGAAGCCGGAGCAGCCGTTCGACGACCGTCGTGGTCAGGTCCCGGTCGACGCCCGTGCGCAGCCGCACCAGCAGCGCACTGCGGGCCAGCCCGGTCGCGAACTGCGCGACCACGGCCACCGCGATGACGGCGGCCACGGTCCACCACAGCGTCGGATCGGCCGTCGGGACGACCCGGTCGACGAGCACACCGGAGGTCAGCGGCAGCGCCATGCCGACGGCCTGCAACACGATCGACGCCAGGACCACCTGAGCGATCACGCGCCGGTGCGGGCGCAGCGCGACCGCGGCCTCCGCGCGCCACGGCGAGCGCCGTGTCCGCTTGCGGGGCGCCACCGCGCCGCGATCGAATTCGACGGCCACCCCGGAGTAGTCGGCGTCGAACTCGCTGTGGGTGAGGCGTCGGCGACCGCGAGCCGGGTCCACGATGTGCACCGCCCGCGAGGAGACCCGTTCGACGACGACGAAGTGATTGCCGGTCCAGTGCGCCACCGCGGGCAGCCGCACCGCCCCGGCGCGCACACCCTCCGCGGGCACACCCAGCCCACGGGCCCCCAGCCCGTACTCGCGGGCCGTCTGGACCAGTGCGAGCGCGGTGGCGCCGTCTCGGCCCGCGCCCATCGCGTCGGCCACCTCGGCGACGGACCGCCGGTGCCCGTGATGGCCGAGGATCATCGTCAGGCACGCGGCACCGCAATCCGTCAGACCGTCCTGCGTGACGACGCGGACCGTCACGACGGCACCGCGCCGTCGATGCTCACGGTGGTTCCCGTGGGCTCGGTGGGGGTCTTGTCGGCCGCGCCCCAGAACCACTCGATCCTGGCGTCCCGCCGGCGCTGCGCGACCCACCGGTCGAACGCGATGTCCGCCAACTGCCGGTCCGCGCGGGGTCCCGGTGTGCTGGGAAAGGTCGCGAGCACCTGCGTCACCACCCAGCCGTCCGGGTCCGCGGTCGGGCCGAGCACCGTGCCCGGCTGGGCGCGCCCGACGCTGTCGGCGGCGACCTCGACGAACTCGGTGCCGGTGACGGCCGTCGACACCGCGAACGCACCGGCGGCCGCCGCGGCGAACTCGCCGACGGCGTCGGAGCCGGGGCGTGTCCGGACCAGGGTGACGAAGGAGTCCGCGAAGGTCCGCTCCGTGAACCGGACGCGCACGACCCGCGCCCGGTCGAGCAGGGACGGATCGAGACGCTGCTCGGCGAGGATCCGCTGCTTGAGTTCCGCGACGGCCGCTTCCCGCTCGACCAGGTCCTCGAGCGCCTCGTGGCTCAGCGCCCGCTCCCGCATCCACTCCCTGGTCGCCTCCGGGGTGAGCAGGCCGCGGGCGCGACGGAATGCGTCCATCGCCTCCTGCAGCCTGCCCGCATCGAGGAGCACCGGGTTCTCGGCGAGTTCCTGCCTGACCAGGCACACCGTGATCAGCCGGTCCAGCAGGTCCGTCCGTTCCCACAACACGTCCAGGTGCGCCATCGCCTCCTCGATGGCGAGCGGTTCCCCGTTGACCCGCAGCAGCATCGACTCCGCGGTGCGCTGGCTGCCGCGCAGCGACCACGGCACCGCGGACGCCGGCGTCCACGACAACGTGGTGGTGCCGACGCCCGGTTCGGTGATCAGCATGCCGAAGTGCACGGAGTCGTCGACGGATTCGCGGTGCCGCAGCAACCGCAGCCGGCTGCGCGGATGCGCGGCACGCAACGGGTCCAGCGCGCGATCGGCCGAGTTCGGGTCGAGGTCACGCAGCACGCTCAGGGCGTCGGTGAGCAGGGACGGTGGCGTCATGGCTGGGCTCCGATCACGGGTCGCGGCAGGTGCCGGTCGGCGCCGGACCGCAACAGGTCGGCCAGCGCCGCGGAGATGGGCAAGCCGGTGGCGTCCTCGATCCACAGCCACTGGCCGGACGGGTTGATCTCGAGGAACACGTAGCGGCCGTCGGGGGTGACGATCAGGTCGATCGCGCCGTAGCGCAGGCCGAGTTCGGCGACCAGCCGCAGGCAGCGGCGCTCGACGTCGACGGGCAGGGAGTGCACTCCGTACCGGGTGGTGGACTGGTCGTAGCACCGCCAGTCGAGACGGGTGTGATTGCTGTCCTGACTGTGGATCTCGGCGGCGAACACCGCACCGCCGACCACCGTGACCCGCAACTCGACCCGCTTGTCGACGTAGGCCTGCGCGATCACCGGGCACAGCCGCAGGGCGTCGGCGGCTGCGACGTCGACCGTCGTCGCCGTCTCGGCCATCCGCGCGTAGCTCTCGTCGCCCCGGACCAGCCAGGACCGCTGCAACGGCTTGGTGATCACCCGGCCCTCGTGCCCGTCCCAGAAGTCGAGGAACTCGTCGGGGTCGGTGGTGACCAGCGTCGGTGGGAGCTCGAAGCCCAGCCGGCCGGCGAGCCGCAGCTGGGTCTGCTTACGTCCGGCGAGCCGGATGTCGGCTCGGGTGCCGGGCACGGCGAGGGCGTCGAGGTCGTCCCACAGTGCGCCCGCGAACAGCTCGCACTCCTGCTCGACGTACTCGCGCACCGCCGGATCCGTCACCTCGGCGTGCGCGCGCGGATCCTGCGGTCGGCGGAACCACACCGCGTCCACGGTGTCCAGGTCGACGCGGTCGGTGCCGCGGCCCAGGGTCCGGCGGGCGGCACCCGTCGGCGTCAGGTGCAGGGACAGCGTTGCCGCCGAGGGGAACTCGGCGGGATCGAAGACGGTGACACGGGTCCCGGTCCGCTCCAGGTGCCGCGTCACCGCGGCGGCGTGGGTGTCACCGGGCTGGGTCAGCACCAGGACGTGGGGTGTCGGCATGGTGGCTCCTGAGGTTCTGGCCGGTGGGCACCGGGGTGCCGCCGTGCGGCGGCACCCCGTGACCCCCCGACGGGTGCCGGATCAGAAGTCGGCGTCGGTTCCGGTCCAGCCGTCGACGACGTCGATCACCTTGCTGGAGCGACCGCTGTCGCGCATGCCGCCCGACACGGACGCCAGCTGCGCCTCGTTCAGCTCGGCGCCGGCCGCGGTGATCTCGGTGATGGTGGTGTTGCGCATGTCTGCTCTCCTTCGTTTCCGTGCGTCGGTCCGTCCG
This sequence comes from Rhodococcus sp. NPDC003318, assembly GCF_042879035.1. NCBI lineage: Bacteria > Bacillati > Actinomycetota > Actinomycetes > Mycobacteriales > Nocardiaceae > Rhodococcus > Rhodococcus sp. NPDC003318. The sequence goes on along the minus strand of NZ_JBIAOU010000004.1, from coordinate 150,563 downwards.
ACACGAGAACAGTGCCGGGCACCGGTTGGAATCGACTGGCAGCCCGCTGCACCCGACTTGCAGAACGCTGGTAAGTCACTGGCAAGCGGGAATCTATGCTGATGCGATGCCCGAACCGACCGTGCCGACGACGACGCCGCCGCCATCGGTGTACCTGCAGGTTCTCGGACCTGTGCGGGTTCTCGTCGGCGATACCGACGTCTCGATCGGCGGTCCGGTGCCGCGGGCGCTGCTGTCGCGGCTGGCGATCGTGGCGGGGGAAACCGTCACCGACGACGCCCTCATCGACGACCTGTGGGGTGACGCGCCGCCGCGCACCGCCAAGCTCACGCTGCAGGGCTACGTCGCACGGATGCGCAAGGTCCTCGATCCGCACCGTCCGGGAGCCCGCTCGCGGATACTCGTCCGGCGGGGCAACGGCTACGCCCTCGAACCCGACGCCACCGACTGGCAGCAGTTCGTCTCCCTCACCGCGACCGGCCGGGCGCTGCTCGCCGCCGGGGACGCCGAGGCCGCCGCCGCGGCACTCGACGGCGCCCTCGACCACTGGCTCGGCGACGCCTACGCGGACGTGACGGAATCCGACGCGGTCGCGATCGAGGCCCGCCGACTCGACACCCTGCGACTCGACGCCGTCGAGGACCGGATGGAAGCCGGGCTCGGTCTGGGTGAGTTCGGTTCCGTCGCAGCACAACTCGACTCGTTCACCCGACGCCATCCGCTGCGGGAACGCGCGTGGGAGCTCCTCGCCCGCGCGCACTACCTCGCGGGCCGCCCCGGGGAGGCACTGGACGCACTGCGCCGCGCGCGGACCGTGCTCGCCGAGGAACTGGGCACCGACCCGCGGCCGAGCCTGCTCGCGCTGCAGACCGCGATTCTCGAACACGACGACGCGCTGGTGTCGGTGTCCACCGTGCGTCCCGCGGCGGCCGCGTCCCAGGCCCCGACCGGGGAGGGGACGGGCGCACCGGATCCCTTCGCGCACAACATTCCTCTCGCGCTGACCTCATTGGTGGGTCGGGCGGGTCAACTCGAGGACCTGACCGAACTGCTGCGGACGTACCGGCTGGTCACGCTCACCGGGTCCGGCGGGATGGGCAAGACCCGCCTCGCGCTCGAACTGGCGCGGGGCCGCACCGACCCCGACGGTCCCTGGCTCGTCGAGCTGGCCGGCGCCCGCGACGCCGACCAGGTGACGGACGCCCTGTGCACCGCACTCGGCCTCACCGTCTCCGGCGGCGTCGACGGTGTCACGGAGGTCCTGCGCGGGCGCACGACGCTGCTGGTCCTCGACAACTGCGAACAGGTCGTCGAGCCGGTCGCCGGGGTGGTGACCGCGCTCCTGAGCCGGTGCCCCTCGATCCGGATCGTCGCCACGAGCCGCGAGGCCCTCTTCGCCGCAGGTGAATTCGTCTACGAGGTGCCACCCCTGTCCGGCGGCGAGGACGTCGAGCTGTTCGTCGAACGGGCGGCCGCCCAGCTCGGCAGCTTCGCTCCCGACGACCAGGAACGGGACCTGCTGACCAGGCTGTGCGCCGAACTGGACGGCATGCCGCTCGCCATCGAACTGGCCGCCGCCCAGTGCCGGACGCTGTCGGTGCGGCAACTGATCGCGCACGTCGACGACCGTTTCGCGTTACTGCGCGGCGGGCCGCGCACCACCGCCCGGCACACCACGATGCTCGCGGCGGTCGAGTGGTCCTATCAGACACTGACCGAACCCGAGCAGCGTCTGTTCCAGTCCCTGGCCGTGTTCGAGGGCGGATTCGAGTTCGACGCGGCCCGCGAGGTGGTCGGCGACGCCGACCTGCTCGCGAATCTCGCTTCCCTGGTGGACAAGTCGCTCGTCTCGGTGATCGGAGGCGATCCGCGCCGGTACCGGATGCTCGAGACGATGCGCGACTACGCGGCGCGGGTGCGGGACCCGGAACTGACCGCGCAGCTGCGCCGCGCCCACACCCGCTGGGTGTGCGACCTCGCCGACGCGGCATTCCTCGGCCTGCGCGGCCCGGACAGCTCCCGGTGGATGCACCGAATGGAGCTGGACATCGCCAATGTCCGTGCCGCACTGGACCACAACGCCGACGATGCCGAGACCTACCTGCGGATCGCCGGCGGCGTGTACTGGTACTGGTACCGCGGCGGCCATGTCGCCGAGGCGATCAGGTGGTTGGCACCGGCGATGCCGCCGCACGACGGTCGGGTGAGCCCGGCCGGGCTTCCGGTCCTCGCCCGCGCCGTCGCCGGCGCCGTCGTCATCCACTACCTCGCCGGCGACCTGCCCGGTGTGTTCACGGCATTCGGCCTGCTCACCGAGCTCGCCGTGCAGGTCACCGAGCCGGTGAGCAGGGCCGACGCGGAGACCACGCTGGCGTTCTTCGAGGCCGGGTCCGGGCTGATCGAGCAGGCCCGCGCGCACGCCCGGGCCTCGCTCGACTTCGGTGTCCGCTCCGGCCACCCGTTCACTGCCGCCGAGGCCCTGATGTGCCTGGGTACCGCCGACTTTCGGGCCGGCGACCTGGACGACGCCAGCGCGCACCTCGACGAGTCGGTCGCCGTCGCGAACGGGTGTGGCTACAGCTGGTGCGAGGCGTCGTCGCTGTGGATCGGCGCCAAGGTGGACCTCGCCCGCGACGGGCGGGGCGGAACGGCGGAGGCGAAGCTCGCCCGGATGGTCCGCGTCTGCGAGGACAGCGCGGACGTCACCTCGTGGCTGGTCGCGCTCGCCACCCTCGCGTACGCCGCGTTCCGGCGCGGCGATCACGAGACCGCCGCGGTGCTGACGGGTGTCGTCGACAGCCGCGGAGCCGCCATCGGCTACCGTCCCGCCGCGATGGATCCCGTCGACCTCGCCCGCTACGACGCCGAACTACGGGCCGGCGTCGCCGGCCCGGTCCTCGAATCCGGTCGTGCCGCGGGCGCGGCGATGACCCGGGCACAGGTGTCCGAGCTGGTCACCACCGCGACCCGCGACCTGACTCAGTAACGGTCGCGCTTGGGCTTGCGTTCGAACTTGCCCTGGCGCGGGCCGCGCTGGTCGCCACCGCCGTCGCGCGGTCCGCCCTCGCGGCGCGGGCGCTGCCCGGGCGGGCCCTGGTCCGGGGTGAGCTGGATCAGCACACCGGAGATACGGGTGCTGCGCAGCGCCTCGAGGGTCTCGCTCGCCAGATCGGCGGGCAGTTCGACGAGGCTGTGGTCGGGCCGGATGCTGATGTGCCCGAAATCGCTGCGACGCAGCCCGCCCTCGTTCGCGATCGCACCGACGATGGCACCCGGAACCACGCGGTGCCGCTTGCCGACGGCGATCCGGTAAGTCGCCATCTCCTGTCCGTTGCGCCCGACCTTCGGGCCCTCGTCGTCGAAGCGGCGCGGGGGCCGCTCCCGCGGTTCGCGTTCCTTGCGCGGCGGCGCCGGCGGTTCGGGTGCCATCAGGAACGCCTCACCGTCGCGGGACTGCACGGCCAGCGCCGCGGCGATGTCCGCGAGCGGCACGTCGTGCTCGCGTTCGTAGTCCTCGATCAACCGGCGAAACAGCGCGATGTTCTCCGAGTTCAGCGATTCGGTGATCGAGTCGCCGAACTTCGCGACGCGCTGCGCGTTGACGTCCTCGACGGTCGGCAGCTGGATCTCCGTCAGCGGCTGCCGCGTCGCCCGCTCGATCGACTTGAGCAGGTGCCGTTCCCGCGGCGCGACGAACAGCAGCGCATCACCGGAACGCCCGGCACGGCCCGTGCGGCCGATGCGGTGCACGTACGACTCGGTGTCGTGCGGGATGTCGTAGTTCACGACGTGCGAGATGCGCTCCACGTCGAGACCGCGGGCGGCGACGTCGGTGGCGACGAGGATGTCGAGGGCGCCGGACTTGAGCTGGCCGATGGTCCGCTCGCGCTGCGCCTGCACGATGTCGCCGTTGATCGCGGCGGCCGAGAAGCCGCGTGCGCGAAGGCGTTCCGCGAGGTCCTCGGTGGCCTGCTTGGTGCGGACGAAGATGATCATCGCCTCGAACGACTCGACCTCGAGGATCCGGGTCAACGCGTCGAGCTTGCGCTGGTGCGCGACCTGCACCCAGCGCTGGGTGATGTTCGTGGCGGTCGAGGTCTTGCCCTTGACCGTGATCTCGACCGGGTCGTGCAGGTACTGCTTGGAGATCTTGCGGATCGCCGGGGGCATCGTCGCCGAGAACAGCGCGACCTGCTTGTACTCCGGGGTCTCCGCGAGAATCTTCTCGACGTCCTCCTGGAACCCCATCTTCAGCATCTCGTCGGCCTCGTCGAGCACCAGGTAGTCCAGGTGCGAGAGGTCGAGGGTGCCCTTCTCGAGATGGTCGATGACGCGGCCCGGGGTGCCGACGATGATCTGCGCGCCGCGCCGCAGGCCCGACAGCTGCACCCCGTACGCCTGGCCGCCGTAGATCGGCAGCACCTGGAGGCCGGGGATGTGCGCAGAGTACTTGCCGAACGCCTCGGCGACCTGCAGCGCCAGTTCACGGGTCGGCGCCAGCACCAGCGCCTGCGGACGCTTCTGCTCGGTGTCGATGCGGGAGAGGATCGGCACCGCGAACGCCGCGGTCTTGCCGGTGCCGGTCTGCGCCAGACCGACGACGTCGCTGCCCGCCATCAGCGGCGGGATGGTGGCCGCCTGAATCGGCGACGGGGACTCGTATCCGACGTCGTGCAGTGCCCGCAGCACCCGATCGTCGATGCCGAGATCGGCAAATGTGGTGCTGTCGGTTTCCGGCTCGGGGTACTGCTCGGTGTCACTCATTTCACCTGGAGTTTAACGTCTCGTGCCCCCGCCCGCCGATTCGCGTCCCGACGTGCCCGCGCGAACACCGCGGGACCCGCCACACCGATCACCGCCGCCGCGCCGAGCCCGAGTGCGGTCTCCCCCACTCGTTCGAGCAGACGCGACTGCGCGACCGCGAGATCGGAGTAGCCGAGCAGCAGGATCACGAAGAACGTGGTGAACAGTGGCAGCAGGTAGAACCGGCTGCCGTGGATGCCCGCAGCCAGCCCGATGACGACCGGGAAGACGAGGCAGTACACCTGCTGGGGCGGGTCGAGGTACACCAGCGAGGTGGCCAGTGCGGCGCCGGCGACGACCGAGACGAAGCGTCCGGTGGTGCGCCACCACTGCAGCTGCGGGTCGGGACGCATCACCAGCAGGGCCGCCGCGCACGCCCACCCGACGTGGTCGAGGTCGAGAGCGAAACCGATGGCCGCCGTGACCACACCGACGGCGCCGAGCAGGTATCCGTAGCCGGCCGGCGGAGCGGGCTGTCGCGGCCGGTCGGCTCCCGGTGTGCTCGGCAGGAGGAGTGACAGCAGCCAGACCACGGCCGACCCGGCCGTGAACAGGCCCGTGAGCCGAAGGGTGGTGTCGATCCCGTCGAAGCTCAGTCCGATACCGACCATCGGCAGGACGAGGGCTGTCGTCAGCGTGCCGAGTCGTGCCCAGCGAGGGACGCGGGCCAACCGGACCGACCCCACCGCCAACGCGAAGATCGTGACGAGGGCCAGGACCGGGGTCGAGGAGACCAGCGAGCCCAGCATCATCGACAGGCCGAGCAGCGGACCCGCCACCAGCAGCACGACGCGGTGACGCCGCCGCGACGGGATGCCGACGGCGGCGGCCGGCAGAACACCGAGGGTCGCGGCCGCGCCCGCCTGCACGTCCGTCGCGGTGAGCACGGCGGCCGGGACCGCCGCGACGGCGGTGATCGCCGCGGGAGCCCAACTCCACGCCACCAGTTTCGCCACTCGCACACCCCCGGGGACAGGTCGATCGTCGGCCGCGACCTCACATCTCTGATCGGAACCTAGTGCGCGGCCAACCGGTCCGCACAGTGCACAATCCAGAAGGTATCCATGCTCGACCCTCGATCCAGGAGCGCCCGTGTCCGAGCCGACGCCGATCCCGACCCACTGGTACAACATCGCCGCGGACCTGCCGGTACCGCCGCCGCCGCACCTGCACCCGGGGACGAAGGAGCCGGTCACCCCCGCCGACCTGGAGTCGCTGTTCGCGTCCGGGCTGATCGCGCAGGAGGCGTCCACCGAGCAGTACATCGAGATCCCCGAACCGATCCGCGAGGTCTACAAGACGTGGCGTCCGGCGCCGCTGATCCGCGCCCGTGAGTTCGAGAGGGCGCTCGGCACGCCCGCCCGCATCTACGTCAAGTACGAGGGCGTCAGCCCGGTCGGCAGCCACAAGACCAACACCGCGGTCGCGCAGGCGTACTACAACGCGCAGGACGGCGTCACCAGGATCACCACCGAGACGGGCGCCGGGCAGTGGGGTTCGGCGCTGTCGTTCGCATGCGCGAAGTTCGGGATCGACCTCGAGGTGTGGCAGGTGCGCGCCTCCTACGACTCCAAGCCCTACCGCCGGTTCCTCATGGAGACCTACGGCGGCACCGTCCACCCGAGCCCGTCGCCGCTGACCGAGTCGGGCCGCAAGATCCTCGACGAGCACCCCGACACCCCGGGCAGCCTCGGCATCGCGGTCTCCGAGGCCGTCGAGGTCGCCGCGGCCGACCCGAACGCGCGCTACGCGCTCGGCAGCGTCCTGAACCACGTCGTGCTGCACCAGACGGTCATCGGTCTCGAGGCCGTCGAGCAGCTGCGGGCCGCGGGCGAGGAGAACGCCGACGTCGTGTTCGGGTGCGCCGGTGGCGGTTCCAACCTCGCCGGGCTGGCGTTCCCGTTCATCCGCGAGGTGCTGCACGGCCGCGCGAAGACCCGCGTCATGGCCGTCGAGCCGGCCGCGTGCCCGTCGATCACCAAGGGTGAGTACCGCTACGACCACGGCGACGTGGCCGGCCTGACCCCGCTGCTGAAGATGCACACCCTCGGCCAGGACTTCGTCCCGGATCCGATCCACGCGGGCGGGCTGCGCTACCACGGCATGGCGCCGCTGCTCAGCCACACCGTCGAACTCGGTTACGTCACCGGCCAGGCCGTCGACCAGACCGACTCGTTCGCCGCCGGCGTGCAGTTCGCCCGCGCCGAGGGCATCGTGCCCGCGCCGGAGTCGTCGCACGCGATCGCGGCGTGCGCACAGTACGCCAAGCAGCTCACCGAACCCGAGGTGCTGGTCATCGGACTGTCCGGGCACGGCATGCTCGACCTGCCCGCATACCACTCGTACCTGCAGGGCAACCTGGTCTCCACCGTGGGCGACATGTCCTGACCCCACCGCGAACCGATCTCGACCATGCGCACAATGGGCGCATGGTCGAGATCGCAGTCGCACAGTTCTCCGCCGGCACGGACAAGGCCGAAAACCACCTGACGATCCGCAACCTCGTCGGTGAAGCCGCCGCCCGGGGTTCGAGGGTGGTGATCGCTCCCGAGTACGCGATGTACACGGCGCCGCGCCTGGACGAGCGCCTCGCCGAGGCCGCGGAGCCACTGGACGGGCCGTTCGTCTGCGGCCTGCTCGAGATCGCAGCCGAGTTCGACGTCCACCTGGTCGCCGGCGTCGTCGAGTCCCTGACCGACGACGACCACGTCTCGAACACCCTCGTCGCCGCGGCGCCCGACGGCACCGTCGCCGCGGTCTACCGCAAGCTCCACCTCTACGACGCGTTCGGCTACAAGGAGTCCGACGTCTTCCGCGCCGGCGCGATCACGGACCCCGAGACGTTCACCGTCGACGGCCTGACGTTCGGCATGCAGACCTGCTACGACCTGCGCTTCCCCGAGGTGACGCGACGCATCGTCGACGCGGGCGCCGACGTCCTCGCCCTGCCCGCGCAGTGGGTTCCGGGCCCCCTCAAGGAGGACCACTGGACGACCCTGGTCCGGGCGCGGGCGATCGAGAACACCGTGTACGTCGCGGCCGCCGACCAGTCGGCCCGCTCCGGCGCGGGCAACTCGATGATCGTCGACCCGATGGGGGTCGTGCTGGCGTCGCTCGGCGAGCAGGTCGGCACCGCGCGGGCCGAGGCGAGCCCCGCCCGCATCGCCGAGGTCCGGGCGAAGAACCCCGCACTCACGCTCCGCCGGTTCGGGGTCGTCGAACGTCAGCCCCGGTGACGGGCCGCGAGGGGTACGGGGTCGCGCACCGAATTCGGGTAGTCCGCCACTCGTGACTCGTCTCGCATGCGCTCTTACGTTGAGTTCGTCCACAGCGGGGCCCGCTCGCGAGGTGTTCGAGCTCCGCGCCGGCGCGAACATCGGAGGCGAAACCATGACCTCGACGACCGAATCTGCGATCCACCGCGACCACGCAGACAACCCGAAGGTGGCGTCCGAGGACCGGGCGGCGCTGAGCGAACTGGCGGAACGAGAGTTCCAGGACTTGTCGGACAGGCAGCAGGACACCTCGACACGTCCTCGCCTCGCCGCGGCGAAGCGGCTGAACGACAGCGCCCGCGAATGGGCGCAACGGAACATCCCGAACTTCGGCGACGAGATGGAGGAGCTCGAACGGGAGCGTTCCGCGCGGATCGCGGACGCCTTCGAGCGGTGGCCTGTCGTGCCCCTCGACGTCGAGGCCGGCGACGCCTTCGCCCCGCGGTCCGCAGGGTGGGGCGAGTTCTGGTGGTCGAACTCGGAGTGGCACTGGTACAGCGGGCTGGGCGTCGATCCCCGCGCTGACGGACTGCACTTCTTCGGCAAGGTGGATTACCGAGGTGACCCGCTGCTCAGGTTCAGCACCGGCGTGATCGCGCACTTCGCCCTCGGCCCCGATCGCCGTCCCCCGTCCGCGTCGGGACGCTACCGCTCGGCACCATCAGTGAGCATCCGGGGCCAGATCGGCGGATTCCAGGGCTTTTACCACCCGCTCTGGGCCGCCGACGACAAGTGGTGCAAGTGCTGGATGGTGCTACGCCAGACCGCGTGGCAGTTCGCGCACAACGCGACGTGGGTGCAGTTGGGCGAGAACTTCATCGTGGAGAACCTCTTCGACCTGGAGAACGAGTACGGCGTCGCGCAGGCGAACCCCACGTTCCAGGGATTTCGACCGGCTCCCGCGATCGAATTCGTCATCGCAGATCCCGCTGCGATCATCTGGGTCCAGTCCGAGTTGCGGTTCGACTTCCAGCTCGAGGGAAACGCGACGATCGGGCTCAGCCCCGGCGCCACCCCGGACAACTCGGTGGTCGTGCACCATCCGCAGTGGCACGTCACGCCACTGTGATCGCGGCGCGAGGCGCGTCACTGGGGGTAGCGTCGAAGGCGAGATGCTGTACGCCACCCGCGCCGAGGCCGGCCGCGAACTGGCCTCCTCACTCGGGCACCTGCGAGCCGACCACCCGCTGGTGTTGGGACTTCCCCGTGGCGGCGTTCCGGTGGCGCTCGAGGTCGCGAGGGCGCTGGACGCGGACCTGGACGTGCTCGTCGTCCGCAAACTCGGTCTGCCGTGGCAACCGGAACTCGCGATGGGTGCGATCGGCGAGGGCGGGGTCCGGGTCTTCAACGACGACGTGATCGCCCAGTCCGGGGTGTCGCGGCGGGCACTCTCGTCGGTCGAGGAGACCGAACGCCGCGAACTGGACCGCCGGGTGCGGATGTTGCGTGGGGACCGTCCGCCGATCCCGATGACCGACCGGGTCGTGGTGATCGTCGACGACGGCATGGCCACCGGAGCGACCGCGGTCGTCGCCTGCCTGGTGGCCCGGGCGCAGGGCGCGGCGCGGGTCGTCGTGGCGATGCCGGTGTCGTCGGAGGAGGCGATGACCCGGGTGCGGGCCGAGGCCGACGAGGTGGTGTGCCCGCTGGTGCCGCGATGGCTGGGCGGTGTCGGTGGGGCGTATCGCGATTTTCACCAGCTGACCGACCACGAGGTGCAGGGGGCCCTGAAAACGTGATCTCGGACTCATTCGATCGGGCCGATCGCGACAAACCCACAGTTCGCGGAACTTCAGGTAACACATACAGTGTTTCGCTGCGGTTACAACCGGTCATTCCGGACAGCGAACCCGGTGCATCCCACCCGATAATGTGATCCAATGCACACCCGTACTTGTCGGTAGTTCTGGAGGGGTCCTCAGTGCGAGAGTTCGAAGTTCCACAGTCGTTTTCCATCCCGGATGACGTCTCGATGGCAGACACGGTGTTCCGCTTCGAGAAGGAATGCCCGCAGCACGTCCCCTTCAAGAAGCTGGTCGACGGCACCTGGGTGGACGTCACCGCCACCGAGTTCGCCACGCAGGTCGCGGCCGTCGCCAAGGGACTGATCGCGTCCGGCGTCGAGCTCGGTGACCGCGTCGCGATCCTGTCGGCCACCCGCTACGAGTGGGTGGTCCTCGACTACGCGATCTGGACGGCGGGCGGATGCACCGTGTCCATCTACGAGACGTCCTCCGAGGACCAGGCCCAGTGGATTCTCGAGGACTCGTCGACCGTCCTGCTCGTCGTCGAGACCGCCGTCCACGCCGAAACCGTCAAGGACGTCGCCGAGGCGGCCCCCGCGCTCCGCGAGATGCTGCAGTTCGACGCGGGCGCCATCGACGAACTCACCGCCCGCGGCGCCGAGATCACCGACGAGGCACTGCACGAGCGCCGCGGACAGGTGACCGCCGCGTCCCCCGCCACCCTGATCTACACCTCCGGCACCACCGGACGCCCCAAGGGTGTGCAACTGACGCACGGCAACTTCTACGCCGAGTCGCAGGCCGTGAAGATCGCGCTGTCCGACTCGATGTACGAGGGCCGCAGCACGCTGATGTTCCTGCCGCTCGCGCACGTCTTCGCCCGCGCGATCTCCTTCGGCGCCTTCGACAACAAGGTCACCGTCGGCCACACCGCGGACCTGACCACGCTGGTCGACCAGTTCGCGGTGTTCAAGCCGCACTTCATCCTGTCGGTGCCGCGCGTGTTCGAGAAGGTGTACAACTCCGCCAAGCAGAAGGCCGAGGACGGCGGCAAGGGCAAGATCTTCGCGAAGGCAGCCGACACCGCCATCGAGTACAGCGAAGCGCTCGAGAAGGGCGGACCCGGCCTCGGACTCAAGATCAAGCACGCCGTGTTCGACAAGCTGGTCTACGGCAAGCTGCGCGCGGCCCTCGGTGGACAGTGCGACCGCGCGCTGTCCGGCGGTGCGGCACTCGGCGCCCGGCTCGGCCACTTCTTCCGCGGCGTCGGAATCCCGGTCTACGAGGGCTACGGCCTCACCGAGACCAGCGCCGCGTTGACCGTCAACACCACCGACGCGCAGAAGGTCGGCACGGTCGGCAAGCCGATCAACGGTCACGCCGTGAAGATCGCCGACGACGGCGAACTCCTGGTCAAGGGCCCGGTCGTGTTCAGCGGCTACTGGCACAACGAGGCCGCCACCGCCGACGCGATCCGCGACGGCTGGTTCCACACCGGCGACCTCGGCTCCATCGACGAGGACGGCTTCGTCTCCATCACCGGCCGCAAGAAGGAGATCATCGTCACCGCGGGCGGCAAGAACGTCGCCCCCGCCGTGCTCGAGGACGCCCTGCGCGCGCACCCGCTGATCAGCCAGTGCCTCGTCGTCGGCGATGCCAAGCCGTTCATCGGTGCCCTGATCACCATCGACCAGGAGGCACTGCCGGGCTGGAAGGAACGCAACAACGTCGCGGCGAACGAGCCGATCTCCGAGGTCGTCAAGCACCCCGACCTGATCGCCGAGATCGAAACCGCGGTCGCCGAGGGCAACAGGAAGGTCTCCGCCCCGGAACGGATCAAGAAGTACCGCATCCTCGACGTCGACTTCACCATCGAGAGCGGGGAACTGACGCCGACGCTCAAACTCAAGCGCAACGTCATCCACGAATCCTTCGGCACCGCCATCGAGGCGCTCTACGCCTGACGGCGCTCGAACACCCGAACCGGGGTTCCACCTACGCTGCGATCACGACGCAGCGAGGACCGGCAACGCGTGCGCCGCGGTGGCCCGCCACGAGTGGGTCACCGCGGTCGTCAGTGCGGTCGGCTCCGGGTTGATCTCGATCACCGTCGCACCGGCGCGCAGGGCTCGCAGCGGCAGTTCCGCAGCCGGGTACACCACCGCCGAGGTGCCGACGACCACCAGCAGATCGCAGCCCTCGACCGCGTCGACGGACGTCCGCCAGGCGTCGGCGGGCAACTCCTCCCCGAACCACACCGCGCCGGGACGGACCGGGGCGCCACAGGATTCGCACGACGGCGGCGTGATCCGCTCGGCCGGCTCGTCGCGCAGCGCGTCGAACCGGGTGTCCTCGAGCTCCGCGGACAGCCCGCACACACAGCACCGCGGCTCGTAGAGGCTGCCGTGCAGATGCGCCGCCACCGCCGAGCCCGCGCGCTCGTGCAGGTCGTCCACGTTCTGGGTCACCACGGTCACGTCGGCGTTCCGTGCCCACTGGGCCACCGCCCGGTGACCCGCGTTCGGCTGCACCCGCCGCACCAGCGCAGCACGCCACTCGTACCACGCCCACACCAGCGCCGGGTCCCGCTCCCACGCGTGCGGCGTCGCGAGCTCGGTGGGGTCGAACCTCTCCCACAGCCCCGTCAACGCGTCGCGGAACGTCGGCACACCGGACTCCGCCGACATCCCGGCGCCGGAGAACACCACCACGTTCGCGGCGGAGCGGGCGGCGGCGAGCAGAGCGGGGTCGGGTTCAATGGAGGTCATGTCGACGATTGTCCCCGGATACGGTGACACCCTGCCCAAGCTGCTGCTGGTGAATCCGCGCGGCGCCGAGCCTCGTCTCCTGCACGCCCTGTACCGGGCCGGGATCGCCGCCAGGGACACCGACCGTCTGGGCGACGGTCAGAAGCTCTTCGGCGCCCGCATCGTCGCCGACCCCGCCGACGAGTGGGCCGAGCTGCAGCCGTGGGTGCGTGCGGTCGTGGCGTTCGGGCCGGATCCGTGGACGGCGACGGTGGAGCTGCTGTCGGTGGACGGGCTCGGGTTCGCGCACGCGGCGACGGCCACGAGCGCAGGCGAGCGACCGGTCACGATACTCGGGTGCCTCGGCCTCGAGGACGAGGCGCTGACCGACGCGATGCTCGCCCGGACCCTCGCATCGGCGCAGCAGGCCGCCGGGCTGACGTGGGCCTGCGGGGGCAGCTCCGTCCCCCGCAAGCGGCAGGTCCCCCCAGCCCGTGCGTGACTTCGGTCGTCCCAGCAACCACGCTCGCGCACAGGCGGCGGAGCCGCACGTCAGATGACCGCGGCGTCGACCATCCGCTGCGCGACCTCCGCGTCACCGAACATCTCGAGTGCGGCCAGCGGCCGGCGACGCCACATCGTCAGCAGCAGTTCCTCCGCGGTGCCGCGGATCGCGACGTCGCCCTTCGCGTGTCCCGTCTCGACCTGCACGCCGTCGGCGGTGAAGGTCAGCAGCCACTCGGCGTCGTCGGTGTCGGTGCCGTGCAGGTGAACGGTCCTGCCCACCAGCGGCGCGGGCACGTCCGCGAGTGCCCGCCGCAGCATCAGGTTCGCCCACTCGTCCACACCGTCCGCCGCGGCCCGGGCGTCGACCGCCTCGGGTGCCCGGCCACCCGCGGCGTGCACGGCGTCGGCGGCGTCGACCCGATGCACCGCCACCTCGTGGGCCTGACGCCGCGCCCAGAAGCTCACCGCACCCGGACCCGTGAATGTCGGTGCGCCGCGATCGAAATCGTGGGCGGCCAGTTCCGCCAGCAGCTCCTCGAGTGCCTCCCGGTAGGCCGGCAGGCACTCCGGTCCGGAGGGCAGCGAGGGCACCTGTGCACCGAGCGTCGCCGACGGACCGGCGGCGATCGTCGCCGTCGCCCAGCGGTGCACCCGCCCGGTGTGTCGGATCACCCGCTCGAGCGTCCACCCCGGCACCGTCGGCACCGGAGCCCCCAGCGCGCCGGCAGGCATCGCCGCCAGCCGCATGCCCTCGGTGCGCAACAGGTCCACGTGTTCGTCGGGCGTCATGGCTGCACGGTATCGCGGACGAACGCCGCGACGTCGGAGGTGACGCGGCGGTGCACCGGTTCGTGCAGCAGATCGTGACCGGCGTCCTCGTACTCGATCAGACGCGCACCTGGGACCGCTGCGGCCCAGGTGCGCGCGCCGTCGACGGGGGCGAGCCGGTCGTCGACTCCGTGCACGATCAGGATCGGTGCCGTGACGCCGGTGGGGCCGGGTCCCGCCGCCACCCTCCGTGGGAGCCCGCACAGGATCACGGCAGCGAACCGCTGCGGGTCCTGTTCCAGCGCCGCGAGGGCGGCGGCGGCGCCGAGGGAATGCCCCATGATCGCCAGCGGCAGCCCGGGCTGCTGCTGCTCCGCGATCTCCGTCAGCCGCAGGGCGTTGGCGCCGAGGTCGGCGATCGGCCCCGGGTCGCCGAGGTCGCCCTCGCTCAGGCCGTGCCCGACGTGGTCGAGTGCCCACGTCGCGATCCCCGCGGCGCCGAGTTCCCGCGCGAAGCGGTGGTAGTGGCCGCTGTGCTGCCCCATCCCGTGGAGGAACACCAGACCGGCGACGGGATCGGCGCACGACCAGTCGCGGTGGTGGACCTGCCCGGAGACTCCATCGAAGAACGGCACCGCAGGATTATCGCAACGCGGCACCACCGCCCCTGCCGGCGGTGTCTGCGATAGTCGGGTCCGTGTTCCTCCTCGACGACGTGCTCATCCACAGCGCCAGCGACCTCTCCCAGGCCGCGGACTGCGAGTTCGCGCTGCTGCGCCGGCTCGACGCGAAGCTCGGACGCACCGCACCGGGCGCGGACCGCACCGACGCACCCGACCCGATGCTCGCCCGTACGTCGGCACTCGGCGACGCGCACGAACACCGCCGGCTCGACGCCTACCGGGAACTGTTCGGCGACGGGGTCGTCACCATCGACCGGCCGGCGCTGGACTTCGAGGAACTGACCCACGCGAACCGCGCGACGGTCGCCGCCGCGCGGGCCGGGGCCGACGTGATCTACCAGGGCACCTTCTTCGACGGCCGGTTCCTCGGCTACTGCGACTTCCTGGTCCGCCGGGGGGACGCCTACGAGGTCGTCGACACCAAGTTGTCGCGGCACGCGCGCGTCCCCTCGCTCCTGCAACTGGCCGCGTACGCGGACGCACTCGCCGGGCACGGCGTCCCCACCACCGCGACCGCGAGCCTGATCCTCGGGGACGACAGCATCGTCACCCACCCGCTCGCCGACATCCGGCCGGTGTTCCGGCAGCGCCGCGACGCGCTGGTGCGGCTGCTCGACACCCACCACGCCGGGGGCGCGCCGGTGCAGTGGGGCGCGGTCGGCGGGTGCGGGCGCTGCGAGGACTGCACTCCGGAGGTCGAGCGCAGCCGCGATCTGATTCTCGTCGCGGGTCTGCGTGGGACGCAGCGGGACAAGCTCGTTCGCGGCGGCGTCACGACGATCGACGCGCTCGCTGCCGCCGAGGCGCCGGTCGTCGGGATGAGCGCCCGAACCTTCGAGTCGTTGCGCGGCCAGGCCGCGGCGCAGGTGCGTCAGGAACGCAGCGGCACACCGGTGTTCGAGGTGATCGGCGACGGCGCGGCCCTGGCCGGGATCCCCGCGCCCGACGCCGGCGACATCTTCTTCGACTTCGAGGGCGATCCGCTCTGGGCGGAGGGCGGTTCACCCGACTGGGGTCTCGAGTACCTGTTCGGTGTCATGGAGGCGGACGGCACGTTCCTCCCGTTCTGGGCCCACGACCGCGAGCAGGAACGCCGCGCTCTGCTCGACTTCCTCGCCTACGTGACCGAGCGCCGGAAACGCTTCCCGGACATGCACGTCTACCACTACGCCGCCTACGAGAAGACGGCGCTGCTCCGCCTGGCCGGGCGGTACGGCGTCGGCGAGGAGACCGTCGACGCGCTGCTGCGCGAGAACGTCCTCGTGGACCTGTATCCGGTGGTGCGCGGCGCGATCCGGATCGGGGCGTCTTCGTACTCGATCAAGAAGCTCGAGCCGCTGTACATGACGGAGCAGCCCCGCGGCGGGGACGTCACCAACGCGGCCGCGTCGATCGTCGCGTACGCCGACTACTGCGCGCTGCGCGACGGCGGCCACGACGCCGAGGCCGCCGAACTGCTGCAGGGCATCGCCGACTACAACGAATTCGACTGCCTGTCGACGCTGCGGCTGCGCGACTGGCTGCTCGGCCTGGCCGGCGAACGCGACGTGCGACCGCACCCGGTGCAGCAGGCGGTGACCGCCGTCGTCGAACAACCGGACCCGTCCGAGCTGGCACTGCGCGAGTACGTCGGCGACGTGCTGGCCGGCAAGCGCACCGCCGACCAGCAGGCCGCGGCACTGATGGCGGCAGCCCTGGGCTACCACCGCAGGGAGCGGAAACCGTACTGGTGGGCGCACTTCGACCGGCTCACCGCACCCGCGGACGAGTGGGCCGACACCGCGGACGTGTTCGCCGCCGACTCGGTGACCGTGACGCAGGAGTGGCACAAGAGCAGCCCGCGGCAGCGCAAGCTGCGGCGCACGGTCCGGCTGGTCGGCCGCTGGGGTGCGGGGTCGACGACGAAGGTCGGCGACCAGCCCTTCGCGCTGTACGACGCGGCGACGGGCATCGGATCCGCGGACGCCGCCACCCGCGGCACCGTCACCGTGACCGTGCTCGAGCAGGGCGCGGAGCCGGGACCGGACGGGCAGCCGCGCGACGTCGTCGTCGTGGAGGAGTTGCAGTCGGCCACCGACCCCCACTCCCCCACGCCGATGGCACTGGCTCCGGGACGCCCGGTGCCCACCAAGAACATCGAGGCGGCGATCGCGGCACAGGCCGGCGAGGCGGCGGCCGGGCTGCCGACCATGCCGGGCACCGCCGCCGTCGACATTCTGCGCCGGACACCTCCGCGCACCCGGTCCGGCGGGCCGCTGCCCGCCGCCGATCCCGACCACCGGGCACCCGCGATCATCGCGGCCCTACTCGACCTGGACCACTCGTACCTGGCGGTGCAGGGGCCGCCCGGAACCGGCAAGACGCACACCGGCGCGGCCGTCGTCGCGGACCTGGTCGCCCGGCACGGGTGGCGGGTCGGCGTTGTCGCGCAGTCGCATTCGGTGGTGGAGAACATGCTCGACGCGGTGGTCCGGTCGGGTGTCCCCGGGGAGCGGGTCGCCAAGAAACCCGGCTCGGGCCTGGCCGCGAACCCGGAGTGGACGAAGCTCGAGCCGAGCGGTTTCCCCGAGTTCCTGCGCGAACACCAGCAGGACGGTTGCGTGATCGGCGGCACCGCATGGGATTTCGCACACGCCGACCGCGTGCCGCCGGGCACCCTCGACCTGCTCGTCGTGGACGAGGCCGGGCAGTTCTCCCTCGCCAACACCGTCGCGGTGGGCATCAGCGCCCGCAACCTGCTGCTCCTCGGCGATCCGCAGCAACTGCCGCAGGTCAGTCAGGGCATCCACCCCGAGCCGGTGGACACCTCCGCCCTCGGCTGGCTGGCAGACGGGCACGGCGCGCTGCCACCGGAACTCGGCTACTTCCTCGACGTCACCTGGCGGATGCACCCGGCCGTGTGCGCGTCGGTCTCCGCGTTGTCCTACGAGGGCCGGCTGCACGCGAAGGAGTCGGTGACCGCCGGCCGGCACCTCGCCGGAGTCGAACCCGGAGTCGGCACCCTGTTCGTCGACCACGTGGGGAACTCCACCCACTCCGTGGAGGAGGCCGAGGCGATCACCACCGAGGCGGCCGCGCTGATCGGCACCGCGTGGACGGAGGCCACAGGTGCGCAGCCGCGTCCGCTCGGGCAGGGCGACATCCTGGTCGTCGCGCCCTACAACGCGCAGGTGTCACTGATCCGCGCCGGCCTGGCCGCGGCCGGGCTGGGCGAGGTGCTCGTCGGTACCGTCGACAAGTTCCAGGGACGCGAGGCGGCGGTGGTGTTCGTGTCGATGACGGCGTCCTCCGCGCAGGAGGTGCCCCGCGGAATGGGCTTCCTGCTGTCCCGGAACCGCATGAACGTGGCCATCTCCCGTGGCAAGTGGCGGGCGGTGATCGTCCGGTCCCGCGCCCTCACCGACTACCTGCCGTCCACCCCCGCGGGACTGACCGAGCTGGGCGCGTTCCTGCGCACCCACCCCTGCTAGCTGTACCGGCGGTCCCCGGTCAACCGAAGCACTGCCCTTCGCCGCGGTAGGTCGGGACGGTGGTGACGCTGCCGCCGGAGTCGACGAGGTGCACGTCGGTCAGCCGCTCGCACAGCTCGCCGGCCTTGGCGTGCCGGAACCAGACCCGGTCCCCGACACGCAGCGCCGTCGCGGCCAACCCCGTCACCGGGGTCTGCACCTCACCGGCACCCTCGTTGCGCAGCAGCTTCAGGCCTGCCGGCCACACCGGCGTCGGGACCCGGGACGCCCCCGCCGGTCCCGACGCGATGTATCCGCCGGAGAACAGGGTCGCGATCCTCGGTGTCGGCCTGCGGACCGCGGCCAGGGCGAAGAACATCGCGGGCCGGGGCGTGAACGCGCGGTACCGGTCGAACAGGGTGGGCACGAACAGACCCGAACCGGCGGTGACCTCGGTGACGGCCGGGTCGGCGGAGCTCACCTCCAGCGAGCCGGTGCCGCCGCTGTTGACGATCGCGAGGGGGCCCGCGACCGCCGTGACCGCGTCGACGACCGCCCCGCGGCGGGTGGACAGTTCGGCGGCGGACGCCCGCTTCACCAGCCGGACCGCGGCGCTGCTGTCGGGCAGGCCGGCGATCTGCGCCTCGTAGAACATCACCCCGACCACCGCGAACCCGCGGTCGACGGCGAGCCGGGTCAGGTGCGCCGCCTCGTCCGGAGTGCGCAGCGGGGATCGGCGGACGCCGAGGTGCACGGGTCCGATCCGCAGCGACGCGTCGACGTCGAGACACACGCGGGCTCGGGTGGTTCCGGCCGCGGCGACGACGTCGAGGTGGTCGGTGCCGTCGACCATCAGGGTGATCGAGTCGAGCAACAGCGGATCGGCCGCCAGTTCGGCGAGGGCCGCGCGGTCGACGGTCGGATAGCCCATCAGCACGTCACGGGCGCCGCCCCGGACGAGCCAGATCGCTTCACGCAGCGAGTACGCCATGACTCCGCGGAACCCGCCGCGGCCGGTCAGGTCCGGGCCGAGTGCCTCCGCGAGGACGGCCCGACAGCGGACGGACTTGCTGGCGACGCGGATCGGGGTGCCGCCGGCGCGGCGGAGCAGGTCGGCGGCGTTGGCGCGCAGGGACGGCAGGTCGACCGCGGCGAACGGCGGGTCGAGTGGGCGGGTCGCCGCGTCGAGCCGGGCGAGCACCGACTCGACCGTCCCGGTGTGCGGCATGGCGTCCGTCCGATTCGTTGTCGCGGTCACGGCTGCAGTCAACCACCCAGTTGGACGACTGTCCACGAACGAGGTCAGGCCTCGACGGCCTTGCGCGTCACCATCTGCACCAGGTCGTCGAGCTGTGCGATGACGGCTTCACCGTCGTGGTCCACCAGCCACCGCAGCACGATCCCGTCGATCACGGCGAGCGCGAACCGCGCCAGGTGCGGAACCGGCTCGGTCCACCGGGTCCCGGTGTACTCGGCCGACCGCTCCAGGAACTCGATGGCCTCAGCGTCCATCGTCGCGTACTGGTTGTCGGCGATCGCCCCGGCCAGCTCCGCGCCCGCGGCCTGCTGACGCAGCCCGTACGCGGTGATCTCGTAGGTGAGCAGCTGCCGATTCGGGGTCGCCTCGACGATCGGCCACATCGCCGACAGCCCACTGTGGAGCAGTTCCCGGAGTCCGCGCAGGCCGCTCTGCGCCTCCTCGGCGTGCGCCTGCGAGAACGCATAGCGCAGCGCCTGACTCAGCTGCAGGACCAGGGCTTCGCCCATCGCCGCAACGAGCGCCTCCTTGCTCTCGAAGCAGTAGTGGACCACCCCGAGTGACACCCCGGCATCCTCGGCGACGGCACGGATCGTGACGGAGCTGACGCCCCCCCGTTCCGCGATGCCCATCGCCGACTCCACCAGCTGTGCACGTCGTTCGTCCGCGGGAAGCCGATTCAGCATCTGCTGATCGTAATTCGTCGCAACCTGATTGTGCGCCAGGTGTTGACCTGGACGGCCGTCCAGGAGATCATGGTCGGATGGAAACTCAGACGTGGCACAACTGGGCCCACTGTGCGGGCGCCAGTCCACGCCGTTTCGCGACCCCGAAGAGCGTCGCGGAGGTGAGCGCGGAGGTCGCCCGCGCCGCGTCCGAGGGACTGCACGTCAAGTGCATCGGCGCCGGTCACTCCTTCACGTCCGTGGCCGTCACCGACGGCGTGATGATCAGCCTAGACAATCTCCGCGGCATCACCTCGGCGGTGCCCGTCTCGCCGTCCGGCGCACTCGTCACCGTGCTGGCAGGCACCCGTCTGTACGAGCTCAATCCCGCACTGTGGGATCTCGGCCTGGCGATGGTGAACCTCGGCGACATCGACGCGCAGTCCATCGCCGGTGCGATCTCCACCGGGACCCACGGAACCGGAGCCCGCTTCGGCGGCCTGGCGAACCAGATCCGGAGCCTGCAGCTCGTCCTCGCCGACGGCACCGTCGCCGACTGTTCCGCCGAGGAGAATCCCGAACTCTTCCACGCCTCCCGCCTCGGGCTCGGCGCCGTCGGCATCATCGTGTCGCTGACGCTGCACTGCGCACCGGCCTACATGCTGCGCGCCGTCGAGGCGCCCGCGCGGCTCGGCGAGACGTTGGCGAACCTCGACGAGCACGTCGGCAGCGTCGACCACTTCGAGTTCTACTGGTTCCCGCACACCGACCGGATCCTGACCAAGCACAACACCAGACTGCCGGGCGACACGCCACCGGACCCGGTCCCGGCGCTGCGCGCCTACATCGACGACGAACTCCTGTCCAACACCGTGTTCGAGGGCGTCAACCGGATCGCCACCCGGTTTCCGGCGGCGATCCCGCAGATCAACAAACTCACCGCACGGGTCCTGGGCGCGCGGACCTACACCGACCGCAGCTACCGGGTCTTCGCGTCGCCCCGCCGGGTGCGGTTCCGCGAGATGGAGTACGCCGTCCCCGCCGAAGCGCTGGCGGACACGCTCCGCGAGATCGACCGCTGGATCACCGACTCCGACTTCACCGTCGCCTTCCCCGTCGAGGTGCGGTTCGCCGCTGCCGACGACATCTGGCTGTCGACCGCCAACGGCCGCGAGACCGCGTACATCGCGGTGCACCAGTACCACCGGCGCGACCACCGCGAGTACTTCGACGCGGTGGAGACCATCGCGCGGGCGGTGGACGGCCGCCCGCACTGGGGCAAGCTGCACTCGCGAACCGCGGAGGACCTGCGGCCCACCTACCGGCACTTCGACGAATTCCGTTCGGCCCGAGACAAGTACGACCCCGGGCAGGTGTTCGACAACGACTACCTGCGCCGCGTACTCGGCTGACCAGGGCGCGTCTCCCCATCCCCATTTCGGCGCCCCCGACGTCCCAATCGTCCGCCTGCCGCGTTGTCGTCGGCCGCCGAACCGCGGTGTCGGCTTCTCCTCCGCGCAGGAGCGGAGCCCGCGGAGCGACTCCTCGGGCTTGCAGGCCGACGATTGTCGCGCCTGGTGCATCCGAGAGGGATCGGGAGACTCGCCCTAGCCGAGCAGTTCCGCCTTGCGCTCGTCGCTCGCGAAGGACGCCTCGATCGAGTTGTGCGCCAACGTCTCCCGCTCCGCGTCCGTCAGTCCGACCTCGTCGCGCAGCCGGGTCAGGTTGTCGTCGACGTAGCCGCCGAAGTAGGCGGGGTCGTCGGAGTTCACCGTGACGCGCAGTCCCCGCGCGAGCATCGACCGGATCGGGTGGTCGGCGAGCCGGTCCACCACCCGCAGCCGCACGTTCGACAGCGGGCACGTGGTCAGCGGAACCCGTTCGCGCACGAGACGATCCACGAGGGCGTCGTCATCGAGGCACCGGATGCCGTGGTCGATCCGCTCGACGCCGAGCAGGTCGAGGGCCTGGCGGATGTAGTCCGGCGGGCCCTCCTCCCCGGCGTGTGCGACGGTGTGCAGCCCCGCCGCCCGCGCCCGGGCGTAGACGTCCGCGAACAGGGACGGCGGATACCCGACCTCGGCGGAGTCGAGCCCGATGCCGATGATCGGCGCCTCGGCGGCGAGCAGGTCGGTGAGCAGCGCGTCGGCCTCGGGGACGGGACGGTCCCGGAGGATCCCGGCGATCAGGCCACTGCTGATGCCGAACTCGCGCTCGCTCGCCGCCGTCGCCTCGCCGAGCCCGTCCAGCACCTCCGCGAGCGGCACCTCCCGTGCCGTGTGCGCCTGCGGGTTGAAGAAGATCTCCGCGTGCCGCACCCCCGCCGCGGCCGCCCGGGCGAAGTAGGCGCGGGTCAGGTCGGCGAAGTCCTGCGCGGTCCGCAGCACCGTCATGTTCGCGAAGTACAGGTCGAGGAACGACTGCAGATCGGTGAACTCGTACCGTGACCGCAGGTCGTCGAGGTCCCGGTAGGGCAGCTCGACGCGGTTGCGGTCGGCCAGTTCGAAGATCAGCTCGGGCTCGAGCGAACCCTCGATGTGCATGTGCAGTTCGGCCAACGGGGTCGTCATCGCGGTGCCTCCTGGGACTCGGGTCGGGCCGCCGGTGGATTCCACGACGGGTCGGTCGGGAGATACGAACGCAGCATGAGGACGAACTCGCCGTCCGGCGCGGGCAGCCAGTTCGCCGTGCCGCCCACCGGCGGCGACGCCGACACCTGCACGTCGAGGGAGCCGTCCGCACCCCACACCAGGCCGGGCGTCCGATCTCCGATCGCATAGCGGCCCAGGGCGTTCGGCACGAGGAACATGTCGGGGCCGTACAGCGTGATCGACCAGAAGCCGCGCGGGTCGACGGGCGGCAGTGCGTCCGCCGCGAAGTGCAGCCGACAGCCGTCCACGCCCTGCAACTCCTGCCCGTCGGCCGCGGTGCGGGTGACGTGGTACGTCGATTCCTCGGGCACGTTGGCGCCGAGCCCGATTCGCGCGACGACGGCCCGCTGCAGGTAGTCGGTGCCGTAGCGGCCGGCGTTCTCGAGGGTGCTCCACGATCCCGGGGGGCCGTCCGCGCCGGTGGCGATCGCCTCCTCGACCCGCCGCATTCCGATCGCCACCCCGGCGGCGAGCGCGGTGACGTCCTCGGGGTCGCCCGCACTCGGCGTCGCTCCCGGCGTCACACCGAGTTCCGCGATCCGTTCCAACAGTGGTTCGTCTTGTGGCGGCGGCGGGTCGGCGGCGAGGATCGCGGCGAGCTCGTCGTAGAACGCGGCTCCGGAGGCGGCCGGCGTCTGCGGAGCCGGATTGTTGCCGCAGTCGGGCGGCGGCAACGTGGGCGGCACCGAGGCGGGCGCGGGACCGACGACCTGCATCGTGTACTGCCGCTGCGCCGCCTGGGCCGCCTGGAGATCCGACTCCGATGTCACCAGGGTGCGGCCGATCATCCACACGTCCCACGTCGGCGACTCGATCACCCGGGCGCCGCCGGGGTCGCCGGACCACCCCGGCGGCACGATCAGGTGGGTGCCCGCGGCGGTCCCGGTCTCGCGGGTCCCCACGTTCGCGACGACGTTGCTGTAGATGTCGAGGAACTGGAAACCGAAGTACCGTTCCCCCAGGTCCGGATGCGTCAACCGCACCGGGCCGGACCGCAGGTCCAGCCAGGCGATCGAGTAGAGCGTGTCGACGTTCGGCGCGACCACCGTGCGCGACTCGGGCCCGGCCATCTGCGACTGGTTGTACAGCTGGTTGACCGGCAGCAGGCAGGTCATGTTCGCGCGGGTCCGGGCCAACGCGACCGGCGCGTAACCGTAGACGAACCCGTCCGCGGCGGTCTCGGCGTCGCCACGCGACTCGACCGCAGCCGGGTCGGGTGACGCACAGCCGGCGAGCAGGGCGACCGCGGCCAGCATCGCGACCGTCCACCGCACCCCCGTCCACCGGCGCATCCGCGTCACCGGCCGGCGTACGTCGCCCTGCCCGGACCAACCTCGAGGAAGCTGCGGACCGCACCCTTGAGGTCGTCGGTGCCGAAGAGGACGCCGGAGACGTCGGGGGTGACCGAATCCGCGTGGGCCACACCACCCGAACGCCAGGCCTCGATGATCTCCTTCGTGGCGCGGTGGGCGCGGGTCGGCCCGTCCGCCAGCCGGGCGGTCAGTGCCCGCGCCGCGACGTCGACGTCGTCGTGGACCGCGTTGACCACACCCCACGAGCGCATCGTCTCGGCGTCGTACAGGTCGCCGGTCATGACGAACTCCCTGGCCCGACCGGACCCCGCGCGCTCGGCGAGCCGCTGCGGGCCGCCCATGGACGGGGTCAGGCCGACGACCGTCTCGACGAGGCCGAACTTCGCCCCGGGCGCCGCGAGGATGATGTCGCAGGCGAGCGAGATCTCGAACGCCGCGGTCAGGGTCAGTGCGTGCGCGGCGTACACGACCGGGCACGGCAGCGCCTCGATCTGGTGGATGATCTCGGCGAACAGGGTGCGCCAGAGTTCGGCGCCCTCGTCTTCCGTCAGGCCGTCGAACAGGTGCACGTCGACACCTCCGGACACGACCCTGCCCTCGGCACGCAGCAGCAGGGCACGCGGCGGCCGGGCGGTCAGCGCGTCCAGGTCTGCGACCAGGGAGTCGAACATGGCCCGGTCGAAGAGGTTGAGCGCGCCGTCGTCGAACGTGAGGACGGCGACCTCGGCTCCGGCGTCGGTGGCGGTGCGTTCGAGACGGGTGGGCCTGCCGGAGTCAGTCATGGGGTCAGCCTGCCACAGGTCCGCGGCTGTCGGCGGCCGCCACGGCGTCCGGTTGCACACCTCCCCGCACCGGCCGCGAGAAGCACAGCGACGCAACGAAACCGACCAGCAGAACCGCGGCGGGCAGCAGTACCGACTGGCTCATCGCCGAGCTGAACCCGTCGACGACGAAGTCCGGCATCACCGAGGCCGTGCCCTCGTGTGCGGTACCGGTGTCGGGCACACCGTTGGCGGCCAGCCGCGACGTGATCAGGGCGCCGATGCCGGCGCTGCCGAGCACCGCGCCGACCTGCCGGGTGGTGTTGTAGACACCGGACCCGGCACCGGCCTGATGCTGCGGCAGGTTGCGGGTCGCGGTCGCGGCCAGCGGCGACCAGATGAACGCGTTCGCGACACCCATCAGCGCGATCGGCAACAGCAGCTCCCAGATCGCGGTGTGCGGATTCATCACCGCGGCCAGCCAGACCAGCGACACCGAGAGCATCAGGAAACCGGGCGCGGCGATGTAGCGCGGGTGCGCCCGATCCACCAGCTTGCCGACGTTCGGTGCGAGTACGCCGGTGAGCACCGCCATCGGCACCATCAGCAACGCCGACCCGGTCGGCGACAGCCCGCGCACCGCCTGCGCGTAGAACATCAGGGGCAGCACCAACGAGGTGATCGCGAACCCCATCGAGGTGATCGCGATGTTGGCGAGCGAGAAGTTGCGGTCCCGGAACAGCTCCAGCGGCAGCAGCGGCTCGTTCCGGTTGCGCGACTGGTTCCAGACGAAGACCCCGAGCAGCACGACACCGAGCGCGATCATCAGCCAGATCCGCGCGGACCAGTCGTAGGTGTTTCCCTCCTGCAGCCCGAAGACGAGGAAGAACATGCCGGCGGCGCTGAGGATCACGCCCGGGATGTCGAAGCTGTGCTCGTGGGTCTCGAGGGTCGGGACGTACCGCACCGCGGCCAGGAACGCGACGACACCGACCGGCACGTTGACGATGAAGATCCACTGCCAGCCGAGACCGTCGACCAGCACGCCACCGGCCAGCGGACCGACCAGGGTGGCGACACCCGCGACGGAGCCCCACAGGCCCATCGCGGTGCCGCGCTTGTCGGGCGGGAAGATCCGGGTGATCACGGCCATCGTCTGCGGCGTCATCAGGGCCGCACCGAACCCCTGGAACACGCGCGCCACGATCAGCATCTCGATGCTGCCGGACACGCCGCACCACAGCGACGCCGCGGTGAACAGGGTCAGGCCGAGCAGGTAGAGCCGCTTGGGCCCGAATCGGTCGCCGAGGCGTCCGGTGATCAGCAGCGGCACCGCGTACGCGAGCAGGTACGCGCTGGTCACCCACACCACACTGTTGATGTCGGCGCCGAGGTTCTCCATGATCGCCGGGTTGGCGACCGCGACGATCGTGGAGTCGACGAGGATCATGAAGAAGCCCAGACACAGCGCCCACAGCGCCGGCCATTGCCGGATCTCGGCGGCTCGGTTGGTCTCGGTCACGGTCAGTCCCTTGCTTGTCGGGTGAGTTGGGCCCGGACCAGGTCCGGGGTGATCCAGGGCAGCGCACCGTCGTCGAGTTCGTCGACGGTCCCGCGGAGCCAGTCGATCTCGGTGCGCGCCACGGCTCGGAGGTAGTCGAGTTCGAGCCAGAAGGCCCGCGGTTTGCCGAGCTCGGCGACCGCGGTGCGGCTCGCGTCGAGTTCGGCGAGGTCCTGTTCGAGGCGCCCGATCCGGTCGGTGAGCAGGCGCACCACGGTGTCCCGGTCGAGGTTGTGTGCCTCGGCGAGCGCGAGCGGGAACTGCGGGTACTCGCGGACGGGCTGCCCGAGCATCTCCGTCACGCGTTCACGCAGCGTCCGGCGACCGGCGTCGGTGATCGCGTAGGTGGTGCGCTCGGGGCGGTTCCCGTCGCGATCGGTGCCGACCGCGACGACCATCTCGTCCCGGTCGAGCCGGGCGACCGTGTGGTAGAGCGAGCCGGGCCGCAGCTTGACCAGCCGATCACCCCGCCGCTGCTGCAGCACCTGATACATCTCGTACGGGTGCATGTCTCGCTCGTTGAGCAGGGCCAGGACCGTGATCGCGAGCGGTGTGACGGTCACGGCGCCACCTCCTCGATACCGGAATAGTCCAGACGGAATATACGGCGTGGAACACACGAGCGCCAAGTGCTCCCACGCGCTCGACCCGATAGCGTCGACGACGTGGACTCGCACCAACTCGACATCGTCTCCCTCGCCTGGTGCCGCGAACTCGGACTGCCGGACGACGCCCTCCGCCGCCCCGGCACCCGCACTGTAGGACCGGCCACCGACACGATCCGGTTCGTCCGGCTCGGCGGCGCCAGCGCCCTGATCGGGCCCGAGTGGCTGCTCGCGCGCGCGGCCGACGTGACCGACGAGACGCTCGCGTCCCGGTCCACACTCGTCGAGCTCACCCGGGACCACGGCGGCCGCTGTACCGGGCCGCGACTGCTGGCGTACGCCTCGGAGGTGCACGCCGACATCGACGTCGACAACCCGCTCATCTCCCACGTCCTGCCGCACGTGCAGGCGCTGCAGTCGCTGTGCCCACCCGACGACGTCGCGGAGGCGGATCTGACGAGCCGTCGCAACTGGTTCACCCTGCTCGACGAGGACGAGAACCCGCTCGCCGGAGCGGGGTACGCGGAGTGGCAGGGCATCGTCGCCCGCGTCGCGGTGCTGACGGCACCCGGCACGCGTCGGTGCGGGCACGGATCGGTCGTCGGGCGCCTGTGCACGAACGACGCGATCGACGAGGGGATGATCCCGCAGTGGAGCAGCGACCCGGGGAACACCCCGTCCCGGCGGCTCGCCGCCCGCCTCGGCTTCGAGGAACTCGGCTCGGTCACCGAGATCACCCTCGCCGCGCCGTAGGCTGGGAGCGATGACCGAGGAGAGCAGCGCAGGCGGCAGGTACGTCGAGGCGGGCCGGGACTTCGTCCGGGACACCCGGTACATCGACACGCGGATCACGGCCGACGGCCGCGAGGGTTGGCCCGTCGAACCCGGCCGGTACCGCCTCGTCGTCGCGCGGGCCTGCCCGTGGGCCAACCGGGCCGTCATCGTCCGGAGGCTCCTCGGCCTCGAGGACGTCCTGTCGATGGGCGTGTGCGGACCCACCCACGACGAGCGCAGCTGGACCTTCGACCTCGACCCGGACGGCCTCGACCCCGTCCTGCGGATCCCCCGCATCCGCGACGCGTACCTCGCCCGGGACCCGGACTACGCGCGCGGCATCACCGTTCCGGCGATCGTCGACGTGCCGACCGGGAAGGTGGTCACCAACGACTACCCCCGGATCACGCTCGACCTGTCCACCGAGTGGACGGCGTTGCACCGCGACGGCGCCCCGGAGCTGTACCCCGACGCGCTGCGCGACGAGATCGACGAAGTCGCGGAACTGGTGTTCCGCGACGTCAACAACGGCGTCTACCGGTGCGGATTCGCCGGATCCCAGCAGGCGTACGAACGTGCCTACGATCGGCTGTTCGCACGCCTGGACTGGCTGACCGACCGGCTGTCGGATCGCCGGTTCCTCGTCGGCGACACGATCACCGAGGCCGACGTGCGGCTGTTCACGACCCTGGTCCGGTTCGACGCCGTCTACCACGGCCACTTCAAGTGCAACCGCTCGAAGCTCGCCGAGATGGACGTGCTGTGGGCGTACGCACGGGACCTGTTCCAGACACCCGGCTTCGGCGACACTGTCGACTTCACCGCGATCAAGCAGCACTACTACGTCGTGCACACCGACATCAACCCCACACAGATCGTGCCCAAGGGCCCGGACCTGTCCGGCTGGCTGACGCCGCACGGCCGGGAAGCGCTGGGCGGCAGACCGTTCGGCGACGGCACCCCGCCGCCTGCGCCGAAGCCCGACGAGGTCGTGCCCCCGGAGCACTCGGCCGGCTGAAGCCTGCGTCCCGGATCACACCCGCGCCACCGGGTGTTCACCCGTCGCCCTATTTCAAGTACGGTAGTCTCGTAATTCCGCGCGGCGCCTCGGGCAGTTCGACGGCAGCGCCCTCGTCCGAAGGAGGACCACCTTGACCACCACCCTCGACATCACCCGCACCGCTCCGGCAAATCTCCGTGACCTGGGCGGCATCCCAATCGAAGGAGGAGTGCTGCGCGAGGGCCTGGCGATCCGGGCGGACGACCTGTCCACGATCACCGAGGAGGGCGCCCGCGACCTCGTGGCCCGCGGACTGGCGAGCGTGATCGACCTCCGGTCGGGCGCCGAGGTCGCGCACACCGGGCGTGGACCGCTCGCCGGGCATCCCGTCGCGTACCACCATCTGCCGCTGATGATGGACATCAGCCGGATCGGCACCGACTTCCCGGTGCCCGCCTCGCGCTCCGAGTTCGACCAGATGTACGCCTTCATGCTGGAAAGTGCTGCGCCGCAGATCGTCACGGCTCTGAACATCATCGCGTTCGCGCCGGGCACCACCGCATTCCACTGCGCCGCGGGTGCGGACCGAACGGGGGTCCTCGCCGCCTCGCTGCTGCTCGTCCTCGGCGCCGACGATGACGCCGTGGTCGCCGACTACCGCATCACCGGCACCAACATCGACGCTGTTCACGCCCGCATGAACCCGGTCATGGGCACCGTGATGGCGCGGATGGGCTTCGATCTCGACGAGGAAGCCTTCCAGCGCGACGACACCGACTGGGACGTTCCGATGCGGAACACGCTCGCCCTGCTCCGCGAACGGCACGGCGACGCCCTGGCACCGCTGCGGGCCGCCGGCCTCGGCGACGACACGGTGGCGCGGCTGCGGCGGCGCGCCCTCGGTGCATGACCGTCACCGGGCCTGACGCGTCCGGGACCCGCGGCCCCGGACGCCCCCGCAACGACGACATCGACGCGCAGATCCTCGCCGCGACACTGGAACTCGTCGACGAGAACGAGACACCCACGGTAACCCGCATCGTCGAACGCAGCGGCGTCAGCCGGGCTGCGCTGTACCGCCGCTGGCCGTCGATCACCGCGCTCGTCGCCACCGCCGTCGACACCGGGCGCGGGATGCCCGCACCGATCCCGACCGACGGCGACCTCCGCGAGGCCGTCCTCGGCTCCTTCCTCGAGGCGGAGGCCGGCGCGGAACCGGCCGCGTACCCCGAGGAGCGGTTCCGGCGCCGGATCAGCATGGCGATGGCGGACCGCGAACTGCAGAAGGCGTACTGGGACTCGCACGTGTCACGGCGCCGCGTGCCGATCGAGGACGCACTCCGCGCCGGGATCGAGCGGGGCGTGCTCCGCGACGATCTCGACGTCGAGGCCTGCTTCGACCTCCTCGCGGGAGTCTTCTACTACCAGACCGTCGTCCGCGGGGCCACGCTCGCCGAAGCCGACGCCTACGCACGATGCGCCGCGGCCCTGGACGTGGCATGGCGCGGCATGTGCGCCGACTGACATACCGTGCGTGCTCCTGGTGACTCCAGCCACCAGGAGCACGCACGGGCGGCGACGCCGGCGCGGATAGAATGCACCGATGAACGTCACCGCACGGATCGAGCGGGCAATCGCGTCGCTGCTCGACAACGGCGCCCGACTCCAGGGGCCGGCGGTCGAGGCCCACGTGTCCCGTCTGCGCCGCGCGCACCCCGACGAGAGCCCCCAGCAGATCGTCGACCGCCTCGAACGTGTCTTCCTGACGGCGGTCACCGGCAGCGGCGGCGCGGTCGGTGCCACCGCGGCGGTCCCCGCCGTCGGCACGGCGGGGTCGCTCGCGGCGGTCGGTGCGGAGACGTTGTTCTTCCTGGAGGCGAGCGCGCTGTTCACCCTCGCCGTCGCGTCGGTCCACGGCATCCCCGTCGAGAACCACGAGCGACGCAAGGCGCTGGTGCTGTCGGTCGCGCTGGGCACCGCAGGCATGGAGATCGTCGAGAAGGCCGTCGGCGTGACAGCGAAGAACTGGGGGTCGCTGCTGTCCGGAAAGCTCCCCACCCAGACGATGCACGGGATGAACCAGACGCTGCTGCACACGTTCGTCACCAAGTTCGCCGCCAGGCGCAGCGCCCTCGTCCTCGGCAAGCTGGTGCCCGCCGGGATCGGTGCGGTCATCGGCAGCGCGGGCAACCGCGCGATCGGCAAGGGTGTCGTCGCCAATGCCCGTGACGCGTTCGGCCCGGCACCCGCCCAGTGGGCGATCACCGTGGAGCCATACCCGGAGGGGGTATAATCCTCGGCATGAGCCGGCCGATCACGACCCGCACCGGAGCGCACCGCGCGGTCCTGCTGCTCGCCGTGATCCTCGGCGTGCTGGCGATGCATCACGTCGCGACCACGACAACGGCCGCGGCGACGCCCGCCGCCGCGCACGTCACCACCGACCACCCCGGCGCGGGCATGCCCGACCACGACGGCACCGGGGGTCATTCCGACGGCCAGCACATGCTCGCCACCTGCCTCGCGGTCCTGTCCTCCGGTGTGGCACTGCTGGTCGTGCTGATGCTGTTCGGCGTGATCACCGACCCCGGCACCCGGCCGGACCGGCGACGGGTCGTGCCGGCCGGGTTCGGCCGCGGTCCCCCGTTCGCCCGACCCACCTCCACCCGACTCGCCGCACTCTGCCTCCTCAGGGTGTGACAGGGCCACTGCGCGCTGCGCGCAGTCCGGCCCATGTCACCAGCACACGAAAGAGCAAGGCAGAGAAATGAACACACGCAGCATGACCGTTGTCGCGGCCGTCGCCATCGCCGGCGCCGTTCTCGTGGGATGTTCGAACGACGACAACGACGGCCACTCGACGGGCCCCATGGGCCCCATGACCTCGATGCCGATGGCAACCCCGGCACCGTCGGGTGAGACGTCGTCCGACCACAACGCCGCCGACGTGATGTGGACGCAGATGATGATTCCGCACCACCGGCAGGCAGTGGAGATGGCCGCGCTCGCCGAGGGCCGCACCGACAACCCGCAACTGCTGTCGTTGGCGGCGCGGATCGAGGCGGCCCAGAACCCCGAGATCGAGCAGATGACCGGCTGGCTCGCCGCGTGGGGTGTGCCGGCGATGCCCGGCGGCACCGACCACTCGATGCCGGGCGGCATGACCGTGCACGACGGCATGATGTCGTCCGAACAGATGACGGCACTGGAGAATTCGTCCGGGACCGAGTTCGACCACGCCTGGCTGGAGATGATGATCGCCCATCACCAGGGCGCCGTCGACTCGTCACGGCAGATCCAGGCGGAGGGCGTCGACGAACAGGTCCGCGCACTGGCGGGGCAGATCATCGCCGCGCAGCAGGCCGAGATCGAGCAGATGCGGGCGATGCTCCAGTAGTCAGGCGACCGGTGTGGGGGTGCGACCCCAGGCCAACGAGCGCAGGCGAACCCAGTCCAGGGTCGCCTTCGGCGGTCGCACCCCCGGCCGGTTCAGCGGCACCCGAACCCGCAACGCACCGGGCAGCACCCTGCAGGTGACCGGCGTCTGCACGCTCAGCGATTCGCCGTCCAGTCCGACGGCCACCTCGCCGGTGTCCGAGTCGAGGACCGCCTCGATGACCTCCTGCTGCGTCATTCCGCGTTCGTGGACCCGCCCGATCAGGCCGACCGCCTGGCGGGCGTTTGCCACCGACACCGTGACCACGCCCAGCACACCACTGTTGAGCGTGGTGCGGCGACCGAGCCCCGCCAGGTCGTTGGTGCGGTACGGCCCGTTGCTGATCAGCACGGCCTGCGGCCCGTCGACGGAGACGTTGCCCGCCGTCACGGACAGGCGCGGCCCACCGCCCTCCCCGAGCAGGTCGGGCAGCATCTTCAGGACGGTTCCGCGCTTGTCGTCGCGGTAGGCCGGGCTCCGCACGATCTCTGCGTACACCCCGAACGACGCGTTGTTGACGAATGCGCGGTCACCGAGCATACCGAGGTCCACCCGCAACTCCAGCCCGTCGCGCAGCGCGTCGACGCACGCCGCCGGGTCGTCCCGGTCCAGCCCGAGATCGAGCGCGAAGTGGTTGCGGGTGCCCGCGCTGATCACCAGGAACGGCAGGTCGTGCTCCGCGGCGACGCCGGCGACCAGCGCCTGTGTCCCGTCGCCGCCGGCGACACCGAGCAGGTCCGCACCGCGCGCCACTGCGTCCCGGGCGAGCGCCTCGACGTCGACGTAACCGGGGCCCTCGAGCAACGCGACCTCGGCGCCGAGTTCCTCGGCCCGCCGCACGAGGTCGTGTTTGACGACCGTGCCGCCACCGGAGTGCGGATTCATCACCAGGAAGGGCCTGCTCGGTGGCGGGGCCGGCGTCTCGGGCGCCGGAGCGGGCGCGGGTTCTGCGAGCGCGACCCGCGCGCAGGCGAACGCGACCGCCACGAGGACGACGACGACGATCACCACCCACAGCAGCCCCTGGCTGACGAACAGGACGAGCACCGCGATCGGCGTCAGGATCGCGATCGCGAGCGAGATCCACCGCGCCGCACCGCGACCCGCGAGGAACCAGAAACCGGTCGCGGCCATCACCACGAGTGTCCCGATGACCGACACCAGCAGCGTCAGGGTGCCGAACACGCCGGCCACCACGACAGGGAGCAGGATGGCGACGACCAGCGCGGCAAACGCGGCTCGCGCCCACCACCGCTGAGCACGGGGCTGGGCCTCTACGAGAGTCATGCGGTGATTGTGCACCGCACCGGCCGCTTCGGCGCGCTTTGGCGACGGTGTCGCGGCGCGCTTTGGCGACGGTGTCGCGGCGCGCTTTGGCGACGGTGTCGCGGCGCGCTTTGGCGACGGTGTCGCGGCGCGCTTCGGCGACGGTGTCGCGGCGCGCTTCGGCGGAAGTGTCGCGGCGTTCAGGAGGTGACGAACTCCTTGCGTCGTCGCAGGACCTCCCGAACCCCGGTCCGCGGGGCGGCCGGCCGAGCGGCGGACCGCGCGATCGCGACCAGTTCCGCCTCGTCGCTGATCTTCTCGCGGACCCGGCCGCGCTCGGCGCCACGACGCAGTTCCTCGGCGTCGATCGCCCGCCATCCCGCCCGGTCGATCGTCTCGGGGCGGCGATCGCACACCAGCCGGGCCAGGTCGGCGATGCCGGCCGTGGGCGCACGCAACAGCCCGCGGTTGAAGTCGTCGACGAGCCGTCCGACGGTGCCCTGCGCGCAGGACTTGTTGGTGCCGATGAAGCCGCTGGGCCCCCGCTTGATCCACCCGGTCGCGTACACACCGGGCACCGCCGCACCGCCGGGGGCGTCGAGGACGCGACCGTCGGCGTTGGGGATGACCCCGCGGGCGTCGTCGAACGGAACACCGTCGATCGGGACCCCTCGATACCCGATCGAGGTGAGCACCAGCCCGGCGTCGACGGTGTCCGTCTCCCCCGTCACCCGGACCCCGAGGCCGCCGTCCTCCCCGACGACGAACTCGTTGCGGGCGAAGGTGATTCCGGCGACCGTGTCGACGCCGTGGATCTCGGTCGGCGAGAGCAGGTACCGGAAGGTGATGCGGCGGCGCCCCGGTGTGGGCTCCGGGAGGCGCGCCAGCAGGCGTACCTTCTGCGCGACCGCGTGATCGAGGTCGCCGCTGTCGGCGAGCGCCCGGCTGGCCGGGTCGAGGTAGGCCTCGGCCGGGTCCACGACCACGTCCACCCCGGGCGTGTCGAGCAGACCGGCGAACTCGGGCACCGTGAAGGCGGACTGCGCGAAACCGCGGCGGGCGACCACCACGACCTCGTCGATCCGGCTGTGCCGCAACGCCTCCAGCGCGTAGGGGGCGATATCGGTGCCGGCCAGCAGGTCCGGGTCGGTGGTGAGGATCCGGGCCACGTCGAGCGCGACGTTTCCGTTGCCGACGACAACCGCACGGCGGTGCGAGAGGTCGAACCGGTCACCGGCGTGGTCGGGATGTCCGTTGTACCAGGCGACGAAGTCGGTCGCCGACGCGCTGCCCGCGAGTCCCTCGCCGGGTACGCCGAGGGCGCGGTCGGCCGACGCACCGGACGCGTAGATCACGGCGTGGTGGTGCGCGAGCAGTTCGGCGTGGGTGAGGTGCCTGCCGATCTCGACTCCCAGGAAGTACTCGAATCCCGGCTGCGCCGCGATGGTGTCGTACAGCCGCCCGACCTGCTTCGTCTTCTGGTGGTCGGGTGCGACCCCGGCACGGACGAGGCCGTGCGGCACCGGGAGCCGGTCGAAGACGTTGACCGTCACGCCGCGCTGGGTGAGCAGTTCGTCGGCCGCGTACATCGCGGCCGGCCCGGCGCCGACGATCGCGACACGCAGCGGACCCCGGTCGCGCTCGACCCGCGCCGCCTCCGTCACCTTGGCCAGTGCCGGCCGGGTCTCGGTGCCGCCGATCCGGGACCGGTCCTCGTGGGGTTCGGTGAAGTAGTCGGCGTTGATCGACAGGTACTGCAACTGGGGTTCGGTCAGCTTCTTCTGCGGGACGATCGCGTCGACCGGGCACGCGGAGACGCAGGCGCCGCAGTCGACGCACGCCGCGGGGTCGATGTGCAGCATCTCGGCGGTGAGGAAGTCGGGCTCGTCCGGCGTCGGGTGGATGCAGTTGACCGGGCAGGCGTAGACGCACGAAGCGTCGCTGCAGCAGGACTGGGTGACCACGTGGGGCATGAGGGATTCCGATCGGGGGGTCGGCGGCGGGGCGGGGCGACTGCGCTCAGGCGGCGCGGCGCACCGGTTCGCTGCGGTAGCGCGACGCGTCACCGTCGATCCTGCAGGCCTTCCACACGAGCGCGGAGGCACGGTTCATCAGCCCGGCGTCCTGGGCGAGCATGCGGACGTCACCGAAGTAGTTCCGCAGCGTCTGCCGCGACCTCGTCGAGCCCCAGAACAGGTCCTTGCGGACGGACTTCGGGATGTCGAACCGGCGCCAGAACGACTTCGGGGGCACCACGATGACGTCGCACAGGATGCGCATGGTGATCGGCATCGCGATCGACAGGCCGAACCGGCCGAGCCGCGACATCCGCGGCACCCGGCGACGCAGGTACTGGTGCGCGAACGAGATGTGGCGGGCCTCCTCGGCGACGTGAATCGCCATGACGCCCTTCATGATCGGGTGGAGGTCGGCGTCGCCGCGCAGGAAGGACTTCTGGATGTGGTCGATCGGCTCCTCACCGGCGAGGACGCCGACGAAGAACAGTTCGGGCAGCGGTCCGGCCGCGAGCGGGACGAACGGGGAGAGCGCCCGCATCACCGGGCCCATGCCGGGAGCGTCGACCCCGATCCGGTTGACCATCTCCTGGAACATCAGGGTGTGGTTGCCCTCCTCGATGCACTCGTGGGTGCAGTACCGGTACTCGGCGGAGCCGTTCGGCAGCGAGAAGACGTACTGGGTCATGCCGCGGATCAGGATGTTCTCGAACTGCAGGCCGACCTTGGCGACGTTGGCCTGGCGCCACATGCCGATCTCGATCTTGCGCTCGTCGGGAAGCGCCTGGTACCAGGGGTGCGCACCGAGCGGGTCGTCCTCCGGGTTGAGGATCCACCGCCGGTCGTTCGGCGTGACCGCGAATTCCGGCGAGTCCCAGGCGATGTCGACGTAGGGGTCGAAGTGCTTGTCCACCGACGCCTCGGACAGCCGCCGGAGGACGTCCTCGTATCCGTCCCGGTCGAGGCCGTTTCGTGTCGTCGACAGTGTCATCGCTTCTCCCTGGTGTGGTGACGAGCGGTGGATGGGCCGGCGGCCCGCAACTCGGGTTAACTGTAACTGGTAGTTCCATTCAAATCCAGGGCCCGTCCGGAATGGGCGCACGGCGCCGGCTGTTGACCCCAGGGTGACCATCACCACACAGACACCCGACCTCGGACGATTCGGCGTCTGGCGCCACGCCTACGGCCTGACCCCCGACTTCGTCCGTGAGCTCGAGAGCTACGGCTACGGCACGTTCTGGCTCGGCGGATCGCCACCGGCGGACCTGAAGATCGCCGAGCAGGTGCTCGACGCGTCCACCACCCTCGTCGTCGCCACCGGCATCACCAACATCTGGAACGCCCCCGCCGCCGAGGTCGCCGAGTCCTTCCACCGTCTCGAGGCCAAGCACCCCGGCCGGTTCCTCCTCGGAGTCGGTGTCGGCCACCCGGAGGCGTCGAAGGACGTGTACCGCAAGCCGTACCAGGCGGTCGTCGAGTACCTCGACGTCCTCGACGACGCCGGAGTGCCCGCGTCACGGCGCGTCCTCGCCGCGCTCGGCCCGAAGATGCTGCGGCTGGCCGCCGACCGGGCCGCCGGCGCCCACCCGTACCTGACCACCCCGCAGCACACCCGCGAGGCACGCGAACTCCTCGGCACCGGGACCCTGCTCGCCCCGGAACAGAAGTTCGTCATCGGCACCGACCCGGCCGCCGCCCGCGAGATCGGACGCCCCCCGGTCGCCAACCCGTACCTGAAGCTGCGCAACTACACCTCGAACCTCACACGTCTCGGCTTCACCGACGACGACATCGCGAACGACGGCAGCGACGCCGTCATCGACGCCCTCGTCGCGCACGGCGACGCCGACACCGTCGCCGCCAAGGTCACCGAGCACCTCGACGCGGGCGCCGACCACGTCTGCGTGCAGTCCCTGCCCCCGACCGGCGACGCCCTGCCGCCACTGGCCGAACTCGCCACGGCGCTGGGGTTGCGCGGCTGACGGTCCCGGCGGGCAGGGTGCCTTAGTCTGCACCACATGAGTGCAGGTGTCCCGGTCACCCCGGCGGTCGAGGCCGTCGGGCTGACCAAGCAGTTCGGTGCGGTGCACGCCGTCTCCGGCCTGAGCTTCACCGTGCCCGCCGGGTCGATCACCGGCTTCGTCGGACCGAACGGATCCGGGAAGACGACGACCCTGCGGATGCTGCTCGGACTCGTCACCCCGACGTCGGGACACAGCACGATCGCCGGGATGCCGTTCGGCGCGCTCCACGACCCGGCCCGCACCGTCGGCGCGGCCCTCGACTCGCTCAGCCTGCATCCGAAACGGACGGCGCTTGCGCACCTCGACGTCTACGCCGCCGCCATCGGCGTACCCGACGCCCGCGCCCGCGAGGTGCTGCACCTGGTCGGCCTGGAATCGGTGGCACGGCAACGTGCGGGAACCTTCTCCCTCGGCATGCGCCAGCGGCTCACACTGGCCACCGCGCTCCTCGGCGACCCGCAGATCCTGGTTCTCGACGAGCCCGCCAACGGTCTCGACCCCGAGGGCATCGCCTGGCTGCGAGAGTTCCTGCGCGCCTTCGCCCGCACCGGCCGCACCGTGCTGGTGTCCAGCCACCTCCTGCGCGAACTCGAGCAGACCGTCGACCGACTGGTGATCGTCAATCGCGGTTCCCTCGTCCACCAGGGCGCGATCGAGGACCTGCGGGCGCAGCACAGCGCGCGGGTCTTCGTCGCCGCGTCCGACCCGGCGACCCTGGCACTCGCGCTCGGCGCCAACGGGTTCACCGACGCCCAGCTCATGCCCGACGGCCGGCTCGCCGTCCGCGGAGTCCCGGAGGTGACGGTGACCGGCATCGCCGTAACGGCCGGGGTCCACGTCTTCGGGATCACCACCGAACACGTGGACCTCGAGCAGGTGTTCCTGGCGATGACGGCTGGACAGTACGCGGCGCCGCAGTTCCCGGCGCAGCAGCAGTACGGCCCGCCGGCGCCGTACCCACCCGGCCAGTTTCCCGGAGGTACCCGATGACCGCGCTGGTGACCGCCGAACTGCGCAAGGTCCTCACCCTGCGGTTCTGGTGGGCACTCGCCCTCGCCCCGCTCGTCGTCGCGCTCTTCGCCGGGTCGATCTACGCGGCCGTCGCCGACAGCCTCGACTCGGTCGATTCCGAACTGTCGACCGGCGCGGTGTCGATCGGACTGGTCGTCGCGATCGCCTGGGCGATCCTGTTCGCCGGCATCTTCGGCGCGGTCAATGCGGGCACCGAGTTCCGGCACCACACCCTGACACCGACCTTCCTCACCACCCGCGGCCGGGATCCGGTGCTCGCCGTCAAGCTCGGAGTGACCGCGCTGTTCGGGGTGGGCTACGCCGTCGCAGTCGAACTCGTCGCGGTCGCCTGCATGGTCGTCTTCGGCGGCGACCGGTTCTCGCTGTCGCCCGCGATCCTCGGCATGCTCGCCGCGGGAGTGCTCGCCACCGCTCTGTGGTCCCTGATCGGCGCCGGCCTGGGTCTGTTGTTCGCGTCCCCCACCGCGGCGGCCATCGCGCTCGTCGCGTGGTACCCGGTGGGTGAGCTGATCACCATCGCGATCCTCGCCGGGCTCGGCGCCGGGTCGCTCGGCGCGTGGCTGCCCGGCGCGGTGACGTGGTCGACGGTGGTCTCCCCCGCCGGGCCGCTCGACGGGTTCGCGCCCTGGCCCGCGGCCGTGATCGCGCTGATCGCCTGGACCGCCGTCGCGGCCGGGCTCGGCTGGTGGGCGACCCGGCGACGCGACGTGACCTGACTGCGGGAGGGCCTGTCGCCGCGTGCCGTTAACGTGGGTTGTAA
Organism: Rhodococcus sp. NPDC003318; assembly: GCF_042879035.1. Taxonomy (NCBI): domain Bacteria; kingdom Bacillati; phylum Actinomycetota; class Actinomycetes; order Mycobacteriales; family Nocardiaceae; genus Rhodococcus; species Rhodococcus sp. NPDC003318. The sequence goes on along the minus strand of NZ_JBIAOU010000004.1, from coordinate 111,465 downwards.
TGGTTACCACCGCTACTCGTCCGGGCTGGATTCGTCGTCTCACCGCCGAATGCTGGCGGCACCGAAGCCTGACCGTCGGTGCGCTCGCGGTCACCCTGATCGCCGCACTCATCGACATCGCGTTCCCGCTGCTGACCCGGATCGCGGTGGACGACGCCACCACCGGCGTCACCGGCACGATCGCCGCCGTCGCCGCCGCGATCGCCGCCCTCGGGGTGGTTCGCTTCGGCTGCCAGTTCGGACGCCGGATGCTCGCGGGCAGGCTGTCGCTCGACGTCCAGCACGACCTGCGGCTCGGCCTGCTCGGGTCGTTGCAGCGACTCGACGGTGTCGGGCAGGACCAGATCCGCACCGGGCAGGTGGTGTCCCGGTCGATCACCGACCTGCAGCTGGTGCAGGGTCTGCTGGCGATGGTGCCGCTGTCGGCGGGTGCCCTGATCCAGTTCGTGCTCGCGATCGTCGTGATGGCGTTCCTGTCACCGCTTCTGACCGTCGTCGCACTGCTGGTGGTGCCCGCGATGGCGGTGCTGGTGTGGACGCTGCGGCCCACGCTGTTCGCGGCGACGTGGTCGGCGCAGCAACGCGCCGCCGACCTCGCCCAGCACGTCGAGGAGACGGTGACCGGGGTCCGGGTGGTCAAGGGTTTCGGTCAGGAGTCCCGGGCGGTCGGACGCCTCGAGGACCTCGGCCGCGCCCTGTACTCGGAACGGCTGCGGGCGGCCCGCATCAACGCCCGGTTCGCGCCGACGATGGCCGCGCTGCCGCAGCTCGGCCTCGTCGGCGTGATCGCGTTCGGCGGTGTCCTGGCACTGAACGGCACGATCACCGTCGGCACGTTCCTCGCGTTCGCCACCTACGTCGCGACGATGTCGAACGTGTCCCGGCTGCTGTCGTCGGTGGTGATCATGGCGCAACTGTCGCGCGCCGCGGTCGAGCGTGTCTACGAGGTGATCGACTCCGAACCGGAGGTCGCCGACCCACCCCACCCGGTGTCCCTGCCGGCGGGGCCGGTGGGTGTGCGCCTGCGGGGTGTCCGTTTCGGATTCGACGACGCCCGGCCGATCCTCGACGGAGTCGACCTCGATCTCGCCCCGGGTGAGACGGTGGCCGTCGTCGGTCACGCCGGATCCGGGAAGACCGCACTGTCCCTGCTGCTGCCGCGGTTCTACGCGCCGAGCGCCGGAACCATCGCGCTGACGGTGGACGGACGTGGCTACGACATCGCCACCCTGCGCGCCGACCAGTTGCGGGAGGCGGTGGGGTTGGTGTTCGACGAACCCTTCCTGTTCTCCGACACCATTTCCGCGAACATCGCCCTCGGCCGGCCCGACGCGAGCGCCGAGGAGATCCGGGCGGCCGCGGCGATGGCCCAGGCCGACGAGTTCGTCGAATCGCTCACGGACGGCTACGACACCGTCGTCGGCGAACGCGGACTGACACTGTCGGGCGGTCAGCGGCAGCGCGTCGCCCTGGCCCGGGCCCTCCTCGTCGATCCGCGCCTGCTGATCCTCGACGACGCCACGTCCGCGGTGGATGCGGCGACGGAGGCCGCGATCTTCGACACCCTCCGGACGCAGCGCGACCGCACCACGCTGATCCTCGCGCACCGCCGCTCGACGCTGTCGCTGGCGGACCGCGTCGCGGTTCTCGACGCCGGACGCGTCATCGACACCGGAACCGTGGCGGAACTCGAGGTCCGCTGCCCGCTGTTCCGGGCGCTGCTCGCCGACCCGGACGACTCCGCGACCCCGGAGGAGCCGCACGCGCGGCCCGACCGACCCGACCCGACCGACGACCGGTTGTGGCCCGACGTCGTCCCCGGCGCGGCGTTCGACGCGGTGGTCACCGACGCCGTCCCGGCCCGCAGCGCGTCGGCGGGCGGTGGCGGTGGTCCCGGTGGCCGCGGTGGAGGCGGACCGATGTCGGGGGCGATGGGTGACATCGCGGCCACACCCGAGCTGCGCGAGGCGGTCGCCGCGCTGCCTCCCGCCACCGAACAGCCCGGCCTGCGCGACGCCGAACTGCGTGAGCCCGATCCGGGTTTCCGTCTGGCGACGCTGCTGCGCCCGGTCCGCTGGCTCCTGGCCGCGGTCGTCGTGTGCCTGGCACTCGATTCGCTGGCCTCGATCCTGTTCCCGTCGATCGTGCGGTTCGCGATCGACCACGGGGTCACGCCGGACGAGCCGGCCGCCCTGTGGTGGGCGACGGCGGCGGGTGTCGCGCTCGTCGCGGGCGACTGGCTGGTCGTCGCGGTGATGACGGTGATCACCGCGCGGGCCGGCGAGAAGGTCCTGTACGGGCTGCGGGTCCGCAGCTACGCGCACCTGCAGCGGCTGGGTCTGGACTACTACGAACGGGAACTGTCCGGCCGGATCATGACCCGGATGACCACGGACGTCGACGCGCTGTCGTCGTTCCTGCAGACCGGGCTGTCCACGGCGGTGGTCAGTGTGCTGACCGTGGTCGGGATCTCGGTGGCATTGCTGCTCACCGACGCGGTCCTCGCCCTGGTCGCGCTGGCCGCGGTGCCGCCCCTTCTGGTGGCGACGCTGATCTTCCGGAAGATCTCGTCGACGGCGTACTCGGTCTCCCGCGAGCGCATCTCGATCGTCAATGCCGACTTCCAGGAGAACGTCACCGGTCTGCGCGCCGCACAGGCCTACCGCCGCGAGGACTTCGCCGCCCGACGGTTCGCGGAGCGCGCGGACAGCTACCGCCGCGCTCGGATGCGTTCGCAGACCGCGATCTCCCTGTACTTCCCGTTCATCACCCTGCTGTCCGACCTGGCCCTCGCCGCGGTCGTGTACGTCGGGGCGATGCGCGTCGCGGACGGTGCGACGACGTCCGGTGTGCTGGTCGCCTTCGTCCTCTACCTCGGGTTGCTGTTCGGTCCGATCCAGCAACTGTCGCAGGTGTTCGACGGCTACCAGCAGGCGCAGGTCGGTCTGCGTCGGATCGGCGACCTGCTGCGCACTCCGAGCTCGATCGAGACGGCGACGCAGGCCGACACCACCCCGATCCTCGGGCACCTTCAGGGCTCGGTCGATTTCGACACTGTGACGTTCCGGTATCAAGGTGCTGACACCGACGCACTGCAGGCTGTGAGCCTGCAGATCTCACCCGGCACCACGGTCGCCCTGGTCGGACGCACCGGAGCCGGCAAGTCGACCGTGGTCAAACTTCTCGCCCGGTTCTACGACCCGACCACGGGCGAGGTCCGCGTCGACGGCGTGGACCTGCGCGGATACCCGCTGCACGAGTACCGAGGCCGACTCGGTGTGGTCCCGCAGGAAGCTCACCTGTTCTCCGGGGACATCGCCTCGAACATCGCGTACGGCCGACCCGACGCCACCCGTTCCGAGATCACCGCCGCCGCCCGCGCGGTCGGCGCCCTCGACACCATCGCCGCCCTGCCCGGCGGCATGTTCACCCCGATCGGCGAACGGGGGCAGGGGCTGTCCGCGGGCCAGCGCCAGCTCGTCGCCCTGGCCCGCGCCGAGCTGGTCGACCCGGACCTGCTGCTGCTCGACGAAGCGACCGCGACCCTCGATCCGGCGACCGAGCGGACGGTGCTCGAGGCGGGCCGGCTGCTCACCCGGAAGCGGACGTCCGTGGTCGTCGCGCACCGGCTGGCGACCGCGGCCCGCGCGGATGTGGTCGTCGTGATCGACGGCGGCCGGATCGTCGAAGCGGGCCCGCACGCCGTGCTTCGGCATGCGGGCGGTCCGTACGAGGACCTCTGGGACGCGACGGCCAACCAGGTGGGGAATAATCGAGCCGCCGAGACTGTCCTCGACTAGTGGGAGCGGATCACGCACGAGTGACCCAGCTCACTCGACGCGCGCCCCGTGCACGCTCGTACCCGGAGGGGACTAGCCTCGGGTGTACAAGCGCTGATCGGGGACACAAGAAAGAAACGAGGCGAACACCTGCCGTGAGCAGCAGTTCTACGTCACAATTCGGACAGAACCAGTGGCTTGTCGACGAGATGTACCAGCGTTTCCAGGATGATCCCTCATCCGTGGACGCGAGCTGGCACGAATTCCTCACCGACTACAAGCCGGATGCGTCGGGTGCGAACGGGCAGATCCCCGCGACCGCCGCCGCAGCCACCTCCACCACCAACGGCGCCGCCACCAACGGCACCGCCGCTCCCACCGCCACCAACGGCACCGCCACCAACGGCACCGCCACCAACGGCACCGCGACCAACGGCACCGCGACACCCGCCGCAGCTCCCGCGCCCACCTCCGCTTCGCCCGGTCCCGCCGCGACCGCCCCGACGCCGCCGAGTGCCCCCGCCGCTGCTGCTCCCGCCCCGACCGTCAAGGCCGCGGCCGCTCCGGCCGTCAAGCCCGCCGCCGCTCCGGCCGCGAAGCCCGCCGCTCCGGCCGTCAAGCCCGCTGCTCCGGCCGCCCCGACGGGCCAGGCCGAGTCCGCCGTGCTGCGCGGTGCCGCGGCCGCGGTCGCTCGCAACATGTCCGCCTCGCTCGAGATTCCGACCGCCACCAGTGTTCGCGCCATCCCCGCGAAGCTGATGTTCGACAACCGGATCGTGATCAACAACCACCTGGCCCGCACCCGCGGTGGCAAGGTGTCGTTCACGCACCTGCTCGGCTACGCCATCGTGCAGGCCGTCAAGGCGTTCCCGAACATGAACCGCCACTTCGCCGAGGTCGACGGTAAGCCGAACGTCGTCACGCCGGCCGCCACGAACCTCGGCCTGGCGATCGACCTGCCCGGCAAGGACGGCAGCCGTTCCCTCGTCGTCGCCGCCATCAAGGGCACCGACGCGATGAACTTCGTGCAGTTCTACAGTGCGTACGAGGACATCGTCCGCCGCGCTCGCGACGGCAAGCTCACCGCGGAGGACTTCTCCGGTGTGACGATCTCGCTGACCAACCCCGGTGGCATCGGCACCGTCCACTCGGTGCCGCGCCTGATGAAGGGGCAGGGCGCGATCATCGGCGCCGGTGCGATGGAGTACCCGGCCGAGTTCCAGGGCTCGAGCGCCGAGAAGATCGCCGAGATGGGCGTCGGCAAGCTGATGACGCTGACCTCGACCTACGATCACCGGATCATCCAGGGCGCCGAGTCCGGCGACTTCCTGCGCACGATCCACAACCTGCTGATCAGCGACGAGTTCTACGACGAGATCTTCCACTCGCTGCACATCCCCTACGAGCCGGTCCGCTGGCGCCAGGACGTGCCCGAGGGCGCGATCGACAAGAGCACCCGTGTGCTCGAGCTCATCGCGGCGTACCGCCACCGCGGTCACCTGATGGCCGACACCGATCCGCTGCAGTTCGTCAAGGACAAGTTCCGCAGCCACCCCGACCTCGACGTCACGACCCACGATCTGACCCTGTGGGACCTCGACCGCGAGTTCAGCGTGGGCGGCTTCAACGGCCGCGACCGCATGAAGCTGCGCGACGTCCTGTCGATCCTGCGGGACGCGTACTGCCGCCACATCGGCGTCGAGTACACCCACATGCTCGACCCCGAGCAGACGGCGTGGCTGCAGGAGCGGGTCGAGGCGAAGCACGTCAAGCCGACCGTCGCCCAGCAGAAGTACGTGCTGAGCAAGCTCAACGCCGCCGAGGCGTTCGAGACCTTCCTGCAGACCAAGTACGTCGGCCAGAAGCGGTTCTCGCTCGAGGGCGCCGAGTCCGTCATCCCGATGATGGACGCCGTGATCGACCAGTCGGCCGAGCACAGCCTCGACGAGGTCGTCATCGGCATGCCGCACCGCGGCCGACTCAACGTGCTCGCGAACATCGTCGGCAAGCCGTACTCGAAGATCTTCACCGAGTTCGAGGGCAACATGAACCCGGCGGCCGCGCACGGCTCCGGCGACGTGAAGTACCACCTCGGCGCCGAGGGCAACTACATCCAGATGTTCGGCGACAACGACATCAAGGTGTCCCTCACCGCGAACCCGTCACACCTCGAGGCGGTCGACCCGGTTCTCGAGGGGCTGGTCCGTGCCAAGCAGGACATCCTCGACAAGGGCGAGACCGGCTTCACCGTGCTCCCGCTGATGCTGCACGGCGACGCCGCGTTCGCCGGTCAGGGTGTCGTGGCCGAGACCCTGAACCTGGCGCTGCTGCGCGGCTACCGCACCGGCGGCACCGTGCACATCGTCGTCAACAACCAGGTCGGCTTCACCACCGCGCCGGAGCACTCGCGTTCGTCCGAGTACTGCACGGACATCGCGAAGATGATCGGCGCGCCGGTGTTCCACGTCAACGGTGACGATCCCGAGGCCTGCGTCTGGGTGGCCAAGCTGGCCGTGGACTTCCGCCAGAAGTTCAACAAGGACGTCGTCATCGACATGATCTGCTACCGCCGGCGCGGTCACAACGAGGGCGACGACCCGTCGATGACGCAGCCCGCGATGTACGACCTGATCGACACCAAGCGTTCCGTTCGCAAGAGCTACACCGAGGCCCTGATCGGCCGCGGCGACATCTCGCTCAAGGAAGCCGAAGACGCCCTGCGGGACTACCAGGGTCAGCTCGAGCGCGTGTTCAACGAGGTTCGCGAGCTGGAGAAGTTCAAGCCGGAGCCGTCGGAGTCGGTCGAGCTCGACCAGACCCCGCCCGCCCGCCTGACCACCTCGGTCGACGCGGCGACGCTCGCCCGGATCGGCGATGCGTTCCTGAACGTCCCCGAGGGCTTCACGGTGCACCCGCGCGTCAAGCCGGTCATCGAGAAGCGGCACGAGATGTCCCGCGAAGGCAAGATCGACTGGGCGTTCGCGGAACTGCTCGCGTTCGGTTCGCTGGTCGAGCAGGGCGCCCTGGTGCGCCTGGCCGGGCAGGACTCGCGCCGGGGCACGTTCACGCAGCGGCATTCGGTGCTGATCGACCGCAAGACGGGCGACGAGTACAACCCGATCTCGCAGATCGCGTCGAACGCGGACAACGGCGGAAAGTACATGGTCTACGACTCGGCACTGACCGAGTACGCGGGCCTGGGCTTCGAGTACGGCTACTCGGTCGGCAACCCCGACGCGCTGGTGCTCTGGGAGGCGCAGTTCGGCGACTTCGTCAACGGCGCGCAGACCATCATCGACGAGTTCATCTCCTCCGGTGAGGCCAAGTGGGGCCAGCTGTCCGACGTCGTGCTGCTGCTGCCGCACGGCCACGAGGGGCAGGGTCCGGACCACACCTCCGGCCGCATCGAGCGCTTCCTGCAGCTGTGCGCCGAGGGCTCGATGACCGTGGCGGTGCCGTCCACCCCGGCGTCGTACTTCCACCTGCTGCGCCGCCACCACCTCGACGGCATCCGTCGTCCGCTCGTGGTGTTCACGCCGAAGTCGATGCTGCGCAACAAGGCCGCGGTCTCGGAGCTCGAGGACTTCACCACCGGCAAGTTCCGCTCGGTGTTCGAGGAGCCGGTGTACGAGACCGGCGGTGGCGACCGCACCAAGGTCACCCGCGTCCTGCTGGTCAGCGGCAAGCTGTACTGGGAGCTGCTCGCGCGCAAGCAGAAGGAGGGCCGCGACGACGTCGCGATCGTCCGCATCGAGCAGCTGTACCCGCTGCCGAGCCGCCGCCTGCGCGAGACCCTGCGGCAGTACCCGAACGCCACCGAGTTCCGCTGGGTCCAGGAGGAGCCGGCGAACCAGGGTGCGTGGCCGCTGTTCGGTCTGGCCCTGCCGGAGCTGCTGCCCGATCTGCTGACCGGCATCAAGCGCATCTCCCGCCGCGCCATGTCCGCCCCGTCGTCGGGTTCGAGCAAGGTGCACGCCGTCGAGCAGCAGGAGATCATCGACGAGGCATTCCGCTGATCGCCTGAGTGATCGCCCGCTACCACTGAGCCGGGTCGAGTTCACCCCACGGGATGGATTCGACCCGGCTTCGTGGTGTCTGGAGTACCTCGGCGGGTTCTCATAGGCTGACGAGTGGGTCTCATCGTCTCGACGAAGGAGGCTGAAGATGAATCAGCCAGCCATCGACCCCACCTTCTATCGGACCGCGGCGGACGCGGCCGCAGCACCACCGGAGAAGTTGGCCTACGTGGCCGCGTTCGATCGCGCGGCCGACAAACCCGACGCGATGTGCGTGGTCGACGTCGATGCCGGCTCGGACACCTACGGCCGGGTGGTGGGCTGGACCGAGGTTCCCGGGCTGGGCAACGAGCTGCACCATTTCGGCTGGAACGCATGCAGCAGCGCGCTGAAGCACGAGGGTCACGACATGGCGGGGCTGGCCCGCCGCTACCTGATCGTGCCCGGCCTGCGCTCGTCCTCCCTGAACGTGCTCGACACCGGGCCCGACCCGCGTCACCCCACCGTGGCCAGGGTCGTGGACGCCGCCGATCTCGCCGCGAAGGCCGGCTACTCCCGACCGCACACGTTGCACTGTGGGCCGGACGGGGTGTTCCTGACGTGCCTCGGCGGCGCCGACGGATCGGACGGCCCCGGCGGGATCGCGCTGCTCGATCACGGCACGTTCGACGTGCTCCGGCAGTGGGAAACCGACCGGGGCCCGCAGTACTTCGCGTACGACGCGTGGTGGCATCTGGGCCGGAACACGCTGATCAGCAGCGAATGGGGCACACCGTCGATGCTCGAGGACGGCCTCGTGCCCGAGCTGCTGCTGGCGAACGAGTACGGGCACGCACTCCACTTCTGGGACCTCGCCACGGGCGAGCACCAGCAGCGGGTGGACCTCGGCGCGCAGCACCAGATGCCGCTCGAACTGCGCCCGTCGCACGACCCGGAGGCCACGTGGGGATTCGTCGGTGTCGTCATTTCGACCGCGGACCTGTCGGCCTCGGTCTGGCGGTGGCACCGCGAGGACGGCGACTGGGCGGTGGACAAGGTGATCACCATCCCGGCCGTACCTGCCGATCCGGACCGGCTGCCACCCGCGCTGAAACCGTTCGGCGCGGTGCCCCCGCTGGTCACCGACATCGACCTGTCGGTCGACGACAACTTCCTCTACGTATCATGCTGGGGCACCGGCGAACTCAAGCAGTTCGACGTCCGCGACCCCGCCCACCCGACGGAGACCGCGTCCGTCCACCTCGGCGGGATCGTCGGCCGCGCAGCGCATCCGGCGGCGCCGACCGAGTCGCTGTCCGGCGGTCCGCAGATGGTCGAGATCAGCCGGGACGGCGAGCGGGTCTATGTCACCAACTCCCTCTACGGCGCCTGGGACGACCAGTTCTATCCGGACGGCGTCGGCGCCTGGATGGCGTTGATGCACACGGATCCTCGCGGTGGGATGACCGTCGACGAACGCTTCTTCCCGCACGACGGGGACTTCCGGGGCCTGCGGGCGCACCAGGTCCGACTCCAGGGCGGTGATGCATCGTCCGACTCCTACTGCTATCGGTAGCCGTGACCGCGCGGCTACCGCAGCAGTGCGGCCGCGACGCCCGGGGTCAGCGTGACCGCGGGCAACGCCTGCACGTGCAGGTCGACGAGTTCGTCGCGGCTGATCTGCGGGTCGCGTAGCCAGGTGATGGTGGCCTCCTCGACGAACGCGATCCAGCCGCGGACGGCGAGGATGATGCGGGCGTCGGGTGCGATGCCCAGGCGCGGCAGATGGCTGACGATGCGGTCGGCCTGCACCGCGCGGGTGCGCTCGAACTCGTCGCGCATCTCCTCGTCGCCGCTCGCGCTGCCGCGCAGCAGGGAGAGATAGGTGTTGCGGTTGGCGCTGACGTAGTCGACGTACGCGGAGACGGAGGCGTGGAGCATCTCCATCGGCCGGAGGGTGGGATCGGGTTCGGTGTTCGCCAGCATGTCCGCGCCCGCGTGGCGGACAATCGCCAGATGGAAGTCGTGCTTGGACGCGAAGTAGTGGAACAGCAGGCCGCGGGAGACGCCGGCCTGGTCGGCGATCTCCTCGACGGAGATCTGCTCGAGTGGCCGTTCGGCCAGCATCCGGGCGCCGAGGTCGAGCAGTTGCGCGCGCCGCTCCGCCGGGCTCATCCGGGTGCGCTTGACCACCTCCATGCCCGACACTCTACTGAACACCGGTCAACAAACTGTTGACTACGACTCAGTAAGCCCATATTCTTCGATACATGAGTCGACCAGTAACAGGTACCGCCGCGGCACGCGAGACCTCCGCACGCGAGATCGACACCCTGATCATCGGCAGTGGCTTCGCCGGCCTCGGCGCCGCGATCAAGCTCACCCAGGCGGGCAAGACGAACTTCCTCGTCCTCGAGCGCGGGTCCGACGTCGGCGGCACCTGGCGCGACAACACCTACCCCGGTGCCGCCTGTGACGTCCCGTCCCACCTGTACTCGTACTCCTTCGCGCTCAACCCCGACTGGACCCGCTCGTTCTCGCGGCAACCCGAGATCCAGCGCTACATCGAGTCGGCCTCGCGCCGGTACAACGTGCTCGACAAGCACGTCTTCGACTGCGACGTGCAGTCCGCGCGCTGGAGCGCCGAGACCTCCCGCTGGGTGGTCGAGACGACCCGGGGTAGCTTCGTCGCGAAGATCGTCGTCAGCGCCGTCGGCGCCCTCTGCGAACCGTCGCTGCCGGACATCCCCGGCATCGAGGGCTTCACCGGCGAGATCTTCCACTCCGCGCAGTGGAACCACGACTACTCCCTGACCGGCAAGCGCGTCGCGGTGATCGGCACCGGCGCCTCCGCGATCCAGATCGTCCCGCAGCTGGCCGCGGAGGTCGGGCAGCTCGACGTGTACCAGCGCACCGCGCCGTGGATCCTGCCGCGCGCCGACCGCGAGTACACCGCGGCCGAGCGGCTGGCCTTCAAGTACGTGCCGGGCTTCCAGAAGCTGTCCCGCCTCGGCATCTACCTGATGCGGGAGAGTCAGGTCGTCGGGCTCGCCAAGGCCCCGGTGTTCATGAAGCCGCTGCAGTTCACGGCCGAGCGGCACCTGCGCCGCCAGATCAAGGACCGGGAGTTGCGCCGCAAGGTCACTCCGAACTTCCGGATCGGCTGCAAGCGCATGCTGATCTCGAACAACTACTACCCGGCCCTGACGCAGCCGAACGTCGACCTCGTCACCGACGGCATCGCCGAGGTCACCGCGACCGGCATCGTCGACAACACCGGTCGCGCCCGCGAGGTCGACGCCATCGTCGTCGCCACCGGCTTCCACGTCACCGACTCCCCCACGTTCGCGGGCATCTTCGGCCGCGACGGCCGCTCGTTGGCCGAGGTCTTCGACGCCAGCGGCCAGCAGGGCTACAAGGGGTCGGCGATCGCGAACTTCCCCAACATGTTCTTCCTGGTCGGACCGAACACCGGCCTGGGCCACACCTCGATGGTGTTCATGATCGAGTCCCAGCTGCGCTACGTCGTCGACGCGATCGACACCGTCGAACGCAACGACATCGGAACCATCGAGGTGCGCCAGGACGCGCAGGACCGCTACAACCGCGACATCCAGCAGAAGCTGTCCCACAGCGTCTGGAACAACGGCGGTTGCGCCAGCTGGTACCTCGACAAGCACGGCAACAACACCACGCTGTGGCCCGGGTTCACGTTCGAGTTCCGCAGCATCACACGCAAGTTCGACCTCGACGCCTACGACAGTGTGGGCGTCGCCGATCTCCCGGCACCCGCCGTGGGCGCCTCGGTCACCACCCCCGACAACGACGACGAGAAGGTGAGTGTGCAGTGAGCGAATTCGCAGGCAAGGTTGTCGTCATCACCGGCGCCGGGTCGGGCATCGGCCGCGCCCTCGCCCTCGACCTTGCCGCCCGCGGAGCCAAACTTGCTCTGTCCGATCAGAATTCGATCGTTCTTGCCGAAACGGCGAGGGAGGCAGAGAGGTTGGGAGCCGACGTCAAGTCCGATCACGTCGACGTGACCCAGCGCGAAGCGGTGCTCGAGTACGCGGACGCCGTCGTCGCACACTTCGGCAAGGTCAACCAGGTCTACAACAACGCCGGCATCGCGTACCACGGCGAATTCGAGCGCTCCGAGTTCAAGGACATCGAACGCATCATGGACGTCGACTTCTGGGGAGTCGTCAACGGCACCAAGGCGTTTCTGCCTCACCTGATCACGTCCGGCGACGGGCACGTGATCAACGTGTCGAGCCTGTTCGGTCTGCTGTCGATGCCCGGTCAGAGCGCGTACAACTCCGCGAAGTTCGCGGTCCGCGGGTTCACCGAGTCGCTGCGCCAGGAGATGCTCATCGCGAACCACCCGGTCAAGGTGACCTGCGTGCACCCCGGCGGCATCAAGACCGCCATCGCCCGCAACGCGACCGCGGGGCCGGGCCAGGACGTCGCGACGTTCGCCGAGTTCTTCGACCGCAGGCTCGCCCGGACCTCCCCCGAGGACGCCGCGTCGACGATCGTGAACGGTGTCCGAAAGGGCAAGGCGCGGGTACTGATCGGCGCCGACGCCAAGCTGCTCGACGCCTGGGTCCGCGTGACGGGGTCGGGCTACCAGCGGATCGTCGCCGAGATCGCCGGCCGCGTGCTGCCCGCCGGGAAGTAGGTCCCGTGCCGCACCTTCCGCTGTCGCTGGTCGCGGCCGCCGTCGGCCCGTTCTACCGCGTCGCCCTGCACGGCTCGCTGCCCGTGCCGGTGGCCCGGCGGATCATCGACACGGCCTCGGCCCTGCAGACGCTGCCCCGTGACACCGTGGTGCGCCCGCTGACCCTCGCGGGGCGCCCCGCCGAGCGGATCACCGTGGGCGCGACCGTACGTCGCACGGCGGTCCTGTACCTGCACGGCGGCGGGTACACGCTCGGGTCCCCGGCGACGCACCGGTCCGTCGCCGCCCACCTGGCTCGCGAGACGGGTGCGGTGGTGTACGTCCTGGACTACCGGCTCGCACCGGAGAACCCGTATCCGGCGGCGCTGGACGACGCGGTCGCGGGGTACCTGCAACTGCTCACCGAGTTCGGGTTCACCGCGGATCGGGTGGCGATCGCCGGAGACTCGGCGGGCGGCGGACTCGCCCTCGCAACCGCGCGCCGGCTGATCGACCGTCACGGGGTGACGCCGGCCGCCCTGGCGCTGATCGCACCGTGGGTCGACCCCGGCCGCCGCGACGCCCCGTTCGAGAGGGACCTCGTGCTCAACACGGCGTGGTCGCACCGGACGGCGGACGCCTATCTCGGCGGCGGCGACCCCACCGACCCCGGCTTCGCGCCGCTGCTGGGTGATCTGTCCGGTCTGCCGTGCACGATCGTGCACGTGGGCACCGGCGAGATCCTGTACCCGCAGGTCGTCGAGCTGGTGGACGGGCTGCGGGCGGCCGGTGTCGCGGTCGACTGCACGGAGTACCCGCACCTGTGGCACGTGGCGCACCTGCAGGCGTCCCTGCTGCGGGAGGCGGACGACGCGGTGCGGGAGATCGGCGCATTCCTGCGCACGGCCTAGCGCTGCGCGAGCCACTCCCCGGCCGCCTGGCCGGGGCTGAGCCCCCCGCGGCGCACCGCCTCACTCATCTCGGCGAGTTCGGCGGACGTCAGTTCGCCCGCCACCACGTTCAGCGCCTTCACCTGAGCGGTGGTCAGGACCCCGCTGCGCATCAGCGGCACCACGTTCGCGGCGGGCTCGGTGGCCTCGTCGGATTCGCCCGCACCGGGCTGCTCGGCCATTCCGTAATCGGATACCGAAAGCCCTTGCGGCAGTGAGCGGTTCAGTTCCTCGAAGACGTCGTCCGGGTCGACGACGGTGGCGCCGGGCTGCAGACGCTGCAGCAGCGGGCCGGTGTAGCCCGGTACCAGGGTCACGGTGCCGTCGTCGAGGGCGGCGAAATCCTGTCCCTGCGCGAGACCGGGCGCGGTGTCGACCGGCGAACCGGTACCCCGCAGCACGCCGGCGTAGATCTCCGCGAGCACCGCGAGGTCGGGTGCCTGCCCGGCTCCGACCGTGATCGCCGCGGGCGCGGGCTCCGCCGTCAACGAACTGTCGGGCGCACAGCCGACCAGTGCCGCGGCCATCGTCACCACCGCAAGGGCCCCGGCCGTCCGACTACCGATCACGCGCCACACTCCTCGCTCATCCGCCACCCGCACGTCCCCATCGTTGCACCACCGCTGCCGCCCACAGACGGCTGAAGGGCACCGTCGTTCGGTTGAACCGAACGACGGTGCCCTTCAGCCGGGTAGCGCAGGGGTCAGGACGCGACGCCCTCGGCCTTCGCGGCGGCGGCGACGGCCTCGGCGACCGCCGGGGCGACCCGCGGATCGAGCGGGCTCGGCACGATCTTGTCCACCGACAGCTCGTCCGCGACCACCGACAGGATCGCCTCGGCCGCAGCGAGCTTCATGCCCTCGGTGATCCGTCGCGCACCCGCGTCCAGGGCGCCCTTGAACACACCCGGGAACGCGAGCACGTTGTTGATCTGGTTCGGGAAGTCGGAGCGTCCGGTCGCCACGATCGCGGCGTGCTTGCGCGCCACGTCGGGGTGGATCTCCGGATCCGGGTTCGACATCGCGAAGATGATCGCGTTCTCCGCCATCGTCGCGATGATCTCCTCCGGCACCGTGCCCGCCGACACACCGAGGAACACGTCCGCGCCGTCGAGGGCCTCGACCAGGCCGCCGTGCCGGCCGGCCGGGTTGGTCCGCGCCGCCAGATCGGCCTTGATCTCGTTCAGGTCGCCGCGCTCACGCGAGACGATGCCCTTCGAGTCCAGCACCGTGATGTCGGAGATCCCGGCGGCGAGCAGGATGTTCGCGCACGCCACACCCGCGGCGCCGGCGCCGGAGATGACCACCCGCAGGGTGGTGATGTCGCGCTGCTGGACCTTGACGGCGCCCTTGAGGGCGGCCAGGGCGACGATCGCGGTGCCGTGCTGGTCGTCGTGCATGACCGGGCAGTCCAGGGCCTCGATGACCCGCTTCTCGATCTCGAAGCAGCGCGGCGCCGAGATGTCCTCGAGGTTGACCGCGCCGAAGCTCGGACGCAGCCGGACCAGGGTCTCGACGATCTCGTCGGGATCCTTGGTGTCGAGGACCAGCGGGATCGAGTTCAGCCCGGCGAAGTTCTTGAACAGCGCCGACTTGCCCTCCATCACCGGCAGCGACGCGCGGGCGCCGATGTCGCCGAGGCCGAGAACCGCGGAGCCGTCCGAGACGACGACCACGAGGCGGCTGGTCCAGGTGTAGCGGTCGGCGAGGGTCTCGTCGGCGTGGATCGCGCGGCTCACCTGAGCCACGCCCGGGGTGTACGCGATCGACAGCGCACGCTGCGAGTCGAGAGGAGCCGTCGTCTCGACCGAGAGCTTGCCGCCGATGTGGCCGGAGAAGATCTCTTCGTCGGTCAGCTCAACCTTGGGCGGTGTGGTTGCTTCAGACACGAGAGACACGATGACACTCCTACTCATCCCGCCGCCACTCGGGTGCGGGTTACTGGTAAGTAGCAGCGGCGAAGGTTGTTTTCCGACGCAGCCGCAGGTTTTCGATCGAGACGTGGAACGCTCCGAAGGGTGCACGATCGAGCCCGTTTGGTCCACGGGAACCAACTCGCTCCGGAGGGCGTGAATGCACCGGGCGGGTGAGCCCGAGCGCTGAAATCTGCCGCTGATTGAATCCGACTTCATGTCCTCGGCGGGGCGGTGGCACCGGCCTTGGAGTGCAGCAAGTCTGCCACCAGCCACTCACGGCTGGCAACTCTCACCGGTGAATCGGCTTTCCCGTGAGCTAGCCCCACCACTGGGTCCACAGCAACAGCGCTGTGACCAAGAACACGACCACGGAGCCGGTGAGAGCCACCGCACCGCGCCGATGATCGGCCAGCCACTGCCCCGCGACCGTCGCGACCGCCGCGACCACGTGTGCCGTCACCGACACCGTCCCCGGTCCGGGAAAGCCGCGCCGCGGCCCCAGCCAGGCCGTCGCGACCACCACGACCGTCAGGAGCACCACACCCGCCGTGAGCGCCCCACCGAGGGCCTGCAGCGCCCGCGCCGGGGCGCTGCGCCGGGCCGGGCGGCGGGTCCCGCGTTCCGGCGGGTATCCGCCGCGCCCCGGCTGTCCGTACCGCTCGTCGTCGTACTCGTCGACCCAGGCGTCGCTCATCCGGTCACCACCTCCACACCGGACGCCGCCGCCACGAGCCGCTCGTACTGCTCCGGTGCGGTGACGAACTCGCCGAGCACCACCGACTTGTTGTGGCCGTGGTAGTCGGACGAGCCGGTCACGATCAGATCGAGGTCGGCCGCGATCCCACGCAGCAGCCGCTCGTCCTCGGGAGCGTGGTGATGGTGGGCCACCTCGACTCCGCCCAGTCCGTCCGCGACGAGTTCCCCGATCTGGCCGATGTCCATCAACCGCCCGCGCGCGACGGCACGCGGATGCGCCAGCACACTGACGCCACCGGCCGCCGCGACCATCCGGACCGCATCGCGCAGCGGAGTGTCGGCCTTGTGGACGTAGTACCGCCCCCGGGTCCGCAGCAGATCCGCGAACGCCTCGTCGACGGACCCGACCACGCCCGCGTCGACCAGTGCCCGCGCGAGGTGCGGCCGGCCCGCAGCGGGACCCACCGCCGCCATCAGCGCGTCGGGGTCGATCGGAAGACCGTCCGCTGCCATCTTCTCGGCCATCCCGCGCAGCCGGGTGGTGCGCTCGGCCCGCAGCCGTTCCCGTTCCCGCGCGAACGCCGCATCGGCCGGGTCGAACAGGTACGCGAGCAGGTGCACGGCGACCGGTAGCCCGTCGGCACCACGGCCCTCGCAGGACATCTCCATGCCCCGCACCAGGCTCACACCGGCAGGCAGCGCATCGGCGGCCTCCGCCCACCCCGCGGTGGTGTCGTGGTCGGTGAGCGCGACGACCTGCAGACCCGCATCGGCGGCCGCCCGAACCACCTCGGCGGGGCTGTCGGTGCCGTCCGAGGAACTCGAGTGGGTGTGGAGGTCGATGCGCACCCCACCATTGTTCCAGGCGCCAACACGCGCTCCGCGACGCAGCCGCCGGGACATACGATGGACACGTTCCGACCGACGATGCCCGGGAAGGTGTCTGCCGTGCCCTCGATGCCCCCGATCCCGTCGCTGCGCCCGTCACCGAAACAGGCCACGCCCAGACGCGTGGTGCCCGTGCCCGCGGCCCGAGCCATCGTGGACTGCGCGGTCTACGTCGACGGCCACCGGCTGCCCGGGCGGTACACGCACGCCGCGGCGCTGGACGAGGTACGGGAACGGGGCGAGGGATTCGTCTGGGTCGGACTCCACGCCCCGGACGAACGCCAGATGAACTCCGTGGCAGAGGTTTTCGGCCTCCACGAGCTCATGGTCGAGGACGCGGTGCACGCCCACCAGCGCCCGAAGCTCGAGATCTTCGACGACGTCCTGTTCCTCGTCCTGCGGACCGTGAACTACGTCGAACACGAGTCGATCTCGACCGCTCACGAGATCGTGGAGACCGGCGAGATCATGATCTTCGTCGGCCGGGACTTCGTCGTGACGGTGCGGCACGGCGACCACTCCGGCCTCTCGGGCGTCCGCGCGGCGATGGACGCGCAGCCGCAGCGCCTCGCGCTCGGCCCGACGACGGTGATGCACGCGATCGCCGACCACGTCGTCGACACCTACCTGGCGGTCACCGACTGCGTCGAGCGTGACGTCGACCAGCTCGAGGAGGACGTGTTCAGTCCGCACAGCAACGTCGCGATCGAGCAGATCTACCTGCTCAAGCGGGAGATCGTCGAGCTGCGCAAGTCGGTCGCTCCCCTCGCCGCGCCGCTGCAACGCCTCGGCCAGGACTCGAACATCGGTGTACCGAAAGAGATCCGGCGCTACATGCGCGACGTCCAGGATCATCACATCATCGTCGCCGAGCGGGTCTCGGAGTTCGACGAGGTCCTGAGCACCCTGGTCGAGGCCGCCCTCGCGAAGGTCGCGGTCCAGCAGAACACCGACATGCGGAAGATCTCGGCGTGGGTCGCGATCGCCGCGGTCCCGACGATGGTCGCCGGCATCTACGGGATGAACTTCGAACACATGCCGGAACTGCAGTGGACGTACGGCTATCCCGCCGTCGTGGGCGGTGTCGTCGCCGTCTGCGCCGGACTGTTCGTCACGTTCCGGCGCAACAACTGGTTGTAGCGCGTCACAGCGAGACGGGGCCGCGACGCGGGTCCCGCACGTCGATCCCGGCCTCGGCCCACGCGTCCCGGAGGGCCGCGGCGCCACGCAACCGCACCCACGCCGCTTCGGTCCCGGTGATCGGCACCGCGGCGAGGAATCGCACCGGATCGGCGGGCTCGGGCAGCGTCAGGTCGTCGATGCCGCTGTCCCCCATCAGAATTGCCGTGAACGGCGCCCCCACCCACAGCGGCTCGCCCAGGTCGAGGAGCCCGTCGGCGGCGAGGACGACACCTTCGACCGCGGGCGCGGCGGCCAGGATGGCGAGCGACTTGTGCACCCCGGACGCCACACCCAGGCCACCGCGCAGCGTCAGCACCAACTCGGCCCGCGGACCGCGGACCGGGTCCGCCACGAGGTCGCTCGGATCGCCCATCGGGTGTCGAGAGCAGCCGAGCGTGACGTAGCGGACGAGATCGTCGCCGTCGGCGTCGAACCGCAGCACCTCGAGGGGTTCGAGCCCGAGAAAGGTCACCGACGCCGCGGACGGCTGCGCCCCACCGATGCGCTCGACCAGGTGGGCACGAACTGAGGGCAGGACGTCGTCGATCACCACTCCATCTAACACCCGTCGGTGGATGTGCCCGATCCGAGGATCGACGCGAACGCTGTGCGCCCTGTCACAGCGCGGGCGCGACCCGGACCTGCTGCGCCTCGGCGTCGGGGTGGGCGAAGCGCAGCACCCGTGACGCCTCCGTCTCGATCGCCCGCAGCGCCCGCCGCGGCAACCGACGCAACGGGGTGACCTCGATCGCGGCGGTCCGCTTCGCCGACGTGAGCGTCACGTAGCCGGCGACCTGCCCGTCGACGAGGACGACCGGCTTGACGATCCCGTTGACGGTGAAGACGACCCGGCGCAGATCGTCGCGCAGGATCCGGGAACGGTCCGCGTGCCCGAGCAGTGCGCTGTCGAACGGTGCCAGGATCCGGACCGGCGCGGGCGCGTCGCCGCCCGGCCGAGGCGCGTCCGGCAGATCGAACAACTCCGCCCCGTCCGGACCGGTGAACACCCGCAGCCGCGTCCGCAGCCGCTCGGCGATCTCACCGAGTCGCGTCAGCCCCGACCACGCCTGTGCGTCCGCCACCGACGCCGGACCGTAGGACGCCAGGTAGCGCAACAGGATTCGCTCCGGATCCGGCGTGGCGAGCGACCGCCCCGACCACCGCTCCAGCGTCGTACAGACCGGCTGACCCGACCTGCCCCACACTCCCCGCGGCGGCAGTTGCACCAGCGGCAGCAGAGCACGCACGGCGTGGGCGAGCGCCGCCGGATCCCGGTCCGGCCAGCGTTCGGCGAGGCGAGGTCGCAACGCCGCCGGCGTCATCGGTGTGTCCTCGAGAAGTGCGCGCGAACAGGAGGCCACCGCCGCGGTGTCGCATCCGGCGAGCGCCTTCGCGTACTGCGTGTTGGTACGCAGGTCGGCGGTCATCAGCGGCTGCACCCAGGGCCGCAGTTCCAGCGCGTCCGACGCGGTCACGGCGTGCACGGTGCCGCGCATCAGCGCGATGCGCACGACCGTCCGGTCCTCGATCAGTCGGGACAGGTCCGCGGGCCGGAACCCGGCCACCCGCGCCCGCAGCGCGAAGTAGGGCGCCGTCGGCGACTGCGCCTGCAACCCGTAGAGGTGGCGAGTCACCTCCTCCACCGAGTCGCTCGACTGCTCCAGCAGGAACTGACGCGCCAGGGTCGCTCGTCCGAGCTCACGTGTGTCGAGCGTGCTCCGCATCGTCCCCCCGGACAGCTGTGTCGGTACCGGCAGAACTCACAGTAGTTCTCGAGGTGGCCGAGTCGAAGCACCTGCGCGAATGTCGGAGCGTCGGAGCGTCGGCGTCGCGGCGAGAAGCACAGGTGATCAGCGGATATCGCTGACCTAGCACAGGTTTCGGGACGGTCGGCGGCAATCCTGTCACCCTGCTGTGAAGGCCGCTCGGGACCTGTTGCGGGCACCGTCGCGCTCCTACCGTCGAAAGCCGAGCCCGGAACCACCGATCGGGCCCGAATTGCACTGGCAACGAAGGGAATACCCCATGTCTGCAACGACACCGTCCGAAGCGACCCCGTCCGCACGCACGCGGTCCGGTCGCACGCTGCGCAGGGTCGCCGTCACCGGAGCACTGGTGGGCCTGCCCCTGATGGCCGTCACCGGGACCGCGATGGCCGACACGGTCGATCACGGCGGGCCGGGTCGGAACCAGGACTGGCAGAACGATCAGCACCCGCAGAACGACCAGAACCGGGGCCAGAACCGCGGTCAGGGGCAGGACCACAACCAGGACTGGCAGAACTGGTGGAACCAGGCCGTGCACGATCCGGGACACATCCCTCCGCTGCCCCAGGCACCCCTTCCACAGCTCCCCCAGCAGCCGGCAGTGATCTTCGGCAGCTGAGCCGTGCCGGCCGCCGCCCCTCACCGGGGCGGCGGCCGGACGTCACAGGGCCAGTTTGGCGAGCATGTCCCGCGCGCGCTCGGCCGTCTTCGGCTCGCACAGCACGTCGTAACGACCCGCCACCAGCTGCATCGTCGACGCGAAGTCGCGGGTACCGCGGGTGGCGGCATAGGGAATCGTCGTCGAGATCACCCCGAAGACGATGCCGCCGAGGATGCCCGCGAGCAGCGGACCGAGCAGGTTGTCGGTGAACAGTCCGAGCAGCAGGCCCAGGAACACACCGAGCCAGGCGCCCGAAACGATCCCCCCACCAATCACTTTCGCCCAGGTCAGCCGCCCGAGCACCCGCTCGACCTGCATCAGGTCCACACCGACGATCGTGACGTCCTCCACCGAGAACTGCTGGTCGGAGAGGTAGTCGACGGCGCGCTGCGCCTCGGCGTACGTCGGGTAGGAACCGATCGGCCACCCGCTGGGCGGAGTCGGAAGACCGCCCCGTCCGGGCTGATTCGGCGGTCCGAGTGGGTTGGGCATCGTCGGCGCTCCCTGTCTTTCCGGTGTCGGTGTCCGGTGTCCAGTTTACGGAGATTCGGGCTCGAACCTCGTCGTGCGCGTCATCCCCGCCGCCCGGCCCTTCGCCGCCACGACCTGAGCCATCTTCGCGCTCGCCTCGTCGATCATCTCGTCGCCGAGCATCGCCGCGCCGCGGGCGCCGCCGGCGGCCGAGGTGTGGTAGTCGTACGCCTCGAGGATCATCTCGGCCTTGTCGTAGTCGTCCTGCCGCGGGCTGAACACCTCGTTGGCCGCGTCGATCTGGGTGGGGTGCAGCACCCACTTGCCGTCGAAACCGAGCGCCGCGCTGCGCGCCGCCGCCCGCCGGAACGCGTCGACGTCCCGAATCTGCAGGTACGGGCCGTCGATCGCCTCGAGGCCGTGGGCCCGCGCCGCCATCAGGATCGTCATCAGGATGTGGTGGTACGCGTCGCCGGTGTCGTAGCCCTCCGGCTGTTCCCCGACGACGAGCGTGCGCATGTTGATGCTCGCCATGAAGTCGGCGGGACCGAACACCAGCGTCTGCAGGCGTGGGCTCGCCGTGGCGATCGAGTTGATGTTGGTCAGGCCGATCGCGTTCTCGATCTGCGCCTCGATGCCGATGCGGCCCACCTCGAGCCCGTTCGCCTTCTCCACCTGGGTCAGCAACAGGTCGAGCGCCTGAACGTGGCTGGCGTCGGGCACCTTCGGCAGCAGGATCGCGTCGACGTGGGCGCCCGCCGCGGAGACGACCTCGACGACGTCACCGTACGTCCACTGCGTCGTCCAGTCGTTGACCCGCACCACCTTGATCTGCGAGCCCCAGCCGTCGGAGGCCAGCGCATCCGCGATCTCGATGCGCGCCTGCGCCTTTGCGAGCGGGGAAACGGCGTCCTCGAGATCGAGGAACACCTCGTCTGCGGGGAGGCCCTTCGCCTTCTCGATCATCTTGCGACTGCTTCCGGGAACGGCAAGCACCGAACGTCGGGGGCGCGCGTGCACCATGGAGGACCTCCCACCGGACCGTGACGGTGTCCGCGATCGCGCGTCCGGACACCGGGACAATTAGCCTTGCCATCATGGCAGCAGTGAGCAAGGTCTTCGCAGCCAGGCTCGCGGGTCTGGTCGTGCTCGGCCCCGACGGCGAATCCATCGGCCGGGTCCGCGATGTCGTGATCACCATCCGGTTCAATCGGCAGCGTCCGCGCGTACTCGGGCTGGTCGTCGAACTGGTGACCCGGCGACGGATCTTCGTCCCGATGCTGCGGGTGACCGCGATCGAACCGGGCTCGGTGACGCTGACCGGCAGCGTCAGCCTGCGCAAGTTCACCCAGAAGCCCGGCGAGGTGCTCGCCCTCGCCCAGGTCGTCGACACCCGCGTCCGCGTCGACGACCCGGAACTCGACGAACTCGCCGGTGTCGACGTCCTCGTCGTCGACCTCGGCATCGAGCTGACCCGAACCCGGGACTGGGTGGTCTCACGGGTCGCGGTCCGGCGGCCCCGAGGCAGGTTGGCGCGCCGGTCGCCGCTGCACATCGTCGACTGGCAGCACGTCGAGGGCCTGACGCATTCTCAGTTGGACCTGCCGGGCCAGGGCATCTCTCAGCTGCTGGTGCAGTTCGAGGGCATGCGGCCCGCGGATGTCGCGAACGCGATGCGGGACCTGCCCGACAAACGTCGCCACGACGTCGCGGTGGCGCTGGACGACGAGCGGCTCGCCGACATCCTCCAGGAGCTGCCGACCGACGATCAGACCGACCTGCTCACGCATCTCGAGGTCGAACGCGCCGCGGACGTCCTCGAGGCGATGGACCCGGACGATGCCGCCGACCTGCTCGGCGAGCTGCCCGAGACCGAGGCCGAGTCGCTGCTGCAGTTGATGGACCCGGAGGATTCCGAGCCGGTGCGCCGACTGCTCGAGCACTCCCCCGACACCGCCGGAGGTCTGATGACCCCGGAGCCGGTGATCCTGACGCCGGCGACGACGGTGGCCGAGGCGCTGGCCATGGCCCGCAACGCGGACCTCACGCCCGCACTGGCGAGCATGGCGTTCGTCGTCCGGCCGCCGATCTCGACCCCGACGGGGCGCTATCTCGGCTGTGTGCACCTGCAACGGCTGCTGCGTGAGCCGCCGGCGTCCCTGGTGGGGGGCGTCCTCGACACCGACCTGATCCGGCTCGACCCGGAGGATCCCCTGGCGACGGTCACCCGGTACTTCGCGCGCTACAACCTGGTGTGCGGACCCGTGGTCGACAAGGAGGGGCACCTCCTCGGGGCAGTCGCCGTCGACGACGTCCTCGATCACCTGCTCCCCGAGGACTGGCGGGAGGAGGAGACGAGCGATGAGTGACAAGCGGACGGGTCCGGACCGGACCGCCCAGAGCGCCCGGGCCCGGCTCGAGACCCCCGGCAGCCGGTGGCGCGGGTTCCACATCGACGTCGAGGCCGTCGGCCGGGTCAGCGAGTCGATCGCCCGGTTCCTCGGCACCGGCAAGTACCTGCTGATCCAAACGGTCGTCGTGATCGTCTGGATCGCCCTGAACATCACGGCGGTCGGCCTGCAGTGGGATCCGTATCCCTTCATCCTGCTGAACCTGGCGTTCTCGACGCAGGCCGCGTACGCCGCTCCGCTGATCCTGCTGGCACAGAACCGGCAGGAGAACCGGGACCGCGTCGCGCTGGAGGAGGACCGGGCCCGCGCCGAGCAGACGAAGGCGGACACCGAGTTCCTGGCGCGCGAGCTGGCATCGCTGCGCCTGGCGGTCGGCGAGGTGGCGACCCGCGACTACCTGCGTCGCGAACTGGACGAGATCAAGTCGATGCTCGTGGAGCGGGATTCCGAGGAGCCGCGAGCGCACCGGTAGTGAGCGCCGGAACCCCGGCGGCGACCGTTCCCGTTCTGTAACCTGAGTCACATTTGGGGGCGGGGACGAGCGCGAAGGGGCTGCGATGCGTGCGAGGGGGCTGGCCGGCATCGCCGCCGCAGCGCTGGTCGGGGCGGTGACGGTCGGCCTGTCCCTCACGGGGGGCGGCGCCGCGACACCCGCACCTGCTGCGGTGTCCGAGCCGCTCGCCGCGGCCGACCCGCTGCCGTCGGGCACCGCCGGCGTCCTCGCACCCGCCCCGCAGCCGCCGCGCCTGCCGCACGCCTACAACCCACCCGCTCCCGTCGCCTTCGAGCTGCCCCCGGCCGTCGCGCAGCGGTTGTCCTCACCGGCCACCGCGTCGCTGACGCCGATTCCCGTCACGATCGGCGCGCTCGGCATCCCGGAACTGGTCCTCGGCGCCTACCGGTCGGCGGAGGCGACACTCGCCGCCGAGACCCC
Organism: Rhodococcus sp. NPDC003318; assembly: GCF_042879035.1. Classification (NCBI taxonomy): domain Bacteria; kingdom Bacillati; phylum Actinomycetota; class Actinomycetes; order Mycobacteriales; family Nocardiaceae; genus Rhodococcus; species Rhodococcus sp. NPDC003318. Next base: position 87,160 of record NZ_JBIAOU010000004.1, on the reverse strand, counting down.
CGGATGCGGTGTCACCTGGCACCTGCTCGCCGGCATCGGCCGGATCGAGTCCGGGCACGCCGGAGGCGGACGCACCGACGCCGCCGGTACCACCGTGACACCGATCCTCGGCCCGCGACTCGACGGATCACTGGCGGGGAACAACGTCATCCTCGACACCGACCGCGGCGCGATCGACGGCGATCCCGGCCACGACCGGGCGGTCGGCCCGATGCAGTTCATTCCCGGGACGTGGGCGCGCTACGCCTCGGACGGCAACGACGACGGGCGGGCCGACCCGAACAACGTCTTCGACGCCGCACTCGCGGCGGCGCGCTACCTCTGCTCCGGCGGCCTCGACCTGCGCGACGACGACCAGGAACTGCGCGCGATCCTGCGCTACAACTACTCGATGGCGTACGCGGCGAACGTGCGTGCCTGGTCCGCGGCCTATGCGGCGGGCGCGATCCCCACGCCCGGTTCGATCCCCGAGGTACCCACCGAACCCGGGCGCCCCGCGGAACCGGCACCGAGCACCGGCCCGGCACCCGACGCGGCTCCCACACCGGAGTCGAACCCCGACGTCCTGCGCAACGCCGCCGCCCCGATCCCGGCGTTCCCCGGTTTACCCGCGCTGCCGACTCTGCCCCCGCTGCCGTGTCTCGCGTTCTGCCCGCCGGCTCCCGAGCCGGCCGCGCCGACGTCGGTTACCGCGCCGGCGCGGTAACCCGTTCGTCACCCAACACGCCCTGGCCGTGACCTTTCCGATACCTACCGGAAAGTGCTGTTGACCTGCACATAAACCACCGGAAGTTTCCTGTTTCGGTCACAAACAGATAACGGAAATATCTCGAATCCCGTAACCTCGACTGCGGTTCACAGGACTACACGCCCCGCCGGGGGCCGCAGGAGGTACAACGGTGGGTCGCCACAGCAAGCCGTCGAATTCGAAGATTCGGCGTAACTCCGTCATCGCGCTGACCGGTCTCGTCCCGACCGGCCTGGTCACCGCGGCGACCGCGAGCGGCGCCCCCGCGGACGTCCCACCGACCACCACCGCCAGCGTCGACCCGATCGCGCAGGCACCCGCCGAGCCGACGGCCGAGACCGTCGTCGCACAGGCGGTGGACACCGCGGCCGCACCGGCCGTCGTGCCCGCCGCCCTCGCTGCCGCACCGGCTCCGGCGCCCGCGCCGCTGCCGGACGGACCGCTCGGCATGCCCGCGATCAACTTCGACGCGTACCGGTCCGCCGAGCGGATCCTCGCCGAACGCGACCCCGGCTGCGGGATCACCTGGACGCAGATCGCCGGCGTCGGGCGCGTCGAGTCCAGCCACGCGAACGGCGGCAAGGCCGACGAGAAGGGCAACCTGCTCGAGCCGATCATCGGACTGGCCCTCGACGGCAGCCTGCCAGGCCAGGCCACGATCATGGACACCGACGGAGGCAGGCTCGACGGCGACACCGTCTACGACCGCGCCGTCGGCCCGACCCAGTTCATTCCCACCACCTGGGCGCAGTTCGGCATCGACGGCAACGGCGACGGTGTCGCCGATCCGCAGAACCTGTACGACGCGGCCGCCTCGACCGCCACCTACCTGTGCGACGGCGGCACCGACATGCGCGACATCACCTCGGCGACCAAGGCGATCCTGCGCTACAACAACTCGATGGCCTACGTCGCGAACGTCACGGCGTGGTCGCTCGCGTACTCGACGGGCGTCAATCCGAGCGCCGCCGACCTGCCGCGAATCCACTGAGCGCCCGGCACCTACGATGGTGTCATGTCAGCAGTGACCGAGTCCGACGTTCGCGCCGCCCTGTCCAAGGTGCTCGACCCGGAGATCCGCAAGCCCATCACCGACCTGGGGATGGTCAAGAGCATCACGCTCGCCGACGACGCCGGTGTCGACATCGTCGTCTACCTCACGACTGCGGGCTGCCCGATGCGGACCGAGATCACCGAGCGGGTGACCAAGGCCGTCGCCGACGTCGCGGGCATCGGCGCGATCCGCGTCGAACTCGACGTCATGAACGACGAGCAGCGCACCGAACTGCGCAAGTCCCTGCGCGGCGATTCCGCCGAACCCGTCATCCCCTTCGCGCAGCCCGGTTCGCTGACCCGGGTGTACGCGGTCGCGTCCGGCAAGGGCGGCGTCGGCAAGTCGTCGGTCACGGTCAATCTCGCGGCCGCGATGGCCGCGAAGGGGCTGTCCGTCGGCGTGCTCGACGCCGACATCTACGGCCACTCCGTCCCGCGCATGCTCGGCACCGACGCCAAGCCGACGCAGGTCGAGCGGATGATCATGCCGCCGATCGCGCACGACGTGAAGATGATCTCCATCGCCCAGTTCACGCAGGGCAACACCCCGGTCGTGTGGCGTGGGCCGATGCTGCACCGGGCGCTGCAGCAGTTCCTCGCCGACGTCTTCTGGGGTGATCTGGACGTGCTGCTGCTCGATCTCCCGCCGGGCACCGGTGACGTCGCCATCTCCATCGCCCAGCTGATCCCCGGCGCGGAGATCCTCGTGGTGACCACTCCGCAGCAGGCGGCCGCGGAGGTCGCCGAGCGGGCCGGGTCGATCGCGCTGCAGACCCGGCAGCGGATCGTCGGCGTCGTGGAGAACATGTCGTGGATGGAGTTGCCCGACGGCAGCCGGATGGACGTCTTCGGGTCGGGTGGCGGTCAGGTCGTCGCGGATCGGCTGACCCGCGCGGTCGGCGCGAAAGTCCCTCTGCTGGGGCAGATTCCGCTCGAGCAGGCGGTCCGTGAGGGCGGCGACGGCGGTGTCCCGATCGTGCTCGGTTCCCCCGACTCCCCCGCCGGCACCGCGCTGCGCGAGATCGCCGACAAGCTGTCCGTGCGCGCCCGCGGCCTGGCCGGCATGTCCCTCGGCATCGACACCACCCGCCACCTGTAAGGCAGCTCCGTCCCCCGCAAGCAGGAGGTGGCCCCAGCCTGTGCGCGAGGTGTGGCAGTCCCACTACCGAACTCGCGCTCAGGTGGGCAGCGCCTGCATGTCGTCGACGTGGGGCAGGGCCGCCGCCAACGACCCGACCAGCGGGCGGTAGCCGGGCGCATCGGCCCGCGGATTGAGCCAGACGACCCGGTGGGCGCGGCGGTGCAGTCGCGCCGTCACGGCGGCGAGCGACTCGGGCGGGTCGCTGTCCCAGCCGTCGGAGACGATCACCACGATCGCCCCGCGCAGGGTGCGGCCGTGGTGCGAGGCGAGCAGCGCGCGCAGGCTGCCCGCGATGTGCGTGCCGCCGAACCGGTCGGTGACCGTCGCGTTGGCGTGCGCGAGCGCAGCGTCGGCGGAGCGGTGCGCGAGGACCGCGGTGAGGCGGGTCAGGGCGGTGGAGAACGCGAACACCTCGATCCGCGTGCGGTGGCGGAGCGCGGCCGCGCGCATCAGGTGCAGGCAGTCGTCGACGAACGGCAACATGGACCGACTGACGTCGCAGACCACGACCACCCGGCGCGGCCGCACCACCGGGCGGGTACGCACGATCCGCATCGGTTCCCACCCCGTCCTCCGGGACCGGGCGATGGTCTCGCGCAACGCGATCCGGCGCCCCGACGGATGCGGTCGGGAGCGTCGGGTGCGACGCCGGCCCTCGACGATGCCGTCCAGCCAGGACAACTGGGCCCGCACTCGCTCGTCGTCGAACGGCGCGAACGGTCGGGTGCCCGAAGCACTTCCGGCGCTCGGCCGCGGATCCGGGACGGTGTCCGACCGTTCCCGCTCCGGCGCGCCGCCGATCCGGGCCACGAGCGCGGCCGGCGTCCCCGGCGCCGCCGAGCCACCGTGTCCGCGGGCACGCCTCGTCGTACCCTGCGGGGTCGGAGCGGGCTGCGCGCGACGACCTTCGAGGGCGAGCGGTGCGGCGCGACGACCGAACACCTCCGCGAACACCGCGTCGAACCCGGCGATGTCGGCGTGTCTGCGTACCAGCGTCAACCGCGCCGCCCAGTACAGCCGGTCGGTCGTGGTGGGCGGCAGGACGTCGACGGCCCGCGCGAACTCCGCCGCCGCGGAGTGCGACACCTCGACGCCGGCGCCGCGCAGGCGTACGCAGAACGCGACCGCCAGCGCCGCGACATCGGTCACCGCCGGCGTTGCCATCGCCGCAGGGCGAACACGACCGCGGCACCGGAGATGAACGCGGCCACGGCGGGGAGCAGACGCCGCAGCAGGCTCGGTCCGGCCAGGCTCATCAGGTTGATCGGTTCCGGCTCCGGACCCGGTTCGGACTGCGGCGCAGTGGCAGCGGCGTCGGCGTCTTCGTCTGCGTCGGACACCACCGCGAGGGCGGGTGGGGCAGCGAGCTTCGCGGCGAGCGCATCGGTGAACTGCCCCATCAGCTTCTGCGAGACCTGCCCGATCACACCGCTGCCGAACTGTGCGAGCTTGCCGACGATCCGCATGTCGGTGTTCACGCTCGCCGCCGTCGATCCGTCCCGTTCGTCGAGCGCGACGGTGATCGTCGCCGACGCGTTGCCCGCGCCGCGGGTGTCCTTCCCGCTGGCCTCGATCACCGCCCGGTGCGCGGCGTCGTCCTTGTCCCGCAGCACCGCCCGGCCGGCGAACTCACCGGTCACCGGGCCGACCTTCACGGTGACCGTGCCCAGGTAGGCATCGCCGTCGCGGCCGGTGAGCCGGGCCCCCGGCAGCAACGCGGCCACGCTCTCGAGGTCGGTCAGTTCCGACCAGGCGGTGCCGATCGGTGCGTCGACAGTGAACTCGTGGGTGAACTTCATCGCCTCTGTCCTTCCTCTCGATCCGGCTGCCCGGTCTCGCTTCGTCGAAGCAGCGCGAGCACCGCCGCGTGATCGTCCGGGGTCTTCGCGATCGCGCCGACACTCGCGACGGCTCGGTCGAGCTCCGGGGGACGGGCGAGGTCGGTGACGCCGAGTGCGGCGAGCGCCGCCACCCAGTCGACGGCCTCCGCCACACCGGGTGGCTTGTCGAGGTCGAGGCCGCGGACGTCGCCGACGAACCGCACCACCGACCCGATCAGTGCGGTGTTCGCGGCCGGGACGAGGCGCCGCAGGATCGCCGTGGCGCGGTCCGCACTCGGATAGTCGATCCAGTGGTAGAGGCAGCGCCGACGCAGGGCGTCGTGGAGGTCGCGGCTGCGGTTCGAGGTCAGCACCACTCGCGGTGGCGTCGCGGCGACGAACGTACCCAGTTCCGGCACCGTCACCGACCACTCACCGAGGAACTCGAGCAGCAGGGCCTCGAATTCGTCGTCCGCCCGGTCGATCTCGTCGACGAGCAGCACCGGCGGTGGTCCCGAGCGGTGCCGGACACAACGCAGCACCGGCCGTTCGAGGAGGTACTCCTCGGTGAACAGGTCGTCGGCACGCAGCGGTGCCGTCCGATCCTGCGCCAGCCGGATCGCGAGCATCTGGCGTTGGAAGTTCCAGTCGTACAGCGCCTCCGCCGCACCGAGACCCTCGAAGCACTGCAGCCGGACCAGTTCGGTCCCGAGCACCGCGGCGAGCGCCTTCGCCGCGGTCGTCTTCCCGACACCCGGCTCCCCCTCGAGCAGCAGGGGGCGCCCCAGTTCGGTGGCGAGGTAGATCGCCGACGCGGTGCCCTCGTCGAGCAGGTAGTCCTGCGCGTCGAACCGGGCGGTCACCTCGGCGACGTCGGTGAAGGCACGGCCGGACGCGGCGGAGTCGCCCGCCGCCTCCCGACTCTGCAACTCCCGGTAGTCCTCCCACGTGTCGACGTCGATCGGGACCGTCGCCTCGACCGGGACCTCGACGACGGGGACGCGCCCGGACCCGAGCAGTCGCCACACGCCCTTGTCGCCGTGCAGGGTGCGCAGCTCGTCGAAGACGCCGCGTCCGACGAAGATCGGGTGGCCGCGGCCGTCGAGGTACCGGCACACCGCGGCACCGTCGACGGGAGCGCAGCGGACCAGATCCGCGACGGACTTCGGATCGACTCCCGGCTGGTCGCCGAGGAACAGGACGACACCGACGGACTCCGGGTCGACGGCGTCCAACGCTCGGGCGATGGACGACGCGCAACCGGTGCCGAAGTCCGGATTGCGGACCACGGCAACTCCGCTGAGGTCGACGACCTTCTCGACCTGCTCCGCGGCACCGCCGAGCGCGACGATCACCTGATCGAGCCCGCAGGTCCGCACGACGCTCAGCACCGCCCCGAGCAGGGTGCCGCCCCGATAGTCGAGGAGTTGTTTCGGTGTGCCCAATCTCCTCGACGCTCCCGCCGCCAACACGATTCCGGTGACGCTCACCGCGCGTGCTCCCGGACGTACCGGTCGCGGCATCCCGGGCCGCAGAACCACACGGTGACGCCGTCGACGTCGGCCGCGACCGCGTCGGGTCCGGGGACGACCGACATCCCGCAGACCGGATCGATCGACGACGTGGGCTCGGCCGGCACCGGCCGGTGCGACACGTTCCGGGTTTCCCGGACGATCTCGGCGAGGACGGCCAGCGCGATCTCGGCGGGTGTGCGGGCGCCGATCGGCAGGCCGGCCGGGGTGTGGATCCGGGACCGCTCGGCGACGTCCAGATCGAGCCGGCCCAGGACGTCGGCACCGCGGATCGTGCTGGCCACCAGACCGATGTACCCGGCGCCGGAGTCGAGGGCGGCGCGGATCCGGGCGGGCTCGTCGCCACCGAGGGAGGCGATCACGACCACCTCCGCATCCGCGGCCGAGGGCTCGGGCTCGGCCCGGGTGACCTCGAAGCCGAGGGGTCCGGCCAGCTCGGTCAGCGCGTCGGCGATCGGGTTGTCTCCCGCCACGACCAGCCGCGGGGGTGGGAGCGTCGGCTGCAGGAAGATCTCCAGCGCTCCGCCGGACAGGCAGGGGTTGACCACCACGCGGGCGCCGGGCACGTCGGGGAAGTCCGGTGCACCGTCCGGGAGCACCCGCAGCAACACCGGCTCGCCCTCCCGCAGCGCCTCGATCGCCGCCTCCCGCACCGAGTTCCGCGCACATTGTCCGCCCACGAAACCGTCGATGGTGCCGTCGCCGAGGACGACACCCTCGTCGCCCGTCCGGGCCGACGTCGGGGACTCGGCGCGGACCACCGTCGCGTGCACGAACGGCTGGCGGCGCGCCACCAGGTCGGCGATCCGGGCGTCCGTCCGCATGTGCGCTCTCCTAGATGGGTGGTGTCGCCCTGCCCTGCATCGCCTCCCACACCCGCGAGGGTGTCAGCGGCATGTCCGCGTGCCGGACGCCGTACGGCGCCAACGCGTCCACGACAGCGTTGACGACCGCGGGCGGCGACCCCACCGTCGCCGACTCGCCGATCCCCTTGGCGCCGATCGGATGGTGCGGCGAGGGCGTCACCGTGAACCCGGTCTCGAAGTGCGGCACCTCCAGCGCAGTCGGGATCAGGTAGTCCATGAACGACCCGCCGAGGCAGTTGCCGTCCTCGTCGAACGCGACGATCTCCATCAGCGCCATGCCGATCCCGTCGGCCAGACCGCCGTGCACCTGCCCCTCGATGATCATCGGGTTGATCCGGGTGCCGCAGTCGTCGACGGCGAGGAACCGGCGCACCGTCACCTCCGCCGTCCCGGGATCGACGTCGACGACACAGAAGTAGGCTCCGTACGGATAGGTGAGGTTCTCCGGGTTGTAACAGATCCGGTCCTCGAGACCGCCCTCGATCCCCTCCGGCAGGTCGCCCGCCCCGTGCGCGCGCATCGCGATGTCGGCGATGGTGACGGACGCGGTCGGATCGCCGGCGACATGGAAGCTGCCCTTCGTCCACTCCAGGTCGGCGACGGACACCTCGAGCATGCCGGACGCGATGATCCGCGCCTTGTCCCGGACCTTGCGCGCGACCAGCGCCGCCGCCGCACCGGACACCGGCGTCGACCGGCTGCCGTAGGTCCCGAGCCCGAACGGGGTGTTGTCGGTGTCGCCGTGCACCACGTCGATGTCGTCGGGTGCGATGCCGAGTTCCTCGGCGACGATCTGCGCGAACGTCGTCTCGTGGCCCTGCCCCTGGCTCTGCACGGACAACCGCAGCACGGCCTTGCCCGTCGGGTGCACCCGGAGTTCGCAGCCGTCCGCCATGCCGAGCCCGAGGATGTCCATGTCCTTGCGTGGCCCGGCGCCGACGGCTTCGGTGAAGAAGGCCATCCCGATGCCCATCAGCTCACCGCGTTCGCGCCGCTCGGCCTGCTCACGACGCAGCTCGGCGTAGCCGATGGTCTCCATGGCCTTGCGCATGGTGGTCTCGTAGTCCCCGGAGTCGTACACCCATCCGGTCTTCGACGTGTACGGGAACTGATCCGGACGCAACAGGTTTCGCAGCCGGAGTTCGGCGGGATCCATCTTCAGGTCGAAGGCGAGGCAGTCGACCAGCCGCTCGATCAGGTACACCGCCTCGGTGATCCGGAACGAGCACGCGTAGGCGACGCCGCCCGGGGCCTTGTTGGTGTAGACGGCGGTCATCGAGCAGTACGCGGCCTCGAGGTCGTAGCTTCCGGTGAACACCCCGAAGAACCCGGCGGGGTACTTCACCGGGGCGGCGGTGCCGTTGAACGCACCGTGGTCGGCCAGGACGCGGGTGCGGACGGCGAGGATCCTGCCGTCGCGGGTCGCGGCGATCTCGCCGTCCATGATGTAGTCCCGCGCGAACCCCGTGCTGATCAGGTTCTCGCTGCGGTCCTCCATCCACTTGACCGGGTGGCCGGTGACCAGGGATGCGACGATCGCGCACACGTAGCCCGGGTAGATGGGCACCTTGTTCCCGAATCCGCCGCCGATGTCCGGGGACACGACGCGGATCTTGTGCTCGGGCAGCCCCGCGACGAGCGCGTAGAGGGTGCGGTGGGCATGCGGCGCCTGGGAGGTCGACCACAGCGTGAGTCTGCCGTCGACGGCGTCGTAGTCCGCGACGGCGCCACAGGTCTCCATCGGAGCGGGATGCACTCGGGGATAGACGATCTCCTGCCGCGCGATCACGTCCGCCTTCGCGAACACCGCGTCGGTGGCGTCCGCGTCACCGGCCTCCCAGTCGAAGACGTGGTTGTCGGCCTTGCCCTCGAGATCGGTGCGGATGACCGGCGCGTCCGGGTCCAGCGCGTGACGCGCGTCGACGACCGGGTCGAGGATGTCGTACTCGACGTCGATCAGCGCCAGCGCATCCCGCGCCGAATACCGGTCCTCGGCGACCACGCAGGCCACCTCCTGGCCCTGGAACCGCACCTTGTCGGTGGCCAGGACCGCCTGGACGTCGTTCGACAGGGTCGGCATCCATGCCAGTCCCTGCGCGGCCAGGTCGGCGCCGGTGATGACGGCCTTGACCTTCGGATGCGCCTGCGCCGCAGCGGTGTCGATGCCGACGATCCGCGCGTGCGCGACGGGCGAGCGCAGGATCGCCAGGTGCAGCATCCCCGGCAGCACGATGTCGTCGACGAAGTGGCCCCGCCCCCGGATGAATCGCGGATCCTCCTTCCGGAGCATCCGGCCGTACCCGATCGGTTTGGTGTCGTTGTCGATGTGGTCCGCGTCGGGTGGCCGGTCGACCGTGGTCATGATCCACTTCCGATGTGTTCGCTGGTACGTGACGCCTCGGAGGGCGAGGGCGTCGATTCCGGCTGTGCCGCAGCCGGTCCGGTGTGCTGCTCGGGTTCCGGTGCCCGCTCGGAACCCTCCTCGTGCTCGGCCGCCCACAACACCGACCGGACGATGGTGGTGTAGCCGGTGCATCGGCAGATCTGCCCCGAGATCGCCTCCCGCACGGCGCGTTCGTCGGGGTGCGGGGTGCGGTCGAGCAGTGCCCGCGCCGTCATCATCATCCCGGGCGTGCAGAATCCGCACTGCAGCCCGTGGCATTCCATGAACCCCTGCTGGACCGGGTCGAGCGTGCCGTCCCGTTCGAGCCCCTCGACCGTGCGGATCCGGTGGCCGTCGGCCATCACGGCGAGCACGGTGCACGACTTGACCGGTTCGTCGTCCATCAGCACCACACAGGTGCCGCAGTTGCTGGTGTCGCAACCCCAGTGGGTCCCGGTCAGCCGCAACACGTCTCGCAGGAAGTGCACGAGCAGCAACCGCGGCTCGACATCCGCCGAAACCTCGTCTCCGTTGACGGTCATCGTGACCTGCATGTCGTCCGTCCTTCCGTGTCCGGTTCCCGCGCCCGCCGGTCAGTGCACGCGGCCCGCCGCGGTGAGCAGGGTGCGGCGAGTCAGTTCCTTGGCGAGGTGCCGCTTGTAGTCGGCGCTGCCCCGCTGGTCGGTGAGCGGCTCGCAGTGGCGTGACGCGAGGTCACCGGCATACGTCGCGACCTCCTCGGTACAGGGCTTGCCGACGAGGAACTGGTACACCTCGTCGAACCCGGCCGGGTCCGCGTCGACCGCGGTGAGTCCGATCCGCGCCCGCACCACCACCGGCCCGTCCAGCCACAGGGCGGCCCCGGCACCGGCGATGGCCCAGTCCCCGGTCCGCCGTTCGACTTTCGCGTACGCATTGGAGCCGTGGTCGCGGAAGGGGATCCGGATCTCGGTGAGTATCTCGTTCGGCGCGGCGGCGGTCTCGTACGGCCCGACGTGGAAGTCCGCGATCGGGACGGTGCGCTCCCCGGAGGGCCCGCGCAGCACGCACGTCGCGTCCAGGACCTGACACACGGTGGTCAGGTCCTCGGCCGGGTCGGCCTGGCACAGCGACCCTCCGATCGTGCCGCGGTTGCGCACGGCCGGGTCGGCGATCACCCGCTCGGCGTCCCGGAAGATCGGCCACAGCGCCGCCAGCTCGGCGGATTCGAGCAGTTGCCGGTGGCGGACCATCGCGCCGATCCTCGCCCCGGCCGGGTCCACGGTGATCCGCCCGAGCTCCCGGTGCAGCGGGTTGATGTCGATCAACCACTCGGGCGCGGCCAGCCGCAGTTTCATCATCGGCAGCAGGCTGTGTCCGCCGGCCACCACCCTGGCCCGGTCGCCGTACCGGTCCAGCAACCCGATCGCGTCGTCGACGCTGGCCGCTCTCTGGTATTCGAAAGGCCCTGGCACCTGCATCGGATCCACCTCGCTCGACCGCCCCATTCAGCGTCTGCCGGTCCGGCGGCGGTGTCAACACCCGGCCGGCGGGGTCAGTCGTGATGGATGCGTCCGCCGATGTCGCTCAGCCGCCGACCCTGCCCACCCCACCGCAACTCGATGATCTCCGCCGCGATCGCCACTGCCGTCTCCTCCGGTGTCCGGGCGCCGATGTCCAGACCCACCGGACTCGACAGCCGGGCGAGCTCGACCTCGGTCAGCCCGACCTCCCGCAGCCGGGCGAGCCGGTCCAGGTGCGTGCGCCGAGATCCCATCGCGCCGACGTATCCGACCTCCGGCAGCCGCAGCGCCACCTCCAGCAGCGGTACGTCGAACTTCGGGTCGTGGGTGAGCACGCAGATGACGGTGTCGCGGTCGAGGGCCCCGGCGTCGGCCTCCGCGCGGAGGTAGCGGTGCGGCCAGTCGACCACCACCTCGTCCGCGGTCGGGAACCGGGTGGCCGTGGCGAACACCGGACGCGCATCGCACACCGTCACCCGGTAGCCGAGGAAGGAACCCTGACGCGCGAGCGCCGCGGCGAAGTCGATCGCCCCGAAGACGAGCATCCGCGGGCGCGGCGCGAACGAGGCGACGAACACCCCCATCCCCTCGCCGCGGCGCTGCCCGTCCGGCCCGTACCCGAGCACCGCGGTCCGCCCGGCCGCCAGCAGTCCGCGCGCGTCGTCGGCGACGGCGCCGTCGGCCCGCGCCGACCCCACGCTGCCCGCGATGCGATCCGGGCGCACGATCAGGCGCCGGCCGAGGAGGGTGGCGTCCGGGTGCTCGATCACCGTGGCGACGGCAACCCGGCGCCGGGCGTCGATGTCGGCGGCGACGCCGGCCAGTTCGGGGAAGGTCGCCTCCGACACCGGCTCGATCCAGATGTCGATGATCCCGCCGCAGGTCAGCCCGACCGCGAACGCGTCGTCGTCGGTGACCCCGTAGCGTTCGAGAACCGGCGTCCCGGTGGCGACCACGTCGCGGGCCAGGTCGTAGACGGCGCCCTCGACGCAGCCTCCGGACACCGACCCCGCAACCGAGCCGTCCGGCGCGACGACCATCGCCGCGCCCGGCTGCCGGGGGGCCGAGCGGAACGTGCGCACGACGGTGCCGACCCCAGCGGTGGCACCGGTCCGCCAGATGGCGAGAAGTTCGGCGAGCACGTCCCGCATCGTCGGCTCAATCGGCAGAACCGGGAATCGGCACGTCGACGACCTTGCCGCGGTCGACACTCACCCAGTCGCGAGCCGCCAGGTACGGGCGGAAGCTGTCGCGGATCAGCTGCGAGTCGGCCGCACCCTTCGGGCGCTGGATCTCGTACACGGTGGGAAACTCGAGCAGACCGGTGACCAGTTCCCACAGCCGGACCGCGAATGCGCCCTCGGGTGGGTCGACCAGAACCGGACCGAACAGCGGCCGGTCGCCCGGGAAGAACAGTGTCGGCACCCCGAAGCCGCCCGCGTCGACGACCCGGCGGTGATCGGCCCGAACGTCGTCGTGGGTGGTGGGGTCGGCGATCGCCTCGTCGAGCACCCGGGGGTCGACGCCGATCTCCGCCAGCATCCGTCGGGCGGTCTCCGGCTGGTGCGGCTTCTCACCGTCCGCGTGCAGTCCTCGGCCGATCCGCTCGTACCAGGCGTCGAGCAACGCCATGTCGATGCGACGGAGCGCGGCGCCGATCCGCATCAGCGACCATCCGTACGACCACTCCCGCTCCCACGGGTGCTTCTTGCCGTCGGCTCGGTTGATCTCCTCGAGGCTGAAGAATCGCCAGTTCACCGTCAGGTCGGTGCGGTCGCGAACCTCCCGGATCCACAGCGACGTCCGGTAGGCGAAGGGGCACATCGGGTCGAAGTGGAAGTCAACGGTGCTCACCCCTCGCACGCTACGCCGCTCCGGCGGCTCCGGTGTCAGGTGGCGTCGAGGTCGATCGGCGGCTTCTCGCCGTCGGCGAGCGGGGTCGACGCGGGACGCGCGGACGGACCGTTCGCACCGGTGCTCGGCTTCTTGTCGTCGAAGTTGCCGGTGAAGATCGAGTCGTCACCGTCGAGCAGATGCTTGGTGATCGCGGCGCGCGGTGTCATCCCGCGCAGCTGGCTCAGGTCGGACAGCGGCTTGCGCAGGTCCTCGAACTCGGGACCGAGCTCGTCCTTGAGTTGCTGGGAGGCGCCACTCGCGTAGTCGCGGACCTGACGCAGGGACTTCGAGACCCACGCGACGGCGCCGGGAAGACGCTCGGGACCGAGGATCACGAGCGCCGCGACGAGCAGGACCATGAACTCGCCCCAGCCGATGTTGCCAAACACCGCATCAGCCTACGTGCCCGCGCCGATCCGCGCCGCCACCGGTGGCGAATTCACCGAAATTCCACAGGATCGACCCGCACCGTCACCGGGTCAGTCCGACACCGGGGTGACCTGCACCTCGACCTCGCGTCCCGCGCGGACGAGCTTCACGGGCACCGGCTTCCCGACCTCGGTCTGGTGCACGGCCACCACGAGTTCGTCCGCCCCGCCGACGTCGCGGTCGCCGACCTTGACGATGACGTCGCCCTCGACGATGCCCGCCTGCTCGGCCGGACCACCCACAGTGACGTTGGCGACCTGCGCCCCGCTGGTCTGTTCGTTGGTCACGGACCGCGCGTTCACGCCGATCTCCGAGTGGTGCATCTCGCCGGTGCGGATCAGTTCCCGAGCGACCCGGGTCACGTCGTCGACGCCGATGGCGAACCCGAGACCCACCGATCCGCCGGACTCGCTGCGGATCGCGGAGTTGATCCCCACGACGCGCCCCTCGTCGTCGACCAGCGGTCCGCCGGAGTTGCCGGGGTTGATCGCGGCGTCCGTCTGGACCGCGTCGATGACGGCGTCGGTGTCGGTGCCCTCACCGGTGAGCCGCACCGGACGGTGCAGTGCGCTGATGATTCCGCTGGTCACGGTCTTGCTCAGCCCGAGCGGCGAGCCGACCGCCACCACGTCCTCGCCGACCTGCAGGTCCGCGGACCTGCCCAGCTCCGCGACCGTCAGGTTGCCGATGTCGTCGACCTTCAGCACGGCGAGGTCGGTCTTGGTGTCGCGTCCGACGATGCGGGCGGACGCACGTGTGCCGTCGGAGAACACCACCTGCAGGGTGGCCCGCTCCGGGTCGGCGGCTGCCATCGAGATCACGTGGTTGTTGGTCACGATGTAGCCCGCGCCGTCGATGACGACACCCGATCCGGTGCCGGACTGGTCGCCGAGTGCGACCTGGATCGACACCACCGACGGCAGCACCGCCTCGGCGACCTTCGCGACCTGCCCGGCTTCGCGGTCGCCGCCGTCGGACTGGGTGAGTTCGACCTTCTGACTGGTCAGGGCCCCGACGCTCTCGGCGGTCAACCGGCCCACCATGCCGCCGGCCAGTCCGATCACGAGGGCGACCGCACCGAGGGCGGCCAACGCGCGCGGAGCGACACGGTCACCGAGCAGGACGTCGCGGACACCGAGCTTCTCCGCGGGCGGCAGGGACGGTTCCGGCGGTGTGTCCACCGCGGCGGCGCCGAGGTGCACCGCGGCGCCCGGGTCCCGCCACGGGTCGGCGGGTGCGGCCGGCTCGGGCTCACCGGTGTCGAGCTGCTCGGGTCCGCGCTGAATGATCTGCGTCTCGCCCTCCGGCCGGCCGAACGCCTCGGCCAGCACCGGGTCGGGTGGCCGCACCGTCAGGGCGGGTGCGGTGTCGGCGCGCGTGGGAGCGAAGGAATCGGTGACGCCGTCGGGGCGGGAGAACGCCGCCGCCGACACGGGGTCGACGGTCGGTCGGTACAGGGGCCGCGGCTCCAGTCGCGGTGGGGACGCGTCCCCCTCGTTGGCGTCAGTCACGGAGCCCAGTATCGCCGACGACCGACGGTGTCGGTGTCACCGACGCCGGCGCCAGGTCGTCAGGGAGTAGGAGGCGGCGCGGGCCGAGAACATGGACCGGAGGCCGGTGCCGTTGCCGTCGGCGGTGCCGTCGGATGCGGGCTGGCAGGTGGGGATCTGGCGCAGGACACCGAGCAGCGAGCTGGGCATGCTGATCTCGCCGGACTGCCGCAGGGCGCCGCGCGCGTGCTGCTGGGCGTCGACGGCGGCGGCGCACTCGGCGCACACGGACAGGTGCTGCGCGGCCCGCAGGTAGGCGTTCATCTGCAGTTCGCCGTCGACGTAGGCGGCCACCGCCTCGCTGGCCAGATGTTCGGTCGAACCGAACTGGCGAGGCCTCGGGACCTGCGTCATCCGCTCCTCCTGCACACTCACGAGACTGCCTTCTTCCCTGCCTGCACCACGCGGCCTGCGCCGAGTTCCCTGGCCGCCTGGGTGGCGGTCAGGTGATCGCGCAGTGCCTGACGACCGCGGTGGATCCGGCTGCGCACGGTTCCGAGCTTGACGCCCAGTGTGGCACCGATCTCCTCGTAGGACAGACCTTCGACGTCACACAGTACGACTGCGGCGCGGAACTCGGGCGCGAGGGAGTCGAGAGCGGCCTGCAGGTCGGGGTCCAGGCGGGCGTCGTGGAACACCTGCTCCGGGTTCGGGGTCGGTGAGGGCACCCGCTCGTAGTCCTCGGGCAACGCCTCCATCCTGATCCGGTTACGGCGCCGCACCATGTCGAGGAAGAGGTTGGTCGTGATGCGGTGCAGCCACCCCTCGAAGGTGCCCGCCTGGTAGTTGGACAGCGACCGGAACACCCGGATGAAGGTGTCCTGGGTGAGATCCTCCGCGTCCTGCGCATTACCGGCCAGGCGGTAGGCCAGCCGGTAGACGCGGTCGCCGTGCTCGCGGACGAGTTCGTCCCAGGACGGCATGGTGGACTGGTCTCCGCTGGCGTCGAAAGCAGCCGTGCCGGTGACGGCGTCGATCGCCGCGGTGCCGGTCGTGGCCACCTCGGCGACCTCGGGGTCGATATCGGACGGGGCGTTGACCATCGAGATGGGATGAACCTCCTGCTCGGGACAGCTGGAAGCGGGTGCGCGGGCGTCGCGCTGCGTAACAGGTCAACTCCCGGTGTGTCCGGTTTGTTCCCGCACGCCGTTTCCGAGGCGGTCTGCTGATCTCGTGACGGGTCCACCCTCGCCGATCCGCGTGTGGGCGACGTGTGAGCAACCTGAGCGACACCTGAGAATGTCGGTCCGGCGGTCCGATCCGCCGGCGTTGGGGTGCGCTCCCGGGCACGCCCGGGACGCGACAGCGATAACCTCGTGGTCGTGCACACCAACGGCGACCAGATGCTGGCCCACACCGAGGACTCCGTCCTGGAGGACGACGTGCTCGTTTCCGCACGTGAGCGGGCCGAGGACCTCGGTGCCGACCCCATACCGCCGTCCGTCGGAGCGCTGCTGAGCCTGTTCACCCAGATGCTCGGCGCCCGGACCGTCGTCGAGATCGGTACCGGTGCCGGCGTCAGCGGCCTGTGGCTGCTCGACGGCATGCGGCCCGACGGCGTGCTGACCACCATCGACCCCGAACCCGAACACCAGCGGGCGGCGAAGGAGGCGTTCCGGTCCGCGGCGATCGCGCCCGGCCGGACGCGGCTGATCAACGGCTGGGGTCTCGACGTCCTGCCCCGGCTCGCGGACAGCGCCTACGACCTGGTGTTCGTCGACACCTCACCGGACGACCATCCGCACTACGTCGAGCAGGGGGTGCGCCTGCTGCGCCCCGGCGGCGTGATCGTCCTGCACAACGCGCTCCTCGGTGGCCGGGTCGCCGATCCGGCGGCGCGGGACGCGACGACGCTCGCGGTGCGGGCGGCGGCGCGCGCGATCGCCGAGGACGACCGGCTCACGAAGGTGCTGCTTCCGATCGGGGACGGCCTGCTCTGCGCCTCCCGGGGTTGATCCCCACCCGCGTCCGGACAGTCGGCCACATTTTGACGCGTTCTTGACGCCCCGCCCCGTTGCCGTCGATTGAACGCGTGTTTAGCGTTCTGTACATGCGTTCAATCGTGGACGGGTCGACCCGGTCCCCCCAGCGGGACCTGACCACTCGGGCCCGGATCCGGGACGCGGCGATCGCCGTCTTCGGCGAGCAGGGCTTCCGCACCGGGGTGCGCGCGGTCGCCGCGGCCGCCGGTGTCTCCCCCGGTCTGGTCATCCACCACTTCGGATCCAAGGACGGCCTTCGCGAGTCGTGCGACGCATACGTCCTGGAGGCCATCCGGGCAGCCAAGACCGAGTCGCTGACCCGGCCGAGCGCCGCCGGGCTGCTGCAGCAGCTCGCCGACGTCGAGGAGTACGCGCCGCTGGTCGCCTACCTCGTGCGCAGCTACCAGTCCGGCGGCGAGCTGGCGCGGCAACTGTTCGACCACATCGTCGCCACCACCGAGCAGTACCTCGCCGACGGCGTGGCCGCCGGAACCCTGCGCCCGAGCCGGGACCCGGCTGCCCGCGCCCGCTACCTGGCGATGCAGTCGCTGGGCAGCACGCTGCTCTTCCTGCAGATTCGGGGCGAGCAGGACGGTCCGGTCGACTGGGGTCGCGCCATCCGCGACCTCACCGACGAGATCATGCTCCCCGCCCTCGAGCTCTACACCGAGGGCCTGTTCACCGCCTCCACCTTCCTCGACGCGGTGGTCGACCAGCGCGGCGGGGGCGATCCCCGCCCAACCCTCCAGGAGAATCGATGAGCGCGATCATCGAAGTCCGCGACCTGCACAAGCACTTCGGGCGCACCCGCGCGCTCGACGGCCTCGACCTCACGGTCGGCGAGGGCGAGGTCCACGGATTCCTCGGCCCCAACGGTGCCGGCAAGTCCACCACCATCCGGGTCCTGCTGGGCAGCCTGCGCGCCACGTCCGGCACCGCGACGATCTTCGGGCGTGACCCGTGGAGGGATGCGGTCGACCTGCACCGCGACATCGCCTACGTCCCGGGCGACGTGACGCTGTGGCCGTCCCTGTCGGGTGGTGAGACCATCGACCTGCTCGCCCGCATGCGCGGCGGCCTCGACTCCCGGCGCCGCGCCGAACTGATCGAGCGCTTCGACCTCGACCCGCGCAAGAAGGCCCGCACCTACTCGAAGGGCAATCGGCAGAAGGTGTCGCTGGTCTCGGCGCTGTCGTCGAATGCGCGGCTGCTGCTGCTCGACGAGCCGACCTCGGGCCTGGATCCGCTGATGGAACAGGTCTTCCGCGAGTGCGTGAGGGAGGCGTCCGCCCGCGGCGTCACCGTGCTCCTGTCCAGCCACATCCTGTCCGAGGTCGAGGCGCTCTGCCCGAGGGTGACCATCATCCGGGCCGGAGCGGCGGTCGAGAGCGGCGCGCTGGCCGACATGCGGCACCTGCGCCGCACCTCGATCAGCGCGGAACTGCTCGGCGACCCGGGGGACCTGAGCCACATCGCGGGCCTCGCGGACGTCTCCGTCGTGGACCACACCCTGCACTGCCAGGTGGACAGCGAACACCTCGCCGAGCTGATCCGGGTCCTCGGCACCGTCGGCGTCCGCAGTCTGGTCAGCACACCGCCGACCCTCGAGGAGCTGTTCCTGCGCCACTACCGGATCGACGAACCCGGACCCACCGGGGCGGAGGTGACGGCATGAGCACGGCGACCCTCACCCGCCCCGCCCGCGCTCCCCGCGCGGCGGCGTCGAACTTCACGGGCACGGTCGGCCTGCTGCGGTTGTCCCTGCGGCGCGACCGGATCGTGCTGCCGCTGTGGGTGCTGCTGCTCTCGCTGCCGCTGTCCACGGTGTACGTGGGCTCGATCGCGAGCATCTACCCCGACCAGGCGCAGCGCGCCGCGTTCGTGGCCACGATCACGGGCAGTCCCGCGCAGCGCGCGATGTACGGCGAGATCTACAACGACAGCCTCGGAGCGGTCGGCATCTGGAAGGCCGGCGTCTTCCACGCACTGATCGCGGTCGCGGTGATCCTCACCGTCATCCGGCACACCCGGGTCGAGGAGGAGTCGGGCCGCGCCGAACTGCTCGACTCCACCGTGGTCGGCCGGTACGCGGGCCTGACGGCCGCGCTGATCGTCGCGTTCGGCGCCTCGATCGCGACCGGGCTGATCGGGACCGCTGGGCTGTTCGGCACCGACGTCCCCCGATCCGGCTCGCTCGCGTTCGGTCTCGCGCTCACCGCGTCTGGCGTCGTGTTCGCGGCGGTGGCCGCGGTGGCCGCCCAGCTCAGTGCCGGCGCCCGCACCGCGCGGGGCATCGCCTTCGGCGCACTGGGCGCCGCGTTCGCTCTGCGTGCCGTCGGCGACGCGGGCTCGGGCTCCGCCGGCGGGTCCGGCCCGGGTGCACTGTCGTGGCTCTCCCCGTTGGGCTGGTCGCTGCAGGTGCGCCCGTACGCGGGCGACCGGTGGTGGGTGCTGCTGCTGCACCTGACCGCCGCGACCGTGCTCACCGCTGCGGCCTACGCGCTGCTGCGGCGGCGCGACGTCGGCGCCGGGCTGATCGCCGAGCGACTCGGGCCGCCGTCCGCGGCACCCGCGCTCGGCGGACCGTTCGGTCTGTCGTGGCGGCTGCAGCGTGCCACCCTCGTCGCCTGGGCGATCGGAATCTGCCTGTACGCGTTGCTGATCGGCAGTGTCGTCCACGGCATCGGCGACGAGATCGGCGACAACGCGACGGTCCGCGAGATCGTCAGCCGGATGGGCGGCACCCAGGCGCTGGAGGACTCCTTCGTCGCCATCGCCTTCACCATGCTCGCGGTCGGCGCCGCCGCGCTGGCCGTGTCGTCCGCATTGCGCCTGCACAGCGAGGAGAACGCCCAGCACACCGAGACGGTCCTCGCCGGCGCCGTCGGCCGGACCCGGTGGGCGGCAAGTCATCTCACCCTCGCGGTGGCCGGACCGGCGGTCACCATGCTGGCGGCGGGCCTGGTGGCCGGCCTGACCTACGGCGCTGCCGCCGGCGACGTCTCCGGGAAGCTGCCCGACGTGATGGCCGCGGCGGTGACGCAGCTGCCGGCGATCTGGATGCTCGCCGCGGTGACCGTCGCGCTGTTCGGGCTGGTGCCGCGGTTCACCCCGGTCGCCTGGGGCGTGCTCGTGGCGTTCGTGGCGCTGTACCTGCTCGGCTCGATCTCCGGTTTCCCGCAGTGGGTCCTGAACCTCCAGCCGTTCACGCACGCCCAGCGGGTCCCCGGCACCGAGTTCCCGTTCGCCTCGGTCGGATGGATGCTGCTGGTCGACGCCGCGCTGATCGTGGTGGGGCTCGCCGGATTCCGCCGTCGAGACCTGCGCTGAGCGAGCGGCGACCGCTCAGCGCAAAGTCGTCCGAACGCCGGGGGGACTACGTACGATGTGACGGGTCTGGATCCACTCCTTCCGGAGGCTGCCGTGCGTGGACTAGGGATCGATCTCGGAACCGCGAACACCGTCGTCGGCACGCCCGACGAGGGCGTCGTCCTGAACGAACCGTCGTACATGTTGGTGAAGGCGAAGGATGTCGATCACGCCCTCGCGATCGGTGCGGACGCACGGAACCTGCTGGGCCGCACGCCCGTCGGGGTCTCGTCGCTTCGCCCGGTACGCGACGGGGTGGTCGTCGACCTGGAATCGGCGCGGACGTTCGTCTCCGCCGTCCTCGACCACGCTGCCCCGCACCGCCGGTACAGCCCGCGGTCGAAGGGCGTGATGGCCGTGCCCGCCGGGGCCACACCGCTCGAACGCCGCGCACTTCTCGAGGTCGGGCACGAGGCCGGTCTGCGCAAGGTCGGCCTGATCCCGGAACCGGTGGCGGGAGCGCTCGGCTGCGGCATCAACCCGATGGAACCGCGCGCCCATCTCGTCGTCGACATCGGCGGCGGTACTTCGGAGGTCACCGCGTTCTGCTTCGGGGGCATCCTGGCGAATCGCAGCTGCCGCCTCGCGGGCGATCACCTGACCGACGTGCTGCAGCAGTACCTGCGGACCGAACACAAGATCATCGTCGGTGACCTGACCGCCGAACACACCAAGATCGGCGTCCCCGACGCGGGCCAGTCGATCGTCGTCGAGGGCATCGACCCGGTCACCGGGCGCGCGCGTCTGGTGACCCTCGACAGCGAGGAGATCGCGGACGCGCTGCGGCCGGCGATCACCGAGATCGTGCAGACCCTGGCCACCTGCCTCGACGACCTCCCGGCCCAGGCGATCGGGGACGTGATGTCGGAGGGGCTCCTGGCGATCGGCGGCGGGTCGATGCTGCGTGGACTCCCCCAGCTGCTCGAAGACCACTTCGGTGTCGCGGTGAAGGTGGCCGAGAACCCGCTCACCTGTGTCGCCGAGGGTGCGACCGCCTGCCTCGATCATCCCGAGGTCGTCGCCGCCTACAGCGCCTGAACCGCCGACAGCACCTGAACCACCGGCACCTCCACTTCCGGAGCCCGCACCACCCGCGGCACCGCCCGATCGATCAGCGGGCGGTGCCGCGGGTCTGTGCGAGGCAGAGCTCGAAGCCGCTTGACCACGGGGCCTGCTGTGGCCGAGCCGAATCCGCCGCCACGCACAAGCACCGTCACCACGACCTCCGGCGCGTCGAAGGGCAGCACGGCGGAGAACCACGCGTTGAGTCCCTTGCCGGGCGCCGACGGATCCTCCGCCGTGCCGGTCTTGGCGGCGGCGGGCACCGGCAGACTGGCCAGCTGGCCGATCATCCCGAGGTCGTCGCCGCCTACAGCGCCTGAACCGCCGACAGCACCTGAACCACCGGCACCTGCACTTCCGGAGCCCGCACCACCCGCGGCACCGCCCGATCGATCAGCGGGCGGTGCCGCGGGTCTGTGCGAGGTAGAGCTCGAGAAGCCGCTTGACCACGGGGCCTGCTGTGGCCGAGCCGAATCCGCCGCCACGCACCAGCACCGTCACCACGACCTCCGGCGCGTCGAAGGGCAGCACGGCGGAGAACCACGCGTTGAGTCCCTTGCCGGGCGCCGACGGATCCTCCGCCGTGCCGGTCTTGGCGGCGGCGGGCACCGGCAGACTGGCCAGCTGGCCGGCGGTGCCGGCGGCGGCCGACGCCCGCATCCCCGCACGGACCGGTCCGAGTTTGTCCGCGAAGGACAGCTGGTGCGGCGCCGCGGTGGGGATGGGCCAGCCCTCTCCCGGCCCGTACGACGCCGCGAGCTGGGGCGTCACCGTCGCACCGCTGGCGATCCCGGACGTCCAGCGCGCCACCTGCACCGGCGACGCGGTGACGGTGCCCTGGCCGATGCCCATCAGCAGCGTCGACCCCGGATACCAGGTTCCGCCGATGTCGGCGACCGATTCCGGTGTGCCCAGGAACCCGGCGATCTCACCGGGCAGGTCCAGGCCCGATGGGCGGCCCACTCCCAGTTCGGCGGCGGTCGTGGCCATCCGCTCGGGGCCGAGGCGCTCACCCAGCTGGTAGAAGTACACGTTGTCCGACCACTGGATCGCGCCGATCAGGCTGTTCGGTCCCATCGGCTGCCAGTTCGCGAACGTGTGCCCGCCGTAGGTGTACGACGCGCCGCCCGCGAGCATCTGGTCCGGTGCCACCACGCCGTACTGGGCGTTCGACGAGGCCACCACGATCTTGAAGGTCGAACCGGGTGGTGCCGCCGACTGGAAGACGTGGTTGAGCATTCGTCCCGGGCCCGGCGCCTGGGTTTGCGCGGCCAGCGCGGCCGCGTCGACCGGCGGACCGTAGACGTTGTTGTCGTAGCTGGGCACACTGGCCATCGTCAGCACGGCCCCGGTGCGGGCGTCCATCACGATCGCCGCGCCGAGGTCGCCGCCACTGGTCCGTACCGCGTCGGTCAGGGCGTCGGTCGCGACCTGCTGCATCGCGCTGTCGAGGTGCAGGCGCAGGTCGTGTCCGCGCACCGGGTCCACCCGCACCGCGGTGGCCACCGGTCGGCCGGCCGGGTCGACGTACACGCACTGGCTGCCGTCGATACCGCGGAGCAGCGCATCGTACTGTTTCTCCAGCCCCGCCTTGCCCACTCGGGCACCGAGTGCGAGCTGGGGCCAGGTCTGCATGTCGTCGGTGTCCGCGACGCCCACGTATCCGAGAACGGTCGCCAGCGTCGCCGCCTGCGGGTATTGCCTGCGCCCGGTCGGATAGACCAGCACCCACGGCACGTGGGCGTCCACGATCGCCCGGGCCCGATCCGGCCCGACCCGCGCCAGCACCGCCTCCACCTCGGTACCGCCGTCGCGGATGGTCTCCGCGAGTTGGTCCGGGGTGATCCCGAGCAGTGCGGCGAGCCGGCCCCGTACCTCGGCGTTGTTGTCGTCGAACATGCGGGCCACGACGGACACCGTGTATTCGGGGGCGTTGACCGCGAGCGGGACGCCGGCCCGGTCGAGGATCTGGCCGCGCTCGGCGGGCAGGCGGATGCAGCGCATCAACTGGCCGTCACTCGCCTCCCGGAACTCCGCACCCCGATCGGTCTGCAGGTGCCAGGCGACCCCGGTCATCGCGACGAGCGACGCGGTGACGGCCACCGCGCCGACCGAGACGCCGCGCGGCAGCCTGCGGCGACGGGGCGCGGTGGCCCACAGCGGCCGCGCGACGCCGTCGCGGCGCACCGCGAGGACCAGGCCGATCTCGACGAACCCGATGATCGCGGCCGTGCCGCCGTAGCTGAACAGCGGAATCGGCATGCCGGTGTGGGGCAGCAGCGACAGGCTCTGCGCGATCGAGACGACGGCGTGCATGCCGAACAGTCCGCCGATGCCCGCGGCGACGAGTGCGGCCTCCCGGGTCCGTGCCGTCCGGGCCGCGACCGTGGCCCGCCACACGATGATCGACGAGGCGATCACCACCGCCAGGCCGGCGACCAGTCCCCACCCGTACACGAGGCTCGCGAAGGCGAGATCGTGCTCCGATTCCGGAAGGTACTCGGCCCGCAGGGCGTACTGCGGCTGCCGCCACATGCCCCACAGTCCGCCGCTGCCGATCGCGATGTCGGCCTGCCACGCCGCCCAGCCCGACCCCTGCGGGTCGGCGCTGTCGGACAGGAACACGTGGATCCGCTCGAGCTGGTACGGGCGTAGGAACAGCACGGCCAGCGGTATCGACGCGACCCCGAGCGCGAACAGCGGCGCCAGCGGCAGCAGCGGCACCCGGGCGAGGATCAGCATGAGCATCACGATCCCGACGAGCACGACGGCGGTCGACAGGTCCGGTTGCAGGGCGACGAGGCCGATCGGCACGCTCGCCGCGAGCAGGACCCCGGCGAATCGGCCGAGGGTGTAGCCCGCGGCGAGGATGGCGGCGGGCACCATGATCAGGGCCAGTTTCGCCAGTTCGGACGGCTGCACGGTGAACACGCCGAAGTCGAGCCACCGCTGCGCCCCCTTGGTCGCGACACCGACCAGCGGTACCGCCACGAGCAGCAGCACGGTCGCGGCGTACAGGATCCACGCGAATCGGCGATAGCGGTCCACCCGGATCCGGGAGGTCACCCACATCGCGCCGAGCCCGACCACCGCGAAGGCGGCATGCCGCATCGCGTAGGACGTCATTCCCGTCGACAGCAGGTTGAGCAGGCCGAGCCCGACCAGGACGATCGCCGCCGCGACGAGCCAGGGATCGGATTCGCGCTTGCCGGCCTGCACGGAGCCGCTCACGGGCAGGTCGAGTTCTCGGCGGGCACGTACACCGGATCCGATGCGGCGGCGGCCGGGACGCTGGTGAGCGCGGCAATGGCGACGGCGGTGTCGGCGGGCACCGCGACGCTGCCGATGCCGTACACCTCCTGCTCGCCACTGGGCACGGGCATCGTGACGTCGGCGCCGGGGAGGACCGCGCCCGTGCAGCGGTCGTAGACGGTCAGCTTCCAGGTCACCGCCGAGACGTTGGCCCGGGGGTCGACTCGGACGTCGACACGCAGGAGACACTGTTGTCCCACAGCGCAATTGCCGTTGGCGAAGGTGGCGGTGACGTCGGTGACCGGTCCGGCACTTCCCGGCAGGCCCGTGTTCACGGGAGCCGCCGGGGATCCCGGAGCCGGTGCGGGCGTCTCCGGCGGCGAGACCGGGCTGATCTGATCCTGCGCCGGCTGGCTCTCGGGCGCGAGGAGGGTGTTCCACCCCAGCCGCAGCTGCGTCCACGCTCCGGGTGCCGCCCACACCGCGCCGACGATCAGGCCGATGACGGTGACCGCGACGGCGAACTGCCGTTTCGACAGCCGCCACTTCCGGCGATGCCACGGATTCTCGACCGAGGGAAGCCAGCCGGCCGGGGCCAGGGACGCTCCGGCCGCCTCACCCGTCGGAGCACCGTCGGAGAGGGATCGGCGGGTCGCAGCGACGAGCGTGGCGATCTGGTGGCGGGTCCGGTCCACGGTGGACGGGTCGAGGTCGACCGCGACCGCACCGGACACGCGACGTGACAGGTCGGCCAGATCCGCTGCTTCGGAGATCGATTCGTCCACCCGCTCGGCACACGACCGGTCGTGGCACGCGGCGGCGATCGCCCGCAGCACCCGCGCCGCCTCCGAGGTCACGTCCCGCTCGGTTCCGGTGTCACCGGCACCGGCGATGGTGAGCTGCCCGTCGCGGGACACCGTCACCGAACGATCACCGATGAACCGCCCCCGCCCCACAGCGAGCTGGCGGGTCACGTCGTCGATGAGCAACGCTGCCTGCGCCGGCGTCAGCAGCGCCATGGAGAGCAACGTGTGGAGGTCGACCTCACCGCCACCGGCGGGCTCGTCGACTCGTTCGGACGGTTCGGGCGGCGGCAGCACCGGCGCGCTGCTCGGCAATCCGTTCCTCGGTGACAGCTCTGGCACTGCTTCGATCATCGGGCACCCCGGCACTCCCGCAGCCCCTGCGCGGGTGTGCGAGCAGACCGGAACGCGTGGCTCGTTTACCCTCGACTAGAGCTTAGCCATCCTTGAAATCCTTTATGTCTCCGTGCATTCCAATTAAACCAAGACCGACGGCAACTCGGAACGAATTTACCCATCCGAGACATGAGGGATCGGCGTCAGATCCACACGCCCTTGCCGATTGTGACGACCCCGCCCGCGCTCACCGCGAAGCGCTGCCGGTCCCGCTCGAGGTCCACGCCGATGATCTCGCCCTCCCCGACCACGACGTTCTTGTCGAGGATGGCGCGGCGGACCACGGCGCCCTTGCCGATGCGCACACCCGGCATCAGCACGCTGCCCTCGACGGTTGCGCCGTCCTCGACCATCACGTTCGAGCTGAGCACGGAGTTGCGGACCGTCGCCGCGGACAGGATGCAGCCCGACCCGACGATCGACTCCTGCGCCAGGCCGCCCTGCACGAACTTCGCCGGCGCCAGATTCTCCGCGGCCCCGCGGATCGGCCAGCGGCGGTTGTAGAGGTTGAACACCGGGTGCACCGACACCAGGTCCATGTGCGCGTCGTAGAACGCGTCGATGGTCCCGACGTCGCGCCAGTAGCCGCGGTCGCGATCGGTGGCGCCGGGCACCACGTTGTCCGCGAAGTCGTAGACGTGTGCCGCACCCGCCTCGACGAGCGCGGGGATGATGTCGCCGCCCATGTCGTGGTCGGAGTCGTGGTTCTCGGAGTCCGCGCGGATGGCGTCGACGAGCACCTTGGTGGTGAAGACGTAGTTGCCCATCGATGCGAACGTGACGTTCGGGTCGTCGGGGGTGCCGGGCGGGTGCGCCGGCTTCTCCAGGAACTGGGTGATGCGGCCCTGCTCGTCGGAGTCGATGCAACCGAACGCGAACGCCTCGCTGCGCGGTACCCGGATGCCGGCGACGGTGACCCCGGCACCGGACTCGATGTGGTGGCGGACCATCTGCTCGGGGTCCATCCGGTACACGTGGTCGGCACCGAAGACGACGATGTACTCGGGATCCTCGTCGTAGACCAGGTTGAGCGACTGCAGGATCGCGTCGGCACTGCCGGTGTACCAGCGCGGCCCGAGCCGCTGCTGCGCCGGGACGGGGGTGATGTACTCCCCCGCGAACCCGGACAGCCGCCAGGTCTGCGAGATGTGCCGGTCGAGGGAGTGCGACTTGTACTGGGTGAGCACACAGATGCGGAGGTACCCGGCGTTGACCAGGTTGCTCAGGACGAAGTCGATCAGCCGGTAGGCCCCTCCGAAGGGAACGGCGGGCTTGGCTCGGTCGGCGGTCAGGGGGTACAGACGTTTTCCCTCACCACCGGCGAGCACTATTCCGAGCACGTGCGGCTGGCTCCTCACCCTGTCAACTTATCGGCCGTACGAGGCCCCCGCCACAGGAGCCCGCACCCTCGGGCGCGCCGCGGTGGCCGCCGCTCCCACCGGTGGCCCCTTCCCGGCCGGGGTACTACGTTTAGCGCGTGCGCGTGGCGATGATGACCAGGGAGTACCCGCCGGAGATCTACGGCGGGGCCGGTGTCCACGTCACCGAGCTCGTTGCGCAGTTGACGCGGCTGTGCGCGGTCGACGTGCACTGCATGGGTGCACCCCGCGAGGGCGCCCAGGTGCACCAGCCGGATCCGGCCCTGGCGTCGGCGAATCCGGCGCTGTCGATGCTGTCGGCCGAGCTGCGGATGGCCGCCGCCGCATCCGGAGTGGACGTGGTGCACTCGCACACCTGGTACACGGGCCTGGCCGGGCACCTGGCGAGCGCGCTGCACTCCGTGCCGCACGTACTGACCGCGCACTCGCTCGAGCCGCGCCGGCCGTGGAAGGCGGAGCAACTCGGCGGCGGCTACCGGATCTCCTCGTGGTCCGAACGCAACGCGGTGCAGTACGCCGACGCGGTCATCGCGGTCAGCAACGGGATGCGGGCGGACCTGCTCGACGTGTACCCGTTCGTCGACCCCGAACGAGTGCACGTGGTGCACAACGGGATCGACACCGACGTCTGGTACCCGGAGGACGACCCGTTCACGTCGCAGGTGGTGCGCGACCTCGGGGTCGACCCGGACCGGCCGCTCGCCGTGTTCGTCGGCCGGATCACCCGCCAGAAGGGCCTCGGACACCTGATCGCCGCGGCCCACGACTTCGACCCGAGCATCCAGCTGGTGCTGTGCGCGGGCGCACCGGACACCCCGGAGATCGGCACGGCGACCGAGCAGGCCGTCGCGGAGCTGCGCTCGATCCGGGGCGACGTCCACTGGGTGCGGGAGATGCTCCCGACCGCCTCGGTGCGCCAGATCCTCTCCGCAGCAACGGTGTTCGTGTGCCCGTCGGTGTACGAGCCGCTGGGGATCGTGAATCTCGAGGCAATGGCGACGGAGACCGCGGTCGTCGCGTCCGACGTCGGC
Source organism: Rhodococcus sp. NPDC003318 (assembly GCF_042879035.1). Classification (NCBI taxonomy): domain Bacteria; kingdom Bacillati; phylum Actinomycetota; class Actinomycetes; order Mycobacteriales; family Nocardiaceae; genus Rhodococcus; species Rhodococcus sp. NPDC003318. The sequence goes on along the minus strand of NZ_JBIAOU010000004.1, from coordinate 58,966 downwards.
GGCATCCCCGAGGTCGTCGAGGACGGCGTGACGGGCCGTCTCGTGCACTACAACAGCTACGAGCCGGACGCCTACGAGGAAGCGCTCGCCGCCGCCGTCAACGAGGTCGTCTCCGACCGGGACGGTGCGGTCGCGATGGGCCGGGCCGGACGCCGCCGCGCGATCGCCGAGTTCTCCTGGGCGCAGATCGCCCGGCAGACCCTCGACGTCTACCAGGCCGCGATCGACGTCGCCCGGTCCCGGACGTGACCACGTCGCCCGGCCCCGGACCTGACTAAGCCGACAGCGGCCGGTAGCGGCTCACCGTCACCGAGGCGGTCACGGTGACGGTGTCGGGCAGCGCCGCGATCGCGTCGGCGCGTGCCCGCTCGCCCAGGTGCCGCGCGGACGGCCCCATCGCCACCAACTGCTCGACCTCGGTGTGCGTCAGGTGCATCGGGTACTCGACACCCGTGCGCGCGACGCGATCGAAATGCCCGGCCATCGAGGCCCCGAGGCGCGCCGTCTTGTTCTCGTCCACCCGCACCATCGACAGCAGGTCGACCAGTTCGTGCAGATGACGGTCGGTGGGGGTGAGTACCACCAGCTCGCCCCGGGGGCGCAGCACCCGCCGAAGCTCGGCGGGATTGCGGGGGGCGAAGATCGACAGTGCGTGACTGACGGCGTGGTCCCGTACCGGCAGTTGCGTCCAGATGTCGGCGACCACCGCCGCCGCGCGGGGGTGGCTGCGGGCCAGCCGCCGGGCCGCGGCCTTCGACACGTCCACCCCGAGTCCCGGCGCGCCGGGCATCGCGTCCAGGACGGTCGCCAGGTAGTGCCCGGTCCCCGCCCCGACCTCGAGCACGGCGGGCTCGGGGACGCCGGGGGCCTCGGTCGCGTCGGCGACGGCCCCGCGGAGCCGGTCGAAGTGACCGCCGTCGAGGAACTGCTCGCGAGCCGCGATCATCTCGGCGCTGTCCCCGGTGATCTTCGACGCCCCGGACAGCAGGCTCACGTATCCCTGCCGGGCGATGTCGAAACTGTGTCCGCGATCGCACAGCAGCGTGCGGCCGGACATGTCGAGTTCGCTGCCGCAGTGCGGGCAGGCCAGCAGGTCCAGTACGTCGGCGAGCACCGTCCGCGGCTCCTTCCTCGGTCCGAACGCCAGGGTGCACCCATCACAGGGCCCCGCCCGCCGTGCGGCGATGCGGGGCCCGGATGCGTCGGTCACTCCGCGAGGGCTAGCTGGTGACGCCCTTGAGCTCGTCGCCGAGCGCGGCAGCTTCCTCCGGGGTCAGTTCGACCACGAGCCGACCACCACCCTCGAGCGGGACACGCATGACAATGCCCCGTCCTTCTTTGGTTGCTTCGAGGGGACCGTCCCCGGTCCGGGGCTTCATGGCCGCCATTCCTGCTCCCTCCAGATCTTCTGCCGTCGTGACCCGGACACTTGCCGGGTCCACCGTCTCATTCTTCCCTATCGCAATGAACGCCGGGTACCGGAGTCACGAACGGGGCCTCCCGACGACCCGTCACCGCCCCCGGTCCGGGCACCGTCACCGCCGCGGAACCCAGCAGTCGGCGATGTGGTCGTCGACCATCCCGGTCGCCTGCATGAGCGCATATGCCGTGGTAGGACCCATGAAACGGAAGCCGCGGCGCTTGAGCTCCCGGGCCATCGCCGTCGACTCCGCGGTGATCGCCGGAACCTCGTCGACAGTCGCGACACGGCGTCGGCGTGGCGCGGGCGCGAACGACCACAGCAGGGAGTCCAGGTCGGTGTCGGTGAGCGCCAGCACCGCCCGGGCGTTGCCGATCGCGGCCTCGATCTTGGCGCGGTTCCGCACGATCCCGGCGTCGCCGAGCAGCCGCTCGACGTCGTCCGGGCCGAACGCCGCGACCGCGTCGACGTCGAACCCGGCGAACGCGGACCGGAATGCGTCCCGCTTGCGCAGCACGGTGATCCACGACAGGCCCGACTGGAACGCCTCCAGGCAGATGCGTTCGAACAGTGCGTCGCGCCCGTGCAGCTCGGTGCCCCACTCGAAGTCGTGATAGTCGCGGTACAGCGTCGACCCGGGGGCGTCGAGTGCCCACGGGCACCGGATCCGGCTGTCGCTCACGGCACGTCCCCGGCCGCGGGGGCCTGCGACTCGGCGCGCACCGCAGCCAGTTCCGCCCGCAACAGGTCGATCTCGGCGCCGAGCCGATCGAGCGCCCAGTCGACCTCGCTCGCCTTGTAGCCGCGCAACACCTGCTGGAACCTCAGGTCCTGGACGTCGGCGCCGGTGACGTCGCGCGCGGGCAGCGCGGTGACGGTGGTCGCCGGGGGCAGCGGCGCCATCTCCTCTCCCCGGCCGAACACGACCGACGCCACCAGGAACAACACGCCCCCGACGAGGGCCATGACGAGCAGGTAGAGCAGGACGGTGAACATGCCCCGATCCTGTCACGAACCACCGACTCGGCTACGGCCGCAGTGTGTTCATCGGTGGCCGGTCCTCGAGTGACACCTCCGTGGTGACCGGGAGGAAGGACTCGCCCTGCGCACGGAACTGTGTCAGGCCCGCCGCCGAGTCGTCGACCCCGCAGCGCCGCAGCATCGTGCCGATGATCTGCCTGCTCATCACCCCGAGTTCGACGAGCGGACGGTTGCGGTGCTTGCGGACGCCGAGGTTGACCTGACCGATCGCGCCGAGCCCGAGCCGGTCGTAGGTGTCGAGGAGCAACCCGATCTCGACGCCGTAGCCCGGGGCGAAGGGCACCGCCGACAGCAGTTCCCGGGTCCCCGCGTACTCGCCGCCGAGGGGCTGGAGCACCGACGTCAACTCCGGACGCAGTGCCGCGAGAAGCGGCCGCGCGACCAGTTCGGTGACCCGGCCGCCCCCGTTCGCGTCCTCGGTTCCGCTGACCCGCAGTGGTCGCCGGTAGTACCCCTTGACGAGGTGGATGCCGTCCACGGTCAGCAGCGGGCCGAGCAGTTTCGGTACGAACGCCGGATCGGGGTTGATCAGATCGGAGTCGACGAACGCGATGATGTCGCCGGTGCTCGCGGCGATCGAACGCCACAGCACCTCTCCCTTGCCCGGGACCGGGAAGAGTTCGGGAACGGCCTGTTCGCGGGTGACGACGGTGGCACCGGCGGCGGCCGCGCGATCGGCGGTCTCGTCGGTCGACCCGGAATCCAGCACGATCAGTTCGTCCACCAGCCCGCCGAGCAGCGGGTGGATGGTGTCCACCACCGCCCCGACGGTCTTCTCCTCGTTCAGTGCGGGCAGCACCACCGACACCGTGCGGCCCGCCTTGGCCGCCTCGAGTTCGGCGACCGTCCAGTCCGGCTGGTCCCAGCTGTTCGCCTCCGACCACGTGGTCGGGCCGGCGGCGCCCACCGCGCTCATGCCAGGCCTCGCACGGTCCGGGCGGGGGCCAGGGTGCCTGCGATCGCGGCGATCATGTCGACGACCCGCCTCGTGGACGCGACCTCGTGCACTCGGAAGACGCGGGCGCCTCTCGATGCCGCCCATGCTGTCGCTGCCAATGTGCCCTCCAACCGCTCGGCGAGTTCCACACCAAGAGTCTCCCCGATGAAATCCTTGTTGCTCAGTGCCATCAACACTGGCCACCCGGTATTTACGAGATCGTCGACTCGACGCAACAACTCGAGCCCGTGGAAGGTGTTCTTCCCGAAATCGTGGGTCGGGTCGATGAGGATTCCGTCCCTCGGCACCCCCAGCGCCAACGCGCGTTCGGCGGCGGGTACCACCTCGTCGAGGACGTCCGTGACCACGTCCGCGTACCGCACGCGGTGCGGGCGGGTCCGCGGAACGGCGCCACCGGTGTGCGAGCAGACGTAGCCGGCGCCGAGTTCGGCGGCGACCGCGACCAGGTCGGGGTCGGCGCCCGCCCAGGTGTCGTTGATCAGGTCGGCTCCCGCGGCACACGCGAGTCGCGCGACCTCGCCGCGCCACGTGTCGACGGAGATGATCAGGTCGGGGTGACGGCTGCGGATCGCCTCGACGAACGGCACGACGCGGCGGATCTCCTCGGTCGCGTCGACGTCGTCACCCGGGCCCGCCTTCACACCGCCGATGTCGACGAGGTCGGCTCCCTCGTCCACGGCCCGGTTCACCGCGGCCATCGCCGCCTCGTCGGTGAAGGTGGCCCCACGGTCGTAGAAGGAGTCCGGGGTGCGGTTGACGATCGCCATCACCAGCGCGCGATCGGCCACGACGGGACGACCGCACAGCGTCGGCGACACCGGCGGCGACGAGAGCGGCGGGATCGACACCGGTGAGGTGATCTCGGTCATGGCTCTCATAGTGGCATGCAGGCGTCGAGCGCCCGGTCGACGTCCTCCGTCACGACCAGGGCGTCGAGCGCCCGCTGCTGCACGAAGCCACCGGCACGCAGTCCGTCGAGCCACCGCAGCAACCCGGTGTAGTGCCCGACCGGGTCGAGCAGCACCATCGGCTTGGCGTGCATGCCGAGGTATCCGGCCGTCCAGGTCTCGAACAGTTCCTCGAGGGTGCCGATCCCGCCGGGCAGCGTGATGAACGCGTCGGCCCGGTCCTCCATGATCTGCTTGCGCTGGCGCATGGTGTCGGTGACCACGAGTTCGTCGGCGTCGACGTCGGCGACCTCCCGGTGCACCAGGGCCTTCGGGATCACCCCGATGGTGTGGGCGCCGTGCCTGCGTGCCGACTCGGCGACCGCCCCCATCATCGAGACGTTGCCGCCCCCCGAGACCAGGTGCATACCCCGACGACCGATTGCGGCGCCGAGTTGCGAGGCCAGTGCGAGGAACGAGGAGTCGACCGGGCCGGACGCGCAGTACACGCAGACCGCGATCGGGCGCGCCGTCACCACTCGTCCACCTCTTCGCGGGCGGCGGCCTCACGCAGGGCCGCGGCCTCGTCCGCTTCCTGCGACTCGACGACGACCCGCACCGCCTCCTCGACGCTGTCCGTCACGTGCAGCAGGTCGACGTCGGCCGCGGAGATCTTCCCCTCCTCGACGAGGGTGGTGCGGATCCACTCGATCAGCCCACCCCAGAACCGGGAGCCGAACAGCACGATCGGGAAGCGGGTGATCTTGCCGGTCTGGACCAGGGTCAGCGCCTCGAACAACTCGTCCAGGGTGCCGAAGCCCCCGGGCAGGCAGATGAAGGCCTGGGAGTACTTGACGAACATGGTCTTGCGCGCGAAGAAGTAGCGGAAGTTGATGCCGAGGTCGACCCACTCGTTGAGGCCCTGTTCGAACGGCAACTCGATGCCGAGCCCGATCGAGTAGCCCGCGTTCTCGCTGGCGCCGCGGTTGGCGCCCTCCATGATTCCCGGTCCGCCACCCGTGATGACGGCGAACCCCGCGCGGGCCAGCGCCGCACCGAGCTCTCGGGCGTGGGCGTACTCGGTCGACCCGTCGGCGGTGCGCGCCGACCCGAAGACGGTGACGGCGCGCGGCACCTCCGCGAGCGCACCGAAACCCTCGATGAACTCGCTCTGGATCCGCAGGACCCGCCACGGGTCGGTGTGCACCCAGTCGCTCGGGCCTCGCTGGTCGAGCAACCTGCGGTCGGCGTTGGCCACCTCGGCCTTGCGCTCGCGACGCAGCTGGATCGGTCCGCGGTGCTTGATCGAGGACGTGTTGCCACGTTTGCCCGCGCCGCTGCGAGCGGGTCCTCCTGGGGTCTTCTCCGGTGCCATGCGGCCAAGGCTAGTCAGTAATCGGCGCGTCCCCCGCTGGCGTCGTACACCGCGCCGGTGGAGAAGCTCACCGCGGTCGAGCACAGCCAGGCCACCAGTTCGGCGATCTCCTCCGGCGTGCCCATGCGCCCCATCGGGGTCAGGCTCGTCGACCGCGCGAGGATCGCCGGGTCGGTGTCGGCGTTCATCGGGCTGGCCACCGCGGCGGGGGCGACGACGTTGGCCAGCACGCCGGTGGTGGCCAGTTCCTTGCCGAGCGATTTGGTCAGGGCGACCACCGCGGCCTTCGACGCCGAGTACGCGCTCTGGGTGGGATTGCCGTCCTTGGCCGCGATGCTCGCGAGGTTCACGATCCGGCCCCAGCCGGCGTCGATCATGCCCGGCGCGAAGGCGCGGCAGAGGAGGAAGGTGCCGTCGACGTTGATCCGGAAGGTGCGCCGCCAGTGGTCGAGGTGGACGTCGACGAGCGGCGCGGACGGGCCGACGACGCCGGCGCTGTTGACGAGGATGTCGACGGGGCCGAGGTCGGCGCGCACCCGCTCGACCGCGTCGGGGTCGGTGACGTCGAGGCGGACGTCCGCGCCGTCGGCGATGTCCGCGGTGACGACCCGCACCCCGGCCTCGGCGAGCAGCGCCGCGCAGGCCGCCCCGATGCCGCTGGCTCCGCCGGTGATCAGGGCGGTGGCGCCCTCGGGGTATGTCGCTGCCATGTTCGCTCCGCCCGATTGTGTGCCGAGCCGGCACGGTTTATGTTTAACTGACGCATAATGAGTGGTCAGACTGTGTTCGATCACCAATATATGGCGCGCGCCACACGCGTCAACCACGAGAGCCACACGCGTCGGACACCGGAGAGGCCGCATGGAGATCCGTTGGGTGCACGCGTTCGTCGCCGTGGCCGAGGAGCTGCACTTCGGCCGCGCCGCCGCGCGGCTGCAGATGGCGCAGTCGCCACTGAGCCAGACGATCCGCAAGCTCGAGAAGGACCTGGGCGTCGCGCTGTTCGAGCGAAGCACCCGCACCGTCTCGCTGACCGCGGCCGGCCACGCGTTCCTGCCGCATGCCTACCACCTGCTCGAGGGAGTGGACACGGCACGCCAGGCGGCACGCGCATCGACCGGCGGCGTCTACGGACACATCCGGATCGGTTTCACCGGGGTGCTCAACCACCGGGCACTGCCCCCACTGACCCGAGCCCTGCGGCAGCGCTACCCCAACATCGAGCTGTCCCTGGTCGGCCGGATCATGACCCGCGACGCCGTCGTCCAGCTCGAGAGCGGCGCACTCGACCTCGCGTTCGTCGGCCTGCCGGTCCAGTCGTCGTCGGTGCACACCCGGCTGATTCGCCGCGAACCGTTCGGCGTCGTATTGCCCACCGACCATCGGCTGGCCGGTGCGTCCGAGATCGATCTGGCCGAACTCGCCGACGAGGGCTTCGTCACCACTCCCCTGTCCGCCGGGTCGAGCCTGCAGGAGACGGCTATGCGGGCCTGCCTCGACGCCGGATTCCGCCCGCGGATCGTGCAGGAGATCACCGACCCGTTCATGATCCTGATGCTGGTCGCCGCCGGCGTGGGCATCTCGCTGATGACGTCGGGCCTGACCGAAATCCTTCCCCCTGGAACAGTTTTCGTCCCCCTGACCGGCGAGCCGATCTACATGAACCACGGCATCGGCTGGTCCGCGAAGGACCAGTCGGACGCGCTGCGGGTGGCGCTGGCCACGTCGGAGGAGATCCTGCCGACCCCCGTGGGCGCCCAGTCGGCCGATTGAGATGCATTCAGTCTTTATTTCAGACTTATTCGGTGTTGGACTTGCCATAGTCGGGCATGACAGGGTCTTTCCTTGCCGGCAGTTGTGAGACGGATCACGATGCGCAGACGCGAGACGCGCCCGCCCCGCCGGTTTCCTGGGGACGAAAGGACCACCCATGCCACGCACGCCTGCTCCGACCGGCGGACACTCCAACCCGAACGCCCGCCGCGCGGCGGTCTCGGGATTCCTGGGCAGCACCCTCGAGTACTACGACTTCTTCATCTACGGATCCGCCGCGGCGCTCGTGTTCGGCAAGATCTTCTTCCCCGGTGGCGGTGCCACCGCCACCCTGCTCTCGATCGCCACGCTCGGCGTCGCGTACGTCGCCCGCCCGCTCGGCGCGGTGCTCTGGGGCCACCTCGGCGACCGGTTCGGCCGCCGCAACGCCCTGATGGCCTGCCTGATGTTGATGGGCCTGTCGACCTTCGTGATCGGCTGCCTGCCGACCTACGACACCATCGGCATGGCCGCCCCGATCATCCTGGTGCTGCTGCGCCTGCTGCAGGGACTGTCGGCCGGCGGCGAATCGCCCGGGTCCTCCGCCCTGACACTCGAACACGCACCGGATCACCGCCGCTCGTTCTTCACCTCGTTCACGATGAGCGGGATCATGTTCGGCATCGTGATCTCGAGCCTGGTGTTCATCCCGGTCGCCTCGCTCCCCGACGAGGCGCTCTACTCGTGGGGTTGGCGAATCCCGTTCTGGCTCAGCATCGTCGTCACCGTGGTCGCGCTGCTGCTGCGCCGCACGCTGGACGAGCCCGAGGTCTTCGAGGAACTCAAGGAACAGGACGAGACCGTCTCCCTCCCTGTCGTCGAGATCTTCCGGTCGCACTGGCGCACCGTGCTCCGCATCAGCCTCAGCGCCACCTTCGCGATGATCAACACCATCGTCAACGTCTTCGCGCTCGCCTACGCGGTCAACGGGGCAGGCATGGAGCGGTCGTCGGTGCTGTGGGCGATCGCCGCCGCGAACTTCGTCGCCGTCATCACGCAGCCGCTGTTCGGGATGCTCGCCGACCGGGTCGGCCGCAAGCCGATCTTCGTCTTCGGTGCGATCGGCGCGGGCGCAATGGTGTTCGTGTTCTTCCACGCGATCGGAACCGGCAGCGTGCCCCTGGTCTTCGCGTCCGGCATCGTGATGATCGGCATCTTCTACGCGATGCCGAACGGCGTCTACCCGGCGTACTTCCCCGAGCAGTTCCCGGCCCAGGTGCGCTACACGGGCATGGCCGTGAGCCTGATGCTCGGCCTGCTCGTCGCCGGGTTCACTCCCGCCATCGCCCAGGCACTGACCGGCGGCGACCCCGCCAACTGGGCTCCGGCGGCGTGGATGTGCCTCGGCTTCGCGGTACTGGCCGCACTCGCTGCGCTGACCGGACCGGAGACCTACCGCACGCCCACCGCCCAGCTCGGCGAGAAGCAGCCGGCGGTGTCGGCGCGGCCGGCACTCACCGAGACGACGGTGTGACGCGACATGGGCAACACCGCCACTGCGCACCGCATCGGTCTGGTGGGCGCGGGCATCGGGACGTCCCTGTCACCCGCCCTGCACACCCGTGAGGCACACGCACTCGGCCTGACCGACTACCGCTACGAGCTGCTCGACGTCGACGACCGCGGGATCGCCGCCGAGTCGGCGGGCGACCTGGTCCGCACGGCATTCGGGCAGGGCTGGACGGGGTTCAACATCACCCACCCCTGCAAGCAGACGGTGATCGCCGCGCTCGACGACCTCTCCGACGAGGCCCGCCTGCTCGGCGCGGTGAACACCGTCGTCGCCCGGGACGGAAAGCTGATCGGCCACAACACCGACCACAGCGGCTTCCTCGCCGGGCTGCGGCGCGGCCTTCCCGACGCGTGCCTGGACGCGGTGCAGCTGGTCGGGGCGGGCGGAGCCGGGTCGGCGGTGGCCTACGCCCTCGCCGCGGCCGGGGTGTCGGACCTGCGGATCGCCGACGTGGACCCTGCTCGTGCGGCCGACGTCTGCACCCGCGTGTCGAACGCGTTCGACGGCACGGCCGCTGTCGCGGTGCCGCTCGGCGACGTCGCCTCCGGGCTCGCGTCGTGCACCGGCCTGGTCAACGCGACTCCGATCGGCATGGTCGGGCATCCGGGCTCGCCGGTCGAATCGGCTGCGCTGCACCCGGGTCTGTGGGTCGCCGATGTCGTCTACCGGCCGCTGCGGACCGAACTGCTGTCCGCCGCCGACCGGGCCGGCTGCGCCGTCCTCGACGGCGGTCAGATGCTCGTCGCGCAGGCCGCCGACACCTTCGAGCTGCTCACCGGGCATGCGGCCGACCGGACGCGGATGCGCGCCCACCTCGCGGAACTGCTTGCCGCCCAGCAGGTCACGGCCGGTCACTGACCGCCAGTTTGCACGGCCGGTCTCTGACCGCCAGTTTGCACGGCCGGTCACTGACCCGCCTCCTCGTCTCCATTCTCTCGTGATCTGTCAGGAGTCCACGATGACCTCCACGCCTCCCTTCGCCGAACCGCTCGACCTCGGCGGGCTGCGGCTGCGCAACCGTTTCGTCTCGGCGCCGATGGAACGCAACTACTGCGAACTCGACGGCACCATGACGGACCGGTACGTCGACTACCTCGCCCGCCGCGCCGCGGGCGGAGCCGCCCTCGTCTTCACCGAGGCCAGCTACGTCCGCGCGGACGGCAAGGGCCGCATCCGGCAGATGGGGGTCGACGTCGACGAGCGGATCCCCGGCATCGCGGCGATGGCGGACGCGATCCACGCGCACGGCGCGCTGGTCGGGGTCGAACTCAACCACGGTGGTCGGACCGCGCAGGGCGCGGTGAGCGGATTCGTTCCGGTCGCCCCGAGTCCGATCCCGTGCCAGGTGGTCGGCGGCGAGATGCCGGAACAACTCGACACCGACGACATCGAGCACATCGTCGAGTGCTTCGGCGAGGCCGCTGCCCGCTGCCGGCAGGCGGGAGTGGACGTGATCTCGCTGCACGGCGGTCACGGTTACCTGATCCACCAGTTCCTCTCCCCCGCCTACAACAAGCGTGACGACCAGTGGGCCGATCCGACGCTCTTCGTGAACCGGGTGATCGCGTCGGTGCACGAGCATGCACCGGGAATCGTTCTCGGACTGCGGTTCTCGGCGTTCGAGGCGGTCGACGGCGGGCTGGACGCGGAGACCACCCGGGCGCGCATCGGCGCGATCGACACCGACCGGCTCGACTTCCTCGACGTGTCGGCGGGCAACTACGAGTCCGGGCAGTGGATCATCCAGCCGGGCGAGTGGGAACGGGGCCTGCTGGCACCGTACGCGGCGCCGTACAAGCAGGACCTCGACCTGCCGATCGGTGTCGCCGGGCGGATCAGCTCACCCGACGTCGCGGCGCGGATCATCGAGTCCGGGCAGGCGGATTTCGTGTCGATGGCGCGAACCCTGCACGCGGATCCGGACTTTCCGAACCGCGCGATCGACGGCGGTCGGTACCGGCCCTGCATCGCCTGCAACTACTGCATCGACAGCCTCGCGGCCGGGCCGGTCCCGTGCTCGGTGAACCCGTGGGTCGGTCGTGAGGCGGAGCAGCCGTCGGCGCCGGCGGACATGCCGGTGCGGGTCGCCGTCGTCGGCGGCGGGCCCTCCGGCATGGCCGCCGCGCGCGAACTGGCCGCGGCCGGGCACCGGGTGGACCTGTACGACGAACGGGGCGTCCTCGGTGGGGACTTCGCTCTCGCGTCGGAGCTGCACGAGTACCCGGAGTACCACCGGATCGTCGACTGGTACCGCGCCGAGCTCGCCGACCTCGGCGTGCACGCGCACACCGGTGTCCGCGTCGGCGCAGCGACGCTGGCCGACGGCGACTTCGACGCGATCGTCCTGGCCACCGGTGGACGCGGACCCTCACTCGACCTCCCCGGCGCGGACACCCGGCGGATTCGCGACGTCCGCGAGTTCCTGCGCTCGGGAGATCCGGCGCCGGAGTCGATCACGTTCTTCGGTGCCGATCGGGAGGCGGCGGCGGTCGCCGACGACCTGCTGCTGCGCGGGACGAAGGTCGTCATGGTCGGCCCGCAGGAGACCATCGCCCACGACGTCGGCAGACGCGGCAAGATCGTCCTGCTGCCGCGATTGGCGGAGGCCGAGAACCTGACCACCCACCTGTCGTCGTTCGTCACCCGCATCACCGCGGACACCCTGGTCGTCTCGACCGACGGGGTCGAACACGAGGTGGACGCGCCGGGCGAGCTGCTCGTCTCGCACGGCATCGAGCCGCGCGCCGACCTGCTCGCCGACCTGCGTTCGCTCGCACCACGACTCGGCGTCCACACCGTCGGCGACGCGAGCGGCGACGGCGGCTCCATCCACGCGGCGGTCGTCACCGCGGCCGACGTCGCCAAGCACATCACGGCCGTCGCCGCGACGGCGCGAGAGGAGATCAACGCATGATCCGGGACACCCTTCCGTCGATCGGCCTCGGCACCTGGCCACTGGTCGGCACCGACGCGACCCGGTCGGTGCTCAGCGGTGTCGAGGCCGGCTACCGGCTGATCGACACCGCGTCGATCTACGGGAACGAGGACGCGGTGGGTGTCGCACTCGCCGAGTCGGGTGTGCCCCGCGACGACCTGTTCGTGACCACCAAGATCCGCGGCAACGACCAGGTGTCCGGCGACGTCCGCGGCGCGCTCGAACGCAGCCTCGAGAACCTCGGGCTCGACCGGCTCGACCTGTACCTGATCCACTGGCCGCTGCCGCGGATCGACCGCTACAGTGCGACCTTCGAAGCGATGCTGGCCTGCCGGGACGCGGGCCTGGTCCGTCACGTCGGCGTGTCCAACTTCCTCGGCCACCACCTCGAGCGGGTGGTCGCGGACACCGGGGAGGCGCCGGCGGTCAACCAGATCCAGATGGATCCCTCCCTCGCCCGGACGGCGGTACGGGAGGCGAACGACGAGCACGGGGTGCTGACCCAGTCGTGGAGCCCGCTCGGCCGCGGTGACGTGCTCGACTCCCCCGTGGTGCGGGAGATCGCCGAGCGCGTCGCTGCGAGCCCGGCTCAGGTGGCGCTCGCCTGGCACCTGGCGCAGGGCGTGGTGCCGATCGCCCGCTCCGCGAATCCCGTTCGGCAGAAGGAGAATCTGGCCGCGGTGGACGTCACGCTCACCGCCGACGACCTGGCTGCGCTGGGCGCCCTGGACCGAGGCGAGGCCGCGGCGCGCGACGTCGAGGCGGAGGAGCACTTCTGATGGGTACAGGCACACTGCGGGTCGGCATCGTCGGCTGCGGCAGGATCGCGGGCAACCACGCGCGGGCGCTGCAGCGCGTCCCGGGTGTCGAGGTGGTCGGGTGCTGCGACCCCGACCTGATACGCGCCCGGGACTTCGCTGCGGCGCACGGTATTCCACAGGCCGTCGGCTCCGTGGACGAGCTGCTGGCCCTCGGCCTCGACGCGTGCACCGTCTGCACGCCGCATCCGGTGCACGAGGAGGTCGTGCTCGCGGCGGCGGCGGCCGGGGTGCACGTGCTGTGCGAGAAACCGATCGCGGTGGACGTCGCGGCCGCCGACCGGATGATCGAGGCCGCGGACCGTGCGGGCGTCACCTTCGGGGTGCTGTTCCAGCGCCGCTTCTGGCCCGCCGCCCGCCGGATCAGGGCGGCGATCGACGACGGCACCCTCGGCACCCCGACACTCGGCGAGGTGTCGGTGATCCTGCACCGCCCGTCGCAGTACTACTCCGCCGACGCCTGGCGCGGCCGGTGGGACACCGACGGCGGCGGCGTGCTGATGACGCAGGCGGTGCACCAGATCGACATGCTGCAGTGGTTTCTCGGCGACGCCACCTCGGTGAGCGGGTACATCCGCACCCACACCCACGGCGACCACATCGAGACCGAGGACAGCGCCTCGGCCGTCGTCGCGTTCGCCTCCGGTGCGACGGCGACGATCACCGCGACCACCGGCGCCAATCACAATCTCGGCAACCGCGTCACCGTCGTCGGCGCCACCGGCGCGATCGCCAGCGTCCTCGAGTTCCCCGAGGGTCGCGAGGGCGTCAACGAGATCTGGACCGTCCCGGGCGAACTCACCCTCGGCACCCCGTACTCGCCCGACGTCCACGCGAACCTCGACGTCGCCGACGTCAACGCGGGCCTGACCGACTTCCACACCCTGCAGGTGCAGGACTTCGCCGACGCCGTCCTGACCGGACGCGCACCCGCCGTCACCGGACGCGACGCCCGCGCCTCCCTCGCGATCGTCGCCGGCATCTACGAGTCGTCCCGCACCGGACGGGTCGTCGACCTGCAGACCGCACCCGCACTCGTCACCACGAAGGAAACCCGATGAACACCGACGCACCCACCACACCCGCCTACGACGTCGTCGTCGTCGGCTCCGGCGCGGGCGGGTTGTCCACCGCGATCACCGCGGCCCAGGGTGGAGCCACCGTCCTCGTCGTCGAGAAGGCCGACGTGTGCGGCGGGGCGACCGCGTGGTCCGGCGGCTGGATGTGGACACCGCGCACCCTGTTCGCCCACGCAGACGGCGTGCACGAGGACCGTTCGCTGCCGCGCACCTACCTGGAGAACCGGCTGGGCGAGAACTTCGACGCCGCGAAGGTCGACGCCCTCCTCGACGGTGCCCCGGAGATGGTCGAGTTCTTCGAGCACCGGACCGCGCTGCAGTTCGTGCCGGGCGCAAAGATCGCCGACATCCACGGCGACACCCCGGGCGCGGGAACGGGACACCGGTCGGTCGGCCCGAAGCCGGTGAGCCTGCGCACCCTCGGCCCGGACGTCGCGCGACTGCTGCGCCGCCAACTGTACGAGACGTCTTTCCTCGGCATGGGCATCATGGCCGGCCCGGACCTGCAGGCCTTCCTGCACTCGACACGATCACCGAAGGCGTTCATGCACTGTGGTGTCCGTGTCAGCCGCCATCTGATCGACCTGGCCACCAAGCGGCGCGGCCAGCAACTCGTCAACGGCACCGCCCTCGTCGGCCGGTTGCTGCGGTCGGCGCTCGACGCGGGCGTGGAGATCCGGGTGAACACGGCCGCGACCGCGCTGACCACCGACGACACGGGCGCGGTGACCGGGATCCGACTCGACGGCCCCGACGGCGCCTACACCGTCGCCGCCCGTCGCGGCGTCGTGCTCGCGACCGGTGGCTTCACCCACGACATCGACCGGGTCCGCGAGCTGTTCCCGCGCACCCCCACCGGCCGCGAGCACCGGACCCTGACCCCGGCCACCACGACCGGCGACGGCATCACCCTCGGGGAGTCCGTCGGCGGCCGGCTCGACACGTCGGGTGCCTCTCCGGTCGCGTACTGCCCGGTGTCGATCGTGCAGTACCGGAACGGAAAGCAGGGCGTCTTCCCGCACATCCTCGATCGCGGCAAGCCCGGGGCCATCGGTGTTCTCGCGGACGGGCGCAGGTTCGTCAACGAGGCGCTCGGCTACCACGACTACACGCTCGCGATGGTGCAGAAGGTGCCCGAGGGCCAGGAGGTGTGCTCGTGGCTGATCGCCGACGCCCGGTACCTGCGCTACCTGCCGCTCGGGTTCGCCAAGCCCCTCCCGATCCCGACCTTCCCCTACCTGCGGTCCGGCTACCTGACGCAGGGGAAGACGGTCCGCGAGCTGGCCGAGAGGATCGGCGTCGACCCGGACGGCCTGGAGAAGACCGTCGCCGCGTTCAACGAGGGCGCCCGGGACGGCGTCGACCCCGAGTTCGACCGCGGCACAACCCCGTTCACGAAGGGGTCCGGCGACTACGACAACCCGTGGCCGAATCCGTCGCTCGCACCGCTGGAGAAGGGACCGTTCTACGCGGTCAAGGTGGTGCCCGGCAGCTTCGGCACCTTCGCCGGCCTGGCCACCGACGCGCAGTCCCGGGTCCTGGGCTCCGACGACCGACCGATCGGCGGCCTGTACGCGGTCGGCGTCGACCAGGCGTCGGTGATGGGCGGGCACTACCCGTCCGGCGGCATCAACCTGGGTCCCGCCATGACCTTCGGCTTCCTCACCGGTCGCCGCCTCGCCACCGCGACAGGAGAACTCGCATGAGCGCACCGCTGGGCCTGGCGGCCCTGACCGTCCTCGACACCGCACCCCTGCAGCAGGTCGACCTGGCCGAGAGGCACGGCTTCGACACCGTCGGCATCCGCATGCTGCCGGCCGCACCGGGCACCACCGCGTACCCGCTGCACGAGGACCGCGCGGCACTGGACACCCTGATCCGCCGCCTCGCCGACTCACCGGTCGCGGTGTTCGATCTCGAGATCGTCCGCCTCGGTGCCGATTTCGACGCCGCGGTGTACGAGCCGCTGCTCGAGGCCGGGGCCCGGCTCGGCGCGAAGGCCGTCCTCGTCGGCGGCGACGACCGCGACCGCGCACGGCTGACCGACTCCTACGCCCGCCTCGCGGAGCTGTGCGGACGGTACGGGATCGTCGCCAGCCTCGAGTTCATGCCCTGGACGGCGGTGCCCGACGCGCGCGCCGCCGTGGAGATCGTCGCGCAGGCCGACGGTCCGGCGCGCAGCGTCCTCGTCGACGCCCTGCACGTCGCCCGCTCGGCGACCACCCTCGAGGACCTGGCCGCGATCCCGCGGGAGTGGTTGCACTACGCGCAGATGTGCGACGGCTCCGTCCCCGCACCCACCGACGACGCGGAACTGATCCGGCACGCCCGCGAGGAGCGGCTCGTCCCCGGCGAGGGGGGGATCGCGCTGGCCGACATCTGGTCGACGCTGCCCGCGGACCTGCCGATCAGCATCGAACTGCCCAACGAGCCGCTGCGCCGCGCCGCGGGCACCGGGCCGTGGCTGGACGGCCTGATCGCCGCCACCCGTGAGGTGCTCTCAGTTGCCTCCGCGGGTCGCGGTCAATTGCCCCCGCGGGTCGCGGTCAGTTGCTCAGGTAACCCCGCAGCACCGCCGTCACGTCGGTGATCTGCTGTACCGGCACCCGTTCGTCCCGCTTGTGCGCGAGGTTCGGGTCGCCGGGACCGTAGTTCACGGCGGGGATGCCGAGCGCCGCGAAGCGGGACACGTCGGTCCAGCCGTACTTGGCGCGGACGTGTCCCCCGGCGGCGGTGATCAGCTCCGCCGCCGCCGGCGCCGACAGACCGGGCAGGGCGCCCGGCGAGAGGTCGGTGACCTCGAAGCCGAATCCGAGGCCGTCGACCACCTCCCGCACGTGGTCGACGGCCTGCGCGGCGCTGCGGTCGGGCGCGAAGCGGAAGTTCACGTCGACCTCGGCGGCGTCGGGCACCACGTTGCCCGCCACCCCACCGGAGATCCGGACCGCGGACAGTCCTTCGCGGTAGACGCAGCCGTCGATGTCCACGGAGCGGGCCTCGTAGTCGGACAGTCGCTGCAGCAGCGGCGCGAACTTGTGGATCGCGTTGTCCCCCAGCCACGATCGCGCTGAATGCGCGCGGGTGCCGGTGGCGGACAGGCGCACCCGCAGCGTGCCCTGGCAGCCGGCCTCGATGAACCCGCCGGTCGGCTCGCCCAGGACCGCGACGTCGGCCTGCAACCAGTCGGGCAGCTCGCGTTCGATCCGGCCGAGACCGTTGTACGTCGCGGCGATCTCCTCGCAGTCGTAGAAGACCAGCGTCAGGTCGTGCGCGAGGTCCGCGACGGTCGCGGCCAGGTGCAGGAACACCGCGTCACCGGACTTCATGTCGACGGTGCCGCACCCGTGCAGCACGTCGCCCTCCGCGGAGTCCCGTTCGCGCCGGCTGGGCACGTTGTCGGCGATGGGCACGGTGTCGAGGTGCCCGGCGAGCAGCACCCGGCTGGGCAGGCCGAGGGCGGTGCGGGCGAGGACCGCGTTGCCGCTGCGGATCACCTCGAAACCGATGGTCTGCTCCCGCAACGCCAACTCGACCGTGTCCGCGATCAACGCCTCGTCCTGCGAGACACTCGGGATGTCGACGAGGGCGGTGGTCAGCTCGATCGGATCGGCGTGCAGGTCCAGGTACGGCAGCGCAGTCACGCATCCCACCCTATGCGGCTCCGCCGCAGTGGTGGGGGGTGGGGGGGGGGGGGGGGGGGCGGGGGCGCCCCCCGGGGGGGGGGGGGGCCCCCGGGGGGGCCCCCCGGGGGCCCCCCCGCCCCCCCCCCCGCCCGGGGGGGCCCCCCCCCGGGG
>NZ_JBIAOU010000004.1:1354-41324 GCF_042879035.1 Rhodococcus sp. NPDC003318 | reverse complement strand
GCCCCAGACCCCCCCCCCCCCCTCGGCGCCTCCGCGGGTTTGGTCACTTTGCTGTGGGGGCCCCCCCCCCCCCCCCACCACTGCGGCGGAGCCGCGTTGATGGCCGGACGGTAACCTGGGCGCCCGTGAGCATTCAGGGAGCTACCGCAGTCGGTATTGCCAACGTGACCACGGGCGGGGTCGTCCTCGACACCTGGTACCCGGAACCCGCGCTCGGCGAGGTCGCCGAGACCGGAACCGTCGTCCTGACGGGCGCCGACGTCCCGGCCGAGCTGGCCGCGCTGACCGGCGAGGACGCCGATCGCGGCGTCACCCGCGTCGCCGTCCGCACCCGGATCGCGGACCTGTCCGCGGCCCCCGTCGACGCCCACGACGCCTACCTCCGCCTGCACCTGATCTCGCACCGACTGGTCAAGCCGCACGGCCTGAACCTCGACGGCGTGTTCGGCCTGCTCGCGAACGTCGTGTGGACGAACTACGGGCCCTGCGCGGTCGAGGGCTTCGAGCTGGTCCGCGCCAAGCTGCGCGCCCGCGGCCCGGTCACCGTGTTCGGTGTCGACAAGTTCCCCCGCCTGGTGGACTACGTCGTGCCGTCCGGTGTCCGGATCGGCGACGCGGACCGGGTCCGCCTCGGCGCGCACCTGGCGCCCGGCACCACGGTCATGCACGAGGGCTTCGTCAACTTCAACGCGGGCACGCTCGGCAGCTCGATGGTCGAGGGCCGCATCTCCGGCGGCGTCGTCGTCGACGACGGCTCGGACGTCGGTGGCGGCGCCTCGATCATGGGCACCCTGTCCGGTGGCGGCAAGGAAGTCATCTCCGTCGGCAAGCGCTGCCTCCTCGGCGCCAACTCCGGTCTGGGCATCTCGCTCGGCGACGACTGCATCGTCGAGGCGGGCCTGTACGTCACGGCGGGCACCAAGGTCACCGGCCCGGACGGCACCGTCGTCAAGGCCAAGGAGCTGAGCGGTCGGTCGAACCTGCTGTTCCGCCGCAACTCCGTCACCGGCGGCGTCGAGGTGGTCGCGAAGTCGGGCACCGGCATCGAACTGAACGCCGCACTGCACGCCAACGACTGACTCCGACCGTTCGCCGGGCCCGGATCGAGCCGCCGCACGCTATCCGTGCGGCGGCTCGCCGGTGACGACGTGGTCGGCGTGGTTCATGCCCTCGCGGACGAGGCGCGCGAGGTGGCCGTCACGGATCCGGTAGATGACGCGGCGGCCCTCCTTGCGGGTGTCGACGAGTCCGGTGAAACGCAGTTTCGCCAGGTGCTGACTGACCGCGGTGCGGGACGCGCCGCAAGCCTCGGTCAGCGCGGTGACGTCGGCCTCCTCGGCGCTGAGGATCCACAGGATGTGCAGCCGGGTGGGATCGGAGAGCATGCGGAAGGTACTGGTCGCGGCGTCGAGATGCGGCCGGTCCGCGGTGGCGGCGTGCGTGAGGCTCGCGGCAGTCGTGCGCGTCGAATCGGGTTCCGCCTCGCCCGCCATCTTCCGTCACCTTCCGGCCGTCACCACCGCGATGCTCGCGGGTGCGACCGATGCCGGCCACATCCGTGATGCGATTGCCGCTGCGAGTGTAGCGAGGACCGTCAGGACCGTAGCCGCGACGAACTGACTCGTCACCGCCCCGACCCATCCGGCGATCGGGTAGGTGACCAGGAAACAGGCGTGCGAGAGGGAGAACTGCGCGGCGAACACCGACGTCCGGGTCTCGGTCGTCGACTCCGCCCGGAGCAACCGCGCCGCGGGGGTGTTGACCAGCGAGGTCGCCGCCCCGAGCGCCGTCCATGCCACAGCGAGCAGCGCCCAGCTCCCGGACGGCACGAGCGCGAGGACGGCCGCGGCGGCGAGGCCGACCGGTGCGAGGGCGGCGCCGGACAGCATCACGGCGCGGTCGGATGCCCGGGCCAGCAGTCGGGGCACGAGCAGCGCGACGACCATCGAGCCCGCACCGTAGCAGCCGAGCGCGACCGCGACGCCGGAGTCCGTGCCGCCGAGCAGGTCCCGCACGTAGACGACGGTGTTGACGATCACCAGTGCGGTGGCGGCCGCGACGACCACGTTCATCGCCAGCAGGCCGCGCAGTACCGGACTGCCGGTCATGACCCGCGCGCCGCGAGTGATGCGGTGCACCAACGGAATCGACCGGTCCGCGGGCACCTGACGCGGTAGCCGGGTCCGGACGACGAAGACGGCGGAGGCGACGAATCCGGCGACGGTACCGAGGAACAGCAGGTTGTAGGAGACGACGGTCAGCAGTGCGGCCGCGAGCACCGGACTGAGCAGCGATTCGAGGTCGTACGCCAGACGCGAGAGCGACAGGCCCCGCGTGTAGTCGCCTTCGTCCTCGAGAATCGACGGGATCACCGACTGGAACGTCGGTGTGAAGGTCGCCGACGCCGCCTGCAGCACGAAGATCAGCACGTAGATCTGCCAGACGTGACCGATCAGCGGCAACGCCAACGCGACCGACGCCCGGATCGCGTCGGCGGACACGAGCAGCACCTTCCGCGGCACCCGGTCGGTCACCGCGGTGATCACCGGGGCGACCGCGACGTACGCGACCATCTTGATCGCCAGTGCCGTGCCGAGCACCGCCCCGGCGTCGCGTCCCGCCAGGTCGTACGCGAGCAGTCCGAGGGCGACCGTCAGCAACCCGGTGCCGACGAGGGCCACGATCTGCGCCGCGAACAGGCGGCGGAATGCGGTGTTCCGCAGGATCTCGAGCACCCGGCAACCTCCTGACACGTCGGGTCGTCACGAGAAGCGTATCTCTTCATGTACGCATGTGCGCACATGTATTGGCATTGGGCAGAACGAACCCCTGGGAACCGAACAATCGTTCGGGTACCTTGGTGCGTGCAGCGGGAGCGTGATCGGGGCCACACCGGTCGTGGCCGCACGAAGGGAGTGCAGATGGCGACCTCGTCGTGGAAGAACAGCCTGTCCGCCAGGCAGATCTCCGGGATTCTCGAGGTGCTCGACCTGTGCGGCGACGCCGAGGACGGCCGGGAACTGAAACACGCCGTCGTGGACGCGGTGTCGTCCGTGTTCGAGGTTCCGGACGTCACGTTCTTCTTCGGCCCGACGTACGCGGAACTGTTCGCCGATCCGGCTCCGATCCTGACGGGCGCCACCGGGACCATGTTCCCCGAGTACCAGGACCGCTGGCAGGACAAGGACGTCTTCGCTCTCCCCGAGGCGCGCGGAACCCTGTCCCGGATCGGATTCGCCGACCTCGACCAGCTGACCACGCTGCCCGCCCCGCAGCGGTCGTACGTCGAGGACTACCTGTACACGTACGGGACGGGCACGGCGTCGGCCCTGCACCTGCGGTTCGCGAACGGCGAGGCGCTCGTCGGCATGTTCAACCGCGTCCACGCCTGGAATCCCAGCGATCGGCTGTGCCTGACGGTGCTGGCCCGGCAACTGCGCGCACGGACCCGCTTCGTCGCGCACGACGGTCCGGCGGCCGGGCCGGAAGGGCCGAGCGGGCCCGACGATCCACTGGCCGTACTGTCGCCGCGTCAGTTCGAGGTGGCCAGGCTCGTCTCCGAGGGCATGAGCAACCTCGAGATCGCGCGGTGCCTGTCGCTGTCCGAACTGACGATCAAGAAGTACGTCAGCCGGATCTTCGACGCCACCGGCCACCGCAACCGCGCCTCGCTGGCGGCGGCGGTGCACCGGAGGAACGCCGGGCTCACGCGGGGGTGAGAAGTCCCGCGCCCTGCGCACGGCCGTCGACCCCGACCCCGAGATCGCGCAGGATCGCGGCCGCGACGTCCCGGTCGTGGGCGCCGGCGCCGAGTCCGCACCCGACGAGGTCGGGTCGGCCCGCGCGCAGATAGACCAGCACTCCGGACCCGGCTGCGGTGATCGCCGCCAGCCCCGACGACAGCCGCGCCCCGCAGTCGCACCCGGTCGAGCGCAGCACCTCACCGGCGAGGCATTCGTGGTGGACGAGAACCGGCGCCGCATCGGCGGTCGGGGCGCCGGTCACCAACGCCAGGTGCTCCGCACCGTCGGCGGAGCGGTACGGGATCGCGGTGACAGTGCCGTACTCGGTCGGGATCCGCGCGCTCGCCCCGCGCTCGATCGGGGCGGTCGACCGGCGGTGACGCACGAGCTGCTCGATCGTCACGACGGGCAGGTCCTCGCGCGCCGCGAACGCGAACACGTCGGGTCCGCGGAGCAGATCCAGTTCGTCGTCGGTCGTGAGGTGGCACAGCAGCGCCGCGGGAGTCAGCCCGGCGAGCGTGCACAGGTCCACCGCGGCCTCGGCGTGCCCGGGCCGGGCCAGCACCCCACCGTCCGACGCCTGGAGCGGCGAGACGTGCCCCGGCCGCGTCAGGTCGGCGGCGGCGGTCTGCTCGGCCGCGAGCAGACGGATGGTCCGGGCCCGGTCCGCGGCGCTGATCCCGGTGGTGATGCCGGCGGCGGCGTCCACGCTCACCGTGAAAGCGGGCCTGCCCGGCTCCACCGGGTCGGCCACCATCCGCGGCAACCCGAGCGTGCGGGTGCGTTCCGCGGTGAGGGCGACACCGAAGTACCCGGACGTGTGCCGCAGGAACCAGGCGGCGTCGCCGGTGGTGACGAACCGGGCCGCCATCACCAGCACACCCTCGGTGTCACCGACGACCACGACCGCACGACCCGATCGCAGCCGGTCCACGCACCGCAGCACGGCGCGTTCGTCGCGGCCGGTCACGGCGCACCGACCGGACGCAACCGGTGGAACGTCGACGAGTAGAACAGCAGCGGCTCCGCCTCGGTGGCGGCACCGAGCTCCGCGATCCGGCCGACCACGAGGTCGTGGTCACCGACCGCCCGGACGTCGTCGACGACGCAGTCGATCCACGCGTGCGCACCGGCCAGTCGCGGTGAACCCGTTGCCGCCGAGTCCCATTCGACGCCGGCGAACTTGTCCGCGCCGCTGCGGGCGAAAGTCCGCCCGAGGTCGTGCTGATCGGCCGCGAGGATGTTCGCGCAGAAGTGCCCGTACGCCCGGACCTTCGGGAAGGTCGTCGAACCGTGGCCGACGAAGAACGCGACCAGCGCCGGCTCCATCGACACCGAGCTGAACGAGCCGACGGTGAGACCGATCGGCTCCCCGTCCTCGTCCCGCGCGGTGACGACCACGACGCCCGTGCAGAACTTGCCGAGCACGTCGCGGTACGCGTCCCGGATC
The DNA here is from genome assembly GCF_042879035.1 of Rhodococcus sp. NPDC003318. Classification (NCBI taxonomy): domain Bacteria; kingdom Bacillati; phylum Actinomycetota; class Actinomycetes; order Mycobacteriales; family Nocardiaceae; genus Rhodococcus; species Rhodococcus sp. NPDC003318. The sequence goes on along the minus strand of NZ_JBIAOU010000004.1, from coordinate 36,131 downwards.
TCGGTCGGCGCCATCAGCCGCGCCGGATCCACCGACGCGGTGGGGGTGGTGGTGATCTCCATTGGACTGCTCCTTCGCCCCGCGTGCCCGGGATCCCGCGGATCCCGGACACGCGACGGACTTCCATTCGGGGTTGCGGCGCTCAGTGGGCCGCGGCGAGAACCGTCGTGAGTTCGCCGAGCGCGGCACGGTAGATCGCCTCGATACCCTGCACGAGTTCGGGTTCCGCCTCCGGCGACGTCGCCGCGAACGTGGCGTTCCACTCGACCGCACACGTCGTCGGGGACGTCTCGACGACCGTCAGCGTCGAGCTGTAGTGAGCCAGCGCCAGCGGTCCGTCGACGTACTCGTACGTGTAGTGCCGCCCCGCGTCACTGTGCGCGGCGATGCGTTCACGGGCGGGCTGCCCGTCCGGGAACACGATGTGGCGCATCGTGCCGTCCATCCGGACCGATTCCACCGACGGGATCCACCGGTCGACCGCACCCGGATCACCGACGATCGCCCACACCTGCGACGCGCTGTCCGCGAACTCCTGCCGCACTCGTACCTCGGCCATCCGTCACACCCGCCCGAGCTCGGCTTCGTACTTCTTGGTCATGTGCTCCACGGCGTGCAGATGCGCCGCCGCGTGCCCCGCGCGGGCCTGACCGGCGCGTGCCGCCGCGTCGATGAGCGGCTGTGCCTGACCCTGGAAGTACGGCATGACGTCCTGCGCGAACAGTTCGAAGGAGCGCTGCGTCGCAACCGGATTCGCCCAGTCGTGGCCCTGGAGGAGCAGCGTGCCGAAGCCACCGGACTGGTCGACGAGACGCTGCACCTGACCGCGGGCCTCCTCCGCGGTACCGATCACGCCGATGCCCGCGGTGTTGATGAAGTCGATCATCTCGCGCTTGTTGTCGCCGAGCACCGCCATCTGCGGGAACGCCGCGACCTTCTGGAAGTAGTTGAACCAGTGCTCGATCCCGTGCTCGACGTCCTTGTACGCCTGCTCCTTCGTCTCCGCGATGTGGAACGGGCCGACCAGACGCCACTTCGAGCGGTCCACCTCCGCGCTGCGGCCCGACTGGGCGGCGAACTCCTCGACGATGCCCCAGTGGTGCTGCAACGCGTTGAAGCCGTCGGGGCTCAGGGTCGCGGCGATCGACAGCAGTCCGACGCCGTGCTTGCCGGCCAGCCGGGATCCGGTCGGCGAGGCGACCGCGGCGACGGCGACGTCGAACAGCGGTGACGAGTACGGCGCCATCTGGATCTGCGCGTCGACCAGCTCGTGCGTGCGGGTCTTGGCGGTGACCGACTCGCCGCGCAGCAGCCGCATGATGATGTCGGCGTTCTCCTCGAGCAGCTCGCGGGTGTCGATCTGCGACAGGCCGAGCATCGCAGCGTCGGTCGGCAGCGATCCGGGTCCGAGACCGAACATCACCCGGCCGTGCGTGAGGTGGTCGAGCATGATCATGCGCTCGGCCGCCCACAGCGGATTGTGGTAGGACACCGAGGTCACGCCGGTGCCGAGCTTGATCCGCTCGGTCCGCTCACCCGCGGCCGCGATCATGATCTCCGGGGATGCGTAGATCTCGGAGCCCGCCGAGTGGTGCTCCCCGAACCAGGCCTCGTCGTAGCCGAGTTCCTCCAGGCGCTGCACCAATTCCAGGTCGCGCTGCAGCAGAAGTGTGGGGTTCTGGCCGGGCGCGTGCAGGGGGGCCAGGAAGATCCCGAACTTCAACCGATCCATGGTCACTCCTTGTGATCCGGACGCCCTTCGTGATCCGGGCGACATCACGGAAGAAACTATGACCGGCGTCACAGATGCAACAGTCCTCGAAAGAGGACATTGTCGTCACCGGCCACCCGACCTGCGACGGAGCGGTACCCGCCCCGCCCCGCTGGACTGACCGGGCCGTCTGCGGCAGAGTCGGGACATGGGCGCCGACGAGGAGAACCTTCGGGCCATCGAGCCGGGGATCGTCACCGATCTCGCCGGCCGGATGACCTATGCCTCCTACCTCGACCTCGACACGCTGCTCGGTGCGCAGCATCCGGTCAGCACCCCCGAACACCACGACGAACTGCTGTTCATCATCGCCCACCAGACCAGCGAACTGTGGCTCAAGCTGACACTGCACGAGCTCGAGGCCGCGAAAACTGCTCTGGCACAAGACGACATCGCCATCGCACTCAAGTGCATCGCCCGTGTCAAGCACATCCAGAAGTCGCTGACCGAGCAGTGGTCGGTGCTCGCGACACTGACCCCGACCGAGTACTCGCAGTTCCGCGGTTTCCTCGGAAGTGCCTCCGGATTCCAGTCGCACCAGTACCGGGCGGTGGAGTTCATCCTCGGAAACAAGAACGCCGGGATGCTGACGGTGTTCGAATCCGCCCCCGAGGCGCACGCCCTGCTGTCCCGACTGCTGGCCGAGCCGAGCCTCTACGACGAGTTCTGGCGGCACCTGCACCGCAGCGGGCTCGCCGTACCCGCCTCCGCCCTGAACCGGGACGTGCGCGCGGCGTACACACTGAACCGGGACCTGCTGCCCCTGGTCAAGCACGTCTACGAGCACGCACACGAGAACTGGGCGGCGTACGAGTCGTTCGAGGAACTGGTCGACCTCGAGGAGAACTTCCAGCTCTGGCGATTCCGGCACATGCGGACCGTGCTGCGCACCATCGGCACGAAGCCCGGCACCGGCGGATCGAGCGGTGTCGGGTTCCTGCAGCGGGCGCTCGACCTGACCTTCTTTCCCGAACTGTTCGCCGTCCGAACCGAAGTCGGGCGCTGACGTGGGGGCGGGTGGCGACCTCGTCACGGTCGCGGCGCGCGAGGCCTGGATCGGGAGGTGGGCCGGGCCGACCCGGTTCTCGCTGCGAGGCGGGCGGCTGGTGTCACCGGCGTCGGATCACCCCCGCGACCCGGCGCCCGACCTCGAACTGGCCGGGACCGTCTTCCCCGGATTCCGCGACGCCCACGTCCACCTCCAACTCGTCGACGCTGCAGCACTTTTCGCGGGCGGCCTGGAGGAGGTGTACGACCTGGGCGCAGCCCCCGACGTGACGGCAACCTGGCTCTCCCCCGCGGACCGAGCGACAGCCGGGCGACCCCGGATCCGGTTCGCCGGACAGTTCCTGACCGCGCCCGGCGGATACCCGAGCGATCGTCCCTGGGCCCCTGCGGGCTCCGTCCGGCCCGTCATCGGACCCGAGGACGCCGCCACCGCGGTCACCGAACAGGTCTGCGCAGGAGCAGATTTCGTCAAGATCACCCTCAACTCGGACGCGGGGCCCGTGCTCGACGACGGCACCCTCCGTGCGCTGGTGACGGCCGCGCACCGACTCAGCCGCGGCGTCGTCGCCCACGTCGAGGGTGACGGCCAGGCCGCGCGGGCGCTCGCCGCGGGCGTCGACGTCCTCGCGCACACACCGTGGACCGAACGCCTGGGCGACACCCTCGTTCGCGCCGCGGCCGCGTCGATGCGGTGGATCGGCACCCTCGACATCCACCGCGGCCCGGACCGGGAGACCGCGGTCGACAATCTGCGCCGGTTCCACGCGGCGGGCGGTCGCGTCCGCTACGGCACCGACCTCGGCAACGGGGACCTGCCGCTCGGGATCAACGCCGACGAGATCCGCGGGTTGTTCGGCGCCGGACTCGACCGGGACACGGTGGTGGCGGCCATGATCGACGGCGAGGCCGGTCGCCGCTTCGCCGCGGGCGCGGACCGCGTCTGCGTCGTCCCCGGATCCCCGCCGTCCGACGACGCCGAGTTCGCGAGCTGGCTGACCGGGGCGAAGGTGGTCGCGGCGGTGGACCTGGAGGAGGACCTGCGGTGAGCACCGACGCTCTCGACACCGACGCGCGCGCCCGCGACGACGCCGATCCCCTGCGCGGGTACCGGGCCCTGTTCCACGGCGTGGACGACACCGACGTTGTCTCCTACCTGGACGGGAACTCGCTCGGACGGCCGACGATCGCGGCGGCCGAGGCGATCACGGTGGCGGTGGCGCAGTGGTCGGGCCGGTTGATCCGCGGATGGGACGAGCAGTGGTTCGACCTGCCCCTGACGATCGGCGACCGGCTCGGCGCGGTGGCCCTCGGTGCGGCACCCGGACAGACGACGATCGGCGACTCCACGACCGTCCTGCTGTACAAACTGGCCCGCGGTGCGCTGGCCATGCGGCCCGACCGCACCGAGATCGTCCTCGACACCGACAACTTCCCCACCGACCGGTACGTCCTCGAGGGCATCGCCGCCGAGCTCGGCCTCGAATTGCGGTGGATCCGGGTGGATCCGGCCTCCGGGGTGGACCCGGACGCGGCGCGGGAGGCCGTGACCGAACGCACCGCCCTGGTGGTGCTCAGCCACGTCGCGTACCGGTCGGGGTACCTCGCCGACGCCGAGGCGATCACCCGCGCCGCCCACGAGGTCGGCGCCCTGGTGCTGTGGGACCTGTGCCACTCGGTCGGCAGCGTCCCCGTCGAACTCGACCGCTGGCGAGTCGATTTCGCCGTCGGCTGCACCTACAAGTACCTGTGCGGCGGACCCGGCTCACCCGCGTTCGCCTACGTCCGCGCCGACCACCTCGGCGAGTTCGTGCAACCGGTGTGGGGATGGATGGGCCGCCGGGACCCGTTCGAGATGGGCCCGGGTTACGTCCCCGCCGAAGGGATTCGGAGGGTCGTCAGTGGCACGCCCGCCGTACTCGGGATGATCGCGATGCAGTCGACGGTCGACCTGATCGACCAGGCCGGCATCGAGGCGGTCCGCACGAAGTCGGTGCGGTTGACCGAGTACGTGATCGAACTGACCGGGGCACTGCTGCCGCGGGTGCGGATCGCCTCACCCCTGGACCCGGAGCGCCGCGGCGGCCACGTCACGCTGGACCATCCCCGATTCCGGGAGATACTGCCGCGCTTGTGGTCTCGCGGCGTGATTCCCGACTTCCGGGCGCCGCAGGGACTGCGACTCGGCCCCAGCCCGCTGAGCACGTGCTTCGCCGAGGTGCTCACCGGAATCCGCGCGATCGCGGGCGAGCTGGGACACCTCGGGCCCTGACGTGCCACCCACGGCCGAGCGCGCAACGGGATGCAAGCGTCCGATCCGTCTGGTGGAAGGCGGCGTGGATTTGCCCGCCGACGATCATTCATCATGGCTCTGTGTGACACCACAACGGTGTGTACATCCCCAGGAGGTTCCATGAAGTCCGTTCGCATCACCGCCCCTGGCACCAACAGCTGGGTCGAGGTGGACAAGCCGACGCCCGGAGCGCGCGACGTGCTGGTGAAGATCAAGGCATGCGGGATCTGCGGGTCCGACGCGCTGTACACGAAGAACGGTGGGATGGGTCTGAGCGAAGGGGCCCAGCCCCTCGGCCACGAGCCCGCCGGCGAGGTCGTCGAGCTGGGCTCCGAGATCGCGGCGCTCGGCGCGGACGTCAGCGGCATCGAGGTCGGCGACCACGTGGTGGTCGACACCATGGTCTTCACGGACGGACTGCTCGGTTCCGGCGGCGCCCAGGGCGCGCTGTCGGAGTACGTGCTGGTGAAGGACTTCCAGCCGAATCATCAGCTCAAGTCGATCCCGAAGCACATCCCGTGGGAGGTCGCCGCGCTGAACGAGCCGATGGCCGTGGCCGCTCACGCGGTCAACCGCACCGAGCCGAAAGCCGGTGACAAGGTCGTGGTCTTCGGTGCCGGTCCGATCGGACTCGGCGCGGTCCTCGGCTACCGGCGCCGCGGAGCGAGCCACGTCGTGGTCGTCGACATCGTGCCGTCGCGGCTCGAGAAGGCCCTGCGCGTGGGCGCGGACGCGGTGATCAACTCCGCCGAGGAGGACCTCGTCGCGCGGCTGCAGGAGCTGCACGGTGACGGCGCGAGCGCCTGGGTGCGCGGAGAGCGGGTCGGCACGGACGTGTTCCTCGACGCCGCGGGCGCCCCCTCGGTACCGCAGACCGCCGCGAGCATCGCCAAGCACGGTGCCACCCTCGGCATCGTCGCGGTCCACAAGAAGCCGGTCGAGCTCGACTTCGGTGGCATCCTCACCTCCGAGCTGACCCTGGTGTGGGCGATGGGCTATCCGACGGAGATCTTCGAGGTCACCGAGGACATCGTCGAGAACTGGGAGAAGTACGCGGTCATCGTCAGCGACGTGCTGCCGTACGACAAGGCGCTGGAGGCACTCGAGCTGGCGCAGAACCCCGGCGTCGCCGACAAGGTCGTCGTCACGTTCGACTGAGCACCGACGGATCAGCGCCGGCTCGCCAGCACCGCGAAAACCGCAGTGGCGGAGAGGAAGAACAGCGCCCCCACCCACGCGGCGAGGAACACCGCGGCGAGCATCCCGGTCACCGCGAACAGGGAGACCTGGACGGCGAGCCGGCGCGGATTCGGCAGCCGGCGCGCCGACGTCGGCGCCATCCACACCGCCCACACCGCGGCGGCCGCGGTCGGCAGAGCGATCGCGGCGAGGACCCGGACCGGGGTCGACTCGCCGACCGTGGCGCCCGCCAGGGCGAGGACGGTCAGCATCGTCAGCTCCAGCAGGAAGGCCAGGGCGTCGAGTGGGCCGGTCGTGACGCGCGGGTCCCGCCGCGCGGCGTGGGTCATTCGGCGACCTTGATCAGCAGCTTGCCGAAATTCTGGCCGTTCAACAGTCCGATGAAGGCGCTCGGCGCGTACTCCAGTCCGTCGACGACGTCCTCGCGGTACTTGACCCGGCCCTCCCGCACCCACCCGGACATGTCGGCGAGGAAGTGCACGTAGTGGTCCTTGACGAACTCCGACTGGATGAACCCGCGCAGTGTCAGGCTCTTGGTCAGGATCCGGCTCAGCAACGCCGGCGTGCGGTCCGGCCCCTCCGCCGGGGCGGTCGCGTTGTAGTAGGCGACCAGGCCGCACACCGGCACGCGGGCGTAGGTGTTGAGCAGCGGGAGCACCGCGTCCCACACCTTGCCGCCGACGTTCTCGAAGTAGACGTCGACACCGGCCGGGCAGGCGGCGGCGAGCCGTTCTTCGAAGTCGGGGGCGTGGTGGTCGAGGGCGGCGTCGAATCCGAGTTCCGCCAGGTGTGCGCACTTCTCGGGACCGCCGGCGATGCCGACGGCACGGGCCCCCTTGATCTTCGCGATCTGCCCGACCGCGGAGCCGACGGGCCCGGTGGCCGCCGCCACGACGACCGTCTCGCCGTGCTTGGGTCGCCCGATCTGCAGCAGACCCGCGTACGCGGTGAATCCCGGCATCCCGAGGACGCCGAGCGCGGTCTGCACCGGCGCCGCCTTCGGGTCCAGGCGGCGCACGTGCCGGGCGTCGGCGACCGAGTGCGTCTGCCAGCCGGAGAACGACAGCACCACGTCGCCGGCCGCGAAGCCCTGCGCCTTGGACTCGAGTACCCGGCACACGGTGCCGCCGACCATCACCGCACCGACCTCGACCGGATCCGCGTACGACTCGGCCGCGCTCATCCGGCCCCGCATGTACGGGTCGAGTGACAGGTACAGGGTCTCGAGCAGCAGATCGCCCTCCTTCGGCACCGGCAGCGGTGCCGTCTCGATCCGGAAGTCGGACGCCGTCGGCTCGCCGACGGGCCGGGAGGCGAGCACGACGCGCATGTTCTCGGCAGGCAGGCTCATGTCTGTCGAGGCTAGTCCGGACGGCACATCACCCGCAGGCGACTCGCTCAGCCCAGCAACTTCTTCTGTACCTTGCCCATCGCGTTGCGCGGCAACGAGTCCACGACGCGGACCTCGCGCGGACGCTTGTGCACCGACAGTTCCCCCGCGACGTGCGCGATCAGCGCGTCCGGGTCGACGCCGTCCCCGACGACGAACGCCACGATCCGCTGTCCGAGATCGTCGTCGGGCAGTCCGACGACGGCGACCTCCTTGACGCTCGGATGCCCGAGGAGACTGGTTTCGACCTCGCCCGCGCCGATCCGGTAGCCGCCCGACTTGATCAGGTCCGTCGACGCCCGGCCCACGATCCGGTGGAAGCCGCCCTCGTCGATCGCGGCGACGTCGCCGGTCACGAACCAGCCGTCCTCCGTCCACGATTCGGCGGTCGCGTCGGGCCGGTTCAGGTAGCCGTCGAACAGCATCGGGCCGCGCACCTGCAGGCCGCCGATCGACTCGCCGTCGTGCGGGACGATCGTGCCGTCCTCCGCGACGAGGCGGGTCTGCACGCCCTCGACGGGCTGTCCCACCCACCCGGGACGCCGTTCACCGTCGGCGCGGGTGCTGAGCGTGATCATCGTCTCGCTCATCCCGTACCGCTCGATCGGTGTGAGACCGGTCAGCGCGGCGAGCCTGCCGAACACCGGCACCGGCAGCGGTGCGCTGCCGGAGACCAGCAGCCGGGCCCCGGACAGCGCCCGCGCGGACTCCTCGTCCTCGACGACCCGGGACCAGACGGTGGGGACGCCGAAGTACAGGGTGCCGCCGGCCTCGGCGTAGGCGGCCGGGGTCGGCTTGCCGGTGTGGACGAGACGGCTGCCGACCCGCAGCGGTCCGAGCAGGCCGAGGATCAGGCCGTGCACGTGGAACAGCGGCAGCCCGTGAACCAGGGTGTCGTTCTCCGTCCACTGCCATGCGTCGGCGAGCGCGTCGAGACCGGCCGCGACGGCGCCGCGCGACAGCAGCACGCCCTTGGGGGCGCCCGTGGTGCCGGAGGTGTAGAGCACGAACGCGATCGACCCGGGATGCGGCTCCGGATGCCCGTGCCAGTCCCGGGCGTGCAGACGCACCGGCACCACCGGCAGGCTGCTCCCCTCGGGGGCCTTGCCCAGCCAGGCCTGCGCACCCGAGTCCGACAGGATGTGCGCGAGCTCGGCGGGCCCGGAGTCCGGCGGCACCGGCACGACCGTGACCCCGGCGAACAGGCACGCGACGATCGCGATGACCGTGTTGGCGGTCGGTTCGGCGAGCACCGCGACCCGTTCGGCGCCGGCGATGCGCCGGGCCAGCGCGCCGGCACCGCCGACGATGTCGCTGCGGGACAACGAGTGCCCGTCGATCCGCACGGCGTCGGGCAGGTCGTCGCCCCGGGCGACGGCGAGGGGGTTCAGTGAACGCAGCAGCACGGGTGCCAGACTCTCACACCGCGGTCACCGCCTGCTCACGAGCTGACGCATGAAGAACGTGAGGTTCGCCGGGCGTTCGGCGAGGCGGCGCATGAAGTATCCGTACCACTGCGACCCGTAGGGCACGTACACCCGCATCCGGGCACCCGCGTCCGCCAGCCGCTGCTGCTCGACGTCGCGGATCCCGTACAGCATCTGGTGTTCGAATTCGTCGGGGCCGCGGCCCACCCGACGGGCGCCCGCCCCCGCGGCGTCGATCATCGCGGGGTCGTGGGAGGCGACCATCGGGTAGCCGTCGCCCTCCATGAGGATCCTCAGGCACCGCAGGTACGACGCGTCCACCTCCGCGGGCGACTGGTACGCCACGGACTCCGGCTCCCGGTAAGCGCCCTTGCACAGGCGGATTCGCGATCCCGATCCGGAGAGGTCACGGCAGTCCGCCTCGGTGCGCCGCAGGTACGCCTGCAGCACCGCACCCAGCCACGGGAAGTCGGCGCGCAGTGCGGCGACGATCGCGAGGGTCGAGTCGGTGGTGCGGTGGTCCTCGGCGTCGATCGTCACCCACACCCCGGCGTCCTGGGCCACCGCGCACAGTTCACGAGCGTGGTCGAGGGCGATCTTCTCCCCGTCCTCCGGCAGCGCCTGACCGAGCGCGGACAACTTCACCGACACCTCCAGCGGCCGCGGACCCGAGCCGCGTGCCGGGGCCAGATCGCCGAGTTCGGCCAGCAGGGAACGATATTCGGCCACCGTCGCGCGCGCCTGGGCGAGGTCGGTGGTGTCCTCCCCCAGGTGGTCGATGCTCACCATCCGCCCCGAGTCGAGCAGCTCCCTCGCCGCCGCGAGGGCGTCGCCACGCTGCTCGCCCGCGACGAACCGGGTGACCAGCGCACGGGTACCGGGGGCGTGCGTGATCGCGGACTTCATCCGCGGCGACCGGGCCGCGGCCAGGATCGCCGGCCGCAGCGGGTTGGTCAGACCACCGACTCCCACGACTACGCCTCCGGTCCCATGTGCGGGTACCGGTGATCCGTCGGCGGCACGAACGTCTCCTTGATCGTGCGGGCCGACGTCCAGCGCAGCAGGTTGATCGGCGAACCCGCCTTGTCGTTGGTGCCCGACGCCCGGGCCCCGCCGAACGGCTGCTGCCCGACCACCGCCCCGGTCGGCTTGTCGTTGACGTAGAAGTTGCCTGCAGTGAATCGCAGTGCCGCGCAGGCCTGCTCGACCGCGGCGCGGTCGTCGGCGATCACCGCCCCGGTCAGTGCGTAGGCGGCGCTGGTGTCGACGAGTGCGAGCAGGTCCGCGAACGCGTCGGGCCGCGCGTCGTCGTAGACGTGCACCGACAGCACCGGCCCGAAGTACTCCGTGGAGAACGACTCGTCGCCGGGGTCGTCGGCCAGCAGGACCGTCGGCCGGACGAACCAGCCGACGGTGTCGTCGTAGGTACCGCCGACCGCCACCTTGACCCCCGCTGCGCCCCGGGCCCGCTCGATCGCGGCGACGTTTTTGTCGTAGGCCGCGCGATCGATCAGCGCGCCCCCGAAATTCGACAGATCCGTCACGTCCCCGTAGGCGAGTTCGTCGGTCTCGGCGAGGAAATCCTCCCCCATCTGCTCCCACACCGACCGCGGCACGTACGCGCGGGACGCGGCCGAACACTTCTGCCCCTGGTACTCGAACGCCCCGCGGATCAGGGCCGTGCGCAGCACATCCGGGTTCGCGGACGTGTGGGCGACGACGAAGTCCTTGCCGCCGGTCTCGCCGACCAGCCGCGGATAACCCTGGTAGCGGCCGATGTTCGCACCCACCTCCCGCCACAGGTGCTGGAAGGTACGCGTCGAGCCGGTGAAATGGATCCCCGCGAGCCGCGGATCGGTCAGGACCACGTCGGACACCGCGGGGCCGCTCCCGGTGACGAGGTTGATCACCCCCGGCGGCAAACCGGCCTCCTCGAGCAGCTTCATCGTCCAGTACGCCGAGACCGTCTGCGTGGGAGACGGTTTCCACACCACCGTGTTGCCCATCAGTGCGGGCGCGGTCGGCAGGTTGCCCGCGATCGCGGTGAAGTTGAACGGGGTGATCGCGTACACGAACCCCTCGAGCGGCCGGTACTCCATCCGGTTCCACACCCCGGGACTCGACGCCGGCTGCTCCTCCAGGATCTGCCGTGCGAAGTGCACGTTGAACCGCCAGAAGTCGACGAGCTCGCACGGCGCGTCGATCTCGGCCTGCTGCACGGTCTTCGACTGGCCCAGCATCGTTGCCGCGGCCAGGGTTTCCCGCCACGGACCGGACAGCAGGTCGGCGGCGCGCAGCAACACCGCTGCCCGGTCGTCGAAGGACAGCGCCCGCCACCCCGGGGCCGCCTCCACGGCGGCGGTGACCGCGGCCTCGGCGTCCTCGTGGGTGCCCTCGGTCAAGGTGCCCAGCACAGCGGCGCGGCGGTGCGGCTGCACCACGTCGACCCGCTCACCGTCGCCCATCCGGTGCACGCCACCGATGACGTGCGGCAGGTCGACGGGTGCACCGGCCAGCTCGGCGAGCTCCGATGCCAGGATCGTGCGCTCACGACTTCCCGGGGCGTAGGAATGGACCGGTTCGTTGACCGGCGTGGGAACCCCAGTGACGGCGTCCATGCTGCCTCCTGTCCCGAGGTGGGACCGGGGCCGAACCCCGGTACCGAGGAACTGCCGTCCAGGCTAGCCCAATCCCGTTGGCGCTGCCGGGTTCAGGCGGCGGCGCCGCTACAACCGGGAAGCGGCCGCGGCGACGCGTTCGTCGGTCTCGGTCAGCGCCATCCGCACGTGGCGGCGGCTGCCGGGACCGTAGAAGTCGCCCGGGGCCACGAGGATGCCGCGCTCGGCGAACCAGTCGACGGTGTCGCGGCACGCCTCCTCGCGGGTCAGCCACAGGTAGAGGCCGGCCTCGGAGTTGTCGACGGTGAACCCGGCGCGTCGGACCGCGTCGAGGAGGATCTCGCGGCGCTTGCGGTACCGCTCCCGCTGCTCGTTCTCGTGGTCGTCGTCGGACAGTGCCGCGGTCATCGCGGCCTGCACCGGCAGCGGCACGATCATGCCTGCGTGCTTGCGGACCTCGAGCAGCTCCGCGACCAGCGCCGGGTCGCCGGTGACGAAACCGGCGCGGTAGCTGGCCAGGTTCGACGTCTTCGACAGCGAGTGCACTGCGAGCAGGTTGGTGTGGTCGCCGCCGCAGACCCGCGGGTCGAGGACCGAGTAGGCCTCGGCCTCCCACGTCAGGCCCAGGTAGCACTCGTCGGACACCACGACGGCGCCGCGCTCCCGGGCGAACTCGACCACCTTGCGCAGGTGGTCGATGCCGAGCACCTTGCCGGTCGGGTTCGACGGCGAGTTGACGAAGATCAGCTCCGGGTTCTCCGGGCCGAGCCGCGTCAGCCCGTCCGCGCGCAGTACACGACACCCGGCGAGCAGCGCACCGACCTCGTACGTCGGGTACGCGACCTCGGGGATCACGACGAGGTCGCCCGCACCGAGCCCGAGCAGGGTCGGCATCCAGGCGATCATCTCCTTGGTGCCGATCGCGGGCAGCACGGCCGCCGGGTCGACGCCGGTGACGCCGTACCGCCGGGACAGCGCCGCCACCGCGGCCTCGCGCAGCGACGGCTCCCCCCACGTGGTCGGGTAACCGGGGACGTCCGACACCGAGGCGAGCGCGTCACGAATCAGCGGCGCGACGGGGTCGACCGGGGTGCCGACCGAGAGGTTGACGATGCCGTCCGGATGGGACTGGGCCTTCGTCTTCGCACCGGCGAGGGAATCCCACGGGAAATCGGGCAGACCGCGCGAGACGGCGTTGCGTGGCACGTTCGGATCCTCGCGACTCAGTGCTCACCCATGGGCGGCAGCGCCTTGACGAACGGCGGGTCGTAGTCGACCTTGCCGAGCTTGGCGGCACCGCCGGGCGAGCCCAGGTCGACGAAGAAGTCGACGTTCGCACTGACGTAGCCGTTCCACTGGTCCGGAACGTCGTCCTCGTAGAAGATGGCCTCGACCGGGCACACCGGCTCGCAGGCGCCGCAGTCCACGCACTCGTCGGGGTGGATGTAGAGCATCCGGCCGCCCTCGTAAATACAGTCGACGGGGCACTCTTCGATGCACGCCTTGTCGAGCACATCCACGCACGGTTCAGCAATCGTGTAGGGCACTGCCGCTACCTTTCTGACACGGACCTGTTCCTGATCGAACGCGCGTCGCGCACTCGAAGTCACCAGTATCACCCCTGCCTTCGAGGAGCACCGGATTAGGGTGCCCTCAGACGGTGGTGGTTCCGAGGCTTCCGAGCCCCGACACCGCGGTGCGCACGGTGTGCCCGTCGACCCACCGTTTGCCCAGTACCGCGGCATCGATCAGGGCACCCCGCTCACCAACGTAGTCCGCGATCGCACCGACCAGGGGCAGGTGTCCGAACGCCCGCCACGGCCGGCCCGGCTGCGGGCGTTTGTGCAGTTCGCCGGGGATGGCGCGCAGCACCCGCGCCGTCGACCACAGACCCCCCAGGGCCGCGAGCGGCCGCCAGCGGACAGCCGACTCCGGATGTTCCGGTTCGTCGCTCGCGAGCAGCGTGCGGGCGTCGACGTCGCGACCGCACAGCACCGACGCCAGCAGATCGACCTGCGCGGCGCGGTCCGTCACCCCCAACTCGCGGGCCACCGCGATCAACACCAGCGCCTGGTTCGTGAAGCCGAGCAGATCCTGCAGCGGCAACCGTTTGACGACCGGGCCGAGCACCCCGGGGAAGGCGACGACGACGGTGTTCAGCAGTCCGAGCCGGGTGATCCACCACCGCGCCCGCCGCTCGTCACCGGACCGCTCCCACGCCGCGGTGCCCGGCACCTCCGCGAAGTCGAGCAGCCAGGCCAGCCCGTCGAGGACCCGGTCGAGCGCGGAACCACCCTCGACCGGAGGCACGAACGTGCGCGCCTTGATCCCGAACGGATCCGTCGACGCCAGGTCGAGGACCGGATTCACCCCCCAGACCGCGCGGTCGAGCACCGCGACGACGCGGACGTCCCCGATCGGATCTGCACTCATGACACCCCCACCCGCTCGGCGTAACTGGTCGTGCGCTCCCGGGCGGGCCTGCCGATGCCCTCGGCGATCGCGCGCAGTTCGGCCACCGTCTTCTCCGACCCGTGCTGGGACCCGGCCATCCGGGAGATGGTCTCCTCCATCAGCGTGCCACCGAGATCGTTCGCACCGCCCTGCAGCATCGCCTGGGTGCCCTCGACGCCGAGCTTGACCCAGCTGGTCTGGATGTTGTGGATCCGCCCGTGCAGCATCACCCGCGCCAGCGCGTGCGCCGCCCGGTTGTCCCGCATCGTCGGCCCGGGACGGGACGCGCCCGCCAGGTACAGCGGTGACGACTGGTGCACGAACGGCAGCAGGACGAACTCGGTGAAACCACCCGTCCGGTCCTGGATTCCGCGCAGCACGTTCAGGTGCCCGACCCAGTGGTGCGGCTGGTCGACGTGCCCGTACATCATCGTCGAACTGGACCGCAGGCCCACCTCGTGTGCGGTGGTGACCACGTCGACCCAGGTGCTCGTCGGGAGCTTGCCCTTGGTCAGCACCCACCGCACCTCGTCGTCGAGGATCTCCGCGGCGGTGCCGGGGATGGTGTCGAGGCCGGCGGCGCGCAGTTCGGTCAGCCAGTCCCGCACCGACTGCCCGCCGCGGGAGGCGCCGTTGACGATCTCCATCGGGCTGAACGCGTGCACGTGCATCGACGGCACCCGCTCCTTCACCGCGCGCACCAGGTCCGCGTACCCGGTGACCGGCAGCTCGGGGTCGATACCGCCCTGCATGCACACCTCGGTGGCGCCGGCGACGTGCGCCTCCCAGGCCCGGTCCGCGACCTCCGACGCCGACAGGGTGAAGGCGTCCGCATCGCCCTTGCGCTGCGCGAATGCGCAGAAGCGGCAACCGGTGTAGCAAATGTTGGTGAAGTTGATGTTCCGGTTCACCACGTACGTCACGTCGTCGCCGACCGCGTCCCGCCGCAGGTCGTCCGCGAGCGCGACCAGCGCCTCGAGGCCCGCGTCGTCGGCCGTCGCCAGCGCCCGGTAGTCGTCGTCCGAGCAGCCCGCCGGGTCCCGCTCCGCGTTGCGCAGCGCCGTCAGCACGTCCGAGTCCACCCGCTCCGGCGCGCTGAGCGAGAGCACCTGTTCGCGGACCGTCTCCCAGTCGCCGAAAGCGCTACCGAGATCGGACCGGGTCTCGGTGATGCGGCCGTCGGTGTCGATCGCCGTGTTCAGGTCGATGCGGCCCGTGGACGCCCACGTCTCGTCCGGTTCCTGCCACGGCATTCCCACCGGCGTCGTGACGGGGCGGGCCAGGCCGGTGACCGGGTCGGCCAGGGCCTGCACGTGCCCCGCGATCCGCGGATCGATCCACGGCGAGCCGGCCAGCACGTACTGCGGTTGCGCGGCGGTGCGCTCGACGAGCGTGTACCCCGCCTCCGCGGTGATCGCGGCGAGGGTGTCGAGGTTCGGCCACGGCCGCTCCGGGTTCACGTGGTCCGGGGTCAGCGGCGAGACGCCACCCCAGTCGTCGACACCGGACGCGATCAGCGCCAGGCACTCGTCCCCCGACACCAGGTTCGGCGGCGACTGGATCCGCATCGACGGCCCGAGCACCAGCCGGGTGACGGCGATCGCCGCCCGGAACTCCTCGATGCCGGCGTCCGGGGCGTCGCGCATCGCGGTGTCGTCCTTGGCCAGGAAGTTCTGCACGATCACCTCCTGCACGTGACCGAACGCCTTGTGCGACTTGCGGATCGCCATGATCGTCTCGGCCCGCTCGGTCGTCGACTCGCCGATCCCGACGAGCAGACCCGTCGTGAACGGCACCGACAACCGGCCCGCATCCGTCAGCACCCGCAACCGCACCGCCGGATCCTTGTCGGGGCTGCCGTGATGACACTGCCCCTTCTCGGTGAACAGCCGCGTCGACGTCGTCTCGAGCATCATGCCCATCGACGGCGCGACCGGCTTGAGCCGCGAGATCTCCTCCCACGTCATCACACCCGGATTCAGGTGCGGCAGCAGACCGGTCTCCTCGAGGACCCGGATCGCCATCGCCCGCACGTAGTCGAGCGTGGAGTCGTAACCCCGCGAGTCCAGCCACTCCCTGGCCTCCGGCCACCGGTCCTCCGGCCGGTCACCCAGGGTGAACAGCGCCTCCTTGCAGCCCAGTTCGGCGCCGCGTCGGGCGATGTCGAGCACCTCGTCCGGATCGAGGAACATCCCGTGGCCCTCGGCCCGCAACTTCCCGGGCACCGTCACGAACGTGCAGTAGTGGCACTTGTCGCGGCACAGCCGGGTCAGCGGGATGAACACCTTCCGCGAATAGCTCACCGTCAACGGCCGTCCCGCCGCCTCCAGTCCGGCGTCGCGCACCCGCGCGGCCGACGCACACAGGTCGTCGAGGTCGGCGCCCCGCGCGTGCAGCAGCACGGTCGCCTCGTCCACGTTGAGCGTCGCCCCGTCCCGCGCCCGCCGCAACGCCCGCCGCATGGCCGACGCGCCGGGAACCGGCGCGGGCATGGTCGGAACGGGCAACATCGCGGAGGTCTCGTCGTGGTCAGAAGTCACGACGTCGATCATGCGCCATCCCCGGAGACTTGCGCCACAACAGGCGCGACTGTCGTCACATGTCCCCGCTCACACGCACCGCTCAGCCGCGGGGATACTCCTCGTCGTCGGGGACGTCACGGGACTGCTCCACGGCATCCGCCTCGTTGACCTCGCGCGCGCCCACCGATTCGACCGGCGTCGCCCGTTCCCGCTCGTCCTCCGGCAGCACCGGATCCGCCTGAGCAGCGCGATCCGCCTCCGACATCTCGTTCTCGAGTCGATCCACGGCACACTCCTTCCGCTCTCCAACCAGGCTAGGCCACTTCGTGGCTCGTGAGGCAGGGTGGAGAGGTGAGCACCCCATCGACCACCGTGACGATGGCCGACCCCGCCGGGAGGCCGTCGCAGAAGGCTCCGCTGCTCTGGGCCGTCAACGCCGCACTGATGTGGCTTCCGGTGTTCCTCGCGCAGGTCGTGTGGGGTGTCGTCGAGGGCCGGTGGACGACGTGGCCGCACGTCGCGGTGTTCGCGGCGACCGCCGTCGCCGCACTCGCCCACGTTCTCGTGGTCCCGAGCTGGCGGTACCGGGTGCACCGCTGGGAGATCAGCGACACCGCCGTCTACACACGGTCCGGGTGGTTCACCCAGGAACGGCGGATCGCACCGATCTCCCGCATCCAGACCGTCGACACCGAACGCGGCCCGATCGACCGGATGCTGAACCTGGCCACCGTCACCGTCACCACCGCGTCGTCCGCGGGCGCCGTCCGGATCACCGCCCTCGACGCGCCCGTCGCGGACGACGTCGTCACCCGCCTCACCGCCATCGCAGGCCGCCACCACGGGGACGCGACGTGACCACACCCGACTCCGCGCCCGCCCCGCCTCCCCCGGAGCCCGGCACCGCCCCGCCCGCCCACTCGGGTCCCGCGGCACTGGCTGCCGAGCAGGAGCTGCCGTGGCTGCGCCTCGACCGGCGCATGCTGCTCGTGCACCCCGTCCACGAAGTGGTCAGGCTGCTCCCGGTGCTGCTGATCTCGGTGGTTCTCGGCAGCCGCAGCGGAAATCACTACTGGGGCCTGATCGCGCTGGCGGTCCTGGTCGCCTACGCGATCGCGCGGTGGCTGACCACCAGTTACCGGATCGGGCCGGTCCACGTCGAGCTGCGCACCGGCGTGTTCCAGAAGAAGCTGCTCTCCGTGCCCCGCAACCGGATCCGGTCGGTCGACGTGGAGGCCGGGCTCCTGCACCGGGCCCTCGGACTGTCCGTGGTGCGTATCGGAACCGGGCAGCGCGCGGACAGGGCAGGCGAGTCGACGCGCTTCGAACTCAACGCCCTCGACGCGCGGCTGGTCCCGTCACTGCGTGCGGCCCTGCTCACCCGGCAGTCGGAGGCGCATCCCGGCCGAGCCGCCGACGCCGCGGCACCACCGGCGCTCGAGATCGCGCACTGGAAGCCGTCCTGGGTGCGCTACGCGCCCCTGTCGACGACCGGCGTCGTCACCGTCGCCGCCGCAGTCGGCGTCGCGTTCCAGTACGGGATCGGCGAACGCGTCGCCAACGCCGACACGCTCGAGGACGGACTCGACTGGCTGCGCGGCTTCGGTGTCGCGGCCGTGGTCGTCGTCGGTCTCGTCGCGTTGCTCGCCGTTGCCAGCGCCCTCGCCTGCGTCCGGTACCTGCTCACGTACGGCGATCTCACCGTCACCGACGACGGCCGCGTGCTGCACGTCGCGCACGGTCTCCTGCGCACCCGGCAGACCACCCTCGACCGAGCGCGCCTGCGTGGCGCCAGCCTCCGCGAGCCGCTGCTCCTGCGCCTGGCCGGGGCGGCGCGCCTCGACGCGGTGATGACCGGGATGTCCACGGAGGGACGGCACTCGTCGATGCTGCTGCCGCAGTGCCCGCGTGCGGAGGCCGAGCGGATGGAGACGCTGGTCCTGCGCGACGAGGGGCCCGTCCCGCTCACCGCGCACGGCACCGCCGCCCGGCGACGCCGGTTCACCCGGGCCCTGCTGCCGGTGGCGGCTCTGGCGATCGCCGTGGGTGTGGTATCGGCCCGAGTATCCGTGCCGTGGCCCGCGTGGGCGGGCCTGGCGATCGTGGCCGTTGCCGCTGCCGGGCTCGCCCACGACCGGTATCGCGGTCTCGGGCACGCCACCCCGCCCGGCCACCTGGTCACCCGCAGCGGGTCGCTGGACCGCAGCCGGGACACCGTCGAGGCGAACGGCATCGTGGGATGGACGGTGCGGCAGACGTTCTTCCAGCGCCGCGCCGGAGTCGCGACCGTCGTCGCCGCGACACCCGCGGGAGCGGGTCGCTACGAGGTACTCGACCTGCCCGCCGAGCACGCCTGGACGCTGGTCGAGACCGTCACGCCGGGCGCGGGCGACATCTGGGCACGCCGATGATCCACCCGACCCTCGCGGAGATGGACGCGGACCTGGTCGACTGCCGTCGCTGCCCACGTCTCGTGCGATGGCGGGAGCAGGTGGCACGCGAGAAGCGGGCGGCGTTTCGCGACCAGACGTACTGGGGCAGACCGGTTCCCGGATTCGGGCCCCCGGACGCGCACTTGCTGATCGTCGGTCTGGCGCCGGCCGCGCACGGCGCGAACCGCACCGGCCGCATGTTCACCGGCGACCGCAGCGGCGACGTGCTGTACGCGGCGCTGCATGCGGTCGGGTTGGCGAACCAGCCGACCGCGGTGTCCGTCGACGACGGACTCACGTTGCGCGGCACCAGGATCACGTCACCGGTGCACTGCGCGCCGCCGGACAACAAGCCGACCCCGGCCGAGCGCGACACCTGCCGGCGCTGGCTCGACGAGGAACTGCGCCTGCTGACCCCGACGCTGCGC
This sequence comes from Rhodococcus sp. NPDC003318, assembly GCF_042879035.1. Lineage (NCBI taxonomy): Bacteria > Bacillati > Actinomycetota > Actinomycetes > Mycobacteriales > Nocardiaceae > Rhodococcus > Rhodococcus sp. NPDC003318. The sequence goes on along the minus strand of NZ_JBIAOU010000004.1, from coordinate 16,591 downwards.
GCGGTGCTGGTGCTCGGTGGTTTCGGGTGGCGGGCACTGCTGCCCGTCCTCGGCGCCGCGGGATGGACGGTGCCGCGACCGGCCCCGAAATTCGGGCACGGCGCGCACGTCGAACTGGCCGGGCCGGACCGCCGGTTGCACCTGTTCGGCTGCTACCACGTCAGCCAGCAGAACACCTTCACCGGCCGGCTGACCCCCACGATGCTCGAGGCGGTCCTGGCCGACGCCGGACGCGCCGCGGGCCTTCTCGACCGGGGCACGTCCGCCTAGCGTGCCCGCGCGCCCTGCCCGCGGGTCACGGCTGCGTCCGCGCCCCACTTGAGGAGCAGCGCCGTCGCCGGCACCAGGCCCGCGACGAGCAGCAGCAACGTGCGCCAGTCGGCGAGCAGCAGGCCGTCCCCGCCCGGTCCGCCGACCATGCAGAGCAGGAAGCCGACGAACCAGGCGAACAGCGGCCAGGCGACCCGGACGAGCCGATCCGTCACCGTCCGCGCCCCACAGAGCAGCAGCACGTTGACGACCGCCGCCACCAGGGCGCTCACCGGCACCGGAACCGACCCGATCCGGACCGGGAGGAACAGCACCGCCAGCAGTGCGGTCACGAACCCGTCGAACACCAGCAGCGCCAGGATCAGGCGGTCGAGGATTCCGTGCCCGGGCACGGGTTCGGCGGTGGCGGCAGTCATGTCACCGATCGTAGGGGGCCGGCGATCAGGGCACCGGCGGGTACCCGAGCATCGTCAGCAGGTTCGACTGCATGTCGACGAACCCGTACAGCGCGTTCATGTACATGTCGTGGTACATCTGCGAATTCGGCCGCAGCGAGTCGACGAACGCGACGATCTGGTTCTGCACACTCCAGTTCACCCGGCGCCTCCAGCCCCTCCGCGACGACCATGACGTGCATCACATTCTAGTGGCGGCCGGAGCGGAGGTCACGCAGTCGTTGTCAGTGATGGAACCCGGTACGCACCGTGTCGTCGGGCTTTCCCTTCGCCAGCCGCGTCACCGCGGACCGCAGGTCGTCGAGCAGCAGTTCCATCTTGTCGCGGGAGATACCGTGCCGGACCAAGATGCGCTGAATGACCGTGGTCTCCCGACTCGGGGGCAACGGGTAGGAAGGCACCTGCCAGCCGCGGGCGCGCAGTAGGTCGCTCAGGTCGTAGAGGGAGAAGCCTGCGGTCGCGGGATCGGTCAACGTGTAGGAGACGGCGGGCAAGCCGCCGGTGCCGTCGTACAGGACGGTGAACGGCCCCATCTCGCCGATCGCCTGGGCGAGCGCCCGCGCGTCGTCGGCGCAGGTCTGGTGGATCGCACGGTAGCCTTCCCGCCCCAGCCTCAGCAGCAGGTAGTACTGCGCGACGATCTCACCGCCGGGCCGGGAGAAGTTGAGCGCGAACGTCGGCATGTCGCCGCCGAGGTAGCTGACCCGGAACACGAGGTCCTCCGGCAACCGGTCGGCGCTGCGCCACACGACCCACCCGACGCCGAGCGGCGCGAGACCGTACTTGTGTCCCGACGCGTTGATCGACGCGACTCGGTCGATCCTGAAGTCCCACACCACGTCCGGCTGCAGGAACGGCGCGACGAAGCCGCCGCTGGCGCCGTCGACGTGGACCGGCACGTCCCAACCGTGCTCGTCCTCGATCGCGTCGAGCTCCGCGGCGATCTCGGCGACCGGCTCGTAGTCGCACGTGTAGGTGACCCCGAGGATTGCCACGACTCCGATCGTGTTCTCGTCCACGTAGTCCCGCAGCTGGTGCGGGCGCAGCCCGGTGGCGCCCTCCTCGAGCGGCACCTGCCGCAACTCGACGTCGAAGTAGCGGGCGAACTTCTCCCAGCACACCTGCACCGGACCGCACACGAGGTTGGGGCGGTCCGTCGGCCTGCCCGCGGCACGCTGCCGCTCCCGCCACCGCCACTTGAGCGCGAGACCACCCAGCATCGCCGCCTCGCTCGAGCCGGTCGTCGAGCATCCGACGGTGCTGCGACCGTCCGGCGAGTTCCACAGGTCGGCGAGGATGTGCACGCAGCGCGACTCGATCTCCGCTGTCTGCGGATACTCGTCCTTGTCGATCATGTTCTTGTCCATGCACAGGTCCATCAACCGGTGCACCTCGTCCTCGGACCAGGTCGAGCAGAAGGTCGCGAGATTCTGCGCGGCGTTGCCGTCCAGCGCGAGCTCGTCACGGATCAACGCGAACACCACACGCGGATCCGAATCCCCTTGCGGAATCTGATATTTGGGGAGGACTGCTCCACTGAGTGGCGTGGAGTAGATGTCCGCAACGTCGTCTCTGCGGCCCCGGACCTCGTGCAGCGCCATCGATCGTCCCTTCGTACGTGTGACCCACGAACATCGGCGAACGACGAAAGCGTAACCGGGCGAGCGGCCCCACGCCCGGTAAAGCGAGCTACACGCCGGCGAACAGGTCCCGTTCACGACCGTCGGCGGCGACCTCCCCGAGCGTCCCCCGCACCAGCACGTAGTGCTCGTCGAGCAGGATGGGCTGGACCACGTTGTTCGACAACGCGTACTCGGTTCCGCTGGGCGACACCGTCACCTGGGTGGCGTGTGCTTCGAACCCCGCCACCTTCGCCGCGAGATGGGCCCGGACGTCGATCGTCGTCGTCACCTGCTCGTCCGGCACCGACGGCAACTCCCCCGGATCCGGGAGCCGCCAGTGCGCCGGGAACTCCGTGATGCACCCGAGCCCCTCGGTGAGCGACGTCTCCTCGGTGACGGTCCAGTACAGCTTCGCGACCTCCCACGGCTGCCCCGCAGCGGAACACCCGGCCGCACCCGCCGACTCCACCGCGGCCGTCACCGCTTCGTGAACCCGGATGTGGTCGGGATGGCCGTATCCGCCGACCGGGTCGTAGCAGATCACGACGTGCGGACGCCGGTCCCGGATCACGTCGACGAGCGCTGCGACGACCTCCCCGAGGTCCGCGTTGACGAAGGCCCGCGGATTCGCGGCGGCCGCCGTCCCCACCATCCCGGAGTCGCGCCACCGCCCGGCGCCGCCCAGGAAGCAGGGCCCGGCCGCCCCGAGACGCGCCAGCGCCGTGGTCAGTTCCAGGATCCGGTAGCCGCCGAGCTGGTCGGCGGCGTCGGCCACCAGGCCCGCCCAGGTGTCGCCGATGACCTCACCCTCCTCGCCGAGCGTGCAGGTCACGACCGTCACCTCCGCGCCCTCGGCGGCGTACCGGGCGATCGTGCCGCCCGTCGTGAGGGTTTCGTCGTCCGGGTGGGCGTGCACCAGCAGCAGTCGTCGCGGGGTGTCCGTCTTCACGATGTCCGTCACGTCTACTTTCTCGACCAGGTGGCCGCGTCTCCGAATATGCCGACCTGGATCGCCCCGGTCAGCGACACACCGTCCACGTCCGGTCCGGCGGCGACCACCGTCGCGTCCTGCAGCACCGGCAGTACCGCGGCGAGGTCCCACAGTCGCGGCTCGGCCTGCGCGATCAGCTGTCCCACGTCGCCGACCCCGCGCAACGCGTCGTCGATTCCCCGCTGCAACGTCGGGTCGCACAGCCCCGAGATGTTGCTCGGCGCAGCAGCATTCGGCTCGTCCGAGTCCTCGTCCGTGGCCTCGGCGTCGGCCGAGGTCGTGACGGTCGGGAGGGCGGCGGTCTCACCCGCGGCCGGATCCTGCGACTCCGTCGGCCGCGACGACTCGGGTGGCGACGACTCGGGCGGCGGGCAGCCGTACCGGGACGCCAGCGAGGTCGCCGGGTCGGATCCGGCCCGCGTCCACCCGACGACCGCGTCCACCCGGCCGTCGACCAGTGCCCGGCCGTACAGTTCCTCGGCGCGCATCGTCGTGACGGTGACCTGCGCACCCGCACCGCGCAACAGGTCCGCGGCGGTGTTCGCGACCGAGATCGCGGTGTCGTCACCCTCCGTCGCGCCGATCGTCAACGCCAACTGGGCGCCGTCCCGGACCAGCCGGACGGGGACGGCGGTGTCCTGAACCACGGCCGGGGCCGGAGCCTGGTGGATCCAGCCCGCCTCGGCCAGCAGCCCGAGTGCCTGCTCACGCGTCAGTGGGGGCGGCGCCGTCGGCGCGTAGCCGGGGTCGGACGGGGCGAGCACCTGGGCCCGCGCGACCGTCGGCGACGTACCCGACGGCGTGCCCACCGAGGCCAGCAGATCCGGACTCAGCAACCCGAACAGGCCGCGCCGGACGCGCGGGTCGGCGCCGATCGCGGTCCGGCCGTTGAGGGTCACCTCCAGCACCCGGGGCTGGGCGGTGACCGCGGAGCGCACCCCGCTGACCGCGGCGAGCTGCGCGGGCAGCGCGCCACCACCGCGCACCTGGACCACCTGCGCGTCACCGGACCGCATCGAGTCGGTGAGCTGCGAGTTCGAACCGCCGCGGCGCAGCAGGATCTGGTCGGCGACGGCCGGCTCGCCCCAGAAACGGTCGTTGCGTTCGAGCAGGATCTCGTCGCGTCCGCGGTCGACGCTCTTGATGTGGAAGTGTCCCCCGGACACCGGAATGTTCTCGGCGAGGCCGCGAGCGAACCCGCCGGGAGTGTCCTTGACCAGGTGCGACGGCAGCAGGTCGCTGAACAGTTCACGCCACGCCGGGTACGGCGACCGCATCGTGACGGTGACGGTCTTGCCGCCCGCCGAGGACCCGATGTCGTCGATGAGGGCGTACCCGGCCGGGTCGACCACCCCGGGCTGGCTGATCATCTGCCGCCACAGGTAGCGGAAGTCCTCCGCCGCGATCGGAGCACTGTCCGACCACTGGGCCTCGTTGCGCAGTTGATAGGTGATGGTGAACGGAGCCTGGGAGGTGACCTCCGCGGACACCAGCAACGACTCGTCCGGCACCCAGTCGGTGCCGCCCGGCCGAGTCACGCTCGGGACCGGACGGAACGGGCTCGGCAGGACCATCGACGTGACGGCGGCGTTCACCGGCGACTGGTCGGACAGCAGGTGCGGGTTGAAACCCTGACCGATCTCGTCGATCGCGACGACAACGGTGTTCTTGGTCGGGACGGTGGTGGTGGGTTTCGGGCTGTCGGTGCTCTCCACCGGCGGCGGCGGATTCGCCGTACACCCCGCGAGGGCGAGAGCGGCGGCCACCATGGCCGCCATCGGCAGTATCCCTCGCACTCACCCGTCCCTTCGTGTGTGCGGCTGCGCCGCCCGTGAGTCCTTCCGGCCCGCACGGGGACCACAAGGACTCACGGGCGCGAAGCGCAACTCTACAGCGCAGCCTTGTCGCGGGACTTCGCGCGCGACCGCTCGCGAGCGCGGTCGGTCTGCGACAGGTGCACCTTGCGGACGCGGACCGCCTCCGGGGTGACCTCGACGCACTCGTCGGCCGCGCAGAACTCCATCGCACCCTCGAGGGTCAGCTCGATCGGCTTCGCGAGGGTCTCGGTGGCGTCGGCGGTCGCGGACCGCATGTTGGTGAGCTTCTTCTCCTTGGTGACGTTGATGTCGAGGTCCTCGGCACGCGGGTTGATGCCCACGACCATGCCCTCGTACGTGTCGGCACCCGGCTCGACGAAGAACGTGCCACGGTCCGCCAGCTGGATCATCGCGAACGGCGTGACCGAGCCGGTCCGGTCGGAGACGAGCGAACCGGTGTGGCGGGCCCGGATCTCGCCGGCCCACGGCGCGTAACCGTGCGAGACGGCGTTGGCGATGCCGGTGCCGCGGGTCTCGGTGAGGAAGTCGGTGCGGAAACCGATCAGGCCACGCGACGGGACGATGAACTCCATGCGGACCCAGCCGGTGCCGTGGTTGGTCATCTGGACCATCTTGCCCTTGCGGTTCGCCAGCAGCTGCGTGATCGCGCCGAGGTGCTCCTCCGGGGTGTCGATGGTCAGTTCCTCGAACGGCTCGTGGACCTTGCCGTCGACCTGACGCGTGACCACCTGCGGCTTGCCGACGGTGAGCTCGAAACCCTCACGACGCATCTGCTCGACGAGGATGGCCAGCGCCAGCTCACCGCGGCCCTGCACCTCCCACGCGTCCGGGCGGCCGATGTCGAGGACGCGCAGCGACACGTTGCCGATCAGCTCGGAGTCCAGGCGGCTCTTGACCATGCGCGCGGTCAGCTTGTGCCCCTTGACCCGGCCGACGAGCGGCGAGGTGTTGGTGCCGATGACGACGGAGATCGCGGGCTCGTCGACGGTGATGGTCGGCAGCGCGACCGGGTTCTCGGTGTCGGCGAGGGTGTCGCCGATCATGATCTCCGGGATGCCCGCGACGGCGACGATGTCACCGGCGACCGCGCTCTCGCCGGGCTCACGGGTCACGCCGACCGTCTTGAGCAGCTCGGTGATCTTGACGGTCTTCACACCGTCGGCGTGCATCCACGCGACCTGCTGACCCTTGCGGAGCTCGCCGTTGTGGATGCGGACCAGCGCGAGACGGCCGAGGAAGTCGGAGGCGTCGAGGTTGGTGACGTGTGCCTGCAGCGGTGCGGAGGCATCGCCCTTCGGCGCGGGCACGTGCTCCATCAGAACCTCGAACAGGACGTCGAGGTTCTCGGTGTCGGGGGCCTGACCGTCCTCGGGACGGTTCAGCGACGCCTTGCCCTCACGACCCGACGCGTACAGGACCGGCAGGTCGAGCAGCGCCTCGGCGGCCTGGGCGGCGTCGTCGTCGAGGTCGGACGCCAGGTCGAGGAGCAGGTCCTGCGACTCGGAGACGACCTCCTCGATCCGCGCGTCGGGGCGGTCGGTCTTGTTCACGACGATGATGACCGGCAGCGACGCCGCGAGCGCCTTGCGGAGCACGAAGCGGGTCTGGGGCAGCGGGCCCTCGGAGGCGTCGACGAGCAGCACGACACCGTCGACCATGGACAGGCCGCGCTCGACCTCGCCGCCGAAGTCGGCGTGACCGGGGGTGTCGATGACGTTGATGACGGTGACGGAGCCGTCGGTGTTGTGGCGGTGGACCGCGGTGTTCTTCGCGAGGATCGTGATGCCCTTTTCCCGCTCGAGGTCACCGGAGTCCATCACGCGGTCGACGAGCTCGGCGCGCTCGGCGAACGCGCCGGACTGACGCAGCATGGCGTCGACGAGGGTGGTCTTGCCGTGGTCGACGTGCGCGACGATGGCGACGTTACGGAAGTTGGTGGTGCTCACGCGGGGCGTTCTCCTGGCTGCTGACGGGGCCACACGAATTGGGTGTCGCACGGCTACTGGCTGCCGCTACGCGCATGCGTGGTTCCCATTCGCGACCCCCGGGCTGACCGAACGTCGCGCGAGACGATCACGACGATTGCGCTGGTGCAGGGACTGCGGCCAGCGAACACCCTACCCGCCCGCACCGGCTTTCGACACATCGCGGCCCCCGTTCACCCCCTCTGACCTGGGACAGTGATCTGCGCCACGGGCGAAGTCGCCGATTCCGCGACGAACCAGCCGGACGGCCCCAACCGGGAGTCCTTACGCGGCGCGTAGTGGTCGAAGAACACCCGCGCGGTGAGTTCCTTGCGGTTCGAGACACCCGCCTTGTCGAAGACGACCTTGAGGTGGTCCTGCACCGTGTACGGCGACAGGTGCAGTGCCCTGGCGATCTCGGCGGTGCTCGCCCCGCGCAGCACCCCGTCCACGACGTCACGTTCCCGCGGCGTCAGCCCGAACGCCGCCACCAACAGCGGCACCACCTCGGGGGCCCCGGCCGGCTCGATCGTGACCACGACCTGCGTCGCCTGGCCTGCGCGTCCGGCGAGCGGGGCGGCGTGCACGGCCAGCCACTGCCCGGTCCGCGAGCGGACCCGCACGCGCGGCACGGCAGCGGCCCGGCCGGCCGCGAGCGCCCGGGCGCCCGCCAGCGTCGCCAGTACCGGCTGGGGAAGTTCCGCCCACAGGTCACCACCCAGTTCCTCGACGCGTACCTGCGCGGCCAGCGTCGCCTGGCAGAGGGTGTTGTGGTCGTCGAAGGTGAGGACCGCCGGTCCCTCCTCGGCGCCGACGATCTCGGCGTCGACTCCCGGCGCGGCGTCCGCGATCAGCCCGGCACGAACCCCCACCGCCAGCATCCCGGACACACCGTCGACGAAGTCGGCCTCGGCCGGACTGAACCCGCTGCCGCCCGCCCTCCGGTAGATGGCCAGCCCGCCCCACACGTCGCCGCCGGTCCGGATCATCACCCGCATCTCGTGTCCGAGATCGAACATCGGCTCGAAGAGCTCGCGGAAGCGGGAACTGCGCCGCGGGTCGCCGCCGGTCGCCTCGTGCAGGATGCTCACGCCGACGTCCCGACGGGCCAGATCACTGAACAGGCTGACGTCGTCCTCGATGTACTCGTGGTACGCGAACTCGGCCTCGCACGGGCTGTCGAGACCCGCCTTGACCGACCCGGTCACCAGCGAGGTCGCAGGATCGATCGTGCCGAAGCACGCCGCGTCGAACGGCACCGCCTTGGTCAGCACCTCCATCGCGTCCAGGCCGAACTCCTGCCACGACCGGCCGGCCCGCGACAGGGCGTCGAGCCGGGTCCGGACCGTTTCCGCGCGCATGGTCACCATGGCATCGAATTTTCGCGCGCGCCGCGGGATTCCGACACCCCAGACTTCTGGGGTCACGAGTTCCCCGCCCCGGGGGATGTTCCCGGCGGCCGGGCCGCTGAAGGCTTCCGGTCATGACATCGACACCGATCGAACTCGACGCCCACCGCTCCCCCACCGGCCTCTCCGCCGTCCCCTGGCACCGGCTCGCGGCCGACCTCGACGGCCGGGTGGACCTTCCCGACAGCCCCGACTGGCCGACCGCGGCCCAGGCGTGGAACGTGAGCATCACCCAGCGGCCCGCCGCGGTCGTGACCGCCGCGACCACCGCCGACGTCGTCAAGGCAGTCCGGTTCGCCGCCGAGTGCGGCGTCCGGGTGTCGGCCCAGCCGGGTGGCCACGGCGCGAACCGTGCCCTCGACGACACCCTCCTGATCCGGACAGCGGCCCTCGACGACATCTGGATCGACACCGCCGCACGCACGGCGCGCGTCGGCGCCGGCGTGAAGTGGGGCGCCCTGCAGTCGGCGCTCGACGGCACCGGCCTGACCGGCCTGGTCGGCTCGAATCCCGACATCTCCGTGGTCGGCTTCTGCCTGGGTGGCGGCCTGTCCTGGTTCACCCGGCCGTTCGGACCGGGCTCGGGGTCGCTGAGCGCGGTCGAGCTCGTCGACGCCCACGGTGTGCACCGCTGGATCAGCGACGAGAAGTCCCCCGAGCTGATGTGGGCGCTGCGCGGCGGGGGCGGCGAGTTCGGCATCGTCACCGCCGTCGAGATCGACCTGTTCCCGGCGCCCGCGATCACCGGCGGACGACTGGCGTTTCCCGCCACCGACGCCGCGCCGGTGCTGCGTGCGGTCGCCGCACTGACCGCGACCGCGCCGGCCGAACTGTCGGTGTGGGCGTCGATCATGCACTTCCCGCCGATCCCGGAGCTGCCGGACGAGATCCGCGGGCAGTCGTTCTGCTTCGTCGACGCGATCCTGCTGGGCCCGGAGGGTGAGCTCGCGACCCTGCTGGCGCCGATCCGCGCCGCGGGAACGGTCCTGCGCGACACGACTCGCCCGCTGGCACCCGGCGAGGTCGGCGCGATCTGCGAGGAGCCGACCGATCCGTCGCCGGGCGTGCACTCGTCGATGATGCTCACCGCGCTCGACGACGACCTCGTCGACCTGGTGGTGCGACGGACGGGTGCGGCCGGGTCGATGCCGCTGAGCCAGATCCAGTTCCGGCACCTGGGCGGGCCGGCACGTACGGGCCGGCCCGGTGCGTTCGACCTGCGGGCTCGGGGTCCCGAGTTCGCGGTGACGACCCTGACCCTCGCTCCGGTGCCCGAACTCCTCGCCGCCGCGGCGGACGCGATGGCGGGGCTGTTCGCCGAGCTCGCGCCCTGGGCCGCCGGCCCCACCGTCCCGACGCTGCTCGGACCGGGCGAGTCGCTCGGGCGCGCGTTCGACGCACCCACGCTGGACGCGCTGCGGCGCCTCAAGGAATCCGTCGATCCGGCGTACGTGATCCGCGGCAACAACCCGGTGCACGGCCCCTGACGCCGTCCGATCCACTGACGCCGTCCGATCCATCGGCGGCCGGGCCGTCCCCCGACGACGACCAAGGGCACGCTAACCTCGCAGCGGAGACAGTTTCCCGGTTTGTCGAAGTGGAAGGGCTCGGTCGCCGATGGGCAAGGTCAAGGCGAAGAAGGTGTCGAGCCTCAAGCCGAAGAAGAAGTGCTGCCGCAGCAAGACACGGTGCGTCAAGTGCCCGGTCGTGATCATGCGGATGAAGAAGCTCGAGAGCCAGGGCGTCACCGGCAAGGATCTCGTCAAGGGCCTCAAGAAGGCCCGCGCCGCCTGAGCAGGTCGAGCAGCTGCGGCAGCCACGCGCGATCGTTGGGCACGAGGTCGATGCCGTCGAGGGCCGCGGCGTCGACCCATCGCACCGCCGCGTGTTCGAGCGCGACCGGCGCACCGGCCTTCAGTTCGACGACGTAGGCCCGCAACACCATCCCGTTCGGGAGGGGGACGTCGCCGCCGATCCGCTCACCGACGGCGGTCTCCACGCCGAGTTCCTCGCGCAGTTCGCGGCGCAACCCCTCGGCGGGCGTCTCCCCCGGCTCGATCTTGCCGCCGGGCAGTTCCCACCGGCCGGCCAGTTCCGGCGGACTCAGTCGTTGCGCCAGCAGCAGCCGTCCGCCCTCGACGATCGCGGCAGCGGCAACCTCGGGGCGCACGGCACTGTCGCCGGAGCTGGTCTGCATGGGACCATGATGACCATGGCCGAGTTGCTGAGCGACACCGAGGTGACCGACGCGCTGACCGCGCTGCCGGGCTGGGAGCGTGCCGGGAACACCATCGTGCGGACGGTCGAGCTGTCCACGTTCCCGGAGGCCGTCGCGCTCGTCGACCGTGTCGCCGAGATCGCCGAGGCGCGCAATCACCACCCCGACATCGACATCCGGTGGCGCCGGGTGACGTTCGTGTGCTCCACCCACTCCGAGGGCGGGATCACCGGATTGGACGTGGAGCTGGCTCGGGAGATCGACCGGTCGGTGCCGCCCGCCGGGTGAGGTGCGGCGCGCAGATCACCCACAGGTAGAAGGCCGTCGCCCCGACGACGTCGACGGCTCCGAGCCAGGCCAGCAGACCGGGCCTCGAGATCAGCCAGATGGAGTCCTGGAAGAAGCTGAGCACCCAGGGAACACCGATCAGCGTCGACACCAGCCAGAACCCGGCGACGATCTTCGATCCCACCCGCCCGGCGAGCGGGCCGTGCACCAACCAGATCAGCATCGGGATCAGCCACACCCAGTGGTGCGACCACGAGATCGGGGAGATCAGCAGCCCGAACAGCTGCACGACCACCAACGTGCCGAGCAGGTCGTCTCGGCCGAGTGCCCGCCACGCGAATCCGGCGAGCACGGCCGCCACGGCGACGCCGAGCAGCCACACCCATCCGTTGCCGACGTCGTGCCCGGCGAGCCGGCTCAGCGCCCCCCGCAGGGACTGGTTCCACACCGACCCGACGGGACCGATCCGGGAGGCGTCACCGAGCAGGTGCTCGAAGTAGCGCCGCGCCTCCGCCCCGACCAGGAGATAACTGACCCCGACGGTCAGCCCGAATGCCACTGCGGAGAAGATCGCCGCCTTCCACCGCCGACGCAACACGAAGTACAGGCCGGTGACCGCAGGGGTCAGCTTGATGCCCGCGACGATGCCGACGAGGCCGCCCGCGATCCACCAGCGCGTGGACCGCACCGCGACCAGGGCACCGAGAACGAGGAAGACGTTGACCTGTCCGTAGTCCAGTGTGCTGCGGACCGGCTCGGTCCACGTTCCGACCGCCGTCCACAGCATGGCGATCGCGGTCCAGCGGGCGTCGAGGCCGCGGGTCCAGCGGGTCACGGTCCCACCGAGCAGTTCCAGACTCATCCGGATCACCAGGTACAGCGCGCCGATCGTCGCGAGCTGCCACAGCACCCCGACCAGGTCGAACGGCAGGTAGTGCAGCGGGAAGAACACCAGCGCCGCGAACGGCGGGTAGGTGAACGGCAGCGGGAAGTCCGGCGTCAGCTCCGAGTAGGTGTAGTCGTACAGGTTGCCACGGAGCAGGGCCGCCGATCCGTCGACGTACACGTGAAGGTCGACCAGGTTCATGCCGTTGGGGGTGAGCAGGGCCCACGCCATCCGCGCGACGATCGAGGCGAGAAGGAGATACGGCGCCAGACGCAGGATCCGGTCCGTCCGGGAACGCCGGACTGCCGGTACGGGGGTCGTCTCGGACACGGTTCTCGCGATCTGTCTTGAGGCCGGCGGAGCGGCTCGGTGTGGTCGTCGGGAGCCTACGGCAGGCTCCGGGAGGGCCGGATCGGGGCGACCACCTCGCATAACAGTTGCATCAACAACAACACTGACCACTTCAGCCACACGTTATGGTCGTGAAGTGGACATCGCTGAACCCGGCAATGACTAGACTGCCGCGTAAAGCCGAACCGTTTCCAGTACCGAAGGTCGGCGTTTCGTACCGCTGTACAAGATCATCAGGCCCTGCATAGAGTGACCCCTCGACATCGAGGGGCCTGCCGGGCCAGTCGACGCTCGAGGGGCGCCGACGCTTGACAAAGGATGGGGACATCGTGCTTCGTACGCGAGCAACGCGCACATCGATCATCGCGTTGGCGGTTGCCGCCGTTGCGTTCGCCGTACCGGCGGGTGCGTCGGCCGAGACCACTGCTCCCCGAATCCCCGACGGCCTGAACATCGAGGCTCTCGCCTCGCTCGCTCCCGCGATCATCGGCGCTGCCGCCGGTCCCGCGGACCTCGCCGCCACCGATGTCGCCAACCCGCAGGCGGACCTGCTGGCCCAGGCGAAGGCACTGCTCGAGGCGTCGAACCTGCCGCCCGAGACCAAGGCCACCCTCGAACGCGTCATCACCTTCCTCGACGGCAGCGGCGGCGGCGGACCGGAACTGCCTCCCGAGAGCGGACCGGTCATCTCCCAGTTCCTGTACCCGACGATCGGCAAGGGCTGCATCGGTGGCACGTCCGACTCGGTCGGCGCGGCGCTCGCCGTTCCCGGCCCCGCCCACCTGCCCCCGCCGGGACCGAAGGCCGGCGAGGCGGGCTTCGTCTTCACCGCCCTCGGCACCAGCAAGGCCACCGAAAAGCAGCCCGTGCCGCTGGTTGTCGACTGGGTCAACATCGACCACCCGAAGAACGGCCGCACCGAGCTGACCACCGCGTCCCGGATCAACCCGGACGGCCCGGCCACACTGTCCGGCATCGCCGAGACCGGCCAGGGCCGCGTCCTCGCCGTAGTCTCCGGTGGGCTCACCACGGAGACCGAGGGCGGCGCCGCCGTCACGTGCAGCTTCCTCCCGACCGTCGGGACCGTGTACGTCCCCTGATCGGCGAATTCCGATCGACGAACCCACGAAGGCCCCTCGCATCACGCGAGGGGCCTTCGTTCATTCGCCGGGTCCTTCTGCATTCGCCGCACTCGTGGTAGACCGGGGAATGGCCACTCTCCGGCGGAACACCTCGATCAGGTCCATCCGATCCCGACACTCGATCCTGTCGATCCGCTCGGAAGGCTCGATCCTCTCGATCGGGTCCGCCTATTCGATTCTGTCGATCGGCAGCGTCGGCTCGATCCTGTCGATAGGCTCGATCGGGTCCGCCGGTTCCGCACTGTCCTCCTGGTCGTTCGCCAGCCTCGGCTCCGCACTGTCCGGGCTGTCCCGCTGGTCGGTGCTGTCCTGGCGGGGTGCCTGGGAGGATCCCGGCGACCGCCCGCTGCACGTTCTCGCGGAGGAGCCGGATCTCGCTCGGTCACCCCTGGCACACACGCAGACCTGAACGGCCCGAGCAACGTTCGGCCCACCAACGGAGGACACGTGACCCGGTCCGGCAACAACGCATCCCTCGACACGACCGGTGCGGCCCGCTGGTCTCGCGCCGAACTCGAGGACGCGTTCCTCGGCTACCAGCGCACCGTCGAGAAGGCGAAGCGGACCGGCGACTGGAATCTGTTCGCGGACATGTTCACCGAGGACGCGGCGTACATCGAGCACGCCTACGGCACCTTCCACGGGCGTGAGGAGATCCGCCCCTGGATCGTGCGGACGATGGGCCGCTTCCCGGGCACTCACATGACCGCGTTCCCCGCCCTCTGGTACACGATCGACGAACAGCGCGGCTGGGTGATCTGCGAGATCGACAACCCGATGTGCGATCCCGGTGACGGCTCCACGCACGGCGCGTCCAACCTGACGATCCTGCACTACGCGGGTGACGGACTGTGGTCCTGCGAGGAGGACGTGTACAACCCGATGAAGTTCCTCGAGATGGCCAGGAAGTGGTGCCGCGCAGCCGAATCCGCGGGGGCACTGCCGGACGAGGCCGGTCGGTGGCTGGCGGCCGTGGGCGCGTGACGCGCTACGGGTTCTGCGACTGCTGCGTGCCGCCGCTCGAGCCGGCGGAGATGCCTTCGTAGAGGTTCGCGGCGACGGCGTAGAGCAGGTTGATGATGATTTCCACGGGTTGTCGACTCCTCGTTGCGGGACATGCCTGTTGTGTACGTCGTCAACATCCGTCCCGCCCGTTACGCAGCGGCTACGCTCGACGCATGAAAATTGCAGCAGCAGTGTTCACCGCCGCCGTCGTCACGTTCGCCGTCGCCGGGTGCACTTCCGACAGCGAGAGCAGCGACACCACCGTCACGACGACTGCAGGCGTTCTCGACCGGGCGTCGGAGGCCGTGAGTTCGGCCGCCAACGCTGCGCAGGGGGCGATCTCGTCCGCGCAGTCGGCGGCCGAGGGCGCGATCTCGTCGGCCCAGTCGGCGGCGAGCAGTATCGCCAGCCGGGCGGCGGGGACGGTCGACGGCGTCAAGGCGGGCACGTTCACCGCCGCCTTCCGCGCCGGATACTCGGACCTGGCCGAGGGCCGCGACGACGCCGCCATCGAGGACATCTACGCACAGACCTGCGCCGCGATCGATTCCGGTGTCGAGGAGTCGCAGGTGGTGTCGGAGATCGAGGTGCGGGCGAGCAACGGCGACACCAAGGCCACGCCGGAGCAGGCTCAGCAGATCTACAACATCGCCAAGCCGCTGTGCTGAGGGGTCGGGGGGGGGGGGGGGCGCCGGGGGGGCCCCCCCCCCCCCCCCCCCCCCCCGGGGGCCGCCCCCCCCCCCCCCCACACACACAAAGCTGCACCCCCCCCCACCCCCCCCCCCCCCCCGCGCACAA
>NZ_JBIAOU010000004.1:0-1344 GCF_042879035.1 Rhodococcus sp. NPDC003318 | reverse complement strand
GGGTGGGGGCGCGAACGTTCCCCACGTGGCCCCCGGGGTCCCTGCCACTCATTTTTAACCCCCCCCCGGGGGGGGTGGGTGGGGGGGGGGGGGGGGGCCCGGGCGGGCCCCCCCCCCCAACGACCACTGCCCGTAGTCCGATTTGAGGATCGCGTTGAGGTCGACTCCGATGCCGTCGACGGTGCGCTTGTCGATCTCGAACTGGTGCAGGTGCGCGGCTGGGTGCACGTAGCCCTCCGGCGTGCCCCAGTCGTGCTGCCAGTAGAAGCTTCCGACCCCCGTGACGAGCAGGTGGTCGATGGTGCCGGAATTGGCGTAGACGCCGGTGTTCTCACGCCCGACGACGGATTCCCAGCCGAGGAGATAGGGCACGACCTTCGTCACGATGTCGACGCTCGTGGGGTTGTCGTCGATCGACGCGTAGATCGGGCGGCCGTCGGGTCCGCCTGCGGCGCGGTGCAGTTCGAGTCCTCGGGCCGCGTGCCGCTTGCCCGCCTCGAGGCCGCCGCGCCAGTCGGCCGTCGCGGCCTTCCCGAACTGGTAGCAGGACACCACTTCGAGGCCGGCGGCGGCCAGGGCGGCGGCCTCGTCGGCGAGCATCGGTTTGCCGATCATCCATTCGGCGCCGGGGCGTCGGTCGGAGACGTAGCGAACGGCGCCGACGTGGCCGGCGGCGCGGATCGCGTCGGGGTCGGGAAGGCCCCCGGAGTAGTCGAGCAGGGTGGCTCGGCCGGGCGCCGCCGACGCCACCGCGGTCGACCCGAGGGCGACGGCACCGAGTGCGGCGGATCCGACGGCCGCGTACCTGAACAGTTCTCGCCGGGAAACCTGCACGGATGCCTCGATTCGTCGTCGGACGGGGGTGGCGCCACTGCATCACAGCACACCGGTGTCCCCCTGTCACAGCAATCCCGCGAGACCTCACGATTCACGCGATATCCCGGCCCGCCGGCCCCGGTCAGCGGTAGGCTCGGTGCGTACCCGAACGGCACCGAACCAGCCGCAACAACCTCCTCAGGAGGACGAGGCGTCATGGCAAAAGAGGCATGGTGGGTCATCGAACCCGAGAGCCCATTCACGTTCGAACAGCGTCCCAACGGCGATCTCGTCGTCGCCGACACCGAGGCCGCGGAGGAGCACGTCCTCCACGGCTACGAGTGGATGCATGTCGATCCGGCCGATCCCGGGCACCGGATCAAGGTGCACGGCGAGGGGCCGCCCCCGTTCGGGCGGTGGGTGCGCCTGGACTAGTAGGACTTTGTTAGGTTTGTCACGTTCGCATGTGGGGACTCGAGATTCGGCGTGATTCTCGAGACGATCATCGGGTGGATGCTGCAGCCCTGG
>NZ_JBIAOU010000003.1:246165-423355 GCF_042879035.1 Rhodococcus sp. NPDC003318 | reverse complement strand
ACATCTCCATCGACATGCCCCTCGAAGGCGGCGGCGCCGTCGTCGGCGACAAGATCACCATCACCCTCGAGATCGAGGCCGGCCTCCAGGCCTGACCTCCCCCGATCGCGCGCCCACCCCGGCTCTCCCCTCCGAGCCGTGGTGGGCGCGTTCGCCTTTCAGCCCCTCGCCGACATGTCCAGCGCCGCGATGTGACCGAACACCATGCTCGCCCCGATCGGGTTGCCGCCGCCCGGGTAGACGGTTCCGCTCACCGGCGCCATCGTGTTGCCCGCGGCGTACAGGCCCTCGACGACCGTGCCGTCACCGCGCAGCACGCGCGCCGAGGTGTCGGTGACGAGCCCGCCCTTGGTGCCCAGGTCGGAGATCCCGAACGCGGCGGCGTGGAACGGTCCCTTCTCGATCGGGACCAGCGGCGACCGGCCACCGGAGAACGACCGGTCGTACGGTTCGTCGCCGCGCCCGAAGTCCTCGTCGACGCCGGACGCGGCGAACGCGTTGAACCGCCGGACCGTCCGCGCCAGCGCGTCACCGGGCACCGCGATCTGCTCGGCCAGCTCCTCTAGCGTGTCCGCCGTGCGCCACAACCCGGCCGCGACGTACTCGTCGGTCGCCGCGAGCGGCACGTTCGGCGCCTTGACCGGCGGCACGACGCCCTCACGGTCGTCGTAGATCATCCAGAACGGCAACGCCGCGCCGCCGCCGTCGTCGAGGTGCGCGATGACGTCGCGGCCCAGGCGGTCGTAGGGCGCCGACTCGTTGACGAACCGCTCCCCCGCCGAGTCGACGAAGATTCCGCCGGTGAACCACAATGCGAACGCGGACCGGCCGTTCGGGTGCGTCAGACCCGGCGACCACCACGCCTGGTCCATCAGGCGGGTCGCGCCGCCGACGTCGATGCCCGCCCGGTGCGCCTTGTCGACGTTGCCCCACGGCCCCATCGTGTCCCGCCACCCCGGGAACGCCGTACTCGTCGCGCATGTCCTGGTTGCGCTCGAAACCGCCCGCCGCCAACAGGACTCCACGACGCGCCCGGATCGCCCGCCGTTCTCCGTCCCGGGACACCACCGCCCCCACCACTAACGTCTCCTGCAGTTCGGCGGGGCTGCCGTCACCGACGACGGACCGAAAGTAGGTGAGCGCGTCCTCGACCGTGTCGTCGTCCCCGGCCCGCCTCAGCACCGCGTTGCACGGGAACCACATGCCCCCGCCGCCGGAGTACGCGGTGGTCCCGCCGAACCGGTCCGTGGCCTCGACGAGCGTCACCTCCATTCCCTCCCGAGCCGCGGTGTACGCGCCGGTCATCCCGCCCGCCCCCGACCCCGCCACCAGCACGTCGCACTCGTCGTCCCACCGCGTCATCGCGCCTCCCGGTGTCCCGTCGCAGTATCACCGCCCGGCCGGACCACCGTCCGCGAATCGGCCCACGAAGACTCCCGTTCGGCGGACGCGCCGGGGGCACCGCCTAGGCTGGACGCCGTGAAGAAGGTGCTGCCGGTCCTGCTCGTCGACATCGTTCTGGTGGTCGTGTTCTGCGCGATCGGACGCCGCAGCCACGACGAAGCCAACGCCCTGACCGGTCTGCTGACCACGGCGTGGCCGTTCCTCGGCGGCCTCGCCCTCGGCTGGCTGGCGAACCAGGCGCTGTACCGCGACAAGTCGGTACCCGCGTCGGTGGTCCCCGCGGGGATCGTGATCTGGCTGTGCACGCTGGTCGGCGGCATGCTGCTGCGCGTGGTGTCCGGGCAGGGCACCGCCTTCAGCTTCATCCTCGTCGCCGCGACGGTCCTGGCCGTGTTCCTGCTCGGCTGGCGCGCTCTGTACGGGCTGATCACCCAGCGCTCCGCCGGGCGGTAACGCCTTCGCATCACGCCGCGCGGGGCCGTCCACTGCGTGGGACAGTTTTCGAATGAGCGAGCTCGCGTCGCCACCCCGGGACCCCAAGTCCGAACACGGGTTCTTCGGCCAGCCCTTCGCGCTGGCCAATCTGTTCTCGGTCGAACTGTGGGAGCGCTTCTCCTTCTACGGGATGCAGGGCATCCTGATCTACTACCTCTACTACTCGGCCGCCGAGGGCGGTCTCGGCATCTCCGAGGCGTCGGCCGTCTCCATCGTCGGTGCCTACGGCGGCACCGTCTACCTGTCGACGATTCTCGGCGCCTGGATCGCGGACCGGATCCTCGGCTCCGAGCGGACGCTGTTCTACAGCGCGGTGCTCGTGATGCTCGGGCACATCGCGTTGGCGGTCATCCCCGGACTCCCCGGGGTCGGGGTCGGCCTGATCCTCATCGCGGTCGGCAGTGGCGGCCTGAAGGCGAATGCCACCTCGCTGGTCGGTGACCTGTACGCCGAGGGCGACGAGCGGCGCGACGCCGGATTCTCGATCTACTACATGGGCATCAACATCGGTGCCTTCCTCGGGCCGCTGCTGACCGGGTGGGCGCAGGACAACTGGGGTTTCCACGTCGGTTTCGCGCTGGCCGCGATCGGCATGGCGCTCGGGCTGACCCAGTACACGTTGGGCCGCAAGCGCCTCGGCGACATCGGCTCGGCGCCGGCGAATCCGCTGCCGGGTTCGGTGCTGTGGAAGTACGTGGCGGGGGCGATCGCTGCCGTCGTCGTGCTGGTCGTGCTGTGTGTGGCCGGTGTGATCACCACCGACAACCTGTCCGACGTGGTGGTCGCGCTGACGGTCGCCGCGGCCGTCGGCTACTTCGCGATCATTCTGTCCAGCAGGCAGATCACCAGCACCGAGCGCAGCCGGGTGGTCGCGTTCATCCCGATGTTCCTGGCGAGCGCCGCGTTCTGGTCGCTGTTCCAGCAGCAGTTCACCGTGGTCGCGATCTACTCCGACAAATTCCTCGACCGCAACCTCTTCGGCTGGGACTTCCCCGCGTCCTGGGTGCAGTCGATCAACCCGGTGTTCATCATCGTCTTCGCAGGGGTGTTCGCCGCGATGTGGACGAAACTCGGCCCGCGGCAGCCGTCGTCGCCGCTGAAGTTCGCGGCGGGCACCACGATCATGGGTCTGGCCTTCCTGATGTTCCTGCCGTTCTCCGACGGGCAGACGAACGGCACCCCGTTGCTTGCCCTGGTGTTCATCCTGCTGCTGTTCACGTTCGCGGAACTCTTCCTGTCGCCGGTCGGGCTCTCGCTGTCGACGAAGCTGGCGCCCAAGGCGTTCCACACCCAGATGGTGGCGCTGTTCTTCCTGTCGGTGGCGCTGGGCAGCTCGATGGCGGGGACGCTCGCGAAGTACTACGACACCGACGACCAGGCCCCCTACTTCCTGTGGATCGGTCTCGGATCGATCGCGGTCGGGGTGGTGATGGTGCTGCTGTCGCCGTGGATCAGCCGGATGATGCGCGGTGTCCACTGACCGGGCCCAGCGAATGAAGCGGCCGGTAGGGGCGCGAATCGGGCTGTGGCTCACCGGCTACACCCGAACCTGGCTGGTCCTGGGGATCGCGATCGGGGTGATCGCCGGCCTGGGCGCGGTGGTGTTCCTGGTCCTTCTGCAGTGGACGGGCCGGCTGCTGCTCGAAGGGGTGGGCGGCTACACGCCGCCACTGGCGAGCGGGGACGGCGGCGGATCGGGTTCCGACGGGTTCGCCCGCTGGTGGGCGATTCCGCTCGTCGTCGCCGGCGGTGCCCTGCTGTCGGCGACGCTGGTCGCCCGCTTCGCACCCGAGGCCCAGGGCCACGGAACGGACGCCGCGATCGAGGCGTACCACCGCGATCCGCGATCGATCCGGGTCCGGGCCGTGGTGGTGAAGATGCTGTCCAGCGCCTTGACGATCGGCTCCGGCGGCTCCGCGGGACGAGAGGGGCCCACCGCCCAGATCTCCGCCGGGTTCGGCTCGCTGCTCACGCGTTGGCTGAATCTGCCCGACGGCATGGGCCGGATCGCGGTCGCGATCGGAATCGGGTCGGGTATCGGGGCCATCTTCGGCGCCCCGCTGGGCGGTGCGGTGCTGTCCGCGACGGTCGCGTATCGGGAGGACTTCGAATTTCGGGCGCTGATCCCGGGGCTGATCGCGTCGATCACGGCGTACGGGGTGTTCGGATCGTTCCTCGGCTACGAGCCGCTGTTCGGGTTCGCGTTGCGCGACTACCGATTCGACGACGCCACGCACCTGGTGTGGTTCCTGGTGATCGGGGTGCTCGGCGGAGTGGTGGGTCTGCTCTACATCCGGATCTTCTACGGAACGGCCGCGGTGAGCACGCAGCTCCCGGGCGGCCGGATCGTCACACCGACGATCGGCGGCCTGCTCGTCGGACTGCTCGCGTTGGCGGTGCCACAGGTGCTCGGCAGCGGGTACGGCTGGGTGCAGGAGGCCCTCGACCGGGAGTCGTTGCTCGCGCTGCCGCTGTGGATCGTGCTGACCCTGCCGTTGCTCAAGATCGTTGCGACGTCGCTGTCGATCGGAACCGGTGGTTCCGGCGGAATATTCGGTCCCGGCATGGTGATCGGCGGGTTCGTCGGGGCCGCGGTGTGGCGGATTCTCGAACCGCTGGTGTCGTCGATCCCGGACAGCCCGGCCCCGTTCGTGGTGGTCGGGATGATGTCGTGTTTCGGCAGCGCGGCGCGGGCGCCGTTGGCGATCATGGTGATGGTCGCGGAGATGACCGGCGGCTGGGCGGTGCTGCCCGGCGGAATGATCGCGGTCGCAGCCGCATACCTGATCGTGCGCAGCCGGGATGCGTCGATCTACCGGTGTCAGCGCCGGGACCGCGCCGAGGCGGCCGCCGAACGGGCCCGGCAGGCCTGAGTCAGCGCAGCGTGAGCCCCGGCGAACCTGAGTCAGCGCAGCGCGAGCCATCCGGCGAGCCCGAACCCGGCCAGCGCCACCGCGACCCGCAGCACGGCGGGGGGAATCACCTTCACGACGGGTGGACCGCACCAGCCTCCGAGCAGGCATCCGAGTGCCATGGCCGCGGCCGCGCCCCAATTCACCTCGCCGGATCCGGCGAAGATCAACGCGGCGACGAGGTTGGCGACGCCGAGCAGGAAGCTCTTGAGGATCGTCGCCTGCCACACGGACATCGCGGTGCAGATCAGCGTCAGCGCCAGGAAGATGACCCCGGCACCCGCCCCGAAGTAGCCGCCGTAGACGGCGACGACTCCGAGCCCCACCGGGAACAGGACGGGGAACTTCCTGCTGCCGGCCAATTTCCGAACCCGTGGCTGTGCCAGCAGCGCGATCGACGCCATCACCACGAGGTACGGCACGACGGCTTCGAACGACCCCTCGGGCGCCCACAGCAGCAGCAGCGCCCCGACCAGTCCGCCGACCGCGCAGACCGCCGCCCACCGCCACAGCCGCGGGCCCATCTCGGTCAGGTCCCGCAGCGAGTTCGCCGTTGCACCGATCCCGACCGCGACGAGCGCGACGGTGTTGGTGACGTTCGCCGCGATCGGCGTCAGCCCGACGGCGAGCAGCGCGGGATACGACACGATCGACGCGAGCCCGGTGACGAATCCGACCAGACCGGCTCCGAATCCGGCGGCGACGAGCAGGAGGTAGTCGAGCGGGTTCACCTCGGCAGGATCGGTCGCAGGAAGCGGCCGGCGGCGTCGACGGCGGGCGCCGAGCTGTCGGCTCCGGCGACGAACACGGCGAACGCGAGGTCGCCTTCGATACCGACGAACCAGCCGTGTGCGGGCTGCCCGGCAACCTCGGCGGTGCCGGTCTTGCCCCGCAGGTCGGCGATGTCGGCGAGTTGTGTCGCGGTGCCGCCGGTCACGGTCTCCCGCATCATCGCCTTCAGGGCGTCGGTGACGGCGGCGGGCGCCGGGGTCGGGGTCGAGTCGCCGACGCCCGGCTGCCCGGCGACGAGGGCCGGTGCGGGTGTCGACCCGCGGGCGATGGACGCGGCGACGAGCGCCATCCCGAACGGGGATGCGGTGACCTGGCCCTGTCCGATGGCGGATTCGACGCGTTCGGCGGCGGTGTCGGCCGGTGGGACGCTGCCGGTGACGGTGGTCAGGCCGGGCGTCACGTAGTCGACACCGAGACCGAACTGCTGCGCGGCGTCGTGCAGCGCCATCGGCGCCATGGACACCGCCAGTTGCCCCATCGTCGTGTTGCACGACCGCGCGAACGCGGTGTGCAGCGGCACCGACCCGAGGTCGAAGTTGTCGTCGTTGGGGATCGTGCGGCCCTCGATGTTCGCTCTGCCCGGGCACGGCAGCACGGTGTCGGCGGCGACCGAGCCCTCCTGCAGCGCCGCCGAGGTGGTCACGGTCTTGAACGTCGAGCCGGGCGGGTAGAGGCCTGTCAGCGCGATCGGTCCCTGCGCGCTGGCGGCGGAGTTCTGCGCGACCGCGAGCACGCCGCCGGTGGACGGCCTGATCGCGACGATGGCGGCCTGCTGCGGCAGGGTGGCGAGCGCGTCCTGCGCGGCGGCCTGCACCGCCGGGTCGAGGGTGGTCGCGATGTCGGGGGCCGTGGCGCCGTCCCGGCCGGCGAGCTGGTCGGCCGTCCCGTCGGGGTGTACGAGTTGCACCGCCCAGCCCGCGGTCTCGGCCTGTCCCTGCTCCCACAGTGTTCGCAGGCCCTCGAGCGCGGGTGACTGCACCGCCTTGTCGACGGTCAGCAGCCGGGTCTGCTTGACCAGGGTGAGGCCGGGTGTCGCGGTCAGCTGCGCCTCGATCGGCGCGAGGTCCGCGTCGCGGAGGGTGATGACGGTGACCGGGCGGCCCTGTGCGGCGGCGAGTTCCGCGCCGAGCGAGGACGCGGTGATGGTGGGGGCGAGCGGCGCGAGCAGGGGCGCGAGTGCAGCGGTGGCGGCGGCGGGGTCGCCGACGGTCGCCGGGTCGAGGGTGACGAGGGTGACGGTCTGCTCGGTCATCAGGGGTGTTCCGTTGGCGGCGAGCACCTCCGGGGATCCGCCGGACAGCGTGGTGTACCGCAGGCTGGTGTCGGCGGTGAGCCCGGGCGCCAGCAGCGCCGGATCCCACGGGATCGCACCGCCGTCGGCGACGGTCTGCCCGCCACCGGTGGTGGTGTAGGTCCAGTCCTGCGGCGCGGCCGCGGCCGTCGTCGGGGTCGGCGTCGGAGTGCTCGACGGGTCCGCGGTCGCGGAGGGTGTGGGCGCTGTACCGAAGGTCCAGTCGGCGGCGAGGGTGAAGGTGCCCGCGTCGCTGTCGGTGGTCTCGACGGTGAACTGGGCGTCCGTCGGGTTCAGTCCGTCGAACATCCGGCGGATCGCGTCGGCCGCGGCGGCGGGATCGGTGGTGAGGGCGGCGGCCGCCTGGGCGTCGCGTCGGGTCAGTGCGTCGGCGAACTGCTGCGCCGCCGTCTCCGTCTCCGTCGGTCCACTGCTGCAGGCGACGCCCCCGACCGCGAGGGCCGACACCGCGATCACCGCGACACCCAGTCTCATGCGCATCCCCCGACCCTAGGCGGCTCCGCCGTTCGTGCGCGGTTCGCGGGGTCCCGGGACCCCGCGACCGTGCACGAACGGCCCGCACCTGGCGTAGCATTGTAATCAAGTAATCATTGCAACGACTGAGGTGAGAGCAATGGGATACGCATCGAACCGACGGTTCGGCCGCAGCGGCGGCTGGCAGCAGGCCCAGGCACCCGACACGCGCGACGTCGCCGAGTGGTTCTCCGGACGCCTGCCCGACGACTGGTTCACCACCGCCCCGACCATCGAGGTCGACCGCGAGGAGATCGTCGTCACCGGCGAGCTCGCGCCACCCGAGGAGGCCACGCCCGCCGCCGTGGAGGGTCGGGTGTCGCGGTTCCGCGAGTCCACGCGGTCGCAGCGGATGCAGATTGCCGACGAGGCGGAGGCCCGCTACGGCCGCAAGGTGGCGTGGGGCGTCACGGTCGGCGAGCACCACGTCCTGTTCACGCATCTGGCTGTACCGGTGATGACGCGTCTGCGTCAGCCGGAGCGCAAGGTCCTCGACACGCTCGTCGACGCCGGCGTGGCGCGGTCGCGCGCCGACGCTCTGGCGTGGACGGTCCGGCTCGCGGGCCAGCACGCCGATCAGTGGCTCACCGAGCTGCGGGAGGCGATGCGCAAGGTCGACGACCTGCGCACCGAGGGCCCGCAACTGTAGGGACTGTCTCCTGATCCCTCTCGGGGGCGCCGAAACGGGGATTGGGAGACACTCCCTGGGCGTGACGTCGGACAAATTCCCTTGCCCGGCGTCACGACTGCGCCTAATCTGGTCGGCGTCCCTGTTGTCGACGATCGGACGACCATTGCTCATTCGGAGGTAGTGCCCGCGCGCCGCGGTACTCGCGTGCGCTCCGCAGCCACCCCGAAGGAGCATCCGTGCCCTCTCTCGTCCTGTCCGACCTCTCGTTCTGCTGGCCCGACGGCGAATCGGCGTTCGACGGCGTCGACGCCGTCTTCCCGCCCGGCCGCACCGGCCTGGTCGGACGCAACGGCGCAGGCAAGTCCACGCTGCTGCGTCTGATCGCCGGCCGTCTTTCCCCCGACCGCGGTTCGATCACGATCGGCGGCGATCTCGCGTACCTGCGCCAGGATCTCACTCTCGACTCCACGCGCGCCGTCGACGCGGTGCTCGGCATCGATGCTCAGCGAAAAACACTGCACCGCATCGAGTCCGGTGACGGTACCGACGACGACTACACGGCCGTCGGCAACGCCTGGGATGTCGAGGAGCGCGCCGTCGCGACGCTGGACCGCCTCGGCCTCGCGCACATCGCACCGAACCCGGAAGCCTTGGACCGCACCGTCGGCACGCTCTCCGGTGGCGAGACGATGCTGCTCGGTCTGACCGCGGCGTTGCTCGCCGAACCGGACGTGCTGCTTCTCGACGAGCCGACCAACAACCTCGACCTGCACGCGAAGCAGCGCCTGTACGCGGCGGTCGACCAGTTCCCCGGCATCGTGGTGGTGGTCAGTCACGACCGCGACCTGCTCGACCGGATGGGCACGATCGCCGAACTGCGGGACGGCGAACTGCGTTTCTTCGGTGGCGATTTCACGCACTACCAGGAAATCGTGGAGACGGAACAGGAGGCGGCGCGGGCGGCGGTCCGGGACGCGCGCGCGGACGTGCGCAGGCAGGGCCGCGAGCTGATCGAGGCACAGACGAAGATCGACCGGCGGCAGCGGTACGGCCGGAAGATGGAGTCGAGCCTGCCGCCGATCCTCGCGGGCGAACGCAAACGGCAGGCGCAGGTGTCGGCGGGCAAGCTGCGCGGCAACCACCAGGACAAGCTCGACGACGCCCGCCGCACCCTGACCGAGGCGCAGGACGCGCTGCGCGAGGACAAGGAGATCCGGATCGACCTGCCCGACAGCGTCGTTCACCCCGGACAGCGGGTGTTCGACCTCGACACCGAGCTGCCCACCGGTCAGCACGTGACGCTGAACGTCACCGGTCCGGAACGGATAGCGGTGGTGGGCCGCAACGGGGTCGGGAAGACGACGCTGCTGCGGGCGGTGACCGGCGCCGGACCCGCGGTGCCGTGGCGGGTGCTGCCGCAACGCCTCGACGTCTTCGACGAGGCCCGCACTCTCGCGCAGAACGTCGCGGACGCGGCCCCGCACGCCACCGACGAACAGATCCGCGGCCGCCTCGCCCGCTTCCTGTTCCGCGGACGCGACGCCGACGTGCCCGCGTCCACGCTGTCGGGCGGCGAACGCCTGCGGGCGGCGCTGGCGACGATCCTCCTCGCCGAGCCGCCCCCGCGGCTGCTGCTCCTCGACGAGCCGACGAACAACCTGGACCTGCCGAGCCTGCGGCACCTCACCGAGGCGCTGACGCAGTTCCGCGGCGCGGTGCTCGTCGTCAGCCACGACCTGCCGTTCCTGCGCGAGATCGGCATCACCTGGTGGCTCGAGTTGTCGGAGTCCGGTGTCAGCGAGGTCGATCCGCTCTAGAGTCGTGGTAGCCGTAACGTCCCGTCGCGTCCACCCGAGGTCCACGTCGATGTCCGCAAGAACCATGTCAGTCCACGCGTTCGACGACGATGCCCTCGGTGTGCTCGACGCGACCGGTGTCGCGGCGCGCATCGCGTCGGGCGAGATCACCGCGCGGGAGGCGGTGGAGGCCGCGATCACGCGCGCCGAGGCGATGGCTCCGCTGGCGGCCGTCGAGACCGCGGACTTCGAGCGGGCGCTGCGTTCCGCGGACTCCCCGCCGCCCGGACCGTTCGCCGGTGTCCCCACGTTCGTCAAGGACAACGTCGACGTCGCCGGTCTGCCCACCGGGCAGGGCAGTGCCGCGTTCACCCCACGCCCCGCGCGGGCGGACAGCCCCGTGGTGACGCAGCTGCGGTCGGCGGGTCTGGTGCCCCTCGGCAAGAGCCGGCTGCCGGAGTTCGGGTTCAGCCCGGCCTGCGAGTACGCGGATCGTGAGCCGGTGCACAATCCGTGGCATCCGGGGTTCTCGCCGGGCGCCTCGTCCGGAGGGGCCGCGGCCCTGGTCGCGTCCGGGGTGGTGCCGATCGCGCACGGCAACGACGGGGGCGGGTCGATCCGGATTCCGGCGGCGGCGTGCGGGCTGGTCGGGCTGAAACCGACCAGGGGACGGACGGTTCCGGACCCGACCGACCGGGCGATGCCGGTTCGGCTGGTCACCCAGGGTGTCCTCACCCGCTCGGTGCGGGACGCGGCGCGGTACTACGCCACCGCCGAGGCGCACCGCCGGAATCCGTCGCTGCCCCCGGTGCGGCTGGTGGCGGGACCGAACCCGACGCGGCTGCGGATCGGGGTCATCCTCGACTCGGTGGGCGGCCGGCGCAGCGACGACGAGACCCGGGCCGCGGTCACCGCGACGGCGGATCTGCTGTCCGAGCTCGGTCACCACGTCGAGGACGCCCCGCTGCCCGTGGGGTCGCAGTTCGCCCACGACTTCGGCATGTACTGGGGCTTCCTGGCGTTCGCGATCAGTACCGGCGGAAAGCGGATGCTGGCACCGGATTTCGACCGGTCACGGACCGATGCCCTCACCCGCGGCCTGGACGCACTGTACCGGCGCAACGTCGGGAGAACACCCGGCGTGCTGTACCGGCTGCGGCGCACTGCGCACACCTATGCGCGGACGTTCGCCGACTTCGACGTCATCGTGTCCCCGGTGCTCGGCCACACCATCCCCGAAATCGGATACCTCTCTCCCACACAGCCTTTCGACGAGCTGTTCGAGAAGCTGACCAACTACGCGGCGTTCACGCCGGCGAACAACGCCGCGGGCGGTCCGGCGATCTCGCTGCCTCTGCACACCGCGGCATCGGGTCTGCCACTCGGCGTGCACTTCTCGGCCGCCCACGGAGACGAGCGGACACTGCTCGAGCTGGCGTTCGAACTCGAGCAGGCCCGCCCGTTCGCTCGCATCGACGAGCGCTAGTGTCCTGAGTCTTTAATTCGGGTGCAGTAGCTGGCGATGGAGTCGAGAATCTGGTCGGCGGTCTTCACCCAGACGTACGGGCGGGGGTTGTCGTTCCAGGTCTCGATCCAGTCGCGGATGTCCCGGTTGAGCTGGCGAACCGAGCGGTGGGCAGACCGTTGGAGCTTCTTGGTGGTCAATTCCGCGAACCACCGTTCGACCAGATTCATCCACGACGAGCTGGTCGGGGTGAAGTGGACCGTGAACCGTGGATGGGCGAGCAGCCAGCGCTTGACCGCTGGCGTCTTGTGGGTTGAGGCGTTGTCCAGCACCAGGTGCACGTCGAGGTCGTCGGGGACCTCGGTGTCGATCTTGCGGAGGAAGGCGATGAACTCCGTCGCCCTGTGTCGTGAATGCAGAGCGCCGATGACTTTGCCGCTGGCGATGTCGAGGGCCGCGTACAGACTCGAGGTGCCGTTGCGGACGTAGTCGTGGCTGGCACGCGCCGGGGTGCCCGGAAGCATCGGGAACACCGGCTGGGTGCGGTCGAGTGCCTGGATCTGGGTCTTCTCGTCCACACACAGCACCAGCGCACGGTCGGGTGGGTTCAGGTACAGGCCGACGACATCGCGGACCTTCTCGGTGAACAACGGGTCCTTCGACAGTTTCCACGAATCTTGTTTGTGCGGCGCCAATCCGAACGCACGCCACACCCGGGACACCGTCGACTGCGACAGGTCCAGGTGTTCGGCCATCGACCGCGTCGACCAGTGCGTCGCGTTCCTCGGCATCGTCTCGAGCGTTGCCGTGATCAGGTCTTTGATCTTGGCGTCGTCGATAGTGCGCGGCCGCCCTGGACGAGGTTCGTCGAGCAGGCCGTCGCAACGCAGTTCGACGAAGCGGTCCCGCCAGCGCCGTACGGTGCCGCGCGACACCCCAAGGCGCTGCGCCAGTTCGGAATTGGAACCGCCCTCGGCTGCTGCGAGGACAATTCGGGACCGCAACGCCAGTCCCGCTGCCGTCGTTCGCCGCCGTGCCCACCCCTCCAGTTCGACGCGTTCAGCGTCGCTGAGCACAATCTCCGTCGGACGTGGACCCCGAGTTGCCATGGGCAACTCTAACAACTGAACCACCATTTCAGACTCAGGACACTAGCTACTCGCGCCCTGCCGGGGCGATCGACTCCAGAAGCGTTCCGGTCACGGCGGCGAGGCGTTGCGCGTCGGCCGGATCGAGCGTGCCGAAGGTCATCGGGAGGTGGGTGCCCCGGTCGATCGCCGTGAGCGGTGCGTCGGGCGGGTGATCGATGAAGTCGTGGATCAGCGCGACCGACACGTCGACCGGTCTGGCGCGCAGACGAGCCGCCGCCCGCAGCATCCAGCGAAGGGGCGGGGACAGGGGGCTGAGGTCGCCGCTCCGGGTGAATCCGGGGTGGTAGAGGACGTAGGGTATCGGCGTCGGGTCGGCCCGGGCGGCGAACGCGACACCGAGCAGATCGTTCGCTCGACCGGCCTGGAGCTGCGCGGCGACCATCCCGTAGTCGTGCTCGAGTTGCAGGTCCTCCCAATGGATCCGGCCCTTCTCGATGCCGGTACCGGCGACGTTCACGATCACCGGGGCCGCGCTGCGCTGCAGGGCGGGCACGAGACCGTGACCGAGGATGTAGCGACTGAGGTAGTAGAGCGCGAAGGTGCTCTCCAGTCCGTCGGCGGTGACCACGCGTCGAGGCGCCTGCCGGTTCGCGAACAGCAGCAGCGCGTCGACGACGTCGTAGCGGTCGAGGATGTGATCGACGACTGCACGGGTGGCGCCGATGTCGGACAGGTCGACCCGAACGAACTCCACTCGGTCGGTGGCGCCGATGCGGTCGACGTCGGCGAGAAGTCGACGTCCCTTGTCCGCGCTGCTCCCGAGAACGACGACGTGCTCGCCCCTGCGAGCGCGCGCGAGAGCCAGCGCACGGCCCATGCCGTCCGTGCCGCCGCTGACGACGATGCGCCGCCGCTCGCCGTGCGGGCCGGTGGGTTCTGCGGGTTCGGACATCGCGCCTCCTCGGTGGCTACCATCGGTACGTACCGCAATCATCGGTAGTCGAGTGGGTCGGCGGAAGGACGCACTTTCATGTCCGATACGCACATCGATGTGCCTTCCATGGTCAGCTTCCCGCTGCCGAGCCCGGTCCCCGCCGCCGAACACGAGCAGTGTCCCGTCACCGACGTACTGAGAACCGTCGGTGACAAGTGGTCGGTCCTGGTGGTCGTGCTGCTCGGCAAGCGGCCGCACCGGTTCAACGAGCTTCGTCGCGGGATCGAGGCGATCAGCCATCGAATGCTCACCCGGACACTGCGCGGGCTCGAAGCCGACGGGCTGGTGCACCGGGAGGTCTTCCCCAGCGTTCCTCCGGCCGTCGAGTACAGCCTCACCCCCCTCGGACGCTCGCTGCTGACACCACTGTCCGCGCTCGCGGACTGGGTGGTGGCACATGCCGACGACATCGCCGCCGCGCGAGCGTCGTCCCGGGGCACCGGCTACGGCTGACGCACTGGTGCACTTTCGGACGTCGGGGCCTCCGTTTCTGCACCACTGCGCGACAGCGCACTCGGCCACCAGACCCGTGGACCGATGTCGTGGACGAGGGCGGGCACCAGCAGCGAGCGCACCAGCAGCGCGTCCAGGAGCACGCCGAAGGCGACGATGAACGCGATCTGCGCCAGGAAGATCAGCGGGATCACCGCCAACGCGGAGAACGTCGCCGCGAGAACGACACCCGCGGAGGTGATCACGCCGCCCGTGACGGTCAGACCGCGCAGCACGCCCGCGCGGGTACCGATTCGGGACGCCTCCTCGCGGACCCGGGTCATCAGGAAGATGTTGTAGTCGATGCCGAGCGCCACCAGGAAGACGAACGCGAACAGCGGGACGACGGGGTCTGCGCCCGGGAACCCGAGGACGTGGTTGAACACGATCGACGAGACGCCGAGTGTCGCCGCGAACGACAGGATCACCGTGCCCATCAACAGCAGTGGCGCGAGCAGGGACCGCAGCAGCAGGCACAGGATCACCAGGACCACCATGCTCACGACGGGGATGATCAGGTTGCGGTCGTGCGTCGCCGTGGTCCTGGTGTCGAGGTCGGTCGCGGTGGGGCCGCCCACCAGGGCGTCGGCACCGGCGACCGCATGCACGGAGTCCCGCAGCCGCACCACGGTGTCCTCGGCGGCGAGCGAGTCGGCGGGATCGGACAGCGTCGCCTCGATCGCGACCCGCCCGTCGACGACCAGGGGCGCGCCCCCGGACGAGATCACCGACACGTCGTCCACACCGGAGACCTCCGCGGCCGACCGGACGGCCTCGAGCGACTCTGCGTTCGCGATGATCACCGCCGGCGACCCGCTGCCCGCGTCGAAGTGGTCGGTCAGCACCTGCTGCCCCGTGGCGGAGTCCGCCTCGAAGAGGAAGGTGTCGGACTGCGCGACGCCGCTGGCCCGGAACTGCGGCAGCAGCAGCGCGAACAGCACGAGCACCAGGGTCGACGTCACCCAGAAGCGGCGCGGGTGCCGTCCGATCCGGGCCGCGAGTGACGCCCAGAACCCGTGCTGCGAATCGCTTTCCGCCTCACCCGTGCGCTCGGGACGCCGCGGCCAGAACGCCGCCCGCCCGCACAGCACCAGCGCCGCGGGCAGGAACGTCATCGTCGCGACGAACGAGGCGGCGATGCCGATCGCCGCGACCGGGCCGAGCCCCCGGTTCGAGTTGAGGTCGGACAGCAGCAGGCACAGCACACCCGCGATCACGGTGCCCGCCGACGCGGCCACGGGTTCGAGGGTGGCCCGCCACGCGGCGCGCATCGCGCGGTACCTGTCGTCGTGCACGCGCAGTTCCTCGCGGAACCGGGCGACGAGCAGCAGCGCGTAGTCGGTGGCCGCGCCGAACACGAGGATGAACAGGATGCCCTGGCTCTGCCCGTTGAGGGTGACGGCACCGGCGTCCGCGAGCAGGTACACCAGCAGGCTGGCGAGGACGAGGGCGAACAGGGCGGAGAAGATGACGACGAACGGCAGGATCGGACTGCGGTAGACGACGACGAGTATCAGCATCACCACCGCGCCGGCGACGAGCAGCAGCATGCCGTCGATGCCGGCGAACGCCGAGCCGAGGTCCGCTGCGGTGCCCGCGGGTCCGGTCACGTGCACGGACAGCCCGTCCGGTGCGGTCGCCAGGATGTCGCGCAGCTCGGTGACGCTGTCCGCGACCTCACCGGTGCTGTCGACCGGGACGAACATCTGCAGTGCCTGGCCGTCCTCCGACGGGATGGGCGGCGAGAACTGCGGCCCGAACCCTTCGGCACCCGCGAGAGGTGCCGCGCTGTCGGCGAGGAACGCCGAGTCCTGCGGCGTGACGCCCGAATCCCGCTCGGCCACCACGATGGCCGGAACGAAGGTGGTGTCCTGGAATCCGTCCTGCAGCCGGGCGACCTCGGTCGCCTCCGCGGACGCGGGCAGGAACGAGGTGTTGTCGTTGGACTGGACGTCGGTGAGCTTGCCCGCGAACGGACCACCGGCACCGGCGAGTGCGAGCCAGGCGAGGATCAGCACGGCTGGCAGAATCCAGCGCAGGCGTTTCGTCTTGCCGGTGGTCGTGGTCACGTGTCTTCCCCACCCGCCGACGGGTCGGCGTCCGTAGTGTCCGAATTCGGCACCAGTTTGCTCAGCCTGCTGAACAAATGCAAGTGGCGTCGAGCGAAGCGAGGTGCGTGATGAGACCCGACGGCATCGACGCGTGGCCGACCGGCCGGCTGCTGTCCGCCGCGGCGCGTCTGGTCGAGCAGTCGTGGGAGTCGGTGCTGCGCGCCCACGACCTCACCCACGCCGGACTGTTCGTCCTGCACGCGGTCGCCGACGGTCCCGCGTCGCAACGCGAGATCGCCCGCACCGCCCGCGTGACCGACCAGACGATGAGCCGGACCATCGAGAAACTCGAACGCGCCGGGCACGTCACGCGCGAACCGGATCCCCGCGACGAACGCCGCAAACTCGTCACCGCCACCGACTCCGGCCTGCGGACCTACCG
This sequence comes from Rhodococcus sp. NPDC003318, assembly GCF_042879035.1. Classification (NCBI taxonomy): domain Bacteria; kingdom Bacillati; phylum Actinomycetota; class Actinomycetes; order Mycobacteriales; family Nocardiaceae; genus Rhodococcus; species Rhodococcus sp. NPDC003318. The sequence continues at coordinate 406,965 of NZ_JBIAOU010000003.1, read as the reverse complement.
CCGACTGATCGAACTCGAACGAGAGGACACCACCCTCACCGCCGCGGTCGGCGACGTGACCGCCCTGCGCGCCCAGCTGCTGGCCCTGGTCCGCGCCCTCCGCACCTGATCGGTCGCATCTCCGATACCCCTGGCCGCCGCGCGACGATCGGACCGGCGTGGTCGACACCACAAGGCCCACACCCGATTCGGGTGTGGGCCTGATCACATTCTCGGTGACGCGGACGCGCTGCCAGGACAGGCGCAGTTCACACAGGACGTGTCACGACTGCGACATCAGCCCTGTACCCGTCGCGATCACCGCGAGCACGACGGCACCGATACCTGCGAAATAGTTGATCGCGGCGAGATTGTCGTCGGACGAACCCATGCTTGAACTCCTTCTTCTACGGGGATGCTGCTCGCCGGCGGGTGGTTCACCGAACAATGTCCCGCCGGCCGCAGGTCATTGGTACCCACCGGACGGCCCACCCGCAAGACCGAGAACCTCCGAGGTTCCTCCGAGTCGTCCCGGCGCGGGTACCGCCCGAGACCATCGCGACGGTCGTCGCCTCGGACGACATTGGCACCATGGACCGGTGAACTCGTACTGGGCGAACTGGTCGGCATACCTACCCCTCGCACTCGCGGCGCTGCTGGTGCTGTGGCGTCCGCTGTGGAACCTGACGCGGCACGCGGTGACGCTGGCGCACGAGGCGGGACACGCGATCGCGGCGGTCGCGACCGGACGCCGGCTCACCGGCATCCGGCTGCACTCGGACACCTCCGGGCTGACGCTGTCGCACGGCAAGCCGCGCGGACCGGGAATGGTGGCGACGGCGGCGGCCGGCTACCTGGCGCCGTCACTGCTCGGGCTCGCCGGGGCCGCACTGATCGCGGCCGGTCAGCTCACCTTCCTGCTGTGGGCCGCCGTGGCGCTGATCGCGGCGATGGTCCCGTTCATCCGCAACGTCTTCGGTTTCCTCGTGCTGCTCGCGTCCGGCGCCGCGGTCGGCGCCGTCGCCTGGTACGGATCCCCTACCCTGCAACTGCATTTCGCCTACACCGCGATCTGGCTGCTGCTCGTGGGCAACCTGCGCACCATCGTCGAGGCGGCCCGAAGTCGTTCCGGCCGTTCCGATCTCGACCAGCTCCGGTCGCTGACCCACCTGCCGAGAACAGTGTGGACGGTGCTGCTGGTCGCGGTCGCCGTCGGCACGGGCGTACTGGCGTGGCGGGCACAGTACGCCCTCTGACACGGGCTGGACCGAGACCGCGTCCTGCTGCGGTCAACGCCGGGAAACTGGACTTGGCAGCTCCGGCGGCTTCAACTCCACGGGTTCGGAGCCGAGTGTGAGCGGCGGAGCTGAGAGGTGTAACGCCGAATGCGGCGGTACTCTCGACCAACTCGACATCATTCCGGGCCTCCTCGAGCGCGCTGAACACACACGATCCCTTCTCGAAGTGGATTTGAGCTGCTCGGGCCGGAGGTGCTTTCGAACATATCTCCACCAACCTGGCAACAAGGGATGTGGCCCCACCCATATCGATTGATGAGCGGCCGTTCGAATCAATGGAATGAGGCCGACACCGGTCGAGCACATACCAATTCGGAATCCCTCCCCGGGAATCGGCCATCCTCCGGACGTGGCGGCATCACCTCGGCAATGCAGGAGGAGATCTAATCCGGCAGCCATTCCGAGTATCGAAATCGATGCGCCTGGGAGCCCTTACGAATCGTCGCCCAAGGCCTTCGAGATCGGCTTGCCAATAGTGACCTAGAGCACTATGTTACCTAGGTAACAGGCCATGATTACTCCCGGCGCAAAGGCCTACTGAGGCCGAACCGGCGCGAGGAGTGTTTGATCATGCCGAAGACGCCGTTCACTGCATTAGTTGGTCGTCGGGTCAGATCCCCTTACTCCCCCTGAGTTTCACGTCCACCTTCATACGCGATTCGTTCCCGCATATCTGACAGATGCACCCTGCGTCTGACGGAATCCTCTCGAACCACGAAAGGTCCACAGTGATCCCGAAGAGACGTACGCTGGCGGCGGTCGCCGCAGCTGCAGCAGCACTGATGGCGTTGAGCGCTTGTGGCAATGGAAATTCTGACACTTCCACTACCGCGACCGGCCCCTCCGGCGAGCCGGTTGACGGCGGTACCGGACTGATCATCGAGCAGGCCGAGCCTCGCAGCCTCGACCCAGCCGTTATCGCCAACTCATGGGCAAACTCCCCGGTCCTCGGAAATGCGCTCTACGGCACTCTGATGATCGACAACGCCGAGACCGGTGAGATCGAATACAAGCTCGCTGAGGACTTCTCGACCAAAGATGGCGGAAAGACGTTCACCCTGACCCTCCGTGACGGCGTCCAGTTTTCGGACGGAACCCCCTTCAACGCCGAGGCCGTGAAATTCGGCTGGGACCGTATCAAAGAACCAGCCACCGCCTCACCGGACAAGCCGCAGGCCGCGCTGATCGAAAGCAGCCGCATTGTCGACGACCGCACCCTCGAGGTCACACTCGTCGAGGCGGTCCCGAACTACGCCAACGCCGTTCTGCAGACGTCGATGAACTGGATCGCCTCCCCCGCCGCACTGCAGGGTGGTCAGCAGTCCATCGACAGCAACCCGATCGGCGCGGGGCCGTACACCCTCGAACAGTGGTCGCGCCAGGACGTCATCAAGCTGGCCCGTAACGAGAAGTACTACGACGCACCGCTCCCACACCTGGACAAGCTCGAAATCCGCGCAATCGGCGACGCCGATCAGCGCTACAACACCCTCACCAGCGGCGGCGCCGACCTCTCCATGGAAGGCAACTGGACGAACATCACCAAGGCGAACGATTCTGGACTGCAGAACGCGGTCGTACCCACCGGCGGCGGCACCGCCTTGGTGCTGAACAGCACCAAGGCACCATTCGACGACGTACGTGCCCGCAAGGCGTTCGCAATCGCCCTCGACCTCGACGGCATCAACAACGCGGTCTACAACGGTGCAGGCGAACTGCCGACGACGTTGTTCGACGAGTCATCGCCGTTCTACAAGGACATTCCCCTCGCCGAGCAGGATCGCGCCGAGGCGCAGCGCCTCCTCGACGAGCTCGCCGCCGAGGGCAAACCGCTCAACTTCACCCTCTCGCTGTACCCATCGGGCAGGTCACTGGGTGAGGCGATCCAGACACAGCTGAGCACCCTGAACCACGTCACCGTCAACGTGCGGACCATCGATTTCGCTCAGGTCGGGCAGATCCTCGGCCGGATGGACTACGACGTGATCACGAACGCCGTCGTTTTCGCCGGCGACCCGGAACCCCGGCTGTGGTTCGGCCTCCACGGCGACTCTCCGGGAAATTACAGCGGGGTCAAGGATCCGCAGATGGACGCGGCTCTGGACCGAGCACTGGCCTCGCAGGACCAGACGGAACGCGACGCGGCATACGAAGTGGTCCAGCAACGTCTCGTCGAACTGAATCCGGTCATCTTCTACACCCGCTCAGCGCCCGGCTTCGTCGCAAACGGCAACGTCGGCGGAATCCGGCAGTACGGCATGGGATCGATACTTCCCGAGGACCTCTGGATCAACAACACCGACTGACACCGGCCCCGAGAGCAGCTCCACCAACGCCGGACACAACCGATCCGGCATTCGGCATCGTGAGATCGACTCCTTGTCGGCTACCACTCGGGGCCTCGCCGCGGCCGATCTGCCAGGCGAGGCCCCGGACTGCACGAGGGTCGCGGCGGGGGGTCGGCCGCGGGTAGCGAGGGTCGCTTCACGGATGCGCGACGCAGCGATCGCGAGCCGGGTGCGCATCAGCCGGTTGCGCGGGTTGTCCACGGACAGGTCGACGGGATCGATGCCGCCGTTGCACAGCGCTCCGTTGTCCCGATAGAGGGTCGACGCATACAGCATCAGGAGCCACACGTCCGGATCGGATCCGGGTGCGGCCGCCGATGGCCACCCCGGTCACAACGATTCGCTCGGCAGTGCCTCCGAGTGTGGATGGAACTGGATGGCGCGCAGCAGGTTCGGCAGTTCGATCAGCGCGGCGTCCACACCGCGACGACGGTGCGGTCGTCGAGGTGGTCGCCGGAGTCGAAGGCGATCCGGTCGGCGAGGTCGCTGAGGCGGGGTGGGTTGTTCCAGCCGGCGGCGAAGGCGGCGGCGACGGAGCTGCCGCCGTCCTCGAAGGCGTCGGCGACGCCGTCGCTGCACACCATCAGCAGTTCTTCGCGGCCGATTTCGTAGCTGGCGCCGGTGACGACGGCGTCGTCGGGCAGGGGCAGGGCGAGCGCGCGGGAGGTCGCGATCTCGTGGCGGGTGAGCCGGCCGCCGGACATCAGCAGCCACGGTTCGAAGTCGAGTCCGCCGGTGCGGGTGCGTCGCCACCACGCGCTGCTGTCGCCGACGGTGACGGTGTGCGCGAGCCACCGCCCCGGGCTCTCGATGTCTTCGACGACGAGCGCGGTGAGGGTGGTGGCCATGAGCTCGGCGACGGCGTCGAAACTCGGTGCACGATCGCCGAGCAGCCTGCCCGCGGCCCGCGTCACGGCGAGCGACGCGACCCGCAGGTGGTCGGTCCAGTCGCCGGACACCTCGAGGTCCGCGGTGAGCAGGTGCTCGGCCAGTGCGGCGCTGGCCGCGGCCGCGGCGAGGTGGGAGTACTGCATCGCGCCGAGCCCGTCGCAGACGACGACGGCGATCCGGCCGCCGCCGTGACGCAGTGCGTAGGCGTCCTGCCGGGGGTGGCCTCGCTCGCTGCGGGCGAGCCCCTGTCGCGACGCCGCCCGGACGGTCCATCCGTTCGCGTCGATGGCGTCGTGGACGCTGTGCGGCACCGCGCCGCGTACCGAGTTGCCTGTCACCGTGAGTCCTCGATCGATCCATGGGAGTCGGGTGGGTACGCACCGCTGCCCACCGACCCGAGCGTCCTCCGGTCCGCGTCGTATTGTCCCCGGCGCACGCGCCGATCGGGCGTCTCTCGCCGATCGCGGCGTGTCAGCCGGCGGTGCGCGGCACGTACTTCTTGCCCTGCATCCACGCCAGGACCTCGAGGACGCGCAGCGCGGGCACTGTGTCGCCGAGTCCGGCCCGGTCCCGCAGATCCGTCAGCCGGCGGTGCAGGGCGCGGTCGTCCTCGCGCAGCGCACGTCGCAGCGGTTCGAGGTACTCGGCCCTGACCCACAGTTCACGGCCGATGACGTCGTCGTAGACGGGGTACAGGCGCGGGCGCTTGCGCGCGATCAGTTTGGACGCGGTGATGCGGCCGATGCCGTGGACCTCCCGCAGCGCGGTTTCCAGACGCACGATCGGTGCGTCCTCGGTGAGCGCCGCGTCCTCGTCCGCGAGATCCCGGTCCGGTCCGACGTCCGCAAGCAACGCGCTCAGCGCGGGTGCCGCCTCGCCGAGCAGGGCGACGGCCCCCTGCGCCGGCACCTGCACCGACAGCAACGTCACGGCGACGAGGTCGTCGGAGGTGAAGGTGTCGCGGTCGGCGGCGCGGCGACCGCTCGGATCCCAGGTGTCCCACAGCGCACCCGGGCGCAGGTAGCCGGTCTTGACGACCCTGCGGGTGAAGTACTCCTGCAACACGTCGACGGCCGCGTCGTCGTCGCCGTCGCGCAGCACACGCGGCAACCTGACGCCGGTCATTGCGCGGCCACCTGCCCGAGCACGTGCGCCGCGAAGGCCCGGTTGTGGAGTTGTGCGTACGGTCCACGGCCCTCGGTGGCGAGATGCTCGGCCAAGGGACGGATCGCCGCGGCGAGCGGCAGGTCGAAGAACTGGTCGTCGGCGCCGTCGTCGGAGACGAACCAGTCGACGAGCACAGCGTCCGCCCCCGCCGCGTCGGTGGGGGTCACGCGCAGCAGCGGGTACCGCACGAGGAGGTCGTCCAGATCCGCCCCGGCGGTGAGCTCGGACCTGGAGGTGCAGAGCACGACGCGGTAGTCCACGATCTCGCCTCCTTCGAGGAACCGTTCGACGTACAGCACCTCCACCGGCCCGACGTGGAGGGAGAACAGCCGATGCCGGTCGGCGGTCGCGTCGACCGGGGGCAGCGCGCTGAGCGTCCACCGGTCCACCTCGCCGCCCGCCGGGTCGGCGAACGCGTCGCCGAGGTAGTCGGCGATCAGATCGGTGACCACCTCGAAGAACGGGTCCCGTTGCAGTTCCGCGAAGCTCTCGTCGCGGGCAGACGGGTGGATGGAGGTCATAACGGTCCTTGCTCTTCGAGGCAGCGGCGGCTCTCGGAACTGTATCGACCGCGGCGGTGGACCGGCGCACCTCAGGGTGCGCAACCAGCCCAATTGAATTGTTCGGCCACCCGAACTTATGATCTCGCTATGCCAATGTTTCGCCCTGTCCACGCTCGACCGCTGACGCGTGGACGGGCAGCCGCGCTCGTCGGAGCGGCGGCCCTGTGCATCGCCGCCCTCACCGGCTGCGGCCAGGTGAAGGCCGACGACGACCGGCCCGTGGTGCTGACGACGTTCACCGTGCTCGCGGACATCGCCGGCAACGTCGCGGGTGACCGGCTGACCGTGGAGTCGATCACCAAGCCGGGCGCTGAGATCCACGGCTACGAGCCCACCCCGGGCGACCTTCGGCGCGCCGCGTCCGCGGATCTGATCGTGGACAACGGGCTGAACCTCGAGGCATGGTTCGAGCAGTTCGTGCACGACCTCGACGTGCCGCGGGTCGTCGCCAGCGACGGGGTGCGGCCGATCGACATCGCGTCCGACGCGTACGCGGGCAAACCCAATCCGCACGCGTGGATGAGCCCGGCCAACGTGCAGACCTACGTCGACAACCTCGTCGCGGCGTTCACCGACCTCGACCCCGCCGGCGCCGCCGAGTTCGCCGCCAACGGCGACGCCTACAAGCAGCAGCTGCAGCAGGTGCAGGACGAGATGACCACCGAACTGGCCTCGCTCCCCGAGCGGCAGCGCGCCCTCGTCACCTGCGAGGGAGCCTTCTCGTACCTCGCGCGCGACACCGGACTGAGTGAGAAGTACATCTGGCCGGTCAACGCCGAGCAGCAGGCGACCCCGCAGCAGATGACGTCGGCGATCGAGTTCGTCAAGGCCAACGCGGTGCCGGCGGTGTTCTGCGAGTCGACGGTGTCCGACGCCCCGATGCAGCAGGTCGTGTCCGCGACCGGCGCCCGGTTCGGCGGCACCCTGTTCGTCGACTCGCTGTCCGACGTGGGCGGACCCGTGCCGACGTACCTCGATCTGATCCGGCACGACGCGGACACCGTCGTGGCGGCACTGACCGGGACGGGTGCGCCGTGACCGTCACCGCCGCACCCGCGGTGCGGGTCGAGGGGGTCACCGTGCACTACGGGCAGGTGCAGGCCCTCGACCACGTCTCCCTCGAGCTGGCGCCCGCGTCGATCTGTGGACTGATCGGCATGAACGGCTCCGGGAAGTCGACGCTGTTCAAGACCGTGATGGGCATGATCCGGCCCGACACCGGAACCGTCGAGATCGCCGGCGGCTCCCCCGCCACGGCGCGCAAGGCGGGCACGGTCGGGTACGTACCGCAGTCCGAGGAGATCGACTGGGCGTTCCCGCTGTCGGTGCGTGACGTCGTGATGACGGGCCGCTACGGCCGCCTCGGCTTCACCCGCCGACCCCGGCGCCGCGACCACGACGCCGTCGACGTCGCCCTCGAACGCGTCCACCTCGCCGACCTGCAGGACCGGCAGATCGGGCAGCTGTCCGGCGGGCAACGCAAGCGCACCTTCGTCGCCCGCGCGATCGCGCAGGAGGCGTCGGTGCTGCTGCTCGACGAGCCGTTCGCCGGTGTCGACAAGCGCAGCGAGCAGACGATCACCGGACTGCTCCGCGAGTTGTCCGCGGCGGGGACGGCGGTGCTGGTGTCCACGCACGACCTGCAGGCCCTGCCGCAGCTCGCCGACCGCGCGGTGCTGTTGATGCGAAAGATCCTCGCCGACGGCGACATCGACGAGGTCCTTCGCCCCGAGAACCTCGTCCGCGCATTCGGAATCGACCCGCTGGAAGGCCCGGTCCGGTGAACCTCCTCGATCTCCTGCTCGACCCGTTCGCGTACTCGTTCATGACGAGGGCGCTCGCCGCGACGCTGATCGCGTCGGTCGTGTGCGCCGTGCTGTCGTGCTGGCTGGTGCTGATCGGCTGGTCGCTGATGGGTGACGCCGTCTCGCACGCGGTGCTGCCCGGCGTCGTGCTCGCCTACGTCGTCGGTGCGCCGTTCGCGATCGGCGCCGTCGTCTTCGGGTTCCTCGCGGTCGCGTTGATCGGCGTGGTCCGCGACACCAGCAGGGTGAAGGAGGACGCGGTGATCGGGATCGTGTTCACCACCCTGTTCGCGCTCGGGTTGGTGCTCATCTCCGTCACGCCCAGCCAAACCGATTTGAACCACATCATTTTCGGGAACCTGCTCGGTGTCTCGACGTCGGACCTGATCCAGATCGCGATCCTCGGCGCCATCGTGCTCGCCGCGCTCGTCCTGAAGCGCCGCGACTTCACGCTGTACGCGTTCGACCCGATCCACGCCCGCGCGATCGGGCTCAACCCGCGCGTGCTCGGCGCCGTGCTGCTGGGACTGCTCGCGTTGACGTGCGTGGTGGCGCTGCAGGTGGTCGGGGTGGTGCTGGTGGTGGCGATGCTGATCATCCCCGGTGCCACCGCCTACCTGCTCACCGACCGGTTCGGCCGGATGCTGCTCATCGCACCCGCCACGTCGGCGGTGTGCGGCGTCGTCGGGCTGTACGTCGCCTACTATCAGGACACCTCCCCCGGCGGCATGGTCGTGCTCGCGCAGGGCATCCTGTTCACCGTCGTCTACCTGTTCGGTCCCCGGCACGGCCTCGTCGCGGCCCGCTGGCAGGCACGACGCCGGCGACGCGCCTCGGTGGCCTGACCCCGGCGGGTGTCCGAGAGCCGGGTGCCCGAGACGCGAAATCACCCTGACCACCCAGGCGGTTCGTCATCCTCGGGTCGAACCCCGCCGCACGCGACCCCAATGCTGGTGTCAGCGCAGTGTTCCCGCGCTCATCGCTCCGTCGGTCACCTGTCCTCACCGGTCCACTTCGGCGGCCAGGTGTGGCGAATCGAGCCGGACGTACCTACTGCGCGTCGGCGAATGATCTCGCCCCCCGGCCGGGAACTCGCGCCGCGCAGCCGGTTCCGTGACGACGCACACCGGGTCGGTCCTCGAGATCCCGAATGCCGTCGCCGGCCGACAGCGCACGGCAGTGCACAGGCCGGAATCACTGTTGCCCTCGTCGAGCACCGTGGCCTGCTCGCCGTTCACGCCTGCACCGCATCCGCGTCCGCTAGAGTCGGTTCCGGGGTGGTCGCCGCTCGACGTCCGACCCAACCACATGTCCTCCCGATACCGGAGGTGCCCGACGTCCGATCGCGGTGGTTTCCTGACCACTACGTCCGCGGCGGTCCTCCTGGCCTCCGCCCTGACGTCCTGCGGTGTCGACACCACGACGCCGGAGGTCGCCGGGCGCGACTTCACCGGGACGGTCCGCCTCGACGACGGCCGCGAGCTGTACCTGGAGTGCCGCGGCACCGGCAGCCCCACCGTGGTCCTGCAGTCGGGTTACGGCAACGCCGCCGACGTCTGGAGTCTCGCGGAGGCGTACCCGCCCGCGGTGCTCCCAGGGCTGTCCGCGTACACCCGGGTGTGCGCCTACGACCGCCCGGGGGCCCTGCTCACCACCACGGACTCCGACGGCACGGTCGTCCCCTCACCCGTCGACAGTCCGGGTCGCAGTGACCAGGTACCGATGCCCCGGAACACCGCCGATGTGGTCGCCGAACTGCACGAACTGCTCGCCACCGCCGGCGAACAAGGGCCGTTCGTCCTGGTCGGACACTCGCTCGGTGGTGCGCTGAGTCTGCTCTACGCTCGCACCCACCCCGGCGAGGTGCAGGGCCTGGTGACTGTCGACGCCGCGCAGCCGGAACTGCGGTCGATGCTCGCACCGCAGGAGTGGGCGCTGTTCGCCGACCTCCGGATGTCACCGGACTCCTACCCGTCCGGCTACCAGGCCGAGGCCTACAGCGTGGACGAGTTGTTCGATCGGATCGAGGCCGCGCCGCCGCTGCCTGCGATCCCGGTCGTTGTCATGGTTCGGGGCGAACCCAACCCGATACCCGATCCGCTGCCGCCGAACGTGACCGCGGAGTCGCTGCAGAAGGTCAACGACACCTGGCCTCGGTCGCAGGCCGCGTTCGCCGCCGGCGTTCCTGGTGCCGAAATCGTCACCGTCCCCGGCACCACCCACTACGTCCAGACCCAGCGCCCCGACTCGGTCATCGACGCCACGAAGTCCGTCATCGCCCGCGCCACCTCCGCGCCACGGTGAATGCCGGGAGATCGGGGCGTGACGGGTGCCCGACCGCGTACCGTCCCGGACTCAGCCCACGACAGCCGCCGAGCTCAGCACGTAGTCGTCGAGGGGAAACGAGTCGGCCTCCTTGAACGCACTGGTGGTCGACGTCGGCCGCAGCAGCGCGGCCTCGCCCTGCGGGTTGAAGTAGTAGCTGCGGGAGGTGCCGCAACTACCGTTGTAGAACACCGAGTCCTCGAGGTTCGCGGTCATCCGGTCCAGGAACTGGGCGTTGGCCTGCTCGGTCACCTCGAATTCGTCGGCGCCGCGGCGTCGCATCTCGCCGAACAGCCGCGTCATGTGCGTCATCTGGGACTCGATGGTGGTGAAGTACGACAGCCCGCTGTACGAGTAGGGGCTCGCGAGGGTCAGGAAGTTCGGGAACTTCGGCACCGCGACGCCCTCGTATGCCTGGAACCGGTTGTCCCGCCAACACTTCCCGAGGTTCTGCCCGTCCCGTCCGATCACCTCGATGGCCGGGAAGTTGACGTCCCACAGGTTGAATCCGGTCGCGAGGATCAGGGTGTCGATCTCGGTCTTGCGGCCGTCCACGGTGACGATGCCGTCCGCCTCGATCCGTTCGATGGACGTGGTCTCGAGGTCGACGTTGCGCTTGGTGAAGGTGCGGAAGTAGCTGTTGGAGAACGTCGGACGCTTGCACCCGAAGTCGTAGTCGGGGGTCAGTCTGCGTCGGAGGTCCGCGTCGCGCACCTGGGTGCGCAGGAACAGCCGGGACGCCGCCGCGGCGGCCTTGTTCAGCAGTTTGGCCTGCCGGTAGTGCAGGACGGCGCTGACCATGATCCCCTCGAGCAGCCCGTCGCTGACGGCCCGCGCGGCCCGCTGGGTGGCGGGGAACCGCGCGAAGAGTCGTTGCACCGCAGCGGGAATGGGCGCGTCGGGTTTCGGCACCACCCAGATCGGCGTCCGCTGTTACACGGTCAGCGCGGCGGCCTCGCGGGCGACCCCGGGTATCAACTGCACCGCGGTGGCGCCGGTACCGATGATCGCGGCCCGGGTTCCGGCGAGGTCGATGTCGCCGTCCCAGGCGGTGGTGTGCACGACCCGGCCGGCGAAGGTGTCGATGCCATCGATGTCCGGCATCTTCGGCTGGGACAGGAATCCCGTCGCGGTGAGCAGGTACCGGGCAGTCACCGGCTCCCGCCCGTCCACCGCAACCACCCAGTGCCGCGCGTCCTCGTCCCAGCGGGCGCCGGAGACGACGGCGCCGAAGCTCATGTACCGCCGCAGGTCGTACTTGTCGGCGACGTGGTCGGCGTAGCGCTCGAGCTCGGCGCCGGGCGCGAACAGTCGCGACCAGTACGGGTTGGGCTCGAAGGAGTAGGAGTACGTCACGGACGCGATGTCGACCGCGAGCCCCGGATAGCGGTTGACGTGCCAGGTCCCGCCGAGGTCGTTCTCGCGTTCGAGGATGGCGAGGTTCGTCATCCCCAGCCGGTTCAGGACGATCGCGGCGCCCATGCCGCCGAATCCCGCGCCGACGATCACCGCGTCGTACTGCGTGTCCTGGTTCACCGCGCCACCCTCCGTCAGATGTGTGTCACTTCAAGTATCACTCACTTTGTCGCGCGGGGCCACCCCCTTTCGATGCGAACGTCACGGAAGGATCACGCAACCGCCTTGGACAACATGCCGGAGCCTTAGACCCCGAAGATCGCGAAAGGACTCACACGCAATCACCGTCGCCGGTACCGTTTACCACAGCCCGACGCGGCCACGCTGCCCTCCACCGGATCGAGACGCGGACAGACCGCCAGCGGTGGTGGCAGTCGGGCCTTCTCCGCGGTGGTGCGCCGACGACCGAGGTGTCGGTGGCGCGAAATTGCGGTTGTGCCATGAACTGAGGATGAATGCCATGGTCACATCTCTCGGCAGCGACGGCAGCCCCGCCGACTGCGAAACCGGAACTTCGAGCACCGCAGTGGCCGGGTCGGTAGCCAGTGTGGCCAGCTCAGCCGTGGCCGGCTCGGCAGCCACGGTCGCGAGCACCGCCGTCGCAGGCTCGGCAGCCACCGTGGCCAGTGCCGGTGTGGCCAGCTCGGCAGCCACCGTGGCCAGTACCGCCGTAGCCGGATCGATCGCCACAGCCGGCAGCGCCGCCGTTGCCGGAAGTATCGTCACCGCAATGTCACTCGGGGTTGCCGGGAGCATCGCATGTGCGGCGTGCGCGTTCTGCAAGCGTTGCATCGCGTGCGTGGCTTGCGTGGGGTGCACGCGGTGCGTCGGGTGCGTGGGGTGCTACAACTGCTCGGGCTTGCGCTTTGCCGTCGGCGTCCGCAACGTACACGCCTGATCCGACGACGGCCGCCTCCCGCCGAGGCGATTGCGGACGCTACTCCGAGTCATTTAGTTAATGCACGATTTATTCGTGTACGCTTCGAATTGTGACCACCACCGACACCGACCCGCTCGCCCTGGACCGCCAGGTCTGCTTCGCACTGGCCGTGGCGAACCGCGCGGTGCTCTCCGTCTACCGCCCCCTCCTCGAACCTATGGGGTTGACGCACCCGCAGTACCTGGTGATGCTCGCGCTCTGGGGCGAGGCACCCATGTCGGTGAAGGCGATCGGCTCTGCGCTGCAACTGGATTCACCCACCCTGTCGCCGCTGCTCAAGCGGCTCGAGGCGTCCGGTCTGATCACCCGCACGCGCAGCGCCGAGGACGAACGGGCTCTGGTGGTCGACCTGACGGACGCCGGACGCGCGCTGCGCGAGGACGCGCTGCAGATCCCGCCGGCGGTCGTCGAGGCACTCGGCGTCGGATTGCCGCAGCTCGAGGAGCTGCACCGGGTCCTCACCGACATCAACAACGCGGCACTGCAGGCAGGAGCACTGGAGAAATGACCGGAAGAATGGGCGTCACCCGGCCCAACCCGCTGCAGTGGATCGCCTACGCGTTCGGCGCGAGGCTACCCGAGACCCTGAACGACTGGGTCCTGAACGACATCACCGGCGATCACTATCTGGTCCGGCACCTGATCCGCGCGCAGGTGCCGTTCATCCCGCTGTACGTGGCGTTCCTGTTCTTCCCCGGGCCGCTGTGGCTGCGAGCGTCGATGGTGCTGCTCGGCCTGTCGCTGGCCGTCTTCTACTCGGTGGTGTACATCCACCAGAACCGGGCGCGGCGGCTGCAGAAGAACGGGCTGCCGATGGACCTCGACAACGACAGGCGGCGCGCCGCCCGTGAGGCCGAGATCAACCGGTACGACCGGGCCTGGCGCTGACGCACCGGCCCGGACCGGCTCTCAGGCGCCGCTGTCGACGGCGCGCCCGGACGCGATCCACGCCTGGGTGCCGCCCGCGACATTGACGGCGTTGACGCCGGTCGCGTTGAGGTAGTTCGTGGCCTGCGCACTGCGTCCGCCCATCGCACAGATCACGTACACAGTGTCCGCCGAAGGGATTTCGTCCAGCCGCGCCGTGAACTGGCTGAGCGGAACGAGCACCGCGCCCGGCACCCGCGCCTCCGCGAATTCGTCGGCCTCGCGCACGTCGATCAGCGGGGCGCCCGCGGCGAGCGCCTCCTCCAGTGCGGTCACATCCACTTGCTGCATGTTCGTCCTCCAGACGGTCGCCGCCAGTGTACCGACGGCCGCCGCGGCGCCTTCGCCCGTCAGCACCGGCCGGCTCGGTACCGGGCCTCGGTACCGGCGACTCGGTACCGGGCGACCGCGCCGTCCACGGCGTCCTGCAACCGGTCGTGCACCAGACGGGCGATCGCGGCCGGCTTGTCGGGGACGTCGGCGACCGGGACGTCGAAGTAGACGCTCGCGTCGCGCACGCCGTCGGCGGCCGAGGCGCCGTAGTAGATGCCCATGTGCAGCAGCACGGGCGTGACGCCGAGTCGCATCGCCCGGCTGGTGATGTGCCCGACCCCGCTGCCGACGGACTGCAGCCGCGTCGGATCACCCTCGTTGCAGGTGCCCTCGGGGAAGATCGCGATGCTGTCACCGCTGCGCATCCGCTCGGCGCACACGTCCATCATCCGCTGGCCCGCGGCGTTGACGGCGCGCATGCCGTGGTTCTTGCCGCGGAACACCGGGATCGAGCCCATCAGGTCGATCCGGTTCCGCATCGAACGCTCGGCGAACAGTTCGTCCTTCGCGAGAACCCGGGTCCGACCGATGACCGCGCGCAGCGGGCTGCGCCACGCCGCCGCCGCGACCGTGTACGGATCGGACTCCGACAGGTGGTTCACCGACAGCACGAGGCTGGTGTGCGACCGCACGAGCTCATGGATCTTCTCCCGCGCCCCGTCGGCGTACCGGACCCGCGGCCGGAACCTCGCCGCCAGTGTCGCGTACGCCGCCTTCGCCAGCATCCGGTTCTGTTGGTGCCCGAGGTAGTAGTCGTAGACGGCGTCGGAGTTCTCGAGAGTCACGTCGGGCTTGTCCATGCGTCCCACCGTAGCAACGGGTCGGTGACGGTTACGAAAAGTTCCTTCGGACAATATTTCCCGGAATCCGAGGTGAAAATTACGCCCGCCCGAAGTGGTGGCCGAGAAGCACCGCGTCTAGCATTTTGCCCATGACGACCATCGCCTTCGTCCAGGCCACCTGGCACCGGTCCATCGTCGATCACGCGCGGGATGCGTTCGTCGCCCGCTGGCGCGAGCTCGGCCACGACCCTGCTGCCGTCGAGTTCTTCGAGACGCCTGGCGCCTTCGAGATCCCGCTGCACGCCCAGCGCCTCGCCCGCACCGGACGCTTCGACGCCGTCGTCGCCGCAGGCCTCGTCGTGGACGGCGGCATCTACCGGCACGAGTTCGTCGCGACCGCCGTTATCGACGGGCTGATGCGCGTGCAGCTCGACACCGACGTCCCGGTGTTCTCGGCGGTGCTCACCCCGCACCACTTCCACGATCACGCCGACCACGCCGACTTCTTCACCGCGCACTTCGACAAGAAGGGCGCCGAGGTCGCGGACGCGTGCTCCGCCACCCTCGCCTCGCTGGCC
Source organism: Rhodococcus sp. NPDC003318 (assembly GCF_042879035.1). Lineage (NCBI taxonomy): Bacteria > Bacillati > Actinomycetota > Actinomycetes > Mycobacteriales > Nocardiaceae > Rhodococcus > Rhodococcus sp. NPDC003318. The sequence continues at coordinate 391,613 of NZ_JBIAOU010000003.1, read as the reverse complement.
ACCATCAAGTAGCCACCCCCGCTCGCGGCCGAAGGCCACCTTCACCTCGTCCACGAGGCCGAAGGCCACCTTCATCTCGACCAGGAGACCGAAGGTGGCCTTCAGCCCGGGGTGGCAGGAGGCGTCTGGTCGGTTGGTCGTGCGGTCAGTCCTCGAGACCGGCGAGGAAGTCGAGCCAGATCGCGTTGACCTCGTCGGGTTTCTCCATCTGCACGAAGTGACCGGCGCCGGCGATGACGTGGGCGCCGACGAGGCCCGGGACGAGTGCGCGCATGGCGCCGAACGGATCTCGTCCCGTCATCTCCAGCACCGGGTCCGCGGCTCCGGCGACGAACACGGTCGGCGCGTCGATCGGGACGTCGTGCAGGGCCTCGTTCTGCGCCCACACCGCGTCCTCGGCGCGATACCAGTTCAGCCCGCCGGTGAAGCCGGTGCGACTGAATTCGTCCACGTAGTAATCCAATTCGGCGTCGCCGAGCCAGGGCCACGGCAGCGCGGGCGGGTCGGGGAGGACGTCGAGGTAGCCGTTGCCCTCGGACGGGAACTCCCAGCAGTCCAGGTACCGGTTGGCCCCGGACAGGGCGTGGAAGATCTTCGTGAGGAATTCGCGTGGCCGCCCGCCGAGTTCGGCGTCCGCGACGCCGACCTGCTGGAAGTAGTGCACGTGGGCGAAGTGCTGGGACGCCAGGTATGCGAACCCGACGGTGGGCCGTACCGGCAGACGTGGTGTGCGGGGACGCTGAGCTGCATCAGTGCCCGCACCCGCCCGGGCGCCCACGCGGGCAGGTCCCACACCAGGTGCGCACCGAAGTCGTGGCCCGCGAACACCGCCCGCTCGACGTCGAGGGCGTCGAGCAGGCCCACCAGATCGCCGACGGTGTGCTCGCGGTCGTAGGCGCTCGCATCCGGCGGGGCGCTGCTGCGGCCGTAGCCGCGCATGTCGGGGGCGATCACGCGGTATCCGGCCCGCGACAGCGCGTCGAGCTGGTGCCGCCAACTGAACCACAGCCCCGGGAAGCCGTGGCACAGCACCACCGGCGGCCCCTCGCCCTGCTCGGCGACGTGCAGATCGATGCCGTTCACCGACACCTGCCGATGGATCACTCGGGACACGACACCGGACGCTACCGAGTTGCGCCCGACCTTCGCGGGCGAACCGGCGGTTCAGTCGAGGTGGCCGCGCAGCCAGTCGACGACGTCGCCCAGCACCTTCTCCTGCTCGGGTTCGTTGAACACCTCGTGGTAGAGGCCCTCGTACTCGTGGTAGGTCAGGTCCGAGGACCCCGCGGTGGACGCGATGGTCCGGCTCCCGCTGACGGCGGCGAGTCCGTCCTTCTCGCCGTGCAGCAGCAGCAGCGGCAGCGTCAGCGAGGGCAGTCGGTCGGGTAGCGACTCCGCGGTGAGGATCATGCCGCGGGCGATGCCGGCCGGGACCTTGCCGTGGTGCACGAGCGGATCTGCGTTGTACGCGGCGACGACCTTGGGGTCGCGCGAGACGAGGTTGGCGTCGAGCGTCTCCACGGGCAGCCCCGGCAGGTACTTGCCGATGATCTTGCCGAGGGTGACGACGATGGCGGGCGTGCCGGACGTGACGTCGACGGCCGGGCCGGACAGGATCAGGCCCGCGAGGTCGTCCTGGTGGTCGAGTGCGTAGTCGAGGGCGATCGCCCCGCCCATGGAGTGCCCGAGCAGGTACACGGGCAGCCCCGGGTGCTCGTCGCGGGCGATGTCGAACACGCGGTGCAGGTCGTCGGTGAAGTCGCGCCAGTCCTTGAGTTCGACGCGTTTGCCGCCGGAGCGGCCGTGGCCGCGGTGGTCGGGTGCGTACACGACGAGACCGACGTCGACCAACCGGGCGACGACGTGGTCGTAGCGGCGGTTGTGCTCGCCGAGACCGTGAGCGAGCACCAGGATCGCGACGGGATCGCCGTCCGGCGTCCAGACGTCGTAGTCGATCCGGGTGCCGTGATTGCCGGTGAACGTTCCCTCGGTGTGCGCCACGCCACCACGATAGGCGCCTGCGGCGTCTGTGCGCGGGTTTGGCAGCTTCCACGACCGAAATCGCGCACGGGCGGCGGAGCCGCCGGGCGAGGAGGATGTGCGTCATGGCAGTGCACACGCAGTCGTTCGTGGACGAGCTCGCGTCCATCGTCGGCGCAGCCCAGGTCCTGACCGACCGGGACGTCGTCGCCGGGTACGTCACCGACTGGACGGGACACTGGACCGGCCACACCGTGGCGGTGGTCCGTCCCGCGGACACCGCCGAGGTCTCCGCCGTGCTGGCGGCCTGTCACCGTGCGGGAGTTGCCGTCGTCCCCCAGGGCGGCAACACCGGACTGGTCGGCGGGTCGATCCCCATGCACGGCGAGGTGGTGCTGAGCACCGCGCGGCTCACCGGGATCGAGCAGGTCGACCCGGTCGGTCGCACCCTCGCCGCCGGCGCCGGTGTCACGGTCGCGCGCGCCCAGCAGGCCGCCCGGGAGCACGGACTCGACCTGGGAGTCGACCTCGCGTCGCGCGACTCGGCGACCCTCGGCGGCATCGTGTCCACCAACGCGGGCGGCATCCGGGTGATCAAGAACGGCAACACCCGCAGCCAGCTCCTCGGCATCGAGGCGGTGCTCTCCGACGGCCGGGTCCTCACCCGATGGAAGGAACTGACCAAGGACAACGTCGGCTACGACCTGCCGGGGCTGCTCGCCGGGTCGGAGGGCACGCTGGCCGTGGTCACCCGCGTCCTGATGCGTCTGATCGTGCCGCCCTCGGAAACTCAGGTCGCGCTGGTGGGTGCGGAATCCGTTCGTGCCGCACTGCGATTGGTGGACGGCCTGCAGCGGGCGGGGCTGACCCTCGAGGCCGCGGAACTGATGACCCGCGCCGGAGTCGCACTGGTCCGCGGTCACCGCGACCTGCGCGCCCCGCTCGACGTCGACGCTCCGTTCTACCTTCTGGTCGAGGTCTCCGGCGGCGACGAGGCCCAGGCGGCGCTGTTCTCCGTCCTCGAGGATGCCGGTACCGCGGTCCGGGGCGCCGCGGTCGAAGCGGGTCCGGCGCACCGGCTGTGGCAGTACCGCGAGAGCCACACGGAGGCGGTCAGCGCTGAATCCTCCACGCCGCCGGTCAAACTCGACATCTCCACGCCGTTGCGGGAGATCGAACCGTTCCTCACCGCCCTACGGGACGACCTCGCCGCGGCGTTCCCGGCGGTCCGCGCGATCTGCTTCGGCCATCTGGGCGACGGCAACGTTCACGTCAACCTGCTCGACGTCGCCGTCGGTCAGCGGGAGGCGATCACCGACCTGGTGCTGCGCCGGGTCGCGCGGCACGAGGGCAGTATCAGCGCCGAGCACGGCGTCGGACGGGCGAAGGCGGCGTGGGTCGGTCTCGGGCGCACCGAGGTCGACCTCGAGGTGATGCGCTCGATCCGCGCCGCACTCGACCCCGCGACGATGCTCAACCCGCACGTACTGCCCGCGCGGTGATCCGAGCGACCCGTGAGTCCTTTCGGTCCGCCAGCGGGCCGAAAAGACTCACGGGGAGATCACTCGCCGGCCAGGTCCGCCGACAGGTCCGCGACCTCGACACCCTCGGGCACCCGGACCTCCTCGATCGGTTCGGGCCGGTCGTCGAACTCGAGTTTGAGCGCTCGGCACATCGTGGCGTGCATGTCGTACATGCAGGTGATGTAGGTCAGTTCCAGGATCTCGGCGTCGGACAGGTTCGCCTTGAGGACGTCGAACACCTCGTCGGGCACGCGCCCGCTGTCGTAGACGAGCCCGTCGGTGTAGGCCAGCACGGCCCGCTCGAGCTCGGAGAACAGGTCGCTGACCTGCCAGTGCGGCAGTGCGGCGATCTTCTCCTCCTTCATCCCGAGGGAGCGCATCTGCTTGCAGTGCTGGGAGAACACGAACTGGCTGCCGCGCGCGTAGCCGGCCCGCGCCTGTCCGAGTTCGCGCAGCAGCGGATCGAGTTCGGCGTTCCGGTACAGCTGGAAGCCGCGCACCGCGTGCCGGAACACGGTCGGGGACTGCGCGAACACGGTCCACCAGTCGCCGGGCGTGTAGTGGATGGTGCCGTGGTCGACGGCGGGATCCTTGTCCGGCCCGAACAGCCGGTCGTAGAAGAAGAGGATCTTCTCGTCGGTCACCTCGGCGCGGGGGACCTCACGAAGTCGGGGCATGTCGGAATCCTTTCGTTGCGGCTCGGGGTCAGGAGGCGCTGGGCGTCTTACGGTCGGCGGCGGTCCGCGGCTCGTGCGCCACGTCGGCTTCGGTGAACTCGCGGGTCCAGCAGGCGAACTCGAGAAGGACTCCGTCGGGGTCCTGGAAGTAGAACGAGCGGACGAAGGTGCCGGCGTGCACGTCCTTCGACACGCCCTGCGGGCTGTCGTCGTGGTTGAGGATGCGGCTGACCTCGACGCCCGCGGCCTCGAGCCGTGCGCGGTACTCGTCGAACTTCTCCGGCGGCACCGCGAACGCGACGTGGTTCATCGAGCCGATCGCACTGGCGAGTTCGCCCTCGTCGGGTCTGCCCTTCGGTGCGGCGATGCCGGGGGCGGCGTCGGGCGAGTCCGCGAGCCAGAAGAAGGCGACGGTGTTGCCGTTGCCGCAGTCGAAGAAGAAGTGCTGACCGAGACCACCCGGCAGGTCGAGGGTCTTGATCAGCGGCATCCCGAGGATTCCGGTGTAGAAGTCGATGGTGCGCTTCATGTCCGCGCACACCAACGCGAGGTGATTGATCCCACGAAGCTCGAACTTGGGATTGGAAGACGTCATTTCGGTCCTTCGATGAGTTTTCAGCGGCGTGAATGCAGCGAAGCCGGGGGAAACATGACTTGACAGTCATGTCATCTTATTGGATAGTTTGACCGTGGCCAAGTCATCTGTCAACACCCCGTCCGTGCCCGCGCCGGTCGAGACCCTGACCGCGCGGGGACGCAAGACCCGTGACGCGCTGCTCGACGCCGCGCGCACCGTCTTCGAGACGGTCGGGTTCCCCGACGCCCGGGTCGAGCAGATCAGCCAGGAGGCGAACGTCTCCTACGGAACCTTCTACCGGTACTTCGAGTCGAAGGAAGACGTCTTCCGCGAACTGAGCACCCGACTGTTCGAAGACGTGCACCGTCGCGAACCCACCGACGCCACCCTCTCCCCCGCGGCCCGGCTCGTGGCGTCGAACCGGTCGTACTACCAGGCCTACCGGCGCAACGCCCGCCTGATGGCGATCGTGGAGCAGGTCGCGACGTTCAACGACGAGTTCCGCGAGCTGCGCCACGAGCACCGCCGTCAACTGACCGAACGCACCGCACGAGCCATCGCCCGATGGCAGGAGGAAGGCCTCGTGCGTGCCGAGCTCGACCCCACCCTCGCCGCCCGCACCATGGCGGCGATGGTGGACCACACCCTGTACCTCTGGCTCATCCAGGGCGACGAGGCGAACGAGGCAGCCCTGCTCGACACCCTCGATCTGATGTGCCTCGGCGCACTCGGCCTGGAGCCGGATCCCGTGTAACCGACATGAGGAGAGTACTTCTCGCATGAACGACCTCGCCGACCGCTTCTTCGCCGCCGTCTGTGCCGGCGACGACGCGGCACTGATCGACATGTACGCGCCGCAGGCGCGCATCTGGCACAACGACGACGGCCTCGAGCAGACCGTGGCGGAGAACCTCCGCGTCCTGCGCTGGCTGTCGCGGACGCTGGAGAACTTCCGGTACGAGGACATCCGCCGTCACGAACTGCCCGACGGCTTTGCGCAGCAGCACGTTCTGCGTGCCACCCTGCCGGGGCACGGCCCGATCGAGGTGCCCGCCGCCCTGTTCGTCCGGGTCTCGGACGGACTGATCACCCGTATCGACGAATACGTCGACTCGGCCGCCATCCGGCCCCTGCAGGACCACACCGCGACGCATCGAGCATCGGAGCAGCGAGCATGAACACCAACCGTCCCGAAGGCCACGTCGCCGAGTTGAGCGACCGGATGCGCTCGTTCATCGACGACGAGGTGATCCCCGCCGAGTCCGCGCTCGTCCGCGAGGACGACGACGCGCGCCGGGTTCTCGACCAACTACGCACGCGGGCCAAGGAGCTCGGACTGTGGGCCCTCGGGCACCCGTCCGACGTCGGGGGCGGAGGTGTCGACTTCCTCGACTTCGTCTACCTCAACGAGATCATCGGGCGCTCCGACTTCGGCCAGCTCGCGGTCGGTTCGGTGTCCATGCAGGACACCCTGATGCTCCGCAAGCACGGCACCGAGGAGCAGAAGCGCCGGTGGATTCCCCCGCTGGTCGCCGGCGACTTCCTGCCCTCGGTGGGACTGACCGAGCCCGAGGTCGCGGGCTCCGACCCCACGCTGATCGAGACGACGGCCGTACTCGACGGTGACACCTGGGTGATCAACGGGCACAAGTGGTTCACCACCGGTGTCGCGGACGCCGGGTACTGCTCGGTGTTCGCCCGAACCGAATCCGACGACGTGCCACGCCATTCGCGGATCAGCTCGATCATCGTGCCGACCGACACCCCGGGATTCGACATCGTCCGGTCGATTCCGACGATGGGCCACGACCCGAGCGACCACTACGAAGTCCGTCTCACCGACGTCCGGGTACCCGCCGCGAACCTGCTCGGCGAACGCGGCAAGGGTTTCGTCGTCGCGCAGGACCGACTCGGCCCCGGCCGCATCTTCCACTGCATGCGCTGGCTAGGACAGGCGCAGCGGGCGTACGAGTTGATGTGTGCGCGCGCGAACACCCGGTTCGTGCACGGATCGTTGCTCGCCGAGAAGGGCGAGATCCAGCGCTACATCGCCGAATCCGCCGCGGAGATCCAGGCGGCGCGTCTGATGACGCTGGACGCGGCCCGGGTCATGGACTCCGGGGCGGACGCCCGCGTCCAGATCGGCCTGATCAAGTTCTGGGGCGCTCGGATGGTGCACAACGTCATCGACCGCGCCATCCAGGTCCACGGAGCACTGGGCCTGACCGCGGACACGCCGCTCGAGCGGATGTACCGGCACGCTCGCTACGCCCGCGTCTACGACGGACCCGACGAGGTGCACCGCATGTCCACCGCCCGCAGGCTGCTGCGCGATCCCGGCGCCGCGCCGTGGCTGTGACGGCTGCCTGGCCGAATCCCGAACGCCCGAAGCCCAATCCCCGAACACTGGAGTCACCATGTCCTTCACCGTGGTCACCACCGGACTGAAGTTCCCGGAGGGTCCGGTCGCACTGCCGAACGGCGACGTCCTGGTCGTCGAACTGCTCCGCGGCACCCTCACCCGCGTCTCCCCCGACGGCACCACCACGGTGGTCGCCGATCTCGGTGGCGGCCCGAACGGCGCCGCGATCGGGCCCGACGGTCGCGCCTACGTCGCCAACTGCGGCGGCATGATCGGTACCGAGGTGTACGGCTACGTCTTCGCGGGAGGCATCCCCGAGGACTACACCGGCGGCAGCATCCAGGCCGTCGACCTCGACACGGGGGAGGTCGAGACGCTCTACACCGAGTGCGACGGTCTTGCGCTCCGCGGCCCCAACGACATCGTCTTCGACGCGCACGGCGGGTTCTACTTCACCGACCACGGCAAGAGCAACGACCTGGTCAGTGATCGCGGCCGCCTGTACTACGCCACCGCCGACGGCACGTCCATCCGGAAGGTCGCCGACGACATGAACGGCCCCAACGGAATCGGTCTCTCCCCCGACGGGACCCGACTGTACGTCAGCGAGACCTACACGGCACGGGTGTGGTGGTGGGACGTCACGGGCCCGGGCGAGATCGTCGGTGGCCGTACCCTCGCCGGTTCCGGCGGCGGCAACTTCCTGTACGGATCACCCGACTTCCGCTACTTCGACTCGCTCGGTGTCGAGGCCGACGGAAACGTTTGTGTCGCGTCGCTGGCCACGCCGGGCATCTGCGTGGTCAGCCCGGACGGAGCGCTGGTCGAGTTCGTCGCCATCGACACCGACGGCGACCCCGGCATCACGAACATCTGCTGGGGTGGGCCGGACATGCGGACGGCGTACGTCACCGCGTCGAGCACGGGCAAGCTGCTCCGGTTCGACTGGCCCCGAGAAGGTCTCGCTCTCGGCCACCAGAGCGCCACGGCCTGAGGGCGCCGGCGGACCGAACGAGAATGCGCCGAGGCGGACGGGCTGTGGCCCGTCCGCCTCGGCGTTTCGCAGTGAACTGACAGCGGCTGATTCCGGCTCCGGATTCTCGGGCGGATCCGCAAACGAGAAGGGACCACACCCCCGGCTGCAACCGTGGGTGTGGTCCTCGCCGCATCTTTCGACGCGATCGGGCACCTGTTCAGGAGGTGGTGACCAGTGCGGGCTCGGCGTCACGCGGGATCGTCGCCGCCCGGGCATCCCTGCGCCGTCCGGGAATTCGCGCGACGAGCGGACCGAGCCCCCACCGGACCAGACTGAGGATCCCGTACGGGAGCACGAAGATGAACAGGATCAGCGCGGCACCGTAGGTGATACCGGCGGCCGACTGGTTGATGTCCGCCGTCCACTGCGGGACGTACACGACGAACAGTGCACCGAAGACGACTCCGGGGACGGTGCCGAGTCCGCCGACGACGATCGTCACGATGAACGCGATCGCCAGCGGCAGCCCGAACGCCTCCGGTCCGACGTACTGGACGACGAAGCTGTAGAGCACGCCGCCCACGCCGGCGAGTGCGGCGCTGAGCGCGAAGACCGTGGTCTTGGTCCGTGTCGCGGGCACACCGAGGGTGGTGGCGACCGCTTCGTAGTCACGGATCGCGATGAGCGAGCGCCCGATCCGGCCCGTGGCCAGCCTGCGCACCACCAGGTACGCGACGAGGGCCACGACCAGGCACAGGTAGTACACCCACTGGTCCCGTTCGAGGCCGGTGAACTCGGGTGCCTCGGCCGCGAAGATGTTGATGCCCGCCTGGCCGTCGGTGACGTGTTCGAACCGTTTGATGACGGACGGTGTCACCAGCGCCAAACCCAGTGTGGCGAGCGCCAGCTGGAGCCCGTGCAGTCGCAGCGCGGGCAGTCCGAACAGGTAGCCCACGACGTAGCAGACCGCGAACGCGAGCGGGATCAGCAGAAGGTAGGGCACACCGTGGTTCTCGATCAGCACGGCGCTCAGGTACGCACCTAGGGCGAAGAAGAACCCGTGCCCCAGGGAGATCTGACCGGTGTTGCCGGTCAGCAGGTTCAAGCCGAGCCCGACCACGATGTACACCAGCACCATCGAACGGTCGAAGTTGACGTACGGCGCCGAGACGAGTGGCGCCACCGCGGCGGCCAGGACGACCAGGGCCACCGTGGTGCGCGAGAGCCACAGCGGCGCATCGAGTTCCGCCCTCGGTCGGCGGAAGTGTTCGAGAATTCTCATACCCGTGCCACCTTTCGTGCGCCGAACAGTCCTTCGGGCTTGAGGAGGAGCACCCCGAGGATGAGGGCCAGTGCCACCGCCTGCTTGAAGTCGTGGCCGATCCATGAGACGTATGTGCCGGCGAGGTTCTCGGCGACCCCGACGCACAGGCCGCCGACGATCGCGCCGACCGGGCTGTCGAGGCCGCCCAGCACCGCGGCCGCGAACGCGTAGATCAGTGATGCGGCGAGCATGTTCGGCTGGAGGAACAACTGCGGTGCCGCCAGCGACGCCGCGAGCGCGCCGATCGCGGCGGCCAGTCCCCACCCGATCATCAGCATCCGGCCGACCGGGACGCCGATCAGTTCGGCGGAGTCCGGGTTGCCTGCGGCCGCCCGCATGGCCAACCCCACCCTCGTCCGCTGGAACAGCCCGTACATCAGCGCCGCGACCACGACGACGGCGGCGACGATCACCACGGACTGGCGGGACATCACGACGGGGCCGAGGGTGATCACCGATCCCGCCACGATCGCGGGGAACTCCTTGCTCTGCACTCCCCAGATCCACCCGGCCGCGCTGTTGAGCACCAGCATCAGCCCGAGGGTGATGATGACGAGCGGCATGTGGTTCGGCGAGCCGGCCAGCGGCCGGATCAGGACACGCTCGGTGAGTGCCCCGAAGAGGAAGGCCACCGCCATCGCCCCGAGGATCGCCAGGTACAGCGGGGCACCCCACTGGTGGAACTGCCACGCGAAGAACGCCGAGATCATCGCCATCTCACCCTGGGCGAAGTTGACGATTCCGGACGCTCGGTACACCAGGACGATGCTGAGCGCGAACGCGGCGTACAGCGCGCCCCACGTCAGACCGTCCACCACTTGTTGAAGAAACACCTGCATGACCAAACTCCTGTGCTCAGTAGCCGAGGTAGGCGCGGCGCACCGACTCGTCGTGTGCGAGGCCCTCGGCGGGGCGCTGGGCGACAACCCGTCCGGCGTCGACGAGCACCGCGGTCGAACCGATCTCGAGGGCGAGGTGCGCGTTCTGCTCGACGACGAGAATCGTTGTCCCCGTTTCCTCGTTGATCCGACCGAGTGCGCGGAACACTTCCTGGGTGATGCGGGGCGCCAGGCCGAGGGACGGCTCGTCGAGCAGCAGCAGCCGTGGCCCGGCGACCAGCGCCCGGGCGATGGCGAGCATCTGCTGCTCCCCGCCGCTGAGTCCCGCCGCGAACTGCCGACGCCGCTCCCGCAGCCGCGGGAAGAAGTCGTACCACTGCTCGATCGCCCGGTCGGTGGCGGCGGACGAGGTGGTGAATCCGCCGATCCGCAGGTTCTCCTCCACGGTCAGGTCGCCGAACGTCCCGCGTCCCTGCGGCACGTGCGCGATGCCGAGGCGGGCGATCCGATCCGTCCGCATGCCGGCGATGTCGCGTCCGTCGAACACGATCCGCCCGGTGGTGTGCACCATCGCGCAGATCGACCGCAGGATGGTGGTCTTGCCGGCGCCGTTCGCGCCGAGCACCACCGTCACCTCACCGGCCGGCACCTCGAAGTCGATGCCGTGCAGCACTTCCGCGCTGCCGTAGCGGGCGTGCAGCCCCTCGACGCTGAGCAGGTTCATGCCGCACCTCCCAGGTACGCCTCGACGACCTCGGGATGAGCCGCGACCTCGGCGGGCTCACCCTCGGTGACCTTCTGACCGAAGTTCAGCACCACCACCCGGTCGGAGATCGACATCACCATCGCCATGTGGTGCTCGACGAGCAACACCGAGAACCCGCGCTCGTCCCGCAGCGCCCGCACGGTGTCGGCGAGCTCGAGCACCTCCTCGTGGATGAGCCCGTTCGCCGGTTCGTCGAGCATCAGCAGCGTCGGCCGCTGCATCAGCGCCCGGGCGAGTTCGATCCGCTTGAGCGTGCCGTACGGCAGGTTGCCCGCCGGCTCGAGTCCGACGTGCGCGAGGTTCATCGACTCGAGCAGCGACCACGCGGCGTCGCGTTCACGCCGTTCCTCCCGCCGGGTCAGCGGCAGTCCGAGCGCGGTGCGGACGAAACCGGCCCGGGTGCGGGAGTACGCGCCGGTGAGCACGTTGTCCACCACCGACATCGTCGGGAACAGGCCGATGTTCTGGAAGGTCCGTGCGATCCCGGCGTCGGCGACTCCGTCGGCGGGCAGACCGAGCAGATCGCTGTCCCCGAACGTGATTCGACCCGAATCCGGTCGGTAGAGACCGCTGATGCAGTTGAACAGGGTGGTCTTGCCCGCCCCGTTGGGGCCGATCAACCCGACGATCTGCCCCGGTTCGATCGTGAACGAGGGCCCGTCGAGCGCGACGACGCCCCCGAACCGGAGCCGGACCTCCTCGACGCGCAGCGCGGGCACCCCGCCGGTGGGACCGGCCGCCGGCTGCGCGTGCGGCACCGCGGTCATCCCTCGGCGCTGCGGGTGACCACAGCGTCGTAGTGCCAACTGCCGCCGCGGAACGTCATGGGCGCCATCGAGGTGATCGCGTACGGGTAGTCCGGCGAGGTGTCGAAGGTGATGCCCTCGATGGACAGGTCGGTCGTCACACCTTTCAGGTTCGAGACGGCGTCCAGCAGATCGGCGCGGGTGCAACCCTTCATCTGTTCCAGGGCGGTCACCAGCAGCTGCGCTGTGTTGTAGCCGGTGGCCGCGATGGTGTCGGTGGTCTTGACCTTGCCGGCGTTGCGGTCGGCGAAGGCCCGCCACTTCTGCACACCCGGGACGGCGTCGTGCTCGGTGCTGCTGACGTCGTAGATCCAGTAGAACGAGTGGATCCCCTCGGCGGCACCCGGTCCGGCGGGCGCGAGGACGAAGTTCGTGTCCGTGGCGCCCGAGTAGATGTAGGTGTCGGGCTTCCAGCTCAACTCGTGCGCCTTCTTCAGCGACTGCGTCACGAAACTGGCGGTGGCGAAGTTCACGAACACGTCGGCGCCGGAGTTGGCGAGGTTGACGATCTGCGAGTCCACCGACGGCGTCGTCTGCTCGTACGACTGCTCGGCGACGATCTGCGTGCCGCTGCCCTCGAGCGCGGTCTTCAGGGCGCCGAGGCTGCCGTTGCCGAGGCTGTCGTTCGGGTACAGCACCGCGATCTTCGCCTGCGGGTGGTCCCGGAGGATCTGCTGCGCCCGCTCCGAAACCTCCCAGCTGCTCTGCGGGTTCACCGCACCGGCCACGACCGGACGCTCGTCGTGGGTGGCGAGCAGCTCGTCGGTGCCGGTCATCGGGAACACCAGCGGCACGTCCTTCTGGGTCAGGTAGTCGACGACCGCGAGGGTGGACGCGGTGCCGATCAGGTTCTGAATCGCGAACACCTGGTCCTGCTCGACCAGCGAGCGCACGTTGCTCACGGTGCGCGCGGGGTCGTAGCCGTCGTCCATCGCGGTGTAGACGATTCTGCGGGACTTGCCGTCGCCCATGGCGACTCCGCCCGCGGCGTTGATCTCCTCGAACAGCGCGGTCGCCGCGGTGGCCTGCGGACCGGCGACGGACTGCATGAGGCTGGTGCCGAACTTGATCTCGGTGTCGGTGATTCCGGGGTCGCAGTCGCCCGCGGCGGCGGCGTTCTCACGACCGGAACACGCGGTCAGCGCGGCGGTGGCGCACAGGGCGGACAGGCCCACGGCGAGAGTGCGTTTCATGATCGCTCCGTTGGTTGTGGTGGGGTGAGCATCCGAAACCGGCGCGTCGGGCGGGTTCCGTGCAGAGACGGGCTTTTCGGGCAGCGCGCAGCGGCGGCGACACCGTCGTGTCGCCGCCGGGGACAACGGATCTACCTCAGACCGCCGTCGGGGAGAAGCGGTCGCGGAGGTCGCGCTTGAGGATCTTTCCGGTGACGTTCTTGGGCAGGACTTCGACGAACTCGACACGCCTGGGTACCTGGAATCCGCCGATGTGCTCGCGGCAGCCGGCGATGATGTCGTCGGCGGTCGCCGTCGCCCCTTTGCGGAGAACGACCACCGCGCAGACGATTTCACCCCAGGTCTCGTCCTTGACCCCGATCGCCGCCGCCTCTGCCACCGCAGGGTGCCGGTAGAGCGCCTGCTCGACCGTGAGCGAGGCGACGTTCTCACCGCCGCTGATGATCAGGTCCTTCTTGCGGTCGACGATGTAGACGAATCCCTCGGCGTCGCGACGCACCAGGTCGCCGGTGTGGAACCAGCCGTCGGTGAACGCTGCTGCGGTGGCCTCCGGGTCGCGCCAGTACCCGGTCATCACCTGGTCGCACCGGACGATCATCTCGCCGACCTGACCGACGAGGACGTCGACCCCGTTGTCGTCGACGATGCGAATATCGGCCAGCCGCATCGGCTTTCCCGCCGCTGCGAGCAGCTCGGTCTCGCCGTCCGCGGCACGACGGTGCGCCTCCTGGTCGAAGTGCAGGACGTTGCCCGCGAGTTCGGTCATGCCCATGCCCTGGTAGAAGTCGCACCCGAGCCGGTCGAGGCCCTCCCGCAGCACGGCCGCCGGGATCGCGGACGACCCGTATCCGATCGCTTCGAGGGTTCCGAGGTCGTGGCCGTCCAGCGCGGGATCCTGGAGCAGGAAGTTGATCATGGTCGGTGCCAGCCCGGTCTGGGTGACCTTCCACTCCTCCACCAGACGCAGGAAGGTGGCGTTGTCGTAGGAGCGCAGGATCCCGACCGTGCTGCCCACCAGGTGGTTGAGCAGGGTCACGTAGCCGCCGACGTGACACAGCGGGAAGCAGAACAGGAAGACGGTGCCCTCGGGCAGTGCCCACTGCAGCGCCGACGAGGTGATGCCGCTGACCAGGTTGCGGTGGCTGAGCATCACGCCCTTCGGCATGCCGGTGGTGCCGCTGGTGTACACCATCCACGCGATGTCCTCCGGCGACGGCCGTGTCGCCGGCGCCTCCGCCGACGCCCCACCGACGAACGAGTCCCAGGAATCGGCGCCGGTGCCGCCGATGACGACGACGGTGTGCACCGAGGGAATCCGGTGCCGGATCTCGGTGACCGCGTCGGCGAATTCGGCGCCGACGACGAGCACGGTGGCCTCGGAGTGTGCGAGCAGCGCCGCGATCTGGTCCGGGTGCAGGCGGAAGTTGAGGATGGTCAGCGCCATCCCGGCCATGGGGACGCCGTAGTAGCAGTCGAAGTACTCGGTGCAGTTGGCCGACAGGATCGCGACGCGGTCCCCCGGAGCCGCGACCCCGAGCAGTGCGTTCGCGAGTCGCCGGCTGCGGTCACGCAACTCGGCGTAATCGACCGTCTCGTCCTCGAATCGCAGTGCGATCCGATCGGGATGCTTCCGCGCGCCGTACTCGACGATGTCGCTGACCAGCATTTTCAGAGCTCTCCTCGGGTCACCGGGTGAATGGGTGTGAGCAATTGTGACGTGACAGTCATGTCATCTTCTGCTCCAGATTGTGATCGACAGCACTCGCCGGTGTCAACACCCCACCTGCCGTGGACCCGACGAGCCCTCGTGGCACGCGTGCGCGGCAGCAGACCTCGCCGCGCCGAACCAGGCGGTACGGTCGCCCGATGGACACCGAACTCGATCTGGGCAGGGCCCGAGCCGCCGTGGACGCGGCACTGGCGGCCGCTGCGGCGCAGAACAAGCGAATCAGCGTTGCCGTCGTCGACCACCGTGGGCACGACGTGCTCGTCGTCCGCGGCGACGGCGCCGCCTGGTTCACCACGGGCGTGGCCCGCGCGAAGGCCGCGACGACGGCGCTGATGGGTGTCGCGTCCGGGAATCTGGCCGGCCTGCGGGCCGACTACCCCGAGTTGCTCGAGCTGATCGCCGCCCAGACCGCGCAGCCGGTGACGACCCTCCCCGGCGGGATACCGGTGCGGGCGGAGGGAACCGTGGTCGGGGCGGTCGGTGTCAGCGGGGCCTCCCCCGACGAGGACGCGGCCTACGCCGAGGCGGGAGTCGCCGCCCTGCGTTCCGCCGGTCAGTCGATGTCGTAGACGACCGCGACCGTCACGGTCAGCTCCTGCGTTCCGGGTTCGACGGGCGCCGCGGCGGCCTGGTCGGACATCACCCGGCCCGGGACGGGCGCCGGTGTCGCCGCGGCGATCTCGCTGATGGACCGCACACCGCCGAGTTCGACTCCGGCGGCGTCCGCGATCTGCCCGGCCTGCGCCTTCGCCTGCCGGACGGCCTTCGCGCGCGCCTCGGCCCGCAACGCGCTGTCGTCACCGATCGAGAACGACAGTTGCTGCACCCGAACGGCATCCCCGGCCGCAGCGGCCGCACCGTCGATCAGTGCACCGGCGCCGTCGATGGCGTGGACGGTGGCGGTCACCTGGTTCGTCACCTGATATCCCGTGATGTCCGTCGACGCGGCCGCGTACGTCGGCTGTATCGAAAGGCCGCTGGTGGCAATGTCCTTCGAGTCCACACCCCGGGCCTCGAGGGACGCGATCAGCGCGGTCGCCCGTTCCGCGTTGGCGGCGAGCGCGGCATTCGCGGTGCTGTCCTGCGTCTGCACCGCGAGCACCACCGTCGCGGTGTCGGGCGAGGCGGTGACCGTCCCCACGCCCTGCGTGCTGATGCCCGGCGGGACCGAGTCGGAGCCGCCCGACGAGGTGTCCCCCGCGCAGCCCGCCAGCAGGATCACGCCCGCCACGGCGGTGGCCGTGCTCAGTACCCGAATCTTCGCCATGCCTTCACTATGACCCCACGACCGATGCCCGGGAGGCGTTCGGCGCCGTCCGGTTCCGCAGAAGCATCCAGGCCGACACCGCTCCGAGCGCCACCGTGGTACCGGCGAACAGCACCATCAGGTTGCGGACGTCGAACAGTGCACTCGCCGCGACGCCACCGGTGTCCACGACCGCCACCGGCGCCGCCATCGTCGTCGACATCGCCCGTTGCTGTCCGGCCGTGCGGGCCGGGATCGCGTCGACACCCGCCGTCAGCTGCGCACTCAACTGTGCGGACACCGTCTTCAGTTGGGTGACCGCTCCGAGGATCTCGTCTTCCGCGCTGCCGAGCAGTTGGGGTGCCTGCTCGGCGATCGGACCGATCCCCGTCTGCAACTGGCTGCCCGCGCCGGACAGCTGCGCGGAGACGCTCTCGAGCTGACCGAAACCACTGGCCAGCGCGGCGCCGAGGTCCGTCCCGGGGCCCACGTCCGATCCGAGCAATCCCGTGATCGCCGTCAGCTGGGTGGACAGCGCCGTCAGGTCCTCCGACGTCCGGTCCAGCGATGCCGCGACGCCGGCGTCGAACCCCTCGACGCTGCGGGCGAGGGCGTCGATTCCGGTGCGGAGGCGCTCGGTCCCAGCCGTGACGTCGCCGATCGTGACGTCGAGTTCGGTCAGTCGTGCCGACAGTTCCGTCGCCGGGCCGCGCGCCTGCTGCACCATGCCCGACACCTGGCCCGCGACGTCGACGAGTTGGTTCGCCCCGGCGTTCGCGGTCTCCAGGTACGGGAGGATGTCGTCGACGCCGGCGAGCATGCGCTGCGCCTGGGCGTCGGCGGCCGCGGTCGCGCCGGTCAGGACCTGCGCCGGCAGCATTGCCTGCTGCAACTGCGAACGCGCCGACGCCATCCCGGCGAGCAGGTTTCCGATGCCGGTGGCGGACGTGACCTCGGACACCGCTGCGGTCAAGCGTGACATGGCGCCGTCGTCCGCGGCACTGCCCCGCGTCAGCGTCAGTTCCGCCTGCCGCGGCGTCGTGGTGCCGAGTGAGACCACGGCGTCGGAGAAGTCGGCGGGGATGGTGACCACGGCCAGGTGGTCGGGGGTCGTGGCGGCCGCGGAGTCGACCACCTCCCAGTCGAACTCGTCGGACTGCGCGAGCGTGGCGACCACGCGCTCGCCGATCGCGGCGGCCCCGGTGTCGTCGTTGACGACGGCGACGAGGCGCGGCGGCGTCACCGGAGAACGCAGTCCCGCAGCGACTCCCGCAGCGGCGACGAGGAGGACAGCGATCACCGCCACTCCCGCCCACAGGCGACGACGACGGGACACGGGTTCGACGGCGACATCCATGGTCGAGACCGTACGGACGGTATGTAAGAGTGCGACCGGCCCAACTCTGAGAGTCCTCTGTGGCGACTCCCGCCGGCCACGTCCGGTGCTGTCAGGGCCCGGCGACCGGCATCGGGGCGGCCGAGTCGTCAGGCTCGGCGAGCGGCGTAGACCCGCTGGAGGTACGCCTGAAACGGCGGCGCAGCCACCACCCGAGGGCGAGCACCGCGGCCACCGCGACGAGCAGCCAGGCGCCGCTGCCGAGCGCGGATTCGACACGCTCGTAGGAGTTTCCGGCGAAGAAGCCGAGCAGTACGTTGCCGGTTCCGAAGATGATCGCGGCAACGGCGTTGAACGCGAGGAACCGCGTGTAGGGCATGCCGCTGATCCCGGCCAGGGCCGGCATCACGGTTCGGATGAACGCGACGAACCGGCCGAAGAACACGGCGGGCCCGCCGCGGCGACGGAGCATGTCCTGGGCGCCGTCGAGGCGTCCGTTCGACAGGAACGGGAACCTGAGGATTCGAGGACCGACGCGGCGGCCGATCCCGAAACCGACTGTGTCTCCGAGCATCGCGGCCACGATCACCACCGCGACCATCACCCACAGGTTGACGTCGGCCTGGCTGGCGATCACGCCGCCGACGATCGCGGCGGTCTCGCCGGGGACGACGAACCCGATGAACAGTGCGTCCTCGACGAACACGAACGCACTGACGACGAGGTAGACGACGAGCGGCTCGAGCCCCTGGAGCCGCTCCAACAGGGTGGTCACGTCGACTCCGGTGCGGTTGCAGGATTTTCGCTCAGCGCGACCATGCCCCGCCCGACGACGTCGAAGCCGCGTCGCACGAGCGTCTCGAACTGCGGCACACCGTCGTCGGGATGCCAGCAGCGATACGCGGTGTGCACGATCGCGAACGTGGAGTTCACCACCAGGGCGGCGACCATCTCGTCGGTCACGCGCGCGGTGACCCATTCGCGGACGAAGCCGCGGAACGGCGCGCTGGCGGCCATCGCCGGTTCCAGCAGCGCCTGACACTGCTCGATCATCGCCTTGCGCAACAGCAGTTTGCCCTCGTCGTGGCATGCCGTCGCGGTGATGATCTCACGCAGCGAGTGCCACATCGGCTCGTCCGCCGGCCGGGCCGCGGCCAGCGCGCGCCACCGTGCCGGGTCCTCGGGGTCGGGGTCGAGCAGGACCGACTCCTTGGAGTCGAAGTAGTTGAACAGGGTGCTCTTGGAGACGCGGGCCGCGGCGGCGATCTCCTCGACGCTCACGGCGTCGAATCCCCGGGCGCTCACCAGCTCGATGGCGGCAGCGCGCAGGGCACGCCACGTCTCGAGCTTCTTGGCTGCGCGCAGCCCGGATGCCTGGGTCACCCTGCCATACTACGACGAAACTTGCACTCAGTCCAAATTTATCCCTGGTGCAAAAGGTGCACGCGAGGGAATAGTTCCCACGGCTGCACGGTTGGCCGGACATGGCCAAGACAGTCGTAGCGACCGCGTTCGGTGGACCCGAAGTACTCACCGTCGTCGACGAAGCCGTACCGGATCCGGCACCCGGGCAGGTGCAGGTCCGGCTGCGCGCAGTCGGCGTCAACCCCTTCGACTACAAGGTGTACAGCGGTGCCGTCGGCGCCGATCCCGCGAACCTGCCGGTACGGCCCGGGATCGAGGCGTCCGGTGTGGTCGTGGCGGTCGGCGACGACCCCGTCGGCCCGACCGGACCGATCGCCGTCGGCGACGAGGTGATCGTCGATCCCGGCACCGGCACCTACACGGAACTGATCACGGTGCCGGCCGCGGTCACCTTCGCGAAACCGCAGAATCTCACCTGGGAGCAGGCCGCCGCCCTGCTGTCGAGCGGGACCACCGCGGTCGACGCGCTGACAACGGTCCGCGTCGCGGCCGGCGACACCCTCCTGATCCACGGCGCGTCCGGATCCGTGGGCACCGCGACCGCGCAGCTCGCACTCGCGCGCGGCGCCACCGTGATCGGCACCGCGCGGGCGCGGAACCACGAGCACCTCTGGGCACTGGGCGTCACCGCGGTCGAATACGGCGACGGCCTCGAGGGCCGGCTCCGCGAGCTCGCCCCGGACGGTGTCGACGCTGTGGTCGACACCGCGGGCACCGACGAGGCCGTCGACGCCTCCCTCGCCCTGGTCCACGACCGCGACCGGGTCGTCACGATCCTCGCGTTCGGCCGCGCCGAGCGGGACGGCTTCCACGCGATCGGCGCCAACAACCCCGACAGTGCCCGGATCCGGCGTGCGGCGCGACTCGAGATCGTCGAACTCGCGGGCCGCGGCGGACTCGACGTCACCGTCGCGAAGACCTTCCCCCTCGCCGACGCGGCCCGCGCCCACATCGAACTGCAGGGCGACCATCCGCGCGGGAAGTTCGTGCTGCTGCCCTGACCGGCGTGCCGCCGCGGGGCCCGGGGAATAGCCGGCGATCGAGTGCGTTGAGCTACGGTGAAGATAGTTGATAAATCAACTACTCGATCCGAGGAGCGCAGCATGCCCGCCGTGACCGTCGACAACATCCTCGCCTTGCCGCGCGTCGCCGAGACCGCGCCGGGCGCGACCGCCCGTCCCGTCCTCGCCGTGACCACCGCACCCACCGGGTACGAGGGCGAGGGCTTCCCCGTCCGGCGCGCGTTCGCCGGCGTCGACATGCGCCACCTCGACCCGTTCATCCACATGGACCAGATGGGCGAGGTCGACTACGCACCCGGGGAGCCGAAGGGCACCCCGTGGCACCCGCACCGTGGTTTCGAGACCGTCACCTACATGATCGACGGGACGATGGAGCACCAGGACTCCAACGGTGGCGGCGGCGTGATCAGCGGCGGCGACACCCAGTGGATGACCGCGGGCGGCGGCATCCTGCACATCGAGGCCCCGCCGGAGGCACTCGTGACGAGCGGCGGCCTTTTCCATGGAGTGCAGCTCTGGGTCAACTTGCCGAAGGACAACAAGATGGCGGCGCCCCGCTACCAGGACATCACCGGCAGCAAGGTGGCACTGCTCTCCTCCCCCGACGGCGGCGCACTGATCCGCGTCATCGCCGGCGACCTCGACGGCCATCAGGGGCCGGGCTCGACCTACACCCCCATCACCCTGCTGCACGCGACCATCGCGCCCGGCGCCAGCGTGACGTTGCCGTGGAACCCCGACTTCAATGCGCTCGCCTACGTCCTCGCCGGCGACGGGACTGTCGGCGCCGAGCGTCGGCCGATCCGGATGGGACAGCTGGCCGTGTTCGGTCGCGGCGAGCGGGTCGGCGACGAGTTCCACCGCGGCGACACGATCACGATCGCGGCCGCCGACACGCAGGATTCCCGCACCGAGTCGTTGGAGGTGTTCATCCTGGGCGGCAAGCCGATTCGCGAACCCGTCGCGATGGCCGGCCCGTTCGTGATGAACACCAGGGCCGAGGTCATCCAGGCGTTCGAGGACTTCCAGGCCGGTCGACTCGGGTCGATCCCGGCCGCCCACGAGAGCCTGGAGTGACCGTGGCGGGGACGGAGATCCGGCGGGCGGGCAATCGGGCCCGCCAGCACTACGGATGGCTCGACTCCCGCCAGAGCTTCCCGTTCGCCGGGAACTTCGACCACGCCCGGTACGCGCACGGGGTCCTGCTCGTCAACAACGAGGACGTCGTCGAAGCGGGCAGCGGGTTCGACACCCACCAGCACCGCGACACGGAGATCGTGACCTGGGTGGTGAGCGGGTCACTGGTACACCAGGATTCGACCGGCCACTGCGGTGTCGTGTATCCCGGCCGTACGGGCACCTGTTCGTGACCCGCGGCACCGTCGACGTCGAGGGAGTCGGGCCGCTCGGACAGGGGGATGCGTTGCGGCTCACCGCTTCCAGAGGTCAGCGGGCCACCGTCACCGAACCGGCCGAGGTCCTGATCCGGGAGGTGCACGCGACCACGGCCTAGACCTTCCGACCGACCACGCGCTGCACCCAGTCCGTCACTTGATCCAGCCAGCCGAGCGTCTCGAGGGTCGTCCCGACGTTCTGCGGCGGGGTGCGGACGAGGGTGTCGCGGGCGATCAGCCGATCGAAGTCGACCGCCACGGGTGGGGTGCGCACGGCGCCGGTGGCGGTGCGGAACTCGACGCCCGCCCGGGTCATGATGTGGATCAGTTCCTGGGCGACGATGCCGTACCCCACCGTCGTCGGGTGCACACCGTCGAGCGAGAACAGTCCACCGTCGCCGCGGCCGCCGCGGCCGTCACCGACGAGGAAGTGGGAGTTGGGCATCGGACGCAACGCCCGCAGCGGCGGCGGCAGCGGGTACCGCTGCCACCAGTCCGGCCGCAGCGTCGGGTTCTGCCGCATGCTGCGATCGTCGATGAAGCGTCGGGAGGCGAGGGCGTCGAGAATGCCCGCGGTGTCGAGCAGGTACCAGTCCCGCGGCGGCCCCGATGCTCCCGAGCGGCCCTCCCGGACGGCGCGTTCGATCACGTCGTTGTACATGTCGATCGCGGCGTCGACCTCCCGCGCCTGCTCGCCGGTGATGTGCGGGTCCACGTCCGGGTCGAAGTCCTCGTCACGCACCCACGGCCGCGCGTAGTGCCGGAAGTAGCGTGACCCGCGAGCGAGTTTGCCGCCGAGGCCGCGGGCGATCGGCACGATCGTCACGTGGGGGACGGTGCACCAGATCACGTGCCGCGCGTTGATCTCGCGTACCGCGTCGACGACCTGCGCGAACTCGGATGCGAAGTGCTCCGGGCACCACACCGTGTACCTGTTCTTCGCCGTGAGGTCGGCGAAATCCGGTCCACTCCAGTCGATCCGGAGGTCGGTGACGCTGCGCAGGGCGTTGTTCGAGCCGAGGAACACGACGAGGGTCTCGATGCCGGCCTCGGTGCTCTCGTCGTGATCGTCCCCGAGCGCCGCGGCGGCGTCGAACAGCGTCATCGTCCGCTGCTTCGTCGCCCACCTCGGGTACACCCGCAGCGCCGCCCGCTCGGCGTTGTTCTGCACGATCTGGTCGATCAGCGCGTCGTTGGGCGCCGCGACGGCGGCCGCGCAGGTCTCCGCGGTCTTGCTCAGCGCGTCCCGGAGATCCCATCCGTAGACCGACAGGTTGTGCAGGTACCCCGACAGGTCCGGCAGCCGCGTCCCCGGACCCCGTTCCCAGTAGTCCTCCACCTCGTCCATGAACTCCCGGACCCGGTACAGCACCAGCGGCATCTGCCAGATCCGTGGCTGCGTGCCGAATTCGGCCTCCACCTCCCGCAGCATCAGCTCCACGTTCAACGGCAGGCCGCCCGGTCCGCCGTACCGCGGAAACCGGAACCGCTCCAGCCAGCCGAGCTCGTACGCGATGATCGCCGGAAAGGACAGATCGGTGTGGAAGACGGCACCGCTCTGGAAGCCCTGGGTGATGGAGTCCCCGATGGTCACCAGCCGGTGCGGCGGCTCGCCCCGGTGGGTCTGCGGAACCGCGATCCCCAGTGTCGGGTCGGTGACCGGCGCCCGCGCCGCCTCGGGACCGAGCGCGACGCGGGCACGCACCGAATCGGGAACCGTCACCGCAGTGGCCATGCCCGCCTCCTCGCCGAACCGGACTCGTTCGAGCGTGGCCCTCGCCGTCGGCGCTGTCAACAGCGCCGACGGAGCAGCCGCCGCCCGTCCCCGCGGATCCGGGGTCAGCCGACGGGGCTGTCGGTGAGCGCGGTGATCGCCGCGATCACCTCGGGAACCCCGGTGGCCGACACGTCGTCGAGGCCGGGCACGGACCGGTAGCCCGCGCGAACGGTGCCGTCGGCGCAGTCGTATTCGACGATGCCGAGTTGGTGGAGCGGGCCGGCGAACGTGTCACCGTCCCCGGCGACGAACGCGGTGGCCGGGGCCCACACCTCGAGCGTCTCACCGCGGCGGGTCTGCCGGTAGCAGTGCAGGTGTCCGCTGCCGACCGCGGCGAGGGAGACCGTCCCGAGCAGGTCGAGCAGCCGGGCGCGGGACTCGCCGATGTCGAGGTTGTGATCGGTGGGCTCGTCGGCCACCTGCCAGATCGGCTTGTGCAGGAAGACGATCACCCGGGCGGTGGCCGGCAGGTCCGCGACGGTGTTCTCGATCCAGGCCCACTGCTCGGCCTCCCGGCCCAGGCCGGAGCCGAAGAGCTCACTGTTGAGGCCGAGGACCGTCCAGCCGCCGGCGTCGTGGCGCCAGTGGCCGGTGCCCCACACCGACTCGAACGCGGCGACCCGCTCGTCGGTGACACCGATCCCCGCCCAGGGGGCCGCGCCGGGCTCACCGATGTCGTGGTTGCCGGGCACGACGAGGACCGGGGCGGTGAACTCCGCCATCAGTGTTCGCGCGTGTGCACGGTCGGCTGCGTCGTCGGGGTGGATGATCACGATGTCACCGGAGTGCACGACGAGGTCCGGCCGCAGGTGGTTGTTGACGTGGTCGACGACGCGCTCGAAGTTCTCCTGTGTCCGGCCGCCGTGTGCGGTCAGGTGGGTGTCGCTGATCTGGACGATCTTCACGAAGGCTCCTCGGATTGTTGAGTCGGCTATTTGAGTCCGGAGCGGACGAACGCGTCGACGACGTAGCGCTGCAGGAAGAGGTAGATCAGGAAGATCGGCAGGCACGCCAGGCCGGACGCCGCCATCACCGCGCCCCAGTTGTCGCCCTCCGCGCCCAGGAAGCTCCGGATACCGATCTGCACGAGCGCGTCGGACTTCCGCAACACCAGTGCGGGCCAGAGGTATTCGTTCCAGGCCGAGATGAACAGCATGATGCCGAGGGCCGCGAGCGCCGGCTTCATGTTGGGCACGACCACCTTCCACAGGGTCGCCCACGAACTCTGGCCGTCCATCGCAGACGCGTCGAGCAGCTCGGTGGGGAAGGCCTCCATGTGCTGGCGCAGCATCAGCACACCGAAGGCGGAGCACAGGTTCGGGATGACGACGCCGGCGACGGTGTCGAGCAGGCCCATCTGCGAGATCAGCAGGTAGTTGGGAATCATGGTGACCTGGAACGGCACCAGCCACGACCCGACGAACAGCAGGAACAGCACCTGCTTGCCGAAGAAGTTCCAGCGCGCGAACGCGTACGCGGCGAGGATCGCGACGACGAGCTGGCTCACCGCCATCGCCGCGGCCATCACGAACGTGTTGGCCAGCATGGACGCCATCGGGATCGTGTCCCACACGTACCGGAGGTTCTCCACGCTCAGCGGCCACGGGATCGGGCTAGACGAGAGCATGTCCTGCGGTAGGCGGAAGGCGGTCGCGAACATCCAGTAGACGGGAAAGATGCTCAGCAGAGCCAGGATCGCGAGCAGGACGTGGCCAGCGGCGATCCTCCCGCGGGTGCGGGACCCGACGGGCTCGTCGCCGACCCGGCGTTCGGGTTCGGCGGAAACGGGGGTGGTACGCGGTGGCGCGTCGACCATGACGAAGGACATTGGTGTCACCTAGTTGTCGTAGAAACTCAGTTTGTCCGAGAGCCGGACGAAGACGAACGCGATCACACCGAAACCCAGGAAGAAGAGGGTGCCCGCGGCCGCCGAGAGTCCGGCGTCGAAGTTCCGGAAACCGAATTCGTAGAGCAGGTAGTAGATGTTGGTGGTCGACCCGCTCGGCCCGCCCTGGGTGAGGATGTCGATCACGGGATACGTCCACTGGGCGCTGAGCAGGATCGTCATCAGTGCGAGGAACACCAGCGTCGGCGAGAGCAGCGGAAGGATGATCCTGCGCGTGATCGTCGCCTGTGAGGCGCCGTCCAGCGACGCGGCCGCCGCGTAGTCCGGGTTGATACCCGCCATGCCCGCCGCGACGACCAGGACACCGAATCCGAGCATCTGCCAGCCCACCACCACCACGACACCGATCAGCGCGACCTTCGGATCGCGGAACACGTCGCCCATCTCGAACCCCATGGTGGCGGCGACGCGCGGGATCGTGCCGGTGTCCGGGGTGAACAACCAGCGCCAGATCGCGCTGCTCGCAACCGGAGTCACGAGGAACGGAACGAAGATCAACGCCTGGTAGAACGTCTTCGACCGGCCCGTCACCTGGTTGCTCAGCAGCGCGATGCCGACGGGCAGCACGAGCGAGAACACCATGAACGCCGCGATGTACGCCGCCGTGTTCCACAATGCCTGGTGCAGTTCGGGCAACGCCAGCACGGTGGTGTAGTTGTCCAGTCCCACCGGCACTTTCGGCGACGTCGGGATCATGTTCCACTTGTAGAACGAGAGCCCGATCGTCTCGGCCAGCGGCTTGTAGATCCACACCACCAACAGCGCCAGCGCCGGCGCCAGGTACGCGAACGGCACCAGCTGACGTCGCAGAGCGGGCAGGCGACTCGGCCGCTGCCCGGCACCTCCCGCTTTCGCAGCCGATGCGGCAGCTGGCATTTCGACAAGCATGGTGATCTCCTCGGCTACGGACCGGCTAGTGCGCGACGGGCTGGGACATGAAACGGAGGGCCTCCTCCGTCGTCATGTTCTGCACGGCCGCCATCTGCTCGGTGGTCATCTCGTACAGCGTCGGGCCCACCTCGACCGGCACCACGGTGTGCAGGACGCGGTCCGGGTACACGTGCACCAGGTTGAAGGACTGGCCGCTGTCCTGCCCACGCATACCGCCGGCCGGGAACAGGTCCTGCGTGTAGCAGGTCGCCGATGCCACAGACACCGGAATGTCCGCGAACGTGCAGGTGGTCGAGTAGTGCAGGTGGCCGCCCAGGATGCCGCGGACGTCGGTGCCGCGCAGCACGTCCTCCAGCCGACGCTGGTCCCGCAGCTCGACGTACTCGAGCAGCGCCAGCGGACTCGGGACCGGCGGGTGGTGCAGCGCGAGCAGGGTGCCGTGCGGTGCCGGGGTGGCGAGGACGTCGGTCAGCCAGTCGAGCTGCTCGTCGGTGATCTCGCCGTGGTGCTGACCGGGAACCGTGCTGTCGAGGGCGATGATCCGCAGACCGTCGATGTCGTGGACGATGTCCACCGACTCCTGGGTCGGCTCGGCGTCGAGCAGCCCGGCGCGGAACTCGGGCCGGCTGTCGTGGTTGCCCATCACCCAGATCACCTTGGCACCCAGCTTCGCCGCCGCAGGCTCGACCATCTCACGCAACCGCACGTACGCCTGCGGGTTGCCGGCGTCGGCGAGGTCGCCGGTGAACACGATCGCCTCGGGGCGCTGCCCGGTACGGTCCAGACGCTCGAACAGGCGACCCAGCTTCGCGTCGCTGTCCACCTTCCCGTGCAGCAGCTCGCCGTCACCGACGAAGTGGGTGTCGCTCACGTGCAGGATGTAGTGGTCGGGATTTCCGTACTCGCTCATGGTCTCTTCCTTCGGACGGGGTTGTTCGGAAGCAGGCGGCTCCGCCGCTCGTGCGCGAGTTCGGCCACCGAACTCGCGCACGGGCACGAAGTGCCTCAGGACAGGATTGCGGCCCGCAGATCGGTCAGTTCGGACTCGGTCATGCCGTGGGCGAGAAGGTAGCGGCGGGCGCCGCCGTGGTCGGCCTCGATGACGGCGAGGGTGCGCCGCATCAGCGGCGCGGGGCTCGCCGAGACCACGCCTTCGACGTCGAAACCGTCGGGCAGCTCGCGGTCACGGAACGACGCCAGCATCGCGTCGGCCCACTCGCCGTGGAGCATCGTCTCGGACAGCGCGTAGTCGGCGATCACGTCGCGGTCGTCGACACCCACCGCGGAGAGGGTCAGCGCCACCACGAGGCCGGTGCGGTCCTTGCCCGCGGTGCAGTGCACGAGGACGGGGGCGTCACCGGACGCGGCGATCAACCGGACGGCGTTCGTGAGCGCGCCGCCGTGCTCGCGGAGCATCTGCAGGTAGAGTCCCTCGAGGTCGAAAGCTGCACCCGGATGATCGGACGCCGTGTACTCGATGGGCCCGTCGTACACCGGCACGTGCACGTCGCGGTGACCGACCCCGTTCAGAGCGTTCGGCGCGGTTTCCCGCTCGTCGTTCTCCCGGAGGTCGACGACGAGTCCGAGGCCGAGCCCGGCGAGGGTGTCTCGTCCGGTCTGGTCGACGGCATGGAGTGCATCGGAGCGAAACAGCTTGCCCCAGCGTGTGAAACGCTCGCCCACTGCGTAACCTCCGACGTCGCGGAAGTTGTAGGTCCCCGCCAGAGGCAGGCGTCGGGTCGCCGCGCGCAGCGGCAGGGTGCTCGTCATGGTGATGTGCTTTCTGGTGGTCGGATCAGGAGATCAGGTCCTGCGCCCGCTCCTGGGCGGCGGCCAGGGTGGCGGCGGGATCCTTGCCGTAGAAGACGGACTCCTCGATGGCGGTCGCGAGCATGTCGTCGACCTGGACGTAGCTGTTGCCGGGGTAGGACACCCACGGCTGCAGGCGGTCGAGCTGCGCGAGGTTCGGCTCGATCAGCGGGTTGGCGTCGGCCCAGGGCTCGAGCGCGGCCGGGTCCTCGGTCAGCGAGGTGCGGAGCGGCAGGTAGCCGATCTTGCTGGAGATCTCGGTGTAGGCGTGGTCGGAGGTCATGAACTTGATCAGCTCCCAGCCGGCCCGCTGCTTCGCCGGGTCCTGCGAGAAGATGAACAATCCCGATCCGGAGTTCGTGGGGACCGCGTCGTGGCCGTCGAAGGCGGGCATCTCGGCGGCCTTCAGTTCCCAGCCGCCGTTCTTGGCGGCGCTGATGAACGCGCCCTGGTACGCGGAGGTGGTCAGGGTGATCGCGGTGTCGCCCTTCATGAACGCCTCGCCCTGCGCGGTGGCCGCCTGGTTGGCGAGGACGCCGGCATCGAACATCTTGCGAAGTTCGGTGACGGCCTCGACCGAGGCGGTCTCACCGAATTCGATGGTCTTGCGGTCGTCGGACAGAACGCCGCCGCCGGTCGACTTGAACAGCGCCTGCATGCACCAGTTGCCGCCCTTGACCGAGCAGTTGATCGACAGCGCGGGCTTGCCGGTGGCGGCGGTGATCTTCTTCGCCACCTCCGTCACCTCCGGCCAGGTGGACAGGTCGGTGTCAGCGGGCACGCCGGCCTTCTCGAGCGCAGTCGCGTTGAACCACAGGACCGGGGTGGAGAAGACGTACGGCATGCCGTACGTGGCGCCGTTCCAGTCGCCGAGCACTTTCGCCCGCGGGTGGAAGGGGTGCGCGCCGCCGAAGTTCTCCTCGACCGCGTCCTCGCCGACGAGCTTGTCGAGGTTCTGGGCGCCGAGCTGGTTGACGGAGAAATCGACCGTGTCGAAGGTCATCTGGGCGACATCGGGCGGATTCCCGGCGAGCAGCTGGGTCTGGACGCTGCTCGCGGTCGCCGAGGAGCCGCCCTGAGGCGGCTGAGCCTTGACCGTGATGTTCGGGTGCTCGGCCTCGAAGTCGTCGATCAGTCCGGTGATCGTGTCGGTCCAGACACCGGCCTGCGCGAGGTTGTAGGACTCGAAGGTGATCTCCACCTTCTGATCCGGAGCGAGCTCGGGAATGGTCTGGCCGGCTTCGCCGGACGCGGCGTCCACGGTGCCGGTGGCACAGCCGGCGAGGGTGAGCGCGGCGACCGACAGTGCCCCGGCGGCCAGCCACTTGGTTGTACGCATGCTTACAGGACTCCTGGGGTGAGGGGAAATACGGTGCGGGGGAGGAAAGCAGGAGGTGGGGTCACCTGCTGAGGAGTTGGGCGTCGAACTCGGTCATCTCGGGAACGTCGAGCCATTCGAGGCGTCGGCCGGTGTCACCGTCGAACAGGTGCACCCGCTCGACGGGCGCGGTCAACGTGACGTCCTGTCCGGCGAGCAGGGCGATCGGGCGGGGCGCGCGCACGCACACCGCGGCGTCACCCACCCTGCAGTACGCGATCTGCTCGCTGCCGAGGTTCTCGATCGATTCGACGCGCGCGGTCATGCGCAGTCCCGTGCCGGTGACGATGCCCGCCACTTGCAGGTGTTCGGGCCGAACGCCGAGTGTGACCGCGCGCTGCGGGGACTGTCCCGGCCACAGTTCGGCCTCGACACCGTCGCCCGACGCGACGACCGTCCGGCCGCGGGTGCCGACGGTGGCGGGCAGCAGGTTCATCGGCGGGCTGCCGAGGAAGCCCGCGACGAACACCGAGGCCGGGGTGTCGTAAACCTGTTCAGGCGTGCCGATCTGCTCGACCCGGCCGCCGTTGAGGAGTGCGATCCGAGTGGCCATCGTCATGGCCTCGACCTGATCGTGCGTGACGTAGACGAACGTGGCTCCGAGCCTGCGGTGCAGGTCGGTCAGTTCCCGCCGGGTGGCGGTGCGGAGTTTCGCATCGAGGTTGCTCAGCGGCTCGTCCATCAGGAATGCCTTGGGGCTGCGGACGATCGCGCGTCCGACGGCGACGCGCTGACGCTGACCTCCGGAGAGTTCCTTCGGCTTGCGGTCGAGCAGGTGGGAGATGTCCAGTTGCTGGGCGACCTCGTCGACGCGTCGCGCGGTCTCGTCCTTGGCGACCTTCCGGATCCGCAGCGGGAAGGCGAGGTTCTTGCCCACCGACAGGTGCGGGTACAGCGCGTAGTTCTGGAAGACCATCGCCACGTCGCGCCGCTTGGCCGGCGTCGACGTGATGTCGTTGCCGTCCAGCAGGATTCGACCTCCGGTCGGTTCCAGGAGGCCGGCGATCATGCGCAGCAGGGTGGTCTTCCCGCAGCCGCTCGGTCCGAGCAGGACGAGGAAGTCGCCGTCGCGGATGTCCATCGAGATGTCGTCGACCGCGGTGACGTTCTTGAACTTCCGGCTCAGGCCCTCGATCCGAATGCTGCCCATGCTCAACTCCCGATGAAATGGCGTTACCCAAACTCGGCTCGTTTGGGATTCCTGTTACATCGGTAGTTAGCCAGTCTCAGGTGAACGGCCGTCGAATGCCGTTCCAACCTTTCGTGATACTCGGGGCAACGGTTGCCGACCGTCGCCACTCCCGTCACTCCTTCGGATTGAGCAGCGTCACAACCTGTTTCAGGCTCGCCTCCGCCGCCTCGTCCGAGCCGTCCCGATTCCTCGACACCGCCACCTGCAGGCCGATCAGGAAAGTGAGCATCACGACCGTGGACGAGACCCCGTGCGCGCTGTACGGTCCCGCACCCCCGACGACCAGCGCAATGTCCGACCGGTCGACGAGCGTCGAGCGCGCGTGCCCGGTCACACCGACGACGGTCGCGCCCGCGCTGCGTGCCGCCTCGACCGGCTCCAGCGTGTACGCGTTCATCCCGCTGTCACTGATCGCCAGGCACACGTCCTCGTCCGACAGATGGCGCGCGGTGAGCTGCTGCACCACGGCGTCGACCGGCGCCTCCGCCGGGCGCCCGTTCAGCACGAACCGGAAGGCGACGGCGCCCGCGCACGGCGCCGACGCGCCGCCGTTGCCGACGACCAGCACCCGACGGGCCCGCGCGAGCGCCGTCACCGCGGCGTCGAACGACTCCTCGTCCAGCGGGGCGAGAGCGGTACCGAGGTCGCGGGCGACCTCCTCGAACACCGTCCGCATCAGGCCCATCCCCGAATCCGGCGACGCCTGGCTCGCGTCGCCCTCGACCGCGCCACCGAGGTCACGCAGCAGCAGCATCCGCAGATGCTGGAAGCCGGTGAACCCGAGGTTCTGGCAGGCCCGCACCACCGTCGCCGTCGAGGTCGACGCGTGCTCGGCGAGGTCCGCGGCCGACCACCACGCGACCTCGCGGGGACGGGCCAGACACACGTCCGCTACTCGGCGTTCACTCGGCGCGAGGGCGGAGGCACGGGCGCGGACGGTGGCGAGAGTGGATCCGACGGCGGGTTCGCTCTGTGGGGACTGCACGAGCAACTGGGTAGCACAGCGAGGTGAACGTGCCGCGTACGGGCGATGTTCACGCGACGCTTCCGCACGCGACTTCAACGACCGTTCAGCCGGAAGTCCGCGCAACGTTCTCCGACCATGATCGCGGGAGCGTTGGTGTTGGCGCGGGGAATGACGGGCAGCGCCGAGGCGTCTGCGACGCGAAGGCCCTCCACACCGCGGACGCGGAGAAGCTCGATGTCCCTCCCCTGGGATCGGCGCGAGCATCGCCGGGAGCGACGATGAACTGGAAATCGCATGCCGGAAGCTCGGGCTCCGAACGGATGTGAGCCAGCGCTTCCCCGCCGTTACTGGCGAGCTTGCGGCGCTTGCGCAACAGCCACTGCAGAAACCATGTCGGTTTGCCGGCGTCCGCCAACCCGACATGGCCTGGCGCCAGAGCCCAGATATTCCACACGGGCGGGTGGTCGGTCAGTCCCTGGCCGATGCGGGGACTGTCGACCACGGGAGTGATCCCGACGCCGCGGAGGTGATCCGCCGGGCCGACGCCCGAGAGTTGCAGGAGATGCGGTGTTCTGAAAGTACCTGCGCTCAAGATGATCTCCCGGCTCGCGAAGGCTCGGCTCATTCTGCGACGGGAGTATTCGACACCCACGGCACGACCGCCTCGGATGATCAACCGACTGACCGTGGCTCGGGTGACGACGGTCAGGTTCTTCCGAGAATCGAGGTAGCCACGCGCCGTGCTCCAGCGCTGACCGTGGTGGATGGTGACGAGACTGATCGTGACACCGTCGAGTTCGGGACCGCTGACATCGTCGGTGTCGGGGACGCCTGCCGCACGTGCGGCCGCGACGAAGCGATGCGACACCTCGTCGGGGCAGGGCGACCGGCACCGTCGCCGAGGACTCCATGGCCAGTCGTCCGGCCACCGCGCACCCCGCGGAGCCCGCACCCACCACGATGAAGTCGTACGCAGCCGACGGCATGACACAAGTAAACCGTCACGCGTGATCGTCGCGCCGGATTCCGCGCATCCAGCGGATCGGTGAACGCCTTCCACGGCACGTTCAGACATCGGAGCGGTCACGACCCGGGGGGAACAGCGGAGGGCCTGACTATGTTGAAGAACGAAGTTGTGCGAAGGAGGCACCATGACGGCAGCGATCACCCCACCCGTCGACGTCCGGCGCGCCGGGGTCCGGCTCGCGACCAGCGTCGACTGGCTCGATTCGAAGCACTCCTTCTCCTTCGGCCAGCACTACGACCCCGACAACACCCACCACGGTGTCCTGCTCGTCAACAACGACGACACCGTCTCCCCCGGCCAGGGTTTCGACACCCACCCGCATCGCGACATGGAGATCGTGACGTGGGTGCTGCGCGGCTCGCTGGTGCACCAGGACTCGATGGGGCACTCCGGCGTCATCTATCCCGGTCTCGCGCAACGCATGAGCGCCGGCACCGGAATCCTGCACTCCGAGAAGAACGATTCGTGGCGACTCACGGGGTCGCAGGTGCCGGAGCATTCCGATCCGGTGCGCTTCATCCAGATGTGGGTGCTGCCCGACGAGTCCGGCGTCACCCCCGGTTACGAACAGCTCGAGGTCGAGGACGAACTGATCCGCGGCGGACTGGTGCCGGTGGCGTCGGGGATGCGCAAGCATCGCGGTCACTCCGCGATCCGCATCAACAACGCCGGCGCCGCCCTGTACGTCGCGCGGATGCGTCCCGGAGACAGCGTCACCCTGCCGGAGTCGCCCTACCTTCACCTGTTCGTCGCGGAGGGCGCAGTGGACCTCGAGGACGCGGGACGGTTGAGCGAGGGCGACGCGGTCCGCTTCACCGCGACCGGTGGGCAGCGCCTGACCGCGACGGACCAGCCCGCCGAGGTCCTCGTCTGGGAGATGCACACCCGCCTCGGCGGCTGAGGCCCGGCCGCGACAGCGTTCCGCGCCGTCACCTCGGCAGCGCTCTCGGGCCGCGGCGCAGCGCGGCCGTGAGGTCCGGGTCGACACCGTGCCCGGCGACGCGCAGGAAGCCAGCCTTCTCCAGGGCTCTCGTCGACGGCCCGGCGCACCGCGTCGGCCGCGGCGCCGTCGGCTCGCCACGTCGGGATGTCCACGGTCGGGATCGGACTGGTCATCGCGCGCCGCGTGGTCGGTCACAGGTCGGCGACGCCGATGTCCTCGTTCCACAACTCCGGGCGGGCGGCGATGAACTCGGTCATCATCGCCGTGCACCGGTCGTCGTCGACGACGACGACCTCGACCCCGTGATCGCGGAGCCAGTCCTCGCCGCCGGTGAAGGTGCGGTTCTCCCCGATCACGACCGCGCCGATCCCGAACTGCCGGACGAGTCCGCTGCAGTACCAGCACGGCGCGAGGGTGGTGACCATGATCGTGTTCCGGTAGTCACGCTGCCTGCCCGCGCGCCGGAAGGCATCGGTCTCGCCGTGCACCGACGGATCGTCGTCCTGCACGCGCCGATTGTGACCGCGGCCGAGGACGGTGCCGTCGGCCGCGAACAACGCCGCACCGATCGGGATGCCTCCGGCGCCGAGGCCGACCCGGGCCTCGGCGAGGGCTGTGTCGAGAAGCGTTGCGGGCGAGAGCCCACCGATGATCGTCATGCCGTCACCCTGCCCGCGTTGCGAGGCCCGGACAACCGACATGCCGTCCACCCGGTCCCCCCGCCGGCGGGCAGTTCGTGCCGCCCGGTTCGACGGCGAGGACGCGGGCGCCGCAATCGCGGTGCGATGTGACGGTGCTGTCGCGGGCCCGGCGCTGTGGTGCGCGCAACTCCCCGGCGGCGTCGCGCTCGGGAGCCGGGTGATAGAAAAGTGGCCATGACCTCCACCGGTGGGCCGCGAATCGACCGACTGCTGACCATGATGGGTGGTCGTCCCGTGGCGGTCGAACCGGGTCGTGTCGAGTTCACCCAGGAGGTCGGCCCCCGGTTTCACGATCATCGCGGTCGTACCATCCTCGGCTCACTCGGTGCGCTGGTGGACGGCGTGCCGGGCGGCGCCGTGGCACACACGCTGCCCGAGGACACCCAAACGGTGCTGTCGCAGATCACCGCGGTACTGGCCGCGCCGCTGCCCGACCACGGCGTCGTGACGGCGCGCGGACGGGTCGAGCACCTCGATCCCGACGCGGGGATCGGCCTGTCCGCCGGCGAGCTGACCGGACCCGACGGGCAGACGCTCGCCGTGCTCACCGCCCGTTCCGTCGTCGTCACCCGCGGGGCGACCCACGCGGACGCGGTGTTCGGAGGTGAGCCGCTGCCGGTCCCGGTTCCCGAGACGGGCAGCGATCCGAGCGAGTTCGCCGACCGGAACGGACTCGACATCGTGCGCGCGATCGCCGCCGGCACCGTCGCGCGCGGTCCGCTCGCCGGACTGTTCGGCGTCGAACTGACCGCAGTCGACCGCGGTGAGGTGATCGCCGAGTTCGAGCCCCGGCCGTGGATGGCCAACTACCTCGGCACCGTTCAGGGCGGCAACCTCGTCTCGGTATCCGACCTGCTGACCGGGCTCGCCGCGCAGACGTTGACCGCCGCGGGGCAGCACTACCGCGCGCTGGATCTGCGGATCGATTTCGTCCGGTCCCCCACTCTCGACGGCGGTCCGATGCGCGTCCGGGCCGGGGTCGTACGCGCCGGACGGCGCCTCGCGTTGGTCGACACCGAGCTCGTCGACACATCCGGGGTCGTTCTCACCCGCACGCAGGCCAGCGTCCATTTGCTCTGAGTCGCGCCGGGGCTCGACGATTCGGACAACACGGTCGGAAACCGGGCTAGTCTGCGAGGGCGGGGCACCGTCCGGCGCCTCGCGTGCCCGGTCGACTCCGCGTGTCAGGAGGAGCATCGATGACGAATCCGCCGCCTCCCGAAGAGACCCCCGAGGGCCAGCAACCGCAGTACGGTCCACCCGGCTCGTCGCCTCAGTACGGCCCACCCGGCTCGTCGCCCCAGTACCCCGGCGGCCAACAGCCCTATCCCGGTCAGCAGTACCCGTACCCCGGCGCCCCGCAGTACCCCGGCGGGTATCCGCCCGCTGCGCCACCCAGCAACGGTGTGGGCATCGCGGCACTGATCCTCGGTGTCCTCGGCCTCCTCGCCGTCTGGACCATCGTCGGTGGCATCGTGCTCGGTGTCCTCGCGGTGATCCTCGGCATCATGGGGCGGTCACGGTACCGGAAGCGGCTCGCCACCAACGGTGGAGTGTCGCTGGCGGGCATCATCCTCGGCGTGTTGGCGGTGGTCGTCTCCGTGGTGCTGGTGGTCGTCGGAATCGGCATCTTCAACACGATCGGCGGCCGCGACTTCGTCGACTGTCTGCGGGACGCCGGCAACGACAGCGCTGCCGTCCAGCGGTGCGAGGACGAGTTCCGGCAGAACGTCGAGAACCAGTTCTCCATCACCCTCACTCCCGCTCCGCGCTGAGGAACCTCACAGCCACTCCACGGATTCATCCAAGCGCCCTCCCAGCGCATTCGGTCAGGATCGACACCACAACGAGATCGATCGGAGTGGTACGTGAACAAGGACGTCGAACAGAGCCGGGCCCGGGTGAGCCGCCGTCGGGCGCTCGCCCTCGGCGGCACCGTCGGCCTGAGCGGGTTGATCGCGGCGTGCGCGGGCAACGGATCGTCCGGGAGCTCGTCGACGTCGGCAGCCGCCGCGACCACCGGATCCGGCGCCTCGGGGTCTGCCCCCGCGAGTTCGGACGTCATGGCACTGCTGGCGCAGGCACCGCAGTGCGTGACCAGCCTCGAGGAGACGCAGGGGCCGTACTGGTTCGACGTCGATTCCATCCGCAACGACATCCGTGAGGACCGGCCCGGCACGACGTTCGAGCTGGCCCTGCGGGTGCAGGAGGCGGCCACCTGCACCCCCGAGGGTGGCGGCGGAGTGGCGAACGCGGTCGTGGAGATCTGGCACTGCGACGCGGGCGGCGTGTACTCCGGTTTCGAGTCC
This sequence comes from Rhodococcus sp. NPDC003318, assembly GCF_042879035.1. Lineage (NCBI taxonomy): Bacteria > Bacillati > Actinomycetota > Actinomycetes > Mycobacteriales > Nocardiaceae > Rhodococcus > Rhodococcus sp. NPDC003318. The sequence continues at coordinate 355,538 of NZ_JBIAOU010000003.1, read as the reverse complement.
GGCTCCCTCGGCGCGAACGGCGCCCCGCCGTCGGGTCGGCCTCCGACCGGCGGTCAGGCGCCGCAGGGCGGCGCAGGTGCTCCCGGCGGCGAGGCGTCCGGCGAAACCTCCAACGGTTCGTACAGCGTCGGCGACATCGAGGCGACCACCACCGACGACGGCACCTACCTGCGCGGCGCGCAGACCACCGACAGCAACGGCGTCGCCACGTTCACCACCATCTTCCCGGGCTGGTACCCGGGCCGGACCACGCACATCCACCTCAAGGTGCACGTCGACACGAAGACGGTGCTGACCACGCAGCTGTTCTTCGAGGAGGATCTGCTCGACGAGATCTACGCGACCAGTCCGTACGACGAGCACACCGGCCGCGAGCAGAACGTCGACAATTCCACCGACACCATCTTCGACGAGTCCGGGATGGTGACGGTGGTCAAGACCGCCGACGGCTACCGCGGCGCCATCAACATCGGCGTGTAGGCGCTGCGCCTGTGCGTGATTTCGGTGGTTGGGGCCACCAGAATCACGCACAGGCCGCGGAGCGGCCATGATGGAGGGCATGACTCGTTCCGGAATCGACCTCACCCATCTCGGCACGGGCGTCCGTGCCCAGGACGACCTGTTCGTCCACGTCAACGGCCAGTGGCTCGACACGTACGAGATTCCCGCCGACCGCGCGGTGGACGGCGCCTTCCGCACTCTCTACGACCAGGCCGAGATCGACGTGCGCACAATCATCACCGAGGCCGCCGAACAGAACGGCGCGCCGGGCACGGACGCGCAGCGCATCGGCGACCTGTACCGCTCGTTCATGGATGCCGAGGGCGTCGAGGCCGCGGGTCTCGGTCCGATCGCCGACGAACTCGCCGCCGTCGACGCCGTCACCGACCTCACGGAACTCGCGGCACTGCTCGGGCGCCTGCAGCGCACCGGTGTCGGCGGGCTGATCGGCAACTACGTCGACACCGACGCCAAGAACTCCGCGCGCTACCTGGTGCACCTGACCCAGTCCGGCATCTCGCTGCCGGACGAGTCGTACTACCGCGAGGACTCCTACGCCGAGATCCGGGACGCGTACCTCGCGCACGTCGAAGCGATGCTGACGCTCGCCGGCCGGCCCGACCCGGCAGGCGCGGCCCGGCGCATCCTCGACCTCGAGACGGCGGTCGCCGCCGGGCACTGGGACGTGGTCCGGCGACGGGACGCGGAGCTGAGCTACAACCTGTACACCCTCACCGACCTGGCGTCGGAGAACCCGGGCTTCGACTGGGCCGCCTGGATTTCCGGCCTCGGAGGCACCGAGGCCGCGTTCGCGGAACTGGTGGTCCGACAGCCGAGCTTCCTGACCTCCCTGACCGCCCTGTGGACCGAACGGCCCCTCGCCCAGTGGCAGGAGTGGGCGGCGTGGAAGGTGATCCACTCGCGCGCCGCGTTTCTCACCGAAGCGCTCGTCGCGGAGGACTTCGCTTTCTACGGCCGGAAGCTGTCGGGCACCGAGGAGAACAGGGAGCGCTGGAAGCGCGGCGTGTCGCTGGTGCAGGACCTGCTCGGCGAGGCCGTCGGCAAGCTGTACGTCGAGCGGCACTTCCCCCCGGCGGCGAAGGCACGGATGCAGGAGCTGGTCGCGAACCTGCAGGAGGCGTACCGCCGCAACATTTCCGAGCTCGAATGGATGGGCACCGACACACGCAAGGCCGCCCTGGCGAAGCTCGACAAGTTCACCCCGAAGATCGGATACCCCGACAAGTGGCGCGACTACAGCGCCCTGACGGTCGACGCCGCAGACCTGCTCGGCAACTTCCGGCGCGGCTACGCGCACGAGCACGACCGCGACCTCGCGAAGCTCGGCGGACCTGTGGACCGCGACGAGTGGTTCATGACGCCGCAGACCGTCAACGCCTACTACAACCCGGGCATGAACGAAATCGTGTTCCCCGCAGCGATTCTGCAGCCGCCCTTCTTCGACGCCGACGCCGACGACGCCGCCAACTACGGCGGCATCGGGGCGGTGATCGGCCACGAGATCGGGCACGGGTTCGACGACCAGGGCGCCAAGTACGACGGTGACGGCAACATGGTCGACTGGTGGACCGACGACGACCGCACCGAGTTCGGCAAGCGGACCACGGCACTGATCGAGCAGTACAACCAGTTCGAACCGAAGGCCCTGCCCGGCCACAAGGTCAACGGCGAGTTCACGATCGGTGAGAACATCGGCGACCTCGGCGGACTGTCGATCGCCCTGGAGGCGTACAAGATCGCGCTGAGCGGCGCGCAAGCACCCGAACTCGACGGACTCACCGGTCTGCAGCGGGTGTTCTTCGGCTGGGCGCAGGTGTGGCGCACCAAGGCCCGCAACGAGGAGGCGATCCGCCGGCTCGCGGTCGATCCGCACTCACCGCCGGAGTTCCGCTGCAACGGCGTCGTGCGCAACCTCGACAGCTTCCACGAGGCCTTCGACGTCCGCCCCGGTGACGCCCTCTACCTGGATCCGGACCAGCGGGTCAAGATCTGGTAGGTGGGCACTGCCCAGTGGTGCACTTACGGACGTTCAGGCGTCCGAAGGTGCACCACTGCGGCTGGCCTTCACCCGCTCGTAGTCGGCGCGGTTCACCTTCTCGTAGCCGACCGCCCACTCGACGATCGCATCCTCGAAGGTCGTCCCCGACCCGAGGTAGCCCGCGATCGCGGCCGGGTCCCCGGTGCGGGCATGGGCCCGCGCCAACGCCACGGCGCACAGGCGGGCGTACACCCGCATCCCCTTGGGCCGCATCGTCGCGATGTCGAATCCGCCCTTCTTGTCGCGCAACTGACGGACGTAGAAGTTGCGACCGAGCGGTCCGGTTCCGGTGAACCAACCCAGGAACGGATCGGAGGCGCTCTGGATCATCCGCTGACCCTCGACCACCCGCTGCCCCTGGTCCGGGTAGTGGTGATCCCGCACGAAGGGTGCGAGGACGGACCGCTGCGCCTCCTTGATCTGGAGGAACAGGGGATCGTTGGGGGTGTCGCCGACGAACAGCGCCATCAGGGACATGGTGCCGACGGAGCCGACCCCGACAACCTTGCGGGCGATGTCCTGGAAGCTGTACCGCCGCACCAGCTGTCGGCGATCCGGCGCCAACGTCTCCAGGTAGTCCTCGAACGCGTCGGTCAGCAGGCGGGTCGCCTCGGCCTGCCGCTCGTACGGCAACCGGACGATCAGCGGCGGCTCCTCCTTGATCCTCAGCCCGACCTCGGTCTGCTGCGCGAACCGCTTCAGCGTGCCCAGTTGCGTGCGCCGCTCCGCCTTCGCGAGCACCGCTTCGGCCGCTCCGAGCTGCGACTTCTTGAACTCGCTGCGCAGCTGCGCGAACGCGGCCTCGACCTCGATGCGCGCGTACCAGATGTCGAGGGCCGTCATACCGGCCGCCCGCCGCATCGTCTCGCAGTACGACTGGACGGCGGACCTGGCCGCCGAGCGGGCGTCCTCGGGGGTGTGCCCGTTGTCGAACGCCGCGACGACCAGCGAGGAGGCGAGCCGCTTGATGTCCCACTCGAACGGTGCCCGGTGCACTTCGTCGAAGTCGTTGAGGTCGAACACGAGTCGGCGGTCGGGCGCGGCGAACAACCCGAAGTTCGCCAGGTGCGCGTCACCGCACGCCTCGACCATCAGATCCGTGCGGGGCCCGTTGCCGAGGTCCCACGCCATGATCCCGGCCGAGCCACGCAGGAAGGTGAACGGCGACACCAGCATCCGTTCGTAGCGCAGGGGGACGAGGTCGGGCACCCGCAGCGAGTTCTGCTGTTCGAGCACGACCACGGGATCGGGCCGGTCCGCGGCCGGCTCCCACCGGGCATGGGAGGTGCGGGGAACGCTAGTCCGTTGGCGCTTACCTGCCGCGCGGCGCTCGGCCGCGGGAATCGGCTGTGCGTATGCAAGACCCGTCATCGCCCGAGCGTACCGCGTTGCGCGGTGTTTGCAGGGCGGCGAGAAGAGGTGTCGACGCACCCGGTATCGCGTCGTGCCCGTGCGCGAGTTCGGTAGCCAGGACTACCGAACTCGCGCGCAGGCGGCGCGGCCGCCTCAGAGGTTCCAGTCGCCGAGACCGTCGTGGCCGTCGAGGACTCCGCCGCTGGTGTTCACGACGATGACCGGGTCGCCCTTGCGGGCGTTCTCGAAGAACCACCTGCCGTCCTCGGTGCTCACGTTCAGGCAGCCGTGACTGACGTCGCTGTAGCCCTGCTGGTTCACCGACCACGGTGCGGCGTGGACGAAGATGCCACTGTACGAAATGCGCGTCGCGTACTCGACGTAGGTCCGGTAGCCCTCCGGGGAGTCGACGGGAACGCCGTACGTCGACGAGTCCATGTACATGTCGCGGAACTTCTCGCCGACGATGTAGGTGCCGTTCGGCGTCTCGTGCCCCGGCTTGCCCATCGACGTCGGCATCGTCTTGACCACTTCACCGTTGCGGATGACGGTGATCTGCTTGGTGACGTCGTCCGCGGTGGTGATCACGGCCTCGCCGACGTGGAACGCGGACCGGGCGCCGCCGGCCTCGACGACGACGTCGGTGTTCGCCGGCCAGAACTGGGTCGGGCGCCACCGGACCTGGCGGTCGTTGATCCAGTAGAAGTGGCCGCTGTCGACCTTCGGTGTCGTGGTGATCCGGATGGCCCGCTCGGCAACGGCGCGGTCGGCGATCGCCTCGGCGAACGAGATGACGATCGGCTGCGCGACCCCCACCACCTCGCCCTCGGACGGGTTCAGCCGCGGAGTGGAGAAGTTCGCCGGACCGATGGACGGAACCGCCTGCGCCGGCACCGGCAGACCGGGAATCTGCGGCAACTGCACGCCCGGCAACTGCGGCAGCTCGAACGTCTGCACGTCCGGGCCGCCGGGGACCAGCGGAGCCGCCTGCGTCGGCACCGTCAACGCCGCGCCCAGCGTCGTCGCCGCTGCCACTGTCACCGCGACCCGCCGCGACCAGCGGCCCCCCTTCCCGTTCCGCCCGTTCGAACGCATACCCATTTCCGTTCCCATCACATCGACAGTCTGTGCAACCCGACGCCCCCACGCGGTCGGGCGCCCCATTGACACACGATTCGCCGGCGTTTGGCGAATCGCCGACGGTCAGGTCGGGGTTCTCGCGGCTGCACGGGGCGGCGCCGCACCCGTGACGCCGCCCCGTGCAGCCGAGCCTGTGGAAGCAGATGCCTCCGGGTGTCAGGCCACGCCGGCGCGTTTGGCCGCGGATCGCACCTGGAAGGCGCCGACCACGAAGAACACGCCGAACAGGAGCGCGAAGATTCCGACGAGCCACATCAGGCCGGTGATGCCGGAGCCGGGCCAGATGACGAGGAACAGACCGAACAGGAGGGAGAGGACACCGGCGACCATGACTCCGATCCACTGGCCGCCGTTGGCCATCACCTGGAAGGCGCCGATGATCTCGAGGATGCCGACGAGAATCGCCCAGAAGCCCATCACGTAGGCGAACGCGAGCGCGGTCAGATCCGGCCAGACGAACAGGACGACGCCGGCGATCACGGACACCAACGCGCCCGCGAGCCACCAGACCCAACTGGTGACGACCTTGCGGGCCTGGATCGCGCGGACCGCGGACACCAGGCCGTCGACGATCCAGAAGACACCGACGACGACGATGAGCACCTGGACGGTGACGTGGGGCCAGACGAGCGCGACGATACCGAACGCGATCGCGAGGATGCCGCGCACGAGCAGCACCCACCACACGTCCTTGGCGATGCGCAGGATCGCCTCGTTCGTTCCGACAGTTGGACTTCCGGTCATCGCACACCCTCCCGCGCGTTCGAACGGCCCCTACCCACCGACGTCCGTCCTGGTGGTGCCGGTGGGCATCCGGTCGGCGACCGGCTCTCGGCTGTTCACCTGTTCGGCAGCCTACTGCCGGACCCGGGGTCCAGCGCGGTGAACGGAGCCGTCGGGTCTTCTCACTCGAGCTGCTGTGGGCGGTCCCGATCCCGACTGGGCTGCACGCGTTTCGGCTCTCCGGGCATTTTCGGGTACTGCGGCGGGTAGGGCAGGTCGCCGAGTCCGTTCGCGGCGTCCCGCGCCGCCATCTCGAGCAGTCCGTCGAGGGAGTGCGCGACCTCGTCTATGTCCGCGGCCGGGTCACCGCGACGGGCGAGCAGATCGGGCACCGTGGCGATGGTGAAGTCGTCCGGTTCGACATCGGCGAGTTCGGCCCAGGTGACCGGCGTCGACACCGTCGCCCGCGGCGTCTTGCGCACCGAGTACGCGGAGGCGACGGTCTTGTCGCGCGCGGTCTGGTTGAAGTCGACGAAGATTCGGGCCCCGCGTTCCTCCTTCCACCACGCGGTGGTGACGCGGGACGGGTCGCGGCGTTCGATTTCGCGCGCGAAGGCGATCGCGGCGTGCCGGACGTCGACGAAGTCCCAGCGCGGTTCGATCCGCACGTAGACGTGCACACCCCGGCCACCGGACGTCTTCGGGTATCCGACGAGCCCGAGCTCGTCGAGCAGGGGCACCACCAGATCGAGCGCGACGCCCCGAGCCTCGGCGAACCCGGTGCCGGGCTGCGGATCGAGGTCGATGCGGAGCTCGTCGGGTCGGTCGGTGTCGGCGCATCGCACCGGCCACGGATGGAAGGTCACGTTGCCCATCTGGGCCGCCCACACGACGTCGGCGGGCCGGCGCACCAGGAGCGCGTCGGCCGTGCGGCCGTTCGGGTTCGTGACGGTGCAGGTGGCCAGGTACTCGGGCCGTTTCGCCGGGATCCGCTTCTGGTACACCTCCTCGCCCTCGATGCCGTCCGGGAACCGCTGCAGGTGTGTCGGCCGTTGACCGAGCGCGGTCATGATTCCGCCTCCGTCGAACAGGGCGACGGACCGGTAGTACTCGGCGAGATGACGTTTCGTCCCGCCCTCGGGGCCGAGCTGAGGGAACATCACCTTGTCGGGGCTGGACAACCGGACCTCGATGCCGTCGACGTCGAGTTCGACCGCAGGAGATTTGGCAGCCATCACTTGCCTCCCGCGAGTACGTCGGCGAAGTCGTACCGCACCGGTACCTCCAGTTGCTCGTACGTGCAGCTGTCCGCGTCACGGTCGGGACGCCACCGCAGGAACCGGGCGGCATGCCGCAGCCGGTCGCCCTCCATCTGGTCGTATGCGACCTCGACCACCAGTTCGGGACGCAGCGGCACCCACTGCCGATCCCGTCCGGCGGCCCACCGGGTGGCCTCGCCGTCGTGGACGACGTCCTCCCCGACACGGTGCCGGTCGAGGATCTCCTGGTACTCGATGCGCTTGGCTGCGGTGAACGCGGAGGCGCCGCCGATCATCCGCAGGTCGCCGTCCTGGTACAGGCCGAGCAACATCGACCCGATCCCCGGTTGACTCTTGTGCGGCCGGTACCCGATGACGACCGCGTCCGCGGTGCGCGAATGTTTGACCTTGATCATCTCGCGCTTGTTCGGAACATAGTGGCCTGCAAGTTTTTTCGCGACCACACCGTCCAGGCCGGCGCCTTCGAAGGCGTGGAACCACTCGGTGGCGACGGCGGGGTCGGTGGTCGCCGTCGTGACGTGGCAGGACGGACCACCACCGACGGCGTCGAGCAACGCGGACCGACGCTGCGCGAACGGCACCGAGGTCAGGTCGTCGTCGCCGAGCGCCAGCAGGTCGAACCCGATCAGCTGCGAGGGCGTCTGCTCGGCGAGCAGCGCGACCCGGCTCGCGGCGGGATGGATCCGTTCGGACAGCGCCTCCCAGTCCAACCGGGTGCGTCCGCCGATTTCCCGCGCAACGACCAGTTCGCCGTCGAGGACGCAACGTTCGGGCAGTTCCGCACGGACCGCATCGAGCATCTCCGGGAAGTACCGACCGAGGTCCTTGCCGCTGCGCGAGCCGAGCACCACCTTGTCGCCGTCACGAAAGACGATGGCGCGGAAGCCATCCCACTTCGGCTCGTACGACCACACGGGTTCACCCTCGGGTGGCTGTTCGGGCACGGCGGCGGCCGCCTTGGCGAGCATCGGTTGCACGGGCGGGCGCACGGGGAGGTCCACGACCCCATCCTGACCCACACCGCGCCGATTGGCGAGGGGACGCGCGTCAGGGCGCGTCGAGACGGAAGCCCAGTTTCAACGTCACCTGAACGTGCGCGACCTTGCCGTCGACGATGTGTCCCCGCGTTCCCACCACCTCGAACCACTCGAGATTGCGGACCGTTTCGCTCGCGCGGGCGATGGCCTGCGCGACGGCGTCGTCGATCCCCTTGGACGACGAACCGACGACCTCGGTGATGGAGTAGACGTGATCACTCATCGCACTTCCTCACTCTTCGGTGACTACAAGGTCACTTCAGACTATTGCCTGGCGGCCCCGAACTGTGGTCAAGTTCCGGGCGGAAAAACGGCGATTCACCGACATGAGGGGGACACCCATGGAGAAGCTCAGGAATTACGGCCTGTTGGTCAGGTACCTCGCGACCACGCAGTGGAGGAAGATCACCGGCAAGGGCCGGCAGCAGAACTGAGGCGCCTGCGGCACCCGTGAGTCCTTTCGGCCCCCATGTGGACCGGAAGGACTCACGGGCGCGGAGCGCTCACAACCAGCCGCGACGTTTGAAGATCGTGTACAGGCCGACGCAGATCAGTGCCATCATCCCGAGCGCGAACGGATACCCACCCGCCCAGTGCAGCTCGGGCATGTTGTCGAAGTTCATGCCGTACACGGTGCCGATCAGGGTGGGCGCGAACAGGATCGCGGCCCACGCCGACACCTTCTTGATCTCCTCGTTCTGCGCGTAGCTGGCCTGCGTCAGCGCGGACATCTCCTCGTTCTGGGTCTGCGACACCAGCGTGGCGTTGACCGTGAGGATGTTGCCGAGCAACTGCCGGAACCCGTCGGCCCGCTCGACGACCGTGGTCGCGTGGTCGGTGACGTCGCGCAGGTACCGCTGCAGCTCCTCGTCCGTCTTGTACTTCTCGAAACCGGCGGACAACCCGGACAGCATGCCGAGCAGCGGCTTGGTGGCGCGCTGGAACTCGATGACCTCTCGGGTGAGCTCGTAGATGCGCCGCGACACCTTCGGGTCGCCGCTGAACACCTCGGTCTCGATCTCGTCGATGTCGTTCTGCAGACCGGCGACGACCGGCGCGTACCCGTCGACCACGGCGTCGAGGATCGCGTAGAGGACGGCCTCCGGTCCGAGCCGCAGCAGTTCGGGGTCGCTCTCCATCCGCGCACGGACCGCGGACAGGTCCGGCGACTCGCTGTGCCGGACGGTCAGTACGAACGTCGGTCCGCAGAACACGTGCAGCTCACCGAAATCGACCCGTTCGCTCTCGTCCACGTAGCGGGCCGCGCGCAGCACCACGAAGAGGGTGTCGCCGTACCGCTCGAGCTTGGGACGCTGGTGGGCGACGATCGCATCCTCGACCGCCAGTTCGTGCAACCCGAACTGCTCGGCCGCGTCCAGCAGCTGATCCGCGGAGGGCCGGTACAGACCGATCCAGGCCATCGACGTCTCGTCGGGGAGTGTGCGCAGTTCCTCGAAGAGATCGGGCGGGGCTTCCGTCCGGCACCCGTCGCGGTAGACACCGCTGTTGACGACGCTCGACGCGACCGTGGTGGCAGCTCCGACCGTGCGCGGCGGCGCCGGGTGGGGCGCCATCGAGTGCTCGGGGACGATCGTGTCGCGAATGGGGTCGGCGGCGCGGCGGGGAAGCAGGGGCCGGAAGGGGCGCATGTCACGCATCATGGGTACGGCTTTCGCATGAGGAGAGGCACGGACGGCCCGACGAAGGGTCGGGCGGTGTGGCTGTCGCGAAATCGCCGCTGCGCGAAGGGGGAACCGTTACGGTTCAGCGACGACTTCGGCAGGTACTGGGAGGTTGGCTCGTCACTTCAAGCCTCACCTCCTCATGTCGCACTCCGTCTGCGGGGTCGGTGTGTGCATCCCGAAATCCCCGAACACCCTACCTCTCACGCCACGTCCGCCACCAATCGGACACCGGGTCCGGACCAGCGCGATCCGCGAATGTCCGCTATCGGCTACTCCGACAAAGAAATCCGACCGATCTGGACGCTTGATCAACAGATCCACCGTGCGCTGCCTCAATGAATTCGACCATCAACACACAGGGCACCCTCAGCCGGCTGACCACTGTCGTTGGCGGCGTGGTCGCGGCACTGTTCCTGGCGGTGTACGCCCCTGTGCTGATGCCCGCATCCGCGTACGCGGACCCGAACCATCTCCAGTGGTACTCCGCCGACAACGCCACCTGGGCGGCCTGGACAAGATCCCGGCACTGGCCGGCGACCTCGTCCCGGGCGGTGAGGCCACCTCCACGTTCTACGCGAGGAACGACGGCACCAGTGGCGGCCGGCTGCAGGTGTACCTCGGCAACTGGAGCACCTCCGAGAACACGCAGGCCTACGTGCGCGCCGAGATCAACGACGCGCGCGGTCAGAGGGTCGACCTGGTCAACAACCTCGCCGAGCCCGGCACCGAACTCAGCAGCATCCACCTGGCGCCCGGCGAATGGGCGAAGGTGATGCTGGTGGTGGATATGCTGCTCGAGGCCGGCAACGAGACCCAGAACGGGAGCATCGACCCCGACTTCGCGCTCGACTTCGAACACGATGCGGAAGCGGTGGCCACCACCACGACCGTCAGTGCCCTCGCCACCACCGCCACCGGCACCTCGGTCGAACTGACCGCCACCGTCGCCCCGGCGGACGCCACCGGCACCGTGCAGTTCACGGACGGCGACACCTCCATCGGCGCACCGGTCACCGTCGCCGCGGGCACCGCGGTGCTGAACCACCCCTTCACCACGGCGGGCGCCCACGAGATCACCGCCGTCCACTCCGGCGACACCGGCTTCGCCACCTCGACGTCGGCGGCGTTCACCGTCACCGTCACCGCGGCGGAGAAGGTGCCGACCAGCATCGCCATCTCCGGCGCCGACGCGGTCGTCACCGGGACGAACATGGAGCTGACGGCCACGGTCGTCCCGAACGCCGCGACCGGAAGCGTCCAGTTCCGGGACGACGGCGTCGCGCTCGGCAGCCCGATCGCGGTGGTGGACGGCGTCGCGACGACCAACCGGTCCTTCAACACCGACGGCGTGGACACGATCACCGCGGAGTACCTGGGCAGCGGCGTCCACGCCGCACATCGTCACGGTGTCGAGCGTGACCACCGGCCCCGGCACCGGCTCTGCCGGGTTGGACTTCGGCTCCTGACGGTCCCGACGGGAAGGCCCCGGCCCAGGGTGGCCGGGGCTTCCCCCTGCCCGGTGCGAAAACCCCTGTGCACACAGGTCTTCCCGCACGCACAACGCGGATCCACGCCGAAACACCGTGTACCAGGCCGAGAAGCTGTGTGCACAAGGGTTTTCACAGGTGGCGTTGTAGGTGACGACGTCACCGGGAACCGCCCTGAAGGTGGTGATGTCGATGGCGCCGTTCGCATCGGTCCACCCGGCGGCGGTGCCCTTGGTCTGCTTGTTCATCGGTGCCCAGCTTTCGTCGGCCCCGGTCGGGGGTTCGGAGTCGGTCTTCGGATCTGGTGACGTGCACCCGCTCGGCGGGCTCGTTTCGTGTGTCCGGAACGCGTTCTGGGGTCGCGACTTCGCCGTCGGTGGCGCCTCGAAATCGCGTCTGCACGAGGGCCACCGGCGCCGCGATGCGAAGTATCCACCACAGCGGCGAATCGCTCCGTCGCGAATTCAGGTCATCTGTCCAGTTCGGCCCGAGCGATCGTCCAGTTCACGTGGCGAGCGCTGTCCCCGACTTTCGGGACACGGCCCTCGCCGGAGATGTGTGTAACCCGGAGAACACCGTTCGGTGCGGCCGACCGGATCGCCTCCGGCCGGCGGGTGCAGGCCCACCACATCCGACCGGGGGCTGCGAGTTGTCTCACCGCAATCGACGTGGCCGACAGCGGTCCACGGCGCGTTCAACTGCTACCGTCAACGCCGGACCAGAGTGGGGCGGGCCCGGTACGCACCACGACCGACGTCCGTCAGTGCGTGAGGGGGAACATGACCGAGACATCGGCGGACGCGGGGGATTCGACCTCGTCCGTGGTGCTGCCGCGCCGGATCGGCGTGGTCGAGGACCACGAGTCGGTCGTGATGGGACTCGAGGCCATGCTGTCCGGCCATCCGAACCTGACGATCACCGCGTCCGCGCCGACGGTGCCCGAACTGTTGGCAACGGGTAGCGAACTGGATCTGGTGATCCTCGACCTGCGCCTCGCCGACGGGTCGTCGCCGACCTCCAACGTCGAGCAGTTGCGCGCCGTGGGCCTCGAGGCCCTCGTCTTCACCAGCGCCGAGGATCCCTACCTCGTTCGCCTGGCCGCGAAGGCCGGCGTCCTCGGCGTCCTGCGCAAGTCCGAGCCGACCGCCACCGTCATCGCCGCGATCACCGCGGCCGCGAGCGGCGAGCAGGTCGTGACGACCGAGTGGGCAGCCGCCATCGACGGCGATCCCGGCCTGCTCGACGTCGGGCTGAGCCCGCGTCAACGTGACGTCCTCGCGCTGTACGCGTCCGGGGAGAAGGCGGCGCGCGTCGCCAGCCTCACGGGCCTGGCACCGCACACCGTCAACGACTACCTCGCGCGGATCCGCGCCAAGTACGCCGAGGCCGGGCGTCCCGCCCGGACGAAGACCGAGCTCTACAAGCGAGCAGTCGAGGACGGGTGGTTGCCCGTCCCCCATCGCCACGACCGCGGATGACCACCGCTGTCGCCGGGCACCGTGAGGCGACAGACCGAATTCTGCGCATATTCGCCGTCTTCACCAGTGCCGGCTACCTGTTCTACCTGCTGCTGTTGGCTCCGTCCATCGTCACGCAGGCCGACCACTTCGACATGTGGTGGACACCCACCGCCGTGGTCGCGGTGTTCGGGTCCGGACTCGTGCTCGGGGTGTCGTCGCTGCTGCGCGACACCCGAGCGGTGGGAATCGCGGGCGCCGCTGCCGCCGTGGCGTTCCTGGTGGCCATTCCGACCGGACTGCTCGCGTGGAACGGCCCGCCCCTGACGAACGGACTGGGAGTCTGGCTGTCCACCTTCCCCGGGCTCGCCAGCCTGGCCGCGGTCGCGGCGTGGCGGCCGATCCTCGTGTTCGTGCACATGGTGGTCGCGTGCACCGGCGTCCAGATCTTCAACCATGTCGTCCGTGACCCGGACGTCACCAACCCACTCGTCCCGGACATCGCCTTCTCCATCATGTTCTGCACGTTGTTCGTCGGTGCGGCGGTGATGGCGCTGCGGACCGGCCGGGTCCTCGATTCGACGCTCGAGGCCACCCACTCGGCCGCGGCGGCCGCGGCGGCGAGCCACGCCCGCAATGTCGAACACGCTCGATTCGACGCACTGATCCACGACGGCGTGATGTCCACGCTCCTGGCGGCGGCACGGCAGGGCGCCACGCCGAGACTCAGCGCCCAGGCCTCCGCCACCCTGCGTCAACTCGACGCGCTGCGCGCCGGTCCAGGGCCGAATCACCGCTTCGAAGCGACCGAGATCGTCGCTCACCTGCGTGCGGCCGCCGGCGACATCGACGACGCCGTGACACTCGACGTCCGGGAGGCATCGGGAGCGGATGCGTTGACCATGCCGGTGGACGCCGTCCGTGCCGTCGGCGCCGCCCTCGCGGAGTCGCTTCGCAACAGCATCCAGCACGCCGGCCCCCACGCGACGCGTGCGGTGACGGTGCGCGTCGCCCCGAAGGCCCTCGTGGTCGAGGTCGCCGACACCGGGCGCGGTTTCGATCCGAGGATGGTTCCCACTCACCGGCTCGGCCTCACCGTCAGCATCGTGGGCCGGATGAATCGGCTTCCCGGCGGCTCGGGACGCGTCGACTCCGCGCCCGGCAAGGGCACCCACGTCAACCTCACCTGGGCGATGCCGTGAGCCCGCATCACATACCCGACGATCGCCTCGAACCGATCCTGCGGAACTCCCGCGATGTCCAGTCCCTGATCGGGATGCACGGGCCCGCCGCCGACTCGATCGTCGCGTTCTACTCGGCCACGTTCCTGATGCTCGCCGTGGTCTCACGCGAAGGTGTCGACGTCTTCTGGCCGGTCGTGCTCGCTGTCGTGATCGTCAGCCTCGGCGCGGTCGCCCTCGTCCGGATCCCCGGCGACCCGATCCCGATCCGGCCGACGTGGGCGTTGACTGCCGTCGGCCCGGTCTCGTGTGCGCTCGTGCTCGGCGTGCTGCCCATCCCCCAGGCCAATCCGATGCAGACGTGGCCCCTCGCCGCGTCGACCGCGATCTACGCGTTCATGGGTGTCCGTGGCCGTCCGGGCTACGCGTGGCTGGGGATGCTGTCGATGATCGTCACCTGTGTGGTGTGGACGACGCTGACCGGGCAGGGCGCGGCGCTCGGTCTCGGGATGACGGCCATCAACCTGGCGCCGCTGCTGATGGCGACGTTCTTCGCGTTCACCCTCCGCCCGTCGGCCCGGCAGATCTACACGTTGCGGGACCAGACCACCCGGCGGGTGGCGGCGGAGGCGGCCGACTCCGCGATCCTCGAGGAGCGCGACCGGCAGCTGCGGCGCCTCGACGAGCAGGCCCGCCCACTGCTCGCGCGGATCGCGGCCGGCGAGCCCCTCGACGCCGACACCCGGCTGGCGTGCCGACTGCTCGAAGCACACCTGCGCGACAGCGTCCGAGCTCCGTCGATGGCCGACCCGGTTGTCGTGGCCGCCGCTCGTACGGCGCGCGCCCGGGGAGTCGAGGTGATCCTGCTCGACGACCGGGCCATGGACACCGCACCGACGGACGCGCAACGGCGCTTCCTCGACAGCGTCGCCGCCGAACTGACGTCCGCACGCGACGGCCGGGTGACGGTGCGGATCCTGCCGCCGGGTCGAGCCGCGATGGCGACCATCCTGTCCAGCTACACCGACAGTATTCGTCGAAGCGAGTTCGGGCACGACGGCCGACCGGTCGAGTCGGCCGGCGGAGATTCGGGTTAGCCGGTGTCCGCACCGCCCTGCCCCTACTTCTCGGGGCACGGAAGTTCGGTCTGGGCGGCACCTCGTACGCCGTATAGGTTCAGATCGCAGTGGGGGGTCCGACGACATCCGTGTCGCGGCCCCTCTTCGTCCCAGGGGGTAGACATGACAATCGCACTCGATCCGCATCACCGTCGTCCGCACATTCCGGCGGTCGTGCACAGTGCCCCCCGACCCCTCCGTCGACCGCAGCTGTCACCGCGTGAGATCGAGGTCCTGCTGAGCTGGCTGCGGTGCGATTCGAAGAACACCGTTGCGGCCGAGCTGTACCTGTCGATCGGCACG
Source organism: Rhodococcus sp. NPDC003318 (assembly GCF_042879035.1). Taxonomy (NCBI): domain Bacteria; kingdom Bacillati; phylum Actinomycetota; class Actinomycetes; order Mycobacteriales; family Nocardiaceae; genus Rhodococcus; species Rhodococcus sp. NPDC003318. Next base: position 340,214 of record NZ_JBIAOU010000003.1, on the reverse strand, counting down.
GTCAACACGCATCTCGCCCGTATCCGCGCGAAGTACAGCCAGGTCGGCCGCTCCGCACCGACCAAGGCGTCCCTGGTTGCCCGCGCGGTGCAGGACGGCCTGATTTCCCTCGACGAACTGTGACCGTCCGCGCTCCGCGCCGAACGCGATGACCACGACGATGCGCCGGCCCCCGGTCTCCGTACCCGACACGCCCCGGCCGTCGGGACGCGGGACGGGCATCGGCCCGGCAGAGGAACGGATCGTCCGCACCTTCGCCCGGTTCATCGGCGCGGCGACGTTGCTGTTCGGAGTGCTGCTCGCGCCGGGCGCGGCCTCGTTGGCTCCGATCGTGACACCGTGGTGGACTCCGATGGCCGCGGCACTCGTCCTGGTCCCGATGCTGGCCCTGTGGCCGGCCAGTCACGCCGCCGACCCGCGGTGGATACGTCGCTGCGGCACCGTCGCGGCGGTGGGCTACCTGGTGACGCTGGTGACCTGGCTGCTCGTCGTGCACGGGAGCATCCCACCGAACCGCGACATCTGGCTCGCCACCTTCCCGGGCCTGATCACGATGGCCGCCGCGCTGGGGTGGCGGCCGGCCGCGAGCCTCGGCTACCTGGCTGTCGCCGCGGGCACCGCGGAAGTGGTCCGTTACGTCACCAGGACGGGTCGGCAGGACGTCGTGCTCCCGGTGGAAATCCTGGCGGTCGTCGTGTTCTGCGGTCTCTTCGTCATCGCGACGATCGCGGGTGTGCAGACGGCCCGTGCACTCGACCGGACGATCGCGGTTGTCGTGCGGCAGTCGGCGGTCGGCGCCGCGACTGCCGCCCGCACCGTGGAGCACACCCGATTGCAGGCCCTGATCCGCGACCGCGTGATGTGTACCCTCCTCGGGCTCGCTCGCCGCGGTAACACTCCCGAGCTGAGCGAGCAGGCCGCGATCGCGCTCACCGAGCTCGACGGTCTGCAGTCCCGTTCCGTCGCCGACGAGGCCCTGGACCGGGACACCGCGATCGGACTGATCCGGGCCGCGCTCGGCGACGTGGACGGCCACACACCCGTCCAGGTGACGATCCGCACCGACACCCTTCCCGTTCCGCGGCGGGCCGCCCGCGCGATCGCGTCCGCTGCCGCCGAGGCACTGCGAAACAGCCTGCGGCACGCGGACACCGCCGCGGCGCCGGCCGACCGTCTCGTCGCGATCGACGCCGAACCCGGCGAGCTTCGTGTCGTCGTCGCCGACAACGGGCGCGGGTTCGATCCCGACCGGGTTCCCGGGTTCCAGCTGGGGATCACGACGAACATCCGGGATCGGATGGCCACCGCCGACGGGTGCACCGCGGTGATCCGGTCGGCTGCCGGCCTCGGCACCCAGGTGACGCTGCTCTGGGCGGACGCTGCGTGACCGCACCCGATCCTCGCCGCCGCAGCGGGCAGCCGCACGAGATCCACGCGCGGGACATTCGCACCCTGCTGTGGCTCGATCGACCGATCGCGAAGGTGATCGTCCTCCTGTTCTGCGTGACGTCGTCGATGCGTGCCACGGCCTATCTCGCCGACGCACACGACGCGTGGCCGGTCCTCGTGGCGCTGGCGCTGACGACGGCCGGGGCACTGGCGATCGTCGGGGTCTCCGGGGATCCGCTGCCCCTTCTGGTCGCGGTGGCGTTGACGGCACTCGGCCCGGTCGCCGCCCTGTTGGTTCTGCCCCAGGTCGACGTTCCCGGCTGGATCATGAGCGACATCTGGTTCGCCCGGCCGATCGTCGCGATTCTCTGCTTCATGTCGTTGCGGGGCAGGATCTTCCACGCATGTGCCGGCGCCCTCCTCACGATGGCGACGTTCACGGTGTGGACCGGCCTCACCGATCAGGGGTGGGGGGTCGGGCTGCGGCTGTCCGCGATCGTGTTCGCACCCGTCCTGATCTCGGTGCTCGTCGCCGTGACGGTCCGGCCGGTGGCGTTCGCGGTGTTCACCCTCCGCGAGCGCGAGGCCGAGCGCGCCGCGGACGAGGCGATGACCGCCGCCGTCGTCCGCGAACGCGACCAGCAGCTCGCCGCGCTGGACGTGCTCGCCCGTCCCCTGCTCGAGTCATCCGCTGCCGGCGCCGTGTTCACCGATCGGGACCGCGAGGAGTGCGCGCTGGTCGAGGAGCGGCTGCGGGACACCCTCCGGGCGCCGGTGTTCGCGGACGACGAACCCCTGTGCCGGGCGACGGCGGCCGCGCGCCGCCGCGGCACGGCGGTGATCCTGCTCGACGACGGCGGCCTCACCGATCCCGCGCTGGCACAGCGAGTTCGGGCCGCGCTGATCGGCGAGCTCGACTCCAGCAGCGGTGGGACGGTGACCGCCCGCGCGCTGCCCGCGGGCCGCGCATGGTCGGCCACGATCGTCGTCGAGAGCGGCAGCCGGGTGCGACGGGTCGAGTTCGACGCGACCGGTACCGTTCGTACCGAGGTTCGCGACGACGGCGATCTCGACGCCGACCACCAGGCGCTGCGCACCATCGCGGAGGGGTGAGCGCTGCCGACGGCGCACGGCCGGATTCCCCTGCTTCCCAACGCCCTTCGTGGACAGATGTCCGAGAATTCGGTCGTCGGAGACGTCTGGCGCCCCCTGTGATGTGCGCTACAGTGAAGACGGACTTCTCAGTTGCCCAAGTGGCCACCCACGGCTGCGCCCTCCGGGCCCAACGACGTCGCGTGGGGTGGTGCCGAATCATCGTCGATTCGGTACCACCCCAACTTTTTCACACTCCAACACACGCAGCCACCGATGCTCGAGGCGGCCGCCGATCGAGCGCGCCACAACGTCAGCGGGTGGGCGCGTGCAGCAGCCCCTCCCAGGCGTCGATGAGCGAGGACAGCTCCGCGTGGTCCGGTGCGGTGCCCGATCTGTCGTATCGGGCGAGAGTTCGCAGGACGCTGTCGTACACCATCCGGACACGTTGCCTCCGAATGCCTTCCGGCAGTTCGGCGAGTGCGGCATCCAGCACCCGGTTGACCTGGAAGCCGCTCGCGGTGGCGTCCGGGTCGGCGGCCGCGAACGCCGCACCGACGAGGTCCGCGTCCAGCAGGCGGTCGATCAGTCCGGCGTAGTGGTTGTCGCCCCCGAGGGTGTCGGCCAACGGCTGGACGAAGCACCACAGCACATCACGGGTGCTGGGAGCGCCGCTGCGCTCGTCCATCAGGCGGAAGAGCTCGTCGCGCTCCGCCTTGATCACGGGCAGCCGGTGTTTGAGAATCGCGCTGAGCAGATTCGCCTTCGATCCGAAGTAGTAGGTGATCGCCGAAGCATTGCTCTGCCCTGCGGCACTGCGTATCTCGGCCAGCGTGACGCCGTCGTAGCCTCGCTGCGCGAACAATTTCTCTGCCGCCTCGATCAGTCGGATCCGGGTCTTCTCGCCCGCACTGTAGCGGCCGCGTCTTGCGGTCATGACCGCTCACCCTAACGCAGCGCGGCAACGGCGATCACCCCGGATTCGCACAACGTTCGACGCGTACCCAACCCACCGACCGTCTGTAAAGGTTTGAACGCGCCACGATCGGATGGATTGCCGATGTAATGGCCAGTCTTTACTTTCCCTCCTCGCAGCCCAGCACGAGGAGAAGACGTGACCACCACCGAATTCCGTCCCGCCGCCGACGTCTACGCCGCCGGAGGCATCACCGTCACCAAACTCGGCGAGCACATCGGCGCGCTCATCGAGGGCGTCCGCATCTCCGGCGACATTTCGGCCGAGACCGCGTACGCCATCCGGTACGCCCTCGCAGCCAACAAGGTGGTCGTCTTCCGCGGCCAGCATCACGTGAACGACGACGTGCAGTACCAGTTCGCATCGACCCTCGGTTCCCCGACCACCACGCACCCCACCCTGACGTCGGCAGACAACCGGACACTCGTGATCGAGGGCGCCGCGAACAGTTGGCACACCGATGTCAGCTTCATCGACCGGATCCCGAAGGCCTCGATCCTGCGTGCCGTCGACATCCCGCCGTACGGTGGCGCCACCACGTGGGCGTCGACGGTCGCCGCCTACGAGCAGCTCCCCCGCCCGCTGAGGTCCCTGGTGGACGACCTGTGGGCCGTCCACAGCAACGAGTACGACTACGCGGCGATCCACGCCGACAAGAACTCCGTCGCCGCCACCCGCACGGGCTATCTCGAGGAGTTCACGCGGACCGTGTTCGAAACCGAGCACCCGGTGGTCAGGATCCACCCGGAGACGGGCGAGAAGTCGCTCCTGCTCGGACACTTCGTCAAGAACTTCGTCGGCCTCAAGGCCAAGGAGTCCACGGCGCTCTACGAACTGCTCCAGGACCGCATCATCCGACTCGAGAACACCCTGCGGTGGGCCTGGACCCCCGGCGACCTCGTCATCTGGGACAACCGTGCAACCCAGCACTACGGCATCGCCGACTTCGGTGCGGGCAAGCGCAGCGTCCACCGGGTCACGCTCGCCGGCGACGTCCCCGTGTCGGTGGACGGCCGGACCAGCCGGATCCTGACCGGCGACGCGTCCCACTTCTCCGTCGTCGACACACCGGACGCCTTCCCGGGATTCGCCCGGTGATCACCAGCCCTCGGTGATCTCGTCGAACGCAGGGCAGGTACGACCTCGGACGTGAATCGTTCCAACTGCCCGATCATCGACGGTGGCCCGCCACAGCTGCCCGCATCGAACACTGCTGCATGTGGTCGGCGATGTCGACCGCGGTGCCGGTGACGATGTAGGCGTACAGCAGGTCCTCTGCCCGCGCCGGGCGATCCTCCCCGAGCCCGGCACCCCGACCGGTCCGCCGGGCCACCGTGTCGAGCAGTGCGGCGCCCGCCGGAGTGAACGCACTGCCGTCGGCGTCCGTTATCGGGCTGGACAACGCTCGGCCTGTCAGGTCGACACCGGTCACCCGCGACAGTGCCCCGAGGTTCCGCAGTCCGAGCGGGTTCGACCGTGACGACGATGCCGAGCCGGGTCGTCGCGGGCGCGAGGTACGAGGCCATCGTGAACGGAGCGAGCCGGGCAAGGGTGCAGGTGGTCGTCTCGGCGTACTGCAGTCCGGTCGCTGTCGGCCGGACGCTCCGGAGGTGATCAAGTCCGCCGTGCGGGCGGGGCTCGGCGTGAGTCTGCTCTTCCGCAGCACGGTTCGGCCGAACTCGCAGCGGGCGCACTGCGGGAGGTCGTGGTCGAGGGTGCCGATTTCACCGAGCAGGTGGTCGGCTTGCGGCGGAAGGACCGCGAGTTGTCGGCGGCGTCCGCCCGGGTGATCGACCACCTCCGCACCGCTCTCGACACCCCGTCGGCCAGGGGCCTCACGAACGAACCGTGGGCGGCTAAAGACTTTGTTACCGGCGCGTAGCACAATGTAGCCGACAACAAGACGAGTTTTCGCAGATTTGGAGAATGACCGTGGAACTGATCGGAGTGATCGGTGGCGGCACCATGGGTGCCGGCATCGCGGAGGTGTGCGCCAAGGCCGGGAGCGATGTCCTGGTGCTCGAGACCAAGCAGGAATTCGCCGACGCAGCGCAGCAGCGCATCGCGTCCTCGCTCTCCCGCGGTGTCGCCAGGGGCAGGATCAGCCAGGAAGAGGCGGACGCCGCCATCGCCCGGGTCCGGGTCACCCTCGACATCGAGGAGTTCGCGGACCGGGACCTGGTCATCGAGGCCGCCTCGGAGATCGAGTCGCTGAAGTACGAGATCTTCGGCAAGCTGGACAAGATCGTCAAGCCGTCCGGCATCCTGGCGACCAACACGTCCTCGATCCCGGTGATCAAGGTCGCCGGCGCCACGCAGCGTCCCGAGCAGGTCGTCGGTGTGCACTTCTTCAACCCGGTGCCGGTCATGCCGCTGGTGGAGATCATCTCCACCCTGGTCACGTCCCCGGAGACCGCCGCCGCGGTCACCGACTACGCCAGGGACACCCTGCGCAAGACCACGGTGCAGGCCGGTGACCGCTCCGGATTCATCGTCAACGCGCTGCTGATCCCGTACCTGTGCCAGGCGGTGCGGATGCTCGAGTCGGGCTACGCCTCGGCCGAGGACATCGACGCCGCAATGAAGGGCGGCTGCGGCCACCCGATGGGCCCGCTGACCGTGCTCGACACCGTCGGCCTCGACATCGCGCTCGCCGCGGCGGAGTCGCTGTACGCCGAGTTCGCCGAGCCGCACTACGCCCCGCCGGCGCTGCTGCGCCGTATGGTCGACGCGGGCAGCCTGGGCCGCAAGTCGGGCCGCGGCTTCTACAACTACACGTAGGCGCTACGCGCCTGTGCGCGAGTTCGGTCGCTGGAGCTACCGAACTCGCGCACGGGCGGCGACGCCGCCTCAGCTGAAGGTCGAGAGTGCACCGACGAGGCCGAGGATCGCGCCCGCACCGACGACGATCGTGCCGAGACCGGAGACGACCGGCTGAACCTGCTTGATCAGGGCGATGGGATCCTCGGCGGAACCAGCGCGGGTTGCACGTACGACTGCCATTGAACTTCTCCTCGAATGTGTTGAGTGGGTGAGCGAGGAGTATGTAACCGCACGGGTGCGGCCGATTCGGCGCCACGAGACGCTCGCGCTCCCGAACATGCAGGCAGCGGGTTTAAATCCGGACGGGCTTAACATTCACCGCCGCGCTGCCCCCGCATCGGCGGCGATCACCACTCCTCGGCCGCCGACCTCCCGCGCACGGCCGGTCACCGAGCCGTATTCGATTGCAGCACAGCATATTTCACAACCGGGCACGGTGACTGCGCGAGCGCCACCGCCTCGAACCGCAGATACCGAGCGCGGCCGGCACGGTACCGCTCACCGTGCGCGATAACGTCGCCGCGGACGCGAGTCGGTCGCTAGGGTCACAGAGGCCACTCTTCCCGCACCTGGAGGTCATCCATGGGTCAGCAGTTCCCCGACACCGTCTCCGTCGCCTGGCTTCGTGAACACCTCGACGATCCCGCGCTCGTCGTGGTGGACTCGAGCACCCACCTGACCCTGCCGAAGGACGGGCCGTACACGGTCGAACCGGGCCGGGCCACCTACGAAGCCGCGCACATTCCCGGCGCCGTGTTCGCGGACCTGCTCACCGACTTCGCCGACCCGGATTCCGCCGAGGCCTGGACGGCACCCGAATCGGAGCGATTCGCCGCGGCCGCGGGCGCCCTCGGCATCGGCGACGGTGTCCATGTCGTCGTGTACGACCAGCACGACGGATACTGGGCGACCCGCTTCTGGTGGCACCTGCGGCTCGAGGGATTCGACGACGTCGCGGTCCTCGACGGCGGACTGCCCGCCTGGCAGGCGTCGGGCGCGCCGGTCACGGATGCCCCCACCTCCCCCACCCCGGCGACCTTCGCCGCCCGACGCCGCGACGACCTGATCCGCTCCACGCAGCAGATCCTCGACGCGATCGACGACGAGAAGACCGTGATCGTCAACGTCCTCGACCCCGCAACCTACCGCGGGGACGCCAGCGCCTACGCCCGCCCCGGCCACATTCCCGGCAGCATCAACCTGCCGGTCGCGCAGATCCGGGATCCGCAGGAGGGCACGCTGCGCCCGACCGCGGAGTTGCGGGCGCTGTTCGAGGACGCCGGACTGCTCGACCCCGGGATCACCCTGGTGACGTACTGCGGTGGCGGCATCGCCGCGACCGGGGTGGCGCACGCTCTCGCCCTGGTCGGGCGCGACGACGTCGCCGTGTACGACGGGTCGCTGACCGCGTGGACCGCCGACGATTCGCTGCCGCTGACGGTGGGCCCGGACCCCAGGTAGCCCTCCGGGCGCGACACGGCCACGCGGCCACTCTTTCCAAACGGGCCGCGGACTGGAAACGTGAGCGGTGGTCCTCGTTCGGCGCTGCGCCGGGCGAGGACCAGCAGGACCGAATTTCCACGTGAAAGGACGTCGCCATGCCCACCCGCTCGAGCTACCCGGAGGGCGTCCCCTGCTGGGTCGACCTGTCGGCCGGCGATCCCACCTCCGCGAAGGACTACTACTCCCGGCTCCTCGGCTGGGAGTTCGAGGACATGCCCAACCCGGGCGGCGGGGTGTACTCGATGGCCCGACTGCGCGGTCACAGCGTGGGCGCGGTCGGAGGGCAACCGCCGGGAACCCCGGAGGGGACGCCGTCGCACTGGAACACCTACCTCGCCGCGGACGACGTCGCTGCGGTGACGGCGAAGGTCGCCGGGGCGGGCGGACACGTGGTGATGGGTCCCGACGACGTCGGAGACGCCGGGCGGATGGCGTTCGTGGCCGATCCGACGGGTGCGGTCGTCGGACTGTGGGAGGCGGGGCAGCACGTCGGCGCCACCCTCGACAAGGAGACCGGCACCCTCGTCTGGTCGGAGCTGATCACCCCTGATCCGCCCGCCGCACTCGAGTTCTACGGCACGCTGGTCGGGCTGACGTCGACGAGCACGGACATGCCGGACGGAACCGCCTACACCCTGATGCACGCCGGCGGCGAGGACATCGGCGGCTGCACGACTCCGCGGATGCCGCAGATCCCGCCCCACTGGCACGTCTACTTCGCCGCGGACGACCCCGACACGTCCGCGGAAACCTCCACCGCAGCAGGCGGTTCGGTGAAGATGGACCCGTTCGACGTGCCCGGCGCCGGCCGGATCGCGGTACTGGCGGACCCGAGCGGTGGCGTGTTCAGCGTCATCCGCCCCGACCCCGGCCAGCGGTAGGCGGCGGCCGTGGCCCTCGAATGGCTCGCGCTGCTGCGCCGGGCCCATCACGAATTCTCCACCCGCGTCGAGGCGGTCACCGACTGGTCCGCCCCCACACCCGACACCGACTGGGACACGGCCGCGCTGGTCCGGCACGTGATCGTCGAGCAGCAGTGGGTGCCACCACTGCTCGGCGGTCTCACCGTCGCCGACGCCGAGAGCCGGATCCGCCCGCTCGGCGACGACCTGGTCGCCGAGTGGCACCGGTGGTCCGGGCTGGCGATCGCGGCCTGGGACACCGCCCCACCGGCCGCGCCGGTGCACCTGTCGTACGCCGTCGTCACCGTGGACCACTATCTGCGCGAACAGGTTTCCGATGTCACCGTCCACTCCTGGGACCTCGCGCGGGCAACGGGTGTGGACGCGACCCTGAACCCCGCCCTGGTCTCCGGTGTCTGGGAGGTGTTCGACTCGCAGCGCGAGATGCTCGCCGCCAGCGGACTGTTCGGCCGTCCCGTCGAGGTCGACGACGATGCGCCCCTGCAGGACCGGCTGATCGCCCTGACCGGCCGCGACCCCCGTCCCGAAACCGAACCGACCCCGCCGACCGGAGGTGGATCATGAATGCCGGACCGGACTCGACCAGCCCCGACATCAAGCCCCGCAGCCGCGACGTCACCGACGGCCTCGAGAAGACCGCCGCCCGCGGGATGCTCCGTGCCGTCGGGATGGGCGACGAGGACTGGGGCAAGTCGCAGATCGGGGTCGCGTCGTCGTGGAACGAGATCACCCCGTGCAACCTGTCCCTGGACCGCCTGGCGCAGGCCGTGAAGGACGGCGTGCACGCCGCCGGTGGGTATCCGCTCGAGTTCGGCACCATCTCCGTCTCCGACGGCATCTCGATGGGTCACGAGGGCATGCACTTCTCGCTGGTGTCGCGGGAGGTGATCGCCGACAGCGTGGAGACCGTCATGCAGGCCGAGCGGCTCGACGGCTCGGTCCTGCTCGCCGGCTGCGACAAGTCGCTGCCGGGCATGCTGATGGCCGCGGCGCGGCTGGACCTGGCGTCGGTGTTCCTGTACGCGGGCTCGATCCTGCCCGGAACCGCGAAGCTCTCCGACGGCACCGAGAAGGACGTCACCATCATCGACGCGTTCGAGGCGGTCGGGGCGTGCGCCCGCGGACTGATGAGCCGCGAGGACGTCGACGCCATCGAGCGCGCCATCTGCCCCGGCGAGGGCGCGTGCGGCGGCATGTACACGGCGAACACGATGGCCAGCGCCGCGGAGGCACTCGGCATGTCCCTGCCCGGCTCGGCCGCCCCACCGGCCACCGACCGGCGACGTGACGGATACGCCCGCCGCAGCGGGCAGGCCGTGGTCGAGTTGCTGCGTCGGGGCATCACCGCGTCGGACATCCTCACCGCGGAGGCCTTCGAGAACGCGATCGCGGTGGTGATGGCATTCGGCGGGTCCACCAACGCCGTGCTGCACCTGCTCGCCATCGCCAACGAAGCCGGGGTGTCGCTGACCCTCGACGACTTCCGGCGGGTCGGGGCCAAGGTGCCGCACCTCGCCGACGTCAAACCGTTCGGTGCCTACGTGATGAAGGACGTCGACCACATCGGCGGCGTTCCCGTCGTGATGAAGGCGCTGCTCGACGCGGGCCTGCTGCACGGCGACTGCCTCACCGTCACCGGCCGCACCGTCGCCGAGAACCTCGCCGACATCGCCCCGCCCGACCCCGACGGCAAGGTGCTGCGCGCGATGAACGCCCCGATCCACCCGACCGGCGGCATCACCATCCTCGCCGGGTCGTTGGCCCCCGGCGGCGCGGTGGTCAAGTCGGCAGGCTTCGAATCGGACGTGTTCACCGGCACCGCACGGGTTTTCGACCGTGAGCGGGCGGCGCTCGACGCGCTCGAGGACGGCACCATCACCGCCGGGGACGCCGTGGTGATCCGCTACGAGGGGCCGAAGGGCGGGCCCGGGATGCGCGAGATGCTCGCGATCACCGCCGCGATCAAGGGCGCCGGGCTGGGCAAGGACGTACTGCTGCTGACCGACGGCCGGTTCTCCGGTGGTACGACGGGGTTGTGCGTCGGGCACGTCGCGCCGGAAGCCGTGGACGGTGGGCCCATCGCCTTCATCCGCGACGGCGACCCGATCCGCCTCGACGTCGGCACCGGCACCCTCGACGTGCTCCTCGACGAGGGCGAGTTGACCAGGCGTGCACAGGGCTGGAAACCGTTGCCGCCCCGCTACACCCGGGGGGTGCTGGCGAAGTACGCGAAACTCGTGGGGTCCGCGTCGAACGGGGCCGTGTGTGGCTGACCGGGCGAACGAGCGGCGGCAGGCCCGCGAGTTCCGGATGATCCAGTCCGAGGTCGAGCGGAACCTGCTCGGCGGCGAGATCAAGTACACCCGCGAACAGGTGGCGGAGGTCTCCGGCGTCCCCCTGGACCGGGCGCAACGACTGTGGGTGGCGATGGGCTTCGCGAGGGACACCAACCCGGACGAGCCGATGTTCACCGACGCCGACGTCGCCGCGCTGCAGACGATCACGTCCCTGGTGGACCGCGGCATCATCGACCCGCAACTCGAGGTGTCGGTGACCCGTGCACTGGGACAGTCGTTCTCGCGGCTCGCCGAGTGGCAGTTGGGTCTGCTCAACAGCCACATCGTGGACCGGGTCCACGCCCAGGACCACCCGGTCGATCCGACCGCCGTGGCCGCGGAGGCGGCGCTGGTCGCCGAACAGATGCTGCCCGCGCTCGAGAAGCTGCAGTCCTACGTGTGGCGCAGGCACCTGGCGTCGAACGCGGCCCGATTCCTCGACAGCCGAAGCGAGAACGTCGACCGCCGCATCCTGGTGATCGGCTTCGCCGACATGGTCGGCTACACCAGCCTCACCCGCCGGCTCGACATCGCCGAGCTGACCGAACTGCTCGAGTTCTTCGAATCCACCGTCACCAACGTGATCAGCCAGAACCACGGGTGGGTGATCAAGAACGTCGGCGACGAGGTCCTCTTCGCCGTCGAGGACCCCCTCGACGCCGCCCGCATCGCACTGGCACTGCAGGACGCGGCGCAGAGCACCGAGGAACTGCCGAACCTGCGGGTCGGGTTGGCCCGCGGCGAGGTGCTGGTCCGGTTCGGCGACGTCTACGGATCGGTGGTGAACATCGCTGCGCGCCTGACCGGTTCGGCGCGTCCCGGCACGGTTCTGGTGGACGCGAACCTGGCCGGGGCGCTGCAGACCGTCGGGGAATTCCACCTGCGCTCACTGCGCGCGCTGCGCGTGCGCGGCTACAGCCACCTCGAGGCGTACGCCCTGCGACGCTGACCCGTCTGCCGTCAGGTGCCGAGCGACTCCAGCGCGCTGCGCGCCTCCTCCAACTGCTTGCTGAGCTCCTCGACCCGTTTGGCCGCGGCCTCCCTGGCCTGGGACAGCACCGCCGTCACGGCGTCCTCCGCGGCCGGGTCGCCGAGTTCACGGACGGCGCGCTCGACGGCGTCCGGCGAGACGGGCGCCGCCTTGCCGGGACGCTTCGCCCCGTGCGTGACGGTCACCGTCCACTCCCCGCCGGCTTCGGCGTGCAGCGTGACGCTGACTCCGGTCGGCTCCTTGGTGCGACGCGGGCGGCGGGCCGCCGGAGTGGTCTCGGAGGCGGCGGGCGTGGGTGCGGTCACGGGTACCTTCGGTGTGCTCGTCGGGGCTGCGGCGATGGATGGGCTGAGGGACGATTTCGTCTGCGGTACGTCGGTTCCGGGTGACCTGGTGGCCGCAGCCGACCGCTCGAGCGCGGCGCGCGCCGACGCGGACCGGGTTCGAGGGGCCGCGGGGGCCACCTTCTTCGCGGCAGGAGCGGCCTTCGTCGCGGTCGGCGCGGGGTTGCGCGTGCGCCTCAGTTCGTCGGCCTCGAAGGGAAGTTCGTCGTTGACTCCCTTCGGCCGGATCAGCACGGTACTGCCGTCGACCGACACCACCTTCGCCGAGCAGCCCGAGGGCAGCCCGAGGCTCGGTGTGGCGTCGACGAGGTAGACGGTGGCTCGTTTGCCCGCGGACACCGCAGCGGCCAGATCGGTCAGGTCCTGTTCGGTGAGGTGGTCACCGGCACGTGTGCGAGGTGGCATCCGCGGTCAGACGGGACGGAAGCCCGCACCCACGCCGCCGTGGGCGTTCAGGTCGGCCATGATGATGTCGATGTCGGTTCCGAGCTCGGGGCCGAGACATGCGACCCCCACGTAGGCATTCACCATGCCGACCAATGTAGTACCGCGCACGACCGGGCTTCCCGAGTCACCCTCGATCACGCACATCTGGGTCCACGTCTCGTTCGTCTGCAGAAGATCGCCCCACACGATGCCGCAGGTGTTGCCGGTCCGCAGCCCCTGCTTGCACACCACATCCGGGAACGCGGCGGGCGCACCCACCGAGTGGATCGTGACACCGCCGACATTGTTGAGCGGGACCACCTTCGCGGGGTCGAACTCGATGACGGCGTAGTCGAACTCGCGACTCTTGGCCCGGATGTGGCCGACGGCACCGGCGTCCATGTGCCGTTCCGCGACGATGGAATAGCCGGGCTCCCCGCAGTGCCCGGCGGTCAGTCCGACGAGGCGTCCTGCGTTGTCGTGTCCGATCGCGGTCAACGTGCACAGGGCTTCGCCGCCGACGAGGATTCCGGATCCGCCGCCGATCGGCGCCGGCGACGCCGCGGTGGACGCACCCACCCCCAGATAGACGAACATCGCGATCACCATCGCGACCACGACTGCGCTCTTCTTGGCCATCGTCCGACCCTCCGGAGATTCGCCGTCCCGGGCCTGACGCCCGGTCCGTGGGAAGACGAGCTCGTCCTCCAGTATCCGCGCACCGGCGAGGGCGGCGCAGTCGAACGTGGCAATTGCCGGTGTCGGTTTACGGGGTCCTTGCGGGCGGCGAGGACGTTGTCGACAATCCGGACAACACGCCGCCCCGTCGATCAGCGTGTGCTGTTGTTGTTCGAGGAGGGCATCGTCTGTTCGAGGAGGGCGTCGTCAAACCGCTGTTCTCCAACCAATACTGTCAGTCTCGTCAGCCATCGGGGGAGCCACGGATGACCGCACACGACCAGCCCGGCACCACCAGTTTGTCGGCGCGGGAGGTGTGGACGCTGATCCTGGTGTGCTCCGCGGTGGCGATGGTGATCGCCGCGGCGGCAGCCCTGAACACCGCGCTGCCGGTGATGGCACTCGACACGGGAGCAACGCAGAACGAGCTGACGTGGATCGTCGACGGCTACACCCTGTGACTGGCCGCACTGCTGCTGCCCGCGGGCGCACTCGGTGATCGGTACGGGCGCCGGGGCGTCCTCCTCGCCGGACTGGCGGTTGTCGCGGCGGCGTCGGCGGCACCGATCTGGGTCGACGACCCGCAGTGGCTGATCGGGCTGCGGGCCCTCGCCGGCGTGGGTGCAGCGCTCGTGATGCCGTCGACACTGTCGCTGGTCAGCGCGACCTTTCCGGCCGAACATCGGGCCCGTGGTGTCGCGATCTGGTCCGGTGTCGCCGCGTCGGGTGGGATCGTCGGACTGCTCGTCTCGGGAGTCCTTCTCGAGAACTGGTCGTGGCAGTCGATCTTCGTCGGCTTCGCCGTCGCCGCCGCACTGCTGTTCGCGCTGTCGTGGACGGTGCCCGCCTCGCGTGAGGAGTCACCGCACCCGTTCGACATCCCCGGCGCGCTCCTCGCGGTGGCTGCAATCGGACTGTTCGTCCTCGGCATGCTCGAGGCGCCGATCCGGGGGTGGACCGATCCCCTCGCGCTGGCGGCGATCACGACCGGGTCGGCGTGCGCGGCCGTGTTCGTGATGGTCGAACTGCGTCGTGACGCTCCCCTCCTCGACGTGCGCCTGTTCGGCAATCGCGCCTTCAGCGCAGGCGCGGCGTCGCTCACGTTCCAGTTCCTCGCGGCGTTCGGTCTCTTCTTCCTCGTCGTCCAGTACATGCAGCTGGTCCTCGGCTACGGCCCACTCCAGTCCGGACTGGCATTGTCGCCGATGTTCGTGCCGCTGATGGTGGCCACCGTCGCGATGCCCTGGCTGCTGCCCCGCGTCGGCCTGCGCTGGCTGACCTGCATCGGGCTGTGCCTGTCCGGCGCGGGCATGTTCGCCCTGGCGTTCGTCGATTCCGGGGACGGCTACGGGCCCGCGGCCCTCGCGCTGATGATCTTCAGCTCCGGGATCGGACTGTGTTCCGCCCCGGCCACGACCGCGATTCTCGAGAACACACCCGACGACAAACAGGGTGTCGCGTCCGCCGTGAACGACACCACGCGGGAGGTGGGCGCAGCGGTGGGCATCGCCCTCGCGGGCAGCCTGCTGGCCGCCACCTACAGCCGCGGCATCGCCCCGGTCGTCGACGCCGTGCCGGAACCGGCGAAGGAACCGGTCGGCTCCTCCCTGGCCGCCGCACTCGAGGTGGCGAAAGTGGCAGGGCCCCAAGGTGATCCACTCGCCGAGTTCGCTCGCTCCGTGTTCATGGACGGGATGGCCGACGCGGCCCGCGTGCTCGGCGCGATCCTGATCGTCGCGGCGGTCGCCATCACCGTCCGCGCCCCCAGCCGTCGCCGTGCCCCGAGCCGCGACGCGGCGGACAGACCCGCACTGGTCGACTGACTCCCCTCCCCCTCCCCTCCCCTCCCCTCCCCTCCCCTCCCCTCCCTTCAGCCCAGCGGGACGGGAGTTGTCGGGGGTGGCGGGTACGGTCCTTACATCGAAGTTCGGCAGTAAGGAGTCACGTGAGCGGGCGCGCGGTGGGGTTGTTCGCCGGCATCGGCGGCCTCGAATTGGGGTTGAGCGACCACGGGTGGGACACCGAGCTGTACTGCGAGATCGACGAGGGCGCCCAGGCCGTGTTGTCGGCGCGGTTCCCGGACTCCGAGCTGCACGGCGACGTGACGACGCTGCGCTCGCTGCCCGCGGGCGTCGAGCTGGTGGCGGCTGGTTTCCCGTGCCAGGACCTGTCCCAGGCGGGTCGGACGGTCGGTATCACCGGCGCACGGTCCGGTCTGGTCGACGAGGTGTTCCGGCTGGTCAAACGCAAGAAGGGGCCGCGCTGGCTACTGCTCGAGAACGTGCCGTTCATGCTGCAGCTCGGGCGCGGCGCGGCGATGCGGCATGTGACATCCGCGCTCGACGAGCTCGGCTACATGTGGGCCTACAGGGTGGTCGACGCCCGCGCGTTCGGTCTGCCGCAGCGCAGGCAGCGGGTGCTGATGTTGGCGTCGCGCACCGAGGACCCTCGCGAGGTGCTGCTCACCGACGACGCCGGACCTGCCGAGGAGGCCGACCCCAACGATCATCCGTGCGGCTTCTACTGGACCGAGGGGGTCCGCGGCCTCGGCTGGGCCGTCAACGCGGTGCCGACCCTCAAGGGCGGGTCGACCATCGGCATCGCCAGCCCACCCGCGGTGCGGATGCTGACCGGCGAGATCGTCACCCCCGGCATCGTCGGTGCCGAACGACTGCAGGGCTTCGACCCGGACTGGACCCGGCCCGCACTCGACGTCCCCGGCCTGCGCGCCGGGCACCGGTGGAAGCTGGTCGGCAACGCCGTCAGCACCCGGATGTCGTCGTGGGTGGGCCATCGCCTGACCACTCCGTTGCCGTACGACGAGTCGTCCGACACGGCGCTGAAGTCGGGGGCGGCGTGGCCGACCGCGGCGTGGGGTCGAGGGGGCACCGTGTACCGCGCGAACGTGAGCACCTGGCCGGTGCAGGACGAGTACGAGGATCTCGGCGACTTCCTCGACGACTCGAAGCTGCTGTCGGCGCGGGCGACCGCCGGGTTCCTGCGTCGCGCCCGGACGGGGAACCTGCGGTTCGTCCCCGGGTTCCTCGACGACGTCGCCCAGCACCTCGAGCGGATGGGCGGCGACCCCGCGAGGGCGGCGTGAACGAGCAGCACGAGGCACTGCTCACAGCCGAAGACCTCGCCGGCCTCGTCAACCGGTACCCGCTGCGGCGTGCCCTCGACCGGGCCGGTGACAAGCCGGACCCCCGCGCAGAGCGGGACGCGAAGAAGAACTACGCGCAGCGGCTGTCAAACGAGCTGGCCCAGACCGTCGCCGACGCGCTGCGGCCGGCCTATCCGGACATCACACCGACCGCGACGGGCGCCGGGCAGGAAGCGCAGATCGACGTCGTGAAGGGCCGCAAGCGGCTCGACGTCAAGACCATCGATCCCACTCTCGGCCTGGTGTTGTGCGTGTCCATCAAGACGTACAGCTTCCAGGACTACAGCCCGAAGTCCGGCAGGCTCGGCCGCTGGACCAAGAACATCGTCCGCAACGACCACGAGCTGCGGGGCGAGGCGATGGTCCTGCACCAGCGCCAGCCCTACAGCGTGCTGGTCGCGGTGCTGTTCACCTCGTACGACGCGTGCGACGACGGCGACCCGACGAAGACCAGCGACACCGGCAAGTCGTCGTTCGCGCACCACGTGATGACGCTGTCGAAACGGTCCGGGCGGGGCAAGCGGCCGGTGCACGGGCTGCCCGACAAGGCGTGGGTCGACCTCGGCGCGGAGGACACCCGCTACGACCTGTTCGAGCGGGTGTTCATCGGCCTGTACGAATCCGACGGCGACGACCGCGGCGCCGTCCGGTTCTTCGATGTCGAGGAACCGCCACCCCGCAACGGCCGCCCGACGCGGGCGCAGACCCTCTCGTTCGAGGAGTTCACCGACGTGGTGCGCGGAGAGGTGGAGCGTCGCAACCGCTTCGCACCGACGTGGTCCGACCCCGAGGACGACGGCGACGACTGACCGGGTTCGACGGTCCGCGGGACAGACGGTCGCGGGACAATTGCGGGATGGCCATGCGACCTGTCCCGGATTCCGCGTCGACACGCGACCGGATGAGTGCGCAGCGCCGCCGCGACACCGTCCCGGAACTGGCGCTCCGACGCGAACTGCACCGTCGCGGGCGCCGCTACCGGGTGGACCGGGCGCCGCTGCCGGGCATACGCCGCCGCGCGGACCTGGTGTTTCCCGTCGCGAAGGTGGCCGTGTTCGTCGACGGCTGCTTCTGGCACCGCTGCCCCGTCCACGCGACCGCACCGAAGAACAATGCGCAGTGGTGGGCCGACAAGCTCGACGCGAACGTCGTCCGCGACCGGGACACCGACGCCCGGCTCACCGCAGCGGGCTGGGCTGTCGTGCGGGTGTGGGAGCACGAGGATCCGATCACCGCCGCCGACGCGGTCGAGATGGTGCTCCGGTCGCGTCAGTAGGGCGCCGCCTCCGCAGCCGACCCCAACCCGATCCGGCGCAGCACGGCCGTCGCGACCGGGGTGAGTGCGACGGCGAAGGCCAGCGCGATACACGACCCGTACACCAGCCCGGCCGCGACGTCGTGCGGATAGTGCACGCCGCTGACGATGCGGGAGAACCCGACGACGATTGCGGTGCCGGTCGCGAGCAGCGACATCCACAGTCGGCGGGCGGCGTACCCGGCCAGCGCGACCGCGGTCGCGAGGGCCGCGGCGATCCCGGAGTGGTTGCTGGGGAACGACCAGTCCCCGAGCGGCGGGCACTCGGACAGGGCGTGCACACCGGCGAGGGCGGTGCAGGGTCGTTCCTCCGTCACCACCGATTTGACCGCCAATGTCGCGAGCGCCGATCCGACGGCGCCGGCGCCCGCGGCGATCCCGACCGCGAGGGTCCGGGTGTCGCCGCGTCCCCACCACAGCGACAGCGCGAGCATGCCGGCGAGCGCGAACAGCCCGGCCTCGGCGACGAGGTCGCTGACGGTGCCCGCCTCGCTCGGCCAGGACGCGGTGATCGCGTCGATGTCGCGGTACAGCGAGGTGGACCAGCCGATGACCGGGTTCGTGTCCATCTGTGCGGGGCCGAACACCGCGAGGATGCCGGCGGCGACGATCAGGGCGGCCAGTCCGAGGGGCCAGTGCCGGGGAAGGAAGCGGGTGCGCACGAGGCGGAAATGTACGGGGTGAAACTGGCAGGAGACTGAGAAACCCCGTCAGCACAACCGCCACCGAATGAACTGTGCGGGAACGGTCGAGGTCGCGAGCCGCCGTCCATTCTCTCCAGGCTCGGTGGTCTACTGACCGCGTGGGTTTCACGCGTGCACAGCTCGAGTCGTTCCGCGACGCCGAGGTCCCCGACCTGATCGGACCCGGCTGTCGCCTACTGTTCGTCGGCATCAACCCGGGCTTGTGGACCGCCGCGACGGGCGCGCATTTCGCGCGGCCGGGCAACCGCTTCTATCCCGCGTTACTGAAAGCCGGGATCCTCCCCCGACCCGTCGATCCGACAGCGGGAATGTCCGGCGCCGACCGGGACCT
The DNA here is from genome assembly GCF_042879035.1 of Rhodococcus sp. NPDC003318. Classification (NCBI taxonomy): domain Bacteria; kingdom Bacillati; phylum Actinomycetota; class Actinomycetes; order Mycobacteriales; family Nocardiaceae; genus Rhodococcus; species Rhodococcus sp. NPDC003318. The sequence continues at coordinate 321,220 of NZ_JBIAOU010000003.1, read as the reverse complement.
GCTGCAGAGCCTCGGGATCGGCATCACCAACCTCGCGCCGCGAGCCACCGCCCGCGCCGACGAGTTGACGGCAGCGGAACTGCGCGACGGTCCCGAGCGACTGCGCCGCGTCGTACGCACATCGCGACCCGCTGTCGTCGCGGTCGCCGGTGTCACCGCGTACCGGACGGCATTCGGCAAACGCGGCGCGTCCACCGGCCTGCAGCCGGAGACCTTCGAGGGCGCGGCACTGTGGGTGGTGCCCAACCCGAGCGGTCTCAACGCCCACGAGACCGTCGACACCCTCGCCGAGTGGTACCGCCTCGCCGCCCTCGCCGCCGGCATCCTCTGACCGCGCCCCCACCGGCTGAAGGCGACCTTCATGTCCTCGGACCGCATGAAGGGGACCTTCAGCCACCGACGTGCGACGACCCACCCCCGGCCGAAGGCGACCTTCATGTCCTCCGACCGCATGAAGGGGACCTTCAGCCGCGGTCAAGGACGTCAGCCCCAGCGGGACTGGCCGCCGTCGAGGGGAATCGTGGCGCCGGTCAGGTAGCGGGCGTCCTCCGAGCACAGGAACACCACGGCGCGCCCGATGTCTGCTTCGGGCTCCCCGACGCGTCCGAGCGGGATGCCGGCGACGAACTCCTCGGCTTCCTCCGGGTTCTTGTCCATCCACCACTGCAGCGCCGGTGTCATCGCGTGCGGTGCGACGTTGTTCACCCGGATCCCGTCGCGTCCCCACTCGGCCGCGGCGGCGCGGGTGAGCACGCGGGTGCCCTCCTTGATCGAGCCGTAGACGCCGTAGTTGCTCGCGTCCCAGCGCACGGCCGCGGACGTGACCAGGTTGATCACCGACCCGCCGCCGCGCGCGACCATGTGCGGGTGGCAGGCGCGCATGAACCGCAACGTCGCCAGGGGCCCGGACGCGAACGCCCGCTCGAAGTCCTCGTCCACGACGTCCAGCAGCCGGCCCGGCTTGGAGTCGTTGGCGTTGTTGACCATGATGTCGATGCCACCGAACCCGTCGACGGTCTGCTCGACAGAGTCGACGATGTCGTCGGCGACGGAGACGTCACACCGCACGGGGATCGCGCGGCCGCCGACCTCCTCGATCTCCGCGACGGTCTTGTGCAGTTTGGATTCGGTGCGGCCGGCGACCGCGACCGCGACGCCCTCTTTCGCGAGGGCCGACGCGATGCCCCGGCCGATGCCCTGCCCCGCGCCCGTGACGAGCGCGACCTTGCCTTCGAGGGTTCCCATGAACATGCTCCGATCAGGCTGTGACTCAGTTGGTTTCGGGGTGCGTCGCCAGATAGCGGGCGGGGTACTCGCCGCCGCCGTGGACGGCGAGGTCGGCTCCGTTGACGTACGCCGACAGCGATCCGCCGAGGAACAGGCAGGCGCCGGCGATGTCGGAGGGCACCGCCATCCGTCCGATCGGCAGGGTCCGGGTGACCGCGGCGCCGCCGTCCTCGCCGTACACCGAGGCGGCCGCTTCGGTGCGGATCAGTCCCGTGGTGATGTGGTTGACGCGCACCTTCGGCGCCCACTCCAGGGCCAGGGCTTTCGTCAGCACCAGCAGTCCGGCCTTGGCCGCGGAGTAGGCGGCGGTGCCGGGCTGCGGGTCGTGCGCGGACACCGATCCGATGTTGACGATCGATCCGCCGCTGTCCTGTTGCTGCATCACCGCATTCACTGCCTGCGCAACGTAGAACGGCGCCAACAGGTTCAGTGCGACGATCTTGTCGACGAAGCGGGGCGAGACCGTCGCGGCGTCCGCGTCGGGGGAACCGCCGGCGTTGTTGATCAGCACGTCGAGCCGCCCCATCCGGGACGACGCGTCCGCGACCATCGCCTTGACGGCGTCGGCGTCACGGACGTCGACGGGCAGAAAGCGGGCCTCGCGGCCGTCGGCGCCGACCGGTGAGTCGGGTGCGCTGCGCGCGCAGACCGTGACCTGCGCACCGGCCGCGAGGAAGGTCTCGGCGACCACCCGGCCGATGCCCTTGGTGCCGCCGGTGACCAGGACCGCCCGGCCGGTGAAATCGGCCGGATTGTCCGCGTTCATTCGGCGAACCGGGCGCGGGCGCCGGTGACGGCGCCGCCGACCTCGAAGTCGACTCCACCCTCCCCGCGCCAACCGCGGATCGGCAGCCGGTCTCCCGGAAAGACCGGGGCGGCAAAGCGTCCCGACAGCTGCACCAGGTCCGTCGGGTGCGCTCCGAGCGCCTGGGCGAGCGGTAAGGTGCTCGCCGCCAGTGTGCACAGCCCGTGCATGATCGGCCGGGGCTGCCCGATCACCGCGGCAGCGGCCGGGTCGATGTGGATGTGGTGCCGGTCGCCGAGCAGCCGGTACAGCGCGGTCTGGTTCTCCGCCGTCTCCAGCTCGGTTGCCACGTCGGGGTCCCCGGACGGACCGGCGGGCTTCGACGGGCCACGCTCGCCGCCGAATCCCCCGTATCCGGGCGCGAACAGCGACCAGGTCGCGACGAAGTACTCGCTCTCGACGACGACCTCGAACACGGCGGCGGCGCCCTTGTCCCACACCTCGCCGACGCGGGCGGACAGCGTGATCTCACCGGCGCGCGGGAGCGGCGCGAGGACCGTCAGTTCCTGCGAACCGTGCAGCGCGGTCGTGGTGTCGAACGCGCCGCGCGACCCGAGTTCGTCTGGCGCCCACTGGGCCAGCGTCAGCGCGAACGTCGGCAGCACCCGAAGCCGGTCCTCCATCACGAGGTCCAGATCGGTGGCCTTCGCACCCACGGCGAGCGCGTACAGGATCGCGTCGCGCTCGTCGTAGCTCACGGCGTGGGTGCCGAGATCGACCCCCTTCCACGCGCCGGCCGGTTTCTGCTCCACTGCCGTCATTCTTCGGTCCTTCCAGGGCTTCTTGTATCGGCTACTGCCGGGTCAGGCGGCGCCGAGAATCAGACCGGACGTGGGAACCGCGGTCCCCGCCGTGACGATCACGTTCTCGACTCCGTCGGGTTGGTTGGTGGAGGTACCCCGCAGCAACCGGACCGCCTCGGCGATCCCGTTGACGCCGTGCAGGTATGCCTCACCCACCTGACCGCCGTGCGTGTTGCTCGGCAGTCGACCACCGATCTCCAGGTTGCCCTCGCGGATGAAGTCCTTGGCCTCGCCGGGACGGCAGAACCCGAGTTCCTCGAGCTGCGGGAGCACCAGTGGAGTGAAGTGGTCGTAGAGGATCGCGGCGTCGATGGCATCCGGCGTCAGACCGGCCTGCGCGTACAGCTGCCGGCCCACGAGACCCATCTCCGGGATGCCGGTGATGTCGGGACGGTAGTAGCTCGCCATCATGTGCTGATCCCTGGCACTGCCCTGCGCGGCGCCCTTGACCAGGACGGGTTTGTGCGCCAACGCCTTCGCCCGTTCGGCGGAGACGATGACCAGGGCCTGACCGCCGTCGGTCTCCTGGCAGCAGTCGAGCAGGTGCAGCGGCTCGGCGATCCACCGGGAGTTCTGGTGGTCCTCGAGTGTGATGGGTTTGCCGTGGAACCACGCCGCCGGATTGTTCGCGGCGTGCTTGCGCGCCACGACCGCGACCCGTCCGAAATCCTCACTCGTCGCACCGTACTGGTGCATGTAGCGGCGGGCGAACATCGCGACCCACTGAGCGGGAGTCGACAATCCCTGCGGCGTCAGCCATGCGTACGCCGCACGGTCGGCGGTCGAGTCCATCGGCCGGTCGTGCTGGCCCAGGCCGAAACGCATGCCGGAACGTTCGTTGAATGCGCGGTAGACCACGACGACCTCCGCGACTCCGGTGGCGACGGCCATCGCCGCCTGCTGCACCGACGCGCACGCGGCGCCACCGCCGTACCCGATCCGGGAGAAGAACGTCAGTTCCCCGAGCCCGCAGTTGCGGGCGACGAGGATCTCTCCGTTGGTCTCCATCGTGAAGGTGGTCAGACCGTCGACCTCGGACGGGTCGATGCCGGCGTCGGCCAGCGCCGCGGTGACGGCCTCGCACGCGAGCTGCAGTTCGCTGCGACCGGAGTTCTTGGAGAACTCGGTGGCGCCGATGCCGACGATCGCGGCTGCGCCGGACAGGGGACTGACGGTCATCGTGTTCCGCCTTCCGGGAAGGCGACGGTGACGGTGCCGGAGGCGTGGGTGCCGAGCGCGTTGACGCCGACGACCTTCACCTCGACGACGCCGTCCCGGGCGGACAGGACCTCACCGCTCAACGTCATGGTGTCGCCGGGATGATTGGGGGCGCCGAGCCGGATCGCGATGCGCCGCAACGATATCGCGGGCCCGGCCCAGTCGGTGACGTACCGGCCGACGAGGCCGTTGCTGGTGAGGATGTTCATGAAGACGTCCTTCGATCCGCGTTCCCGGGCCAGGTCGGGGTCGTGGTGCACGTCCTGGAAGTCGCGGGTGGCCAGGGCCGTCGCGACGATCAGCGTCCGGGTCAGCGGGATCGCGAGTTCCGGAAGTGTGTCGCCGACGGCGATGTCCTCGTAGCGGCGGGTCATGCGTTCACCTCTGCACCGGCGGCGAGCAGCGCCCCGATTCGTGCGAGGTCGGCGGAGGCACCCCCGAGGGTGGCAGCGATCTGCTTGCCCCACAACAGGTGTCGGTGGATCGGGTAGTCGGTGTCGACACCCATGCCGCCGTGGACGTGAGTGGTCCGATGCACGACCCGCTGACCGCCGTCGCTGCCCCACCACTTGGCGACGAGCACGGAGGTGCCCGGGTCGACGCCGTCGACCAGGTTCGTCACGGCCTGCCACAGCGTCACCCGCATTGCCTCGAGGTCGATGTAGCAGTCCGCGAGCTGGTGGTTGACGGCCTGGAAGGTGGCGAGGGGGCGCCCGAACTGGATGCGGCCGTTGAGATAGGTGACGGCCTGCTCGACCGCGCCGGAGCCGACCCCGATCTGGAGCGCGGCGAGGGCGAGCTCGACGCGGTCGCGCAGCCACGTCACGGCGGTGCCGTCGGCGGGGCCGAGCAGGTGCGCCGGTGCGCCGTCGAGGGTCACGTTGCCGCAGATCTCGTGTGTCGTCGACTGCGTCTGCTCGACGTCCACACCGGCCCCGGTCAGGTCGATCACGAACAGGGCGGCACCGCTGTCGGTGGTCGCCGAGACGATCGCCGCGTCGGCGACGTGGGTCACCGGTACGACGGCTTTCGCTCCGTGCAGGCGCCACCCACCCTCGTCCTGGACCGCGGCGGTGGCCGGGTCACCGGACCGGTACGGTCCGAACTCCTCGAGCCCGACGGTGAGGAATCGGCTGCCGTCCGCGACACCGGGTACCAGATCGGCGCACAGTGCGGCGTCACCGAACTCGGTGATTGCCAGCGCGGCAAGGACACTCGGCCACACCGGGACCGGCGCGACATGGCGACCCTGCCGTTCGAGCAGTACGTACAGTTCGGCGAGACCCAGCCCACCGCCGCCGTACTCCTCGGGCAGCGCGATGCCGAGCAGGCCGGTCGTGCCGAGTTCACGCCACAGGTCGCGGTCGACGCGCTCGTCCGTGAGCTCGACCTCCTTGACCCGGTCGATTCCGGCCCTTCCGGTGAACACCTCGTCGGCGAGGGTGCGAATCGCGTCCTGCTCTTCGCTGTAGGTGAAGTCCATTACGAGTCCTCCCGTGCGGCCGGCCGGAACGCGGGCAGCGTCAGATCCGGGTCGGCGTCGATCCAGTCCAGTTCCACCGGCATCCCGATCTCGACCCGATCGGGTTCGATGCCCGTCATGTTCGCGATCAGCCGGGTGCCCTCCGCGAGTTCGACGGTCGCCACGATCAGCGGGTAGTCGAAGGCGTCGATCCTCGGGTGGTGGTTGACGACGAAGCTGTAGACGGTGCCACGTCCGCAGGCGTCGACGGTGTCCCAGTCCAGTGACCGGCACTGCCCGCACATCGGCCCGGTGGGATGCCGCAGGGTCCCGCACGACGTGCACCGCTGGATGACGAGGCGGTGCTGTTTGGCCGCCTCGAACCAGAAGGCGTTGTCCGCGTTGAGCGCCGGACGGGGACGCAACGCGCGGCTCTGCGCGGGCTTCGGCCGAAAACGCAGTGTGCGCCACCGCTGGGTGCCGACCACCTCCCCGTCTCCGTTGCGGTAGGTCTTGAGGGTGGTGACGAAATGCCCGGTGCCCAGGCCGGTCTTCTTCTCGTCCGAGATCGACTCGACCACCTCGGTCATCGAGACCCGGTCGCCGGGGCGCAGTTCCACGTGAAACTCCTGGTCGGAGTCGGTGGCCACGACGGACGTGAAGCCGGCGCCGTCGAGGGCGGCGATCAGTTCCGTCCACACCGGTGACGGGTCGTTCCCCGCCATCTTGTCGGCGTAGGTGCGCATCGTCCACACCTGCAGCATCTGTGCGGGCGCGACCACGCCGTCGCGCCCGGTGGCGCGCGCGGCCTCGTCGTCGAGGTGGATCGGGCTGGTGTCGCCCATCGTCTCCACCCAGTGCCGGATCATCGGAATGTTGACCGCGTCGGGGCCCCAGGTGGTCGGGACGATGGTCTGTCCCTCGAAGGACCGGAGGGTGCCGAGAAAGTCGCTCATTTGGCCCTCTTCTCGCGGGCCAGCCCGAGCCCGATCGTGCCGACCATGTCGCGCAGCACCTCGTTGACGCCGCCGCCGAACGTGTTCACCACGCCCTGCCGGGAGATCTGCTCGATCTGCCCGGCGAGCAGCGCACCCGGCGATTCGGGCCGGATCCGGCCCGCGGCGCCGAGAATGCCGAGCAGGGTGCGGTAGACGTCGACATGGGTTTCGGTGCCGAACGTCTTCGTCGCGCCGGCGTCGGCTCCGGTCAGGGTGTCGGCGGCGACCGCGGCCGTCATCTTCCAGTTCATCAAGCGCATCGCCTCGAGCTTCGCGTGGGTGCGCGCGAACTCCTGCTGCACCCAGGGAATCTCGATGGCACCGTTGTCGCGGGCCCAGTCCAGCACCTGCTTCCACAGGCCGTAGGTGCGTCCGCCGAGCGCGGCGAGCCCGATCCGTTCGTGGTTGAGCTGCGCGGTGATCAGCTGCCACCCGCCGCCCGGTTCTCCGACGACGTTCTCGTCGCCGACGCGCACACCGCTGTAGTAGGTGGAGGTCACCATCAGACCGCCGACGGTGTTGATCGGGGACCACGTGAAGCCCGCGTCGTCGGTGGGAACGATCAGGATCGAGATGCCCCTGTGCTTCGGCGCATCCGGATCGGTGCGGCACGCGAGCCAGACGTAGTCGGCGGTGTTCGCGCCGGAGGTGAAGATCTTGTTGCCGTCGACCACCCAGCCGTCGCCGTCGCGGACCGCGCGGGTCTTCAGCGACGCGAGGTCGGTGCCGGCCTCCGGTTCGGTGTAGCCGATCGCGAAGACGATGTCACCGGCCAGGATGCCGGGCAGGAAGCGCGCCTTCTGTTCCTCGGTGCCGTACCGCATCAGGGTCGGACCGACGGTGTTGACGGTGACGAACGGGAACGGCAGCCCGGCGCGCTGCACCTCGTCGAAGAACACGAACTGTTCCTCGATGGACCGGCCCTGGCCGCCGTACTCGGTGGGCCAACCGATCCCGAGCCAACCGTCCTGGCCGAGCAGCTTGACGACCTCACGGAAGTACTGGCCGCCCACGCCTTCCTCGCCGGCTCTGCGCCGCTTCTCCTCCGGCAGCAGCCTCGCGAAGTACGCGCGCAGTTCCCGCCGCAGCTCGCGCTGCGCCTCCGACTCCCTCAACTCCATCGCACTCTCCCATTCCTCGCGTTCCCGCGAGATGGGGACGCTACGGAGCTGTGCGCACCCGGTGGTCCTCCGTCTCACTGAGCGGTAGGTCCGCCACCTCACCGTCGCGCGGCACGAACAGACCGATGACGGAGGCCAGCAACCCGGCGCCCGCACCGATGAGGAACACCACCGTGTACGCCCAGGCGGTCGGGAACTCCACGCCCCCGACGTACATCACCGACGCGGTGGTGACGGCCGCGACGACAGCGCTGCACGTCGACGTGCCCAGCGAGCGCGCGAGGGTGTTGAGGCTGTTCGCGGCGGCGGTCTCCGTCACCGGGACCGCCTGCATGATCATCGCGGGAATCGCCCCGTACGCCAGTGCGGCACCGACCGACGTCACCCCGGTCGCGACGATGACGATGACGAGCTCGTGCGCGGTGACCGCGCGGGCCAGGTTGGCGGCCCCCATGATCGCGGCGCCGATGACGAACGTGATCCGGGGGCCGAACCGGCTGGACATGTAGGCGGTGACCGGAGAGAACGCGACCATCATCAGGCCCCCGGGCAGGAGCGCGATGCCGCTGACCGTCAGGGACATCCCGAAGCCGTAGCCGGTGCCGTCCGGCGCCTGGAAGATCTGCGCGCTGACCATGAACGAGGTGAACATCGCGAACCCGACCAGGACGGAAGCGATGTTCGTGAGCAGCACCTGACGCCGCGCGGAGACCCGCAGGTCCACCAGCGGCTGTCGTGTCGCCTCGGCACGACCGGGCGGGGCGAGTCGAAGTTCGTAGACACCCCACACCAGGAACAGCAGCGCCGCGGCAGCGAACAACACGAGGACAGGGACACTGGCCCAGCCCCAGCCGTTCCCCTGGGTGATCGCGAGCAGCAGACAGATCAGGGCCGCGGACAGCCCCGCGGCGCCGACGAGGTCGAAACGTCCGCCGGATCGGACCGGCGATTCGGGTACCACCCGCCAGATCAGGAGCATCTCGATCAGCCCGAACACCGCGGCGCCACCGAAGAGCCAATGCCAACTGAAGTGCTCGGCGACCACGCCGGTCAGCGGCAACCCGATCGCTCCGCCGGCCCCGAGCGTCGAACTCATCAGCGCGATACCCCCGCCCACCCGCTCGGGCGGCAGCTCGTCGCGCATGATGCTGATACCGAGCGGCACGACACCCATCGCCGCGCCCTGCAACGCGCGCGCGATCAACACCACCACGAACGCGTCGGACAGGGCGCCGAGCGCACTGCCCGCGACCATCACCGCGAGCGCGACGAGCAGGAGCCTGCGCTTGCCGAACATGTCCCCGAGCCGTCCGAGAACCGGTGCACAGACGGCTCCGGCGATCAGGTTGGCGGTGACCAGCCACGCGGCACCGGCGGGCGTGGTGTTCAGCAGTCGCGGGAACTCGGGGAGCAGCGGCATCACGATCGTCTGCATCAGCGAGACGACCAGACCGCAGGAGGCCAGGGCCAGGACGACGAGACGAGCGGAAGCGCGTCCGGCGCGCACTGGTGTCGGCACTTACACTCCCTGCGAGCTATTTAGCTTGAGTACCGACACTATGACACGGCGGTGCGCCGGAGGGGAACGCGAATTCCCGCTCAGTGGATTCGGCTCGTCGACGACGGTCCGGGGACCGGATACTCGGGCGATGACCGATCCGAGCGATCTGGCGGGCCGCTACGCGGTCGCGGTCGACCACCGCGACCACACCGGTCTGGCCGCACTGTTCACCGCGGACGCCGAGTTCGTGCAACCTCCCGCGGTGACCCGCGGCGCCGGCGAGGTGGTCACGATCGGTGCGGACGCGATCGCCGCCGCGGTGCTCCGCGGCACCGCCCACCTGCACGCGACGCACCACGCCGTCCACCAGACCGTGATCGACGTCGACGGGGGCACCGCCACCGGATGGGTGTACTGCCTGGCCCATCACCTCTATCGGAGCCGGGACGGCGGCGTCCGGGACACCGCGATCGCGATCCGCTACCGCGACGCGTACCGCAGGCTCGACGGGCGCTGGCTGATCGCGCGCCGCACCCTGAACGTCGACTTCGTCGAGGACCGCAGCGTCACCCTCCCCTAGCGGCTGAAGGCGCCCATCATCCGGTTGAACCACACGAAGGCGACCTTCACCCCGAACGTCACCCCGACCTTCGCCCCGAACACCACCCGAGCACCCCGGCGCACCCGACCCGACCGACCCCGGCTGAAGGCGCCCATCATCCGGTTGAACCACACGAAGGCGACCTTCACCCCTAACGCCACCCGAGCGCCCCGGTGCGCCCGGCGCGCCGGACCCGACCGACACGGGTCAGGGGACGCCGAGCAGACGCAGGAGCGCGGCGGTTCCGGCGGCCGCCAGGATGGCGACGACGAACGGCGCCTTCCGCCATGCCAGGACACCCCCGACGAGCACGCCGACCGGTCGGGCGACGCCCGCGACCCCACCGTCCTCGGTGAGGGCGTTCGTCGCCGCGACCGCGACCAGCAGCACGACGGCACCGATCGCGAGGACGGATTCGAGACGGTCCGGGACGATGCCCCGCGACCGCAGCGCCGGGCCCGCGAACCGGAACGCGAAGGTACCGGCACCGAGCACCAGCACCGCCACCACCAGCGGAACGGTCGCGGTCATCCGGTCACCACCAGGTCGGTGTCGACGGTGCGCGGGCCGGGCCGGACCCAGACCAGGACGACCAGGGCGACGAGAGCCAGCAGGACGGGAATCCCGGTCGGCAGGAACGGGGTTGCGGCGACCGCGATCACGGCACCGAGCAGCGCGGTTCCGGCGGTCGTGCGGTCGCGCAGGGCCGGGAGCACGAGGGCGAGTAGCACGGTCGGGAACATCGCATCGAGCCCGAAGGCGGCGATGTCGTCGATGAGACTTCCGGCCGTCGCACCGAGCAGGGCGCCGAGCGGCCAGCAGATCCCGATTCCGATCCCGCACATCCAGAACGTGATGCGTTTGCGGCGCGGGTCGGCCTGACTCAGCGCGAACACGGTGCTCTCGTCGTTGAGCAGGTGGCTGCCGAGGACCCGGCGCCAGCCGCGTCCGGCGATGTCGCCGACCGCCAGCCCGAACGGCAGGTGGCGGGCGTTGACGATCAGTCCCCCGAGCAGTGCCGCCAGCAGGCTTCCGCCCCCGGCGACGATTCCGACGAACAGGAACTCCGATGCTCCGGCGAGCACGACCACCGACATCAGCACCGGTACCCACGGCGCGAAGCCGAGTCCGACGGCGATGGCGCCGTAGGAGATGCCGACGAGCCCGTCGGCCAGGCACACCAGGGCGATGTCCCGCCGGAGCCCGGAATCGAGTGTTCGCCAGATCGAACGCATGATCTTTATACTGAACGCGGGCCCACTGGTTCGTCAAGTCGAACAGTTGCACCGATATAGTGAACGCCATGGCATCGGATGCGAAGGCACCCCTGGACGTCATCGCGTCCTCCCTCCGACGCGAACGCGATCGCGCGGGACTGTCACTCACCGAGGTGGCACGGCGCGCGGGCATCGCGAAGTCGACGCTGTCGCAGCTCGAGGCGGGTACCGGCAACCCCAGCGTCGAGACGCTCTGGGCGCTCAGCGTCGCGCTCGACATCCAGTTCGCGCAGCTCGTCGACCCCCCGCGACCCCGCGTGCAGGTGATCCGCGCCGACGAGGGCCCGGTGCTGTACTCCGAACGCACCGACTACCAGGTCACCCTCGTCGCGTCCTGCCCGCCGAACGCCCGACGCGACATCTACCGTCTCGACGTGGAGCCGGGACCCGCGCGGGAATCGGAACCGCACCTGCCCGGCACCGTCGAGCACGTGATCGTCAGCGCCGGACGCGCCCTCGTCGGACTGCGGGACGATCCGGTCGAACTCGGCCCCGGCGACTACATCGCCTACCCCGGCGACGTCGCGCACACCTTCCAGGCTCTCGAACCGGGGACGCGAGCCGTCCTCGTCTCCGAACACACCTGAGCGCGCACAATGGGGGCATGACCGAGCGCAAGCCGTGGAACGTTCCGTTCGAGTCGTGGGTGGAACGGCAGATCCGCCTCGCTCAGGAGCGTGGCGACTTCGACAACCTCGAGGGCGCGGGCAAGCCGCTGCCCCATGTCGACGATGCGGACGAGAACTGGTGGGTCAAGCGCAAACTCGCCGCCGAGGGCCTGTCCACCGAGGCATTGCTGCCGCCGTCACTGCAGTTGCGGCGCGAGATCGAGCGACTCCCCGACTCCGTCGCCGACCTCCCGACGGAGCAGGCGGTTCGGGACGTCGTCGCCGACGTGAATCGTCGGATCGCGGAGTACATTCGAGCGCCCAGCCAGCCGGTCGTCCCGGTCCATCGGGTGGACGTCGACGCGGCGGTCGCGGCGTGGCGGGCCCGCGGGCGCACCCGCTGACGCCGGAAACACGAATTCCCCGATGTCACAGTGAGTCTGCGACATCGGGGAACCGCAACCGGTCGGTCAGGGTGCGGTGAGCGCCGCGTACCGCGCGATGTGCTGGTCGGCGGAACCGAACTCGTACTCGATGGCCGTCAGCCGCTTGAAGTAGTGGCCGATCGCGAGTTCCTCGGTCATGCCCATGCCACCGTGCAGTTGCACCGCGTTCTGCCCGACGAACCGTGCGGCGCGTCCGATGGTCGCTTTCGCCGCGGACACAGCCAGCGCCCGTTCGACCGGTTCGGCGTCGAGGTTGAGGATCGCCAGATACACGGCGGCGACCGACTGTTCGACCTCCATGTACATGTCGACCATGCGGTGCTGGAGCGCTTGGAAACTGCCGATGGTCTGGCCGAACTGCTTGCGCTGCTTGGCGTAGTCGACGGTGTCGGCGAGCACCTTGCGCATCAGGCCGACGGCCTCGGACGCCACCGCGACGGTGGCCTCGTCGACGGCCTGCTCGAGCGACGGCCACGCGCCACCCTCGACGCCGAGGAGCGCGTCCGCGGGCACGCGGAGGTCGGTGAACGTCAGGTCGGCGGCCTGTCGGTCGTCGATCGTGCGGTACGCATGGCGTTCGAGCCCGGCCGGCGGGTCGGCCCGGTCGACGTCCACGACGAACAGGGAGATGCCTTCGGTGTCGCGCCGGTCGCCGGACGTGCGGGCGGTGACCACAAGGTGGTTCGCGAGGGGTGCGCTGCTCACCACGACCTTGGTGCCGTTCAGGATCCACTCGTCGCCGTCGCGGCGGGCGGTGGTCGAAATGTCGTTGCGGTTGTCGCCGGACGTCGGCTCGAGGGCGGCAAGCGCCGTGATCGCCTCACCCGCGACGATCTGCTCGACGATCCCGGTCGCCCGCTCGCCACCGGCGCGCCGCAGCAGGCCGGTGCCGATCACCACGGTGTCGACGAAGGGTTCGACGACGAGGGCGTGCCCCAGCGCCTCGGTGACGATCATCAACTCCGTCGAGCCGCCGCCGAGACCGCCGTCGCTCTCGGGGAGGGTCGCGCCGAGAATGCCCAGTTCGTCGGCAAAGCTGCGCCAGATCTCGGGTTGCCACCCGGCCCCGGTCTTCACCGCCGCACGGCTCTCCTCGAGGCTGTAGCGAGCCGCGAGGAACTTGGTCAGTCCGTCGCGGAGAAGTTCCTGCTCTTTCGTCAGGCTGAAGTCCATCAGAGCCCCAATGCTGCTTTGGCGAGAATGTTCCGCTGAATCTCGTTGCTGCCGGCGTAGATCGAGCCGGCACGGTCGTTGAGGTACCGCAGTGGCGCGACCGCCTGCCACGGCTCGCCGCTGACGTACCCACCCTCCGGAACGGTGAAGTCGGCGATCGGCCCACCCGGTTTGGTGGCGTGCGGCTGGTACACCCGACCGCGCGGTCCTGCGGTCTCGAGTGCGATCTCGGTCAGGCGCTGGCTGAGTTCGGTGCCGAGCACCTTGAGCATGGACGACGCGGCGCCGTTGGCGTCGACGCCGGCCGACAGGGTGCGGTACTCGAGGATCTCGAGGACCTTCGTCCGGATCCGCGCCTCGGCGAGTTTGGCCGCGAAGAGGGGGTCCTCGATCAGCGGCCGTCCGTTCGGCCCGGGCTGCTCGGCGGCGGCCGCTGCGATGGATTCGGCCATCACCTGGAGGGCGGGCGCCGCGGCGCCGCCACCCCGCTCGAACAGCAGGAGGTACTTGGCGACGGTCCAGCCGTCGTCGATCTGCCCGATGACGTTCAACTTCGGGACCCGAACCTCGTCGAAGAAGACCTGGTTCTGGACCTCTTCGCCGGAGGACATCACCAGCGGACGGATCTCGATGCCCGGGGTGTTCATGTCGATCAGCAGAAAGGTGATGCCCTGCTGCTTCTTGGCGTGACGCGACGTGCGGACCAGGCAGAACATCCAGTTCGCCTCGGTGGCGTGCGTGGTCCAGATCTTGCTGCCGGTGCAGACGAGGTGGCCACCGTCGTCGACGGCGGCCATCGACAACGACGCGAGGTCCGAGCCGGCTTCCGGCTCGGAGTAGCCCTGGCAGAAGAACACCTCCCCGGTGAGGATCCTCGGCAGGAAGTAGTCCTTCTGTTCCTCGGTTCCGAACGCGATGATCGCGTGGGCGACCATACGGATACCCATCGGGGACAGAGACGGGACGCCCGCGAGGATCGACTCCCGACTGAAGATGTAGTGCTGGGTGAGGCTCCAGTCGCATCCGCCGTACTCGACCGGCCAGGCGGGTGCCGCCCAGCCGCGCTCGTGCAGGATGCGCTGCCACTCCATGCTCGCGTCGTGATCGGAGTAGACGCTCGTCATCAGCCTGCCCGCGCTACGCAGCTCCGACGTCAGCTTCTCGTCGAGAAACGCCGTCACCTCGTCCCGGAAGGCCGACTCGGCCGCCGACCAAGCCAAATCCATCTGCGCTCCTCGTTTCTTCCGCCGACCAGGGAGAATCGGTCAGGAAGTTAATCTAGCTTCGCACGAGGAGGGCGTCAATGAGCGGGCGACGAGCGTCGATGACCTTGCCGATCAACCGCTCTCGCACCGTCGATTCACCGGCCGCGAACCGCGCCCCGCGGCGGTCGCGGATCCCGGCCGACCGCGGTCAGGCCAGATGCATCCGCTCCGCGCAGGCGGCCATCTCGTCCAGCACGGCGTCGAGGGTGGTGGCGCGACGTGATGCCGACAGCAGGATCCGGTCGGCACCGAGCGCCGCGGCCCACTCGGCCTTCGACGCGTCCATCCGGGGCAGGGTCGCGCCGAGCACGAGGGCGACGCCCGACGGGTCCCGGCCCGCGTCCGACGCCGCCGTGCGCATCACCGCGACCGCGGCGGCCAGGTCGTCGCCGCCCAGCCCGAGGGGCTGGAATCCGTCGCCGAGCCGACCGGCCCGCCGGGCCGCGGCTGCGCTGTGCCCGCCGATGTACAGCGGCACCCCGCTCTCGCGCATCGGCTTGGGAAACGAGCAGGCGCCGTGGAACGAGTGGAACTCGCCCGCGAAGTCGACGCCGTCCGCGCCGCCGGCCCACAGTGCCCGCATCACTGCGATCGCTTCGTCGGTGGTGCGGCCGCGCCGGGTGAAGTCGCCGCCGCACGCCTCGATCTCCTCGCGCATCCACCCGACCCCGAGGCAGATGCGGGTCCGGCCACCGGAGAGCCGGTCGAGGGTCGCGAGCCGCTTCGCCAGCACCACCGGATTGTGGTTGGGCGCAACGAGAACCCCGGTGGCGAGCCCGAGTCGGCTGGTGGCGCCCGCGACGAACGAGAGCAGTTCGAGCGGATCGGGCAGGGGGCAGTCGTCCGGCAGGTGCGACTTGCCGGTCGGCGAGTACGGGTACTCGCTGCCGGTGTTCGCGATCACGACGGCGTGCTCGACGGCAGAGATCTCGTCGAACCCCAATGCTTCTGCCGTCCTGGCGAATTCGAGTACCGTCGCCGGATCTCCCGCCATCCCGAGTTCCACGGGCATCACAACGCCGAGGTTCACAGGCATCCCTTCCATTCGGAACGCGGCCCCGTCAGGCCGCGAACGACTCCACCAGCTTCGGCGCCCACACGACCTTGCCCAGGAACCGGTCTGCGTCGGGATCCGTTGCCAGCCACACCGCCGCCTCCGCGGGAACGGCCGCGGCGACCGCGTCGAATCCGGCTGTGACGATCGCGTCGGTGCCACCACGCGCGACTCCGGATTCGGTGACCACGAACCCGGGGCTGAGGTTGAACGCCCGCACCCCGAGGTGCCGGTACTCGGCGTTGACCGCGCCGGCGAGGCGTCCGAACGCCGCCTTCGACGCCGCGTACGACAGGCCCCACCCGCCTTCACCGGGCGCGGCCGGAGGATCGACGGACGCCGAACCCGAGACCAGATTGATCAGGACACCGGAACCCGCCTCGACCATCGCCGGCAGCACCCGCTGGATCAGCGCCAGCTGATTGAGGTAGTTGCCCCGCATCATCAGCGTTGCGTCGTCGGGTTCGATGTCGAGCAGGCGATCCATGTTGCCCGGGGTCTGCGCGTAGGCATTGTTGACGAGAACGTCTATGCGGCCCCAGGTTTCGAGCACCCGATCTGCGGCGGCGAGGACGGAACTCCCGTCCAGCAGGTCCATCTGCAGAGGGAGCGCGTCGACGCCGACGCCCCGGATCTCCGCCGCGGCGGTGTCGAGGCTCCCGGGGACCGGGATCGGACCGCCCGCGCCACGCGTCCGCGGAGGCACCCGACCGTCACCCTCGCGGACGGTACGGGCGGTGACGGCGACGTCGAATCCCTTGCGGGCGAACGCCAGAGCCACCTCACGCCCGATGCCGCGACTCGCGCCGGTCACCAGCGCGACGGGGCGACCGCTCGGCGTGGCCGACCCGGAAGTCGTCGCCACCTCAGGCCCCCAGGAACCGTTGACGGCCCGACGCCACGAACTGCGCTTCGAGTTCATGTTTGTCATCGTCGGTCATCCGGACGTAATCCGCCTCTCCTCGTCCCTCCCAGTGGAACACGGGATCGTCACACCGCCACAGCTGCGCCTGCAGTTCCCTTTTCAGGACCTTGTTGGACCCGGTGACCGGTAGGTTCGTCGACACGCGCACGAAGCGGGGCGCGGACTTGGTGCCGAGATCGTCCTGTGCGGCGAGAAAGGCGGCGAACTCCTCCGGATCGAAATCGGTGAGGTCCGCGACCTCGACAGCGGTCATGACCTGGTCGCCGGATCGCGGGTCCGGCACGGCGTACACACCGGTCGCGACGACCTTGGGGTGGCGGCGCACGATCCGTTCGATCATCAGGGCCGAGGTGTTCTCTCCGTCGACGCGGATCCAGTCTCCCTTGCGTCCGGCGAAGTAGATGAATCCGGCTTCGTCGACGTAGCCGAGGTCGCCGGTCCAGTACCAGCCGTGCTTGATCCGGTCGGCGATCGCCTGCTCGTTCTTGTAGTAGCCCTCGAATCGCTTGGCGCCGCCGCGGTCGACCATCTCGCCGATCGCCTCGTCGGGGTTGAGCACCCGGCCGTGTTCGTCGAGCACCGCGCGAACGCATTCGACGAGGGTGTCGGGGTTGACGACGGCGATCTCGTCGTGGGCGGGTCGGCCCAGCGCCGCCGCCGGGGCGTCCGGGTCCAGCCGCACCGACCCCGCGCCCTCCGACGAGCCGTAGCCCTCGAACAGCTGCGCCCCGAAGCGGCGGACGAACTCGGCCTTGTCCTCGGGGGAGGCCTCGGTTCCGAAACCACGGAGGAGGGTGTTGTCGAGGTCGTCGGGGCGCTCGGGAGTCGCCATCAGGTACGACAGCGCCTTGCCGACGTAGGTGAAGAACGTCGCGCCGAAGAACCTCACGTCGGGCAGGAATCCGGACGCGGAGAACTTGCGGCCCGCGGGCAGGCACACCGTCGCACCGTTGACGAGGGCCGGAGCCCACAGCGCCATCAGCGCGTTGCCGTGGAACAGCGGCATGCAGCAGTAGTCCACGTCCTCACGCACGTGCCCGTACTTCGCGGAGTTCGCGTATGCCAGCCGCGCGAGTCGCCCCTGGCTGCATCGGACCGCCTTGGACATGCCCGTCGTCCCGGACGTGAAGAGCAGCAGGAACAGCGACGATTCGTCGACGGACGGATCGGCGACCGGCCGCTGGACGCGGTGTGCGGCAACGGTGTCCGCGTAGTCGGGGGCGTCGACGAGCACGAACCGGTCCGGGGGCAGGCCCAGGTCGAGACGGGCGAGCTTCGCCATCCCGTCGGTGTCGGTGACGATGAGCTGGCAGTCCACGTACCGGATCTCGGCCTCGAGCTCGGCTCCGCGTCGCGTCGGGTTGATGCCGACGATCGTCGCACCGCTCAGTGCGGCGCCGCCGAGCCAGAACAGGAACTCGGGGACGTTGTCGAGCAGCACGCCGATGTGAAACGGGCCTTCCGTGCGCAGGCTCGACGCGTAGGCGCCGCGCGCGGCGCTCTCCCGGACCGTGTCGTCCCACGTCCAGTCCCGCTCCCGCGTCCGGGTGCCCGGGTGCCCGTCCCCGAGGCGGTCGAGCAGCATCTCAGCGATCGTCGCGCGTTCCAACTCCAGCTCCTGAATTCGACTCGAGGTCCCGTGGCGGTCACGACGCTCGGTGCGAACGTCGTTTCCGCTCACGGTGAATGCCACCGTAGACCGCACCCGAGCGCCTGTTGCGTCGATTGCCCGTTGCGGCCCGCGGCCGCCCCGGTTTCCGGCTCGCTCCTGTGCCTTTCGAGGCGGTCGTGCCGACGCTAACCTCCGCCCGGTCGACGAATCGACCGGGTCTCGGTCAGTGGAAAACCCCCTCCTGCCCCGTGCACTCCGTGTGATCCTTCCTGCAATTCGAGTACAGAGAGGCCGAGTGCATGTCCACTTCCACCGATCCGCAGGCCTACCTCGCCGCCGTCGTCACCCGGCTGACCGGACCCGGCGCGCCGTTCGAACTCGTCGAGGACGACGTCCGAGGCGCCCGGATGCCGGTGATGAGGACGCGGAAGCACGCCGTGCACGAACTGCTGACCGCGTCCCGCGCCTACGGCGACCGCGACTACCTGGTCACCGAGGGTCGCCGGATGTCGTTCCGGGAACACGCGGACGCGGTCGCGGCCTTCGCGGACGCCCTCGTGGAGGAGTACGGCATCGGCGCGGGCGATCGCGTCGGAATCCTCGCCGCCAACACCATCGAGTGGGTCGTCGCCTTCTGGGCCACTCAGTCGCTCGGCGCCGTCGCGGTCGGGCTGAACGCCTGGTGGGTACTCCGCGAGATCGAGTACGGTGTCGAACTCACCTCCCCGACGGTGCTGATCGTGGACGCCAAGCGGGCCGCGCTGCTCGCCGACGCCGACCTTCGCGTCCCGGTGCTCACCATGGAGGAGGACGTCCCCCGCCTGATCGAGGCGCATCGAGGCGCCGCACCGCGCACCGCGAACGTCGAGGAAGACGATCCCGCGGTCATCCTCTTCACCAGCGGAACCAGCGGCAAACCCAAGGGCGCGTTGCATTCCCAGCGCAACCTGCTTGCCGTGGTGGACTACCACCGCTACAGCGACGCCCTCGCCGGGGCTTTCGCCGGGCACGAGTACGACCCGGACCGACCCAGCGACCTTCGCTACCTGCTCACCTCGCCGCTGTTCCACGTCGCGAGCCTGCACAACCTCGTGGTGCCCCGGCTGGCGACCGGCAGCGCCGTGATCCTCCACCAGGGCGCGTTCGACGTCGACCGGGTGCTCTCACTGATCGAACGGGAGACGGTCACCAACTGGGGTGCGGTGCCGACGATGGCGGCGCGGCTCATCGAGCACGGCAATGTCCGCAGGTACGACACGTCGTCGCTGACCGCGTTCTCGTTGGCCTCGGCGCCGTCGTCGGTCGCGTTCAAGCAGAGACTGCGCGAGGAGGTGCCGTTCGCGCACGATTCCCTGGTCGACAGCTACGGCCTCACCGAGTGCAGCACCGGCATCGCCGTCGCCACCCCGATCGACGTCCAGCAGTACCCCGGCACCCTGGGCCGGCCGATCTTCGGTGTCGCACTGGAGATCCGGGACCCGCTGGGTGAGACCGTCCCGGACGGTGAGGAGGGCGAGGTCTGCGTTCGCAGCCCCTACGTCATGCTCGGCTACTGGGACAACCCCGAGGCCACCGCTGCCGCGATCCGCCCCGGCGGCTGGCTGCACACCGGCGACTTCGGCACGATCGACGGCGGGCGGCTGCGACTGACCGGACGCAGGTCCGATCTGATCCTGCGCGGCGGCGAGAACATCTACCCCACCGAGATCGAACAGTGCCTCGACGAGCACCCCGACGTGGCCGAGTGCGCCGTCGTCGGCGAGCCGCACGAGGATCTCGGACAGGAGGTCGCCGCGATCGTCGTCGTCCGCGCCGGCGCCACCGTGAGCGAGGAGGAGTTGCGCCGGTTCGCGGCCGAACGACTGTCCTACTTCAAGGTCCCGTCGCGGTGGCGGCTGACCACGGAACCGTTGCCCCGCAACGCCACCGGTAAGGTCACCCGCGGGCAGGTCCGGTTGTGACGGATCTGCGGCACACCGTCGAACGGCTCGCCGCGACCGAGGCGATCCGGGATCTGATCCACTCGTACTCGCATCTGATCGACCGCGGCGACCTCGGAGCGGTCGCCGCGCTGTTCGGCGACGCCGTCTACGGGCACTGCGACGGCGACGGCAACCCGGTCGGAGCTCTCGTCGACCGGGACGCGGCCGCGGTGCGGCGGGCCAACGAGGGATTCGTCCGGATGCACGGCGACCCGCCGTCGCCGCGAACCAAGCACGTCACCACCAACGTCCGCGTCGCCGTCGCGCAGGACTGCACCGAGGCCACGGCGACGTCGTACGTGACGGTTCTGCAGGCAACCGTGGACCTGCCGCTGCAGCCGATCCTCACCGGCCGGTACTTCGACCGGTTCGCGGTCCGCGACGGCGGGTGGCGGTTCACGCAGCGCCTGTGCTGCATCGACCACACCGGTGACCTGACCGGGCACGCCCGGAGACTGTTGTGAAGGCGGATCGTCAGTCCACGTCCGGCGCCCACTGCACACCGTTGATGTGGCCGCCGCCGTCGACGAACAGCGTGTTACCGGTGACGTAGCGGGAGTCGTCGCTCGCCAGGAACGCGGCGACGGTGCCGATGTCGTCGAGCGGATCGCCGATGCGTCCCATCGGGTTCGACGCGGCCTGCGCCGCAGCCATCTGCGGGTTGGCCTCGGCGACCCGCCGGTACGCCGCGCTCTGGGCTCCCGGGCAGATCACGTTGCAGCACACCTGCTTCGGCGCCCACTCCCGCGCCGCAGTGCGGGTCATGCTGCGCAGCGCTTCCTTGGCGGCGTTGTAGGACACCGAGTACATGTGGGCGTTGACACCGTTGAGGCTGCACATGTTGATCACCCGGCCGGTCCCGTGTTCCGACAGCGCGGGGAATGCCCGCTGCATCGCCCAGAACGCCGCCATCACGCCCATGTCGAAACCGGCCTGCATGCTCTCCTCCGGCGTCTTCTCCAGCCGTGCGAATCCCAGTGAGCGCCAGGCATTGTTGACGAGGATGTCGAGCCGGCCGAACCCGTCGGTGGCGGCGTCGACCATCGCATGCACCTGCGCCCGGTCGGTGACGTCGATGCGCAGGAACGTCGCCCGCACGCCCCACTGGTCGCCGAGCCACCGCGCGGTGTCCGCGCCGGCCGCCTCGTCCACCTCGGCGACCAGCACGTTCGCGCCCTCTCGCGCCAGCGCTCCGGCGACGCCTCGGCCGATGCCCATCCCGGCGCCGGTCACGACAGCCACGCGCCCGTCCAGCTTGCCCATGCGGGAACCTCCTTCGTCGGCGCCTGTGCGTGAGTTCGGTAGCCGGAACGACCGAACCCACGCACAGGCGGGCTTGCCCGCCTACCGCGGACGGGGGACGGTCTTGTCCACGAACAGTGCTTCGACGGACACGCACACCGTGCCGTCGGCGGTCCTGATGTCGCCGACGGTGTTGATCTTGCGTCCGTCCTGGGCGAGCAGGCGACCACTGATCGTGAGCGGCTCGAACAGCGGGGTCGGGCGGTGGTACCGGACGTTGAGCTGGGCGGTGGCCCCGCTGCGCCCGGCCCACGCGTTCGCGACACCCAGGGTGTGGTCGAGGAGCAGCGCCGACACCCCGCCGTGCACGTGTCCGGGCGGACCCTGGTACGGGAAGTTCAGCGACACAACACCTTCGACGGAACCGTCGTCACGGCCGGAGAGGACCAGCGGCGGCGCCAGAGCGTTCTCCGGTCCGGTGACCGGGTCGTGCCGGGTGACGCCCTCACCGTGCCACATGTCCACCAGCCGCTCCGCGACCTCGGGAGCGTGTTCCTCGAGGTGCTCGGCGATGTTGTTCAGCTCCTCCGCGACCCGCTGCAGGTTCGCGTTGGAGCGGTCGGTGCGCAGCAGTGCGTCCACCACCCGCCGGGCGGCGGCGGTGGCGTGATCGACGGCGGTGTCCTGCGGGGCCGACGTCAGTGTCGTTCCGTCGGCGGCGTTCCCGACGGTCGGGTGCACGTCCGGGTCGACTCTCATCGGACCTCCATCGTCGCGTGGGTCAGTACCGGCTGCCCGTCCCGTTCGGGGCAGGTGGCGAGCAGGGTGAGGGCGTCACCGCTGCGCCAGACGGCGGTCTCGATGCTCTCCCCCGGGTACAGCGATCCGGCGAACCGCACCGAGAACGACTGCACCCGAACCGGATCTCCGCCCAGTACACCGTCGACGACGGCCTTGCAGACGACGCCGTACGACGCGAGCCCGTGCAGGATCGGCCGGTCGAAGCCGGCCAGCTTCGCGAACGCGGGGTCGGCGTGCAGCGGATTCATGTCGCCGCTGAGCCGGTACACCAGCGCCTGCTGCGTCGACGTCGGCGACACCAGGACCTTGTCCGGATCACGCTCCGGCACAGCGCCCGGCGCTTCGGGTCCGGCGTCTCCCCCGAATCCGCCCTCGCCGCGCGCCCAGATCTGCATTGCGCTGGTCCACAGGGGTTTTCCGTCCGCGTCCGTCGCCGACTGCTCGAACACGATCACCGCGGCCTTCCCCTTGTCCCAGACGTTCGCGACGCGTGACGAGATCATCGCCGCGCCCGAGGCCGGAATCGGCGCGTGCAGCGTCAGCGACTGCCCCCCGTGCAGGACCTTGCGCAGGTCGATGTCGATGCCCGGCATGTTCATCCCGACCCGGCTCGGCGCACCGGCCGAGACGCCCCGGCCGGCGACCATCGCGAAGGTCGGCAGCACCCGCAGACCCTTCTCGTACACCCAGCCGAGTTCGGCCGGATCGAGCGAGTCGACGCCCGCTCCGAGACCCAGGTGGTAGAGGATCACGTCACGCTCGGTCCAGCTGACCTCGCTGACGGTGGGGGCGGCCGAGAGTGCGGCACTCACGTCGATCGGCATGGCGGTTACGACTCCTTCGAAAGTGTTCCGGACCGGTAGAGGGTGATCACACACGCTCCACCGAGACCCAGGTTATGTTGCAGGGCAACGGAAGCACCGTCGACCTGACGGGCACCGGCCTGCCCCCGCAGCTGCCAGTTCAGCTCCGCACACTGCGCGAGACCGGTCGCCCCCAGCGGGTGCCCCTTGGAGATCAGGCCACCGGACGGGTTGACCACCCACCGTCCGCCGTAGGTGGTGGCGCCGGACTCGACGAGCGTGCCGCCCTCGCCGGGCGCGCACAGGCCGAGGCCCTCGTAGGTGATGATCTCGTTGATCGCGAAACAGTCGTGCAGTTCGATCACGTCGACGTCGTCGATCGTGAGCCCGGACTGGGCGAACACCTGCTCGGCGGCGGCACGCGTCATGGGGACGCCGACGACGTCGATCATCGACCTCGCGGCGAACGCTTCGTCGGTGTCCGTGGTGATCGCCTGCGCGACGATCTCGACCGCTCGGTCCTCGAGTCCGTGCTCGCGGACGAACTTCTCACTGACCACGATCGCCGCACCCGCACCGTCGGAGGTCGGCGAACACTGCGACCGGGTGAGCGGGGCGTGGATCATCTTGTCGGCCAACACCTGGTCCAGGGTGTACTCGTCCTGGAACTGCGCGTACGGGTTGTTCACCGAGTGCCTGTGGTTCTTCACCGCGACGGCGGCGATCTGCTCGGCGGTGGTGCCGTAGCGCTGCATGTGTTCGACGGCGGCGTTGCCGAACAGCTGCGCGGTCATCGGTCCCGTCCCCCAGCCGAACTTCTCGATCATCACCTTCAACTGGTCGTCGAGCGTGGTGACCTTCGGCATCTCACCGGTCCCGGTCATCGACGTCTTCGTCATCTTCTCGAAGCCGACGGCCAGTGCACAGTCCACGAAACCGGCCTGCACCCATTCCCGCGCCATCAGCAGCGCCGTGGAGCCCGTCGCGCAGTTGTTGTTGACGTTGACGACCGGGATGCCGGTCAGCCCCGTCTCGTACAGCGCCCGCTGGCCGGCGGTGGACGCCCCGAAAACGTAACCGGCAGCGGCACGCTGGACCTGCGAGTAGTCGATGCCTGCGTCGGCGAGGGCCGTGCCGACGGCCTCGGTGACCATGTCGGGGTACTCCCGGTCCCGGCTCTCGATCTTCTCGAACCTGGTCATGCCGACGCCCACGACGAAGGTGCGGTTCATGATGCTCACTTTCCGGGTTCGGGGTCGCGAGGCAGACCGAGGATCCGCTCGCCGATGATGTTCAACTGAACATTCGTCGTGCCACCGGCGATGGACATGCACTGCGAATTGAGGAACATCTGCGTCGGCGACCGGCGATCCTGCTCGCCGAGCAGCGACGCCGGACCCGCCCAGTCCATCGCGACCTCCCACACCTGCTGGATGTGCTCGACACCGAGAAGTTTGGCGATCGACGACTCCGGGCCTGGCTGCGCGCCGGCGAGCGAGCGCAGCGTGGTGCGCAGGCTCATCAGGCCACCGGCCTGGGCGTCGCACAGCACCTTGCCGAGCACCGTGAGCTGCTCGGCGTCCGGCCCGCCCGGAATCGTCTCGGCGAGGGTCAGCAGCGCCTCGCCTCCCGAGCCGAGCGAGGAGTCGTGCGAGAGCGAGACCCGCTCGTTGGCGAGGGTTGTGCGGGCCAGCTTCCAGCCGTCGCCCGGTGCGCCGACCAGGCACTCGTCGGGGACGAACACGTCGTCGAGGAACACCTCGTTGAACAGGGCCTCACCGGTGATCTCCCGCAGCGGGCGGATGTCGAGGCCCTCGGTGTTCCTGATGTCGATCAGGAAGTAGGACAGGCCCTTGTGCTTGGGCGCATCGGCGTCGGTGCGCGCGAGGCAGATGCCCCAGTGCGCATCGCGGGCCATCGACGTCCACACCTTCTGGCCGTCCAGCTTCCAGCCGCCGTCGACCTTGACGGCCTTCGTGGCCAGGCCCGCGAGATCCGATCCGGCGCCGGGTTCGGAGAACAGCTGGCACCAGACGATGTCGCCGCGCAGCGAGGTCGGCACGAAGCGCCGCATCTGCTCCTCGTTGCCGTGCGCGATCAGGGTGGGCACCACCCAGTTGCCGATGATCATGTCGTGCGGCTCGAGTGTCGCGGCCCGCAGCTCCTCCGCGATCACCAACTGGGTCACGGCGTCGGCGCCCTTGCCCCACGGCGCGGGCAGGTGCGGCGACGTGTAGCCCCGCTCCGCAAGGTAGGTCGTGCGCTCGGCGCCCGCCAGCTCGGCGGCCGGCGCCAGCTCGGCGCGGATCTCGGCACGGATCTGCTCGGCCTCCGCGGGCAGGTCGATGCCGAGTACGCGGCGGGCACCGCGGAGCGTCAGGTTCGCGACGCGCCGCTTCCAGGATGCGTTCGAGCCCAACAGGATCCGCAGCGTCTGCGCCCGGCGCAGGTACAGGTGCGCCTCGTGCTCCCAGGTGTAGCCGATGCCGCCGAGGACCTGGATGCAGTCCTTGGTGACCTGGAACGCGGCCTCGGGAGCGACGGCCGCGGCGACGGCGGCGGCCAGCGACGATTCGTCGACCGGGACGTCCTCGCCGAGTGCGCGGACGGCGTCCCAGGCGGTGACGCGGGCCTGTTCGGCGAGGCTGAGCATCCGGGCGGCCTTGTGCTTGACGCCCTGGAACTGGCCGATGACCCGGCCGAACTGCCGGCGGACCCGTGCGTAGTCGGCGGCGATGGCAGTGACCCGGTCCGCGAGGCCCGACGCCTCGGCGGCGAACAGGGCCGCGGCGATGTCGAGGACCCGCTGAGGGTCCGGCGTCAGCACGTCGGCCTCGGTGAGTTCGATTCCGTCGACGATGATCTCGGCGTTGCGCCGGACCACGTCGTGGCTGGGCAGGTCGGTGACCTCGAGGCGGTCGCGACCCTGCACGACGAACGCGAGGGTCCCCGCATCGTCGGCGGCGAGCAGGAACACGTCGCCGACCTGGCCGCCGAGAACGAGACCCGACGTGCCCGACAACGTGATGCGGTCACCGTCACGGATGACGCGCAACCCACCGGGCTGCAGCGCGACGGCGCCGGACAGCGTCCCGTCCGCCAGACCCCGGAGCTCGGCGGTGCGGCCGGCGCGGTGCAGGACCGCCGAGACGATCACGGTCGGCAGATACGGACCCGGGACCATCGCGCGACCGAGTTCCTCCGCGACGACGGCGGTTTCGAGCAGGCCGTATCCGGCGCCGCCGAACTCCTCCGGCAGGTGCAGCCCGAGCATGCCGAGGTCGGCGAACGAGTCCCAGTACGCCGGTCGGGTCTCGACCTTCGCGTCCACGGCCTCGCGGATCGCGACAGGGGTGGCGTGACGGCCGGCCCATCCGCGCACGGAGTCGCGGAGCTCGCGGTCCTCATCGGTCAGTCCGAGGGTCATGAGTAGTCCTTTCGGGCGCTCCGCGCAGTGGTGCACTTTCGGACGGCGGAGCCTCCGAAAGTGCACCACTGCGGCGGAGCCGCCTAGATGCGTTCGATGACGGTGGCGGTGGACAGCGCGCCGCCGGCGCACATGGTGATCAGGGCGGTGGAACGGTCCGAGCGCTCGAGTTCGTGCAACGCGCTGGTGATCAGACGGGCACCGGTGGAGCCGACGGGATGCCCCAGCGCGATCGCGCCGCCGTTGACGTTGACCCGGCTCATGTCGGCGTCGTGCACCTGCGCCCACGACAGCACGACCGAGGCGAAGGCCTCGTTGATCTCGACGAGATCGATGTCCGCCAGCGACATCCCGGCGCGGCCGAGCACGGCGCGGGTGGACTCGATCGGCCCGTCGAGGTGGTAGTACGGGTCGGAACCGACGAGAGTGGACGCGAGAATCCGTGCCCGGGGACGCAATCCGGCCTCGCGGGCCTTCTCCTCGCTCATCAGCAGGACGGCCGCGGCGCCGTCGCTCACCTGCGAGGAGTTGCCCGCGGTGTGGATGCCGCCCTCGATCACCGGCTTCAGCCCGGCGAGACCCTCGGCGGTGGTCTCGCGCAGCCCACCGTCACGGGTCACGGTCGCGACCTCACCGGTGGGCTCGCCCTCCTTGGTGACGACGGGCGCCTGCACCGGGACGATCTCGCGGTCGAACCGTCCCTCCGCCCACGCCTGCGCTGCCCGCCGCTGCGACTCGAGACCCAGCGCGTCGACGTCGCCGCGTTTGATGCCACGCTTCGCGGCGATCCGCTCGGCGGAGGTGAACTGGTCGCCCATGTCGATGGTCCAGTCGTCGGGGTACGGATTGCCGGTGCCGGGTGCGTTGGCCTGGCCGAGGAACACCCGGCTCATCACCTCGACACCGCAGCCGATGCCGGCGTCGATCTGCCCGGACGCGATCAGCCCGGCGACCATGTGCACGGCCTGCTGCGAGGACCCGCACGCGCAGTCGATGGTGGTCGCGGCGGTCGAGTACGGCAGGCCGGCGTGCAGCCAGGCCTGCCGGGTGACGTTGTTGGACTGCTCGCCGGCCTGCGTGACGGCACCGCCGACAAGTTGCCCGACCTCGTCGGCGGGCAGTCCGGTGCGGGAGAGGACGGCCTGCTGGGCGGCGCCGAGCAGGACTGCGGGGTGGACCCCGGACAGCTGCCCCCGGCGCCGACCGATCGGCGTCCGCGCGGCCTCGACGATGACGACGTTGCTCATGTCCCACTCCCTACCGACGGCAATTTCTGAAACGAATTCTATTCATTCCGGTCGCCGTCGCAGTCGCGATCTCACCGAGCGGGACCGGACATCGCCCGCGGCGCCGAGACGCCGTCCGCCCCCGCCGACACGCGCGAGCCGCGGACCGCCCGGTAGCGTCCCGGCACGTACATCCGATTCGCACAGATCGCCCCCTTTCGCCGCTTTCGGTACGGCCCCCGCCGTCGCAGTCGATTCGGCATCGTCGCCGCCCTGGCCCTCACGCTGACGCTCGGAATCTCCGGCCCCCTCGCGCACGGTCAGGACCTGCCGCCCCTCAATCCCGGATCCCAGCCCGGCGACAGCGGTGAACTCACCGCCGTCCAGAGCGCCGTACCGCGGCACCTGAGCGCCATCCCGGGTGTCGCCGTCGCCATCGTCAAATCCGGCGGCATCGCCGGTCCCGTCACCACCACCTACTACTTCGGTACCGCCGACAAGCCACCGACACCCCGGCGGGCCCGGACACCCAGTTCGAGATCGGCTCCCAGACAAAGATATTCACCGCCCTGCTTGCGCAGCGCCGCAATGCCGGAACCTCGCGCCTGACCGACCCGGCCGCCCGGTACGTTCCCGAGGGCGTCACCCTGCCGACACTGTGGAACCGTCGATCACCCTGGCCGACCTCGTGACCCACCGTTCCGGGTTGAAGGACTACCCGGCGAACCTCGGCCCCCACGACAAGGCCGCGTACGACGTCGCGATGCTGTGGCAGGGACTGCAGGCTCCCGGAGCACTCGACTTACCACCCGGACTGTCCTGGCTGTACTCCGACCGGGGCTTCGGATTGCTCGGCTCGCTGATGGCCTGCGCCGACGACCCGGCGCCCGCGCAGCCACCGTTCGACGACGTGGTGCGCAGGAATCCCACCGGCCCGCTCGGGATGTCCGACACATACCTCGAGCCCGCGAATCCCGCTGCGGATCAACAACTTGCCGTGCCCTACGACAACGGCGCCGCGACGGCGTACTGGAACAACACCGGCGCCCTCGCCGGCGGCGGCGGTCTGATCAGCACGGCCCCCGACATGTCGGTGTGGACTGCGACGACCCTCGGCTACGGCACCGGACCACCGTCGCGGACGCTGCCGCGGATGCTCGACCCGATCGCACCGGGACAGGCCGCTACCGACATGACCATGGGATGGCGTGACAGCTCTACCCTGCCGGGAACGGCATCCCCGCGCCCTACGCGTGGAAGAACGGCACCACCGCGGGAACACAGAGCGTCACGCTGCTCGTGCCGTCCACCGGCTGGGGCGTCACCGTCCTCACCAACGGCCGCGATGCCACCCCGGTCGGCGTCGCCCGAGAGCTGGCGGCCGCGCTCGCCGGCGCCGAGGCGGGAGAGGGCTCGGCGGCGAACCCCTTCGGGAGCTGATCACTCAGCGCGGCATGCCCGTCAGGTCGGCGAGCAGCAGGTCGCAGGCGACGCGCAGATCCGATTCGATCTCGGCGACGGAGGTACGTCCGTTCAGCCCGGCCTGGATGAGGCCGAACCACAGCGACACCACCAGGCGCACCACCGTCGCCTCCCGGACCGTCGGTTCGGTCAGGCCCGCGGCGTCGTAGAGGAGTGCGTGGAACTTCTGGTCGATCTTCGCGACGTCGGGGATGGTCGCGGCGTTCGACGTCGCGTTCGACTGGATCATCGCGGTCGCGAGCAGCGGCGAGCGCAGCAGGGCCCGGGTGGCCTGGAGCAGTGCGTCGCAGATGGCGTCGGCGGGCGTCAACGGCGTCCGCGACCGCCGCGTCAACTGCACACCCATCCGCTCGATCTGGTCGACCATCACCGCGACGAACAGGTGCGCCTTGGACGGGAAGTAGCGGTAGAGGGTGCCGATGGCGACGCCTGCGCCCTTCGCGACCTCCTGCATCTGGACCCGCTCGAGCTCCTTCTCCGCTCCGAGCTGTGCGGCGACCTTCAGGATGCGGCCGTGGCGTGCCCGCTGTTCGACGGAACTCGGCTCGGCCGCGTCACGCCCCTCGGCAAGTCTCGGCATCGGTCCCCCACTTCGTCAACTGCTGTCGTACCGAGCGTAAATCCTGTCATCCGCCGAGGCCGCCCGGTGCCGCGTTCCGCTCAGTGGGAGCCACTCTGCCTCCGCCGCGCCCACTGCGATTGCCTGTGACCACATTCGATGCGACGGAGGTAGCTGGACTCATGCAGGACTGGACGGACGAATACGACGTGGTGGTGGTCGGGTCCGGTGGCGGCGCCCTGACCGGCGCCTACACCGCGGCCACGCAGGGCCTGCGGACCGTGGTGCTGGAGAAGACCGACCTGTTCGGCGGCACCTCGTCGTACTCGGGTGCCTCGATCTGGCTGCCGGGCACGCAGGTGCAGGAGCGGGCCGGGCTGCCCGACTCCACCGAACTCGCGCGCACCTACCTGCGTTCCCTGCTCGGTGACGTCGACGCCGACCGCCAGGACGCATACGTGGAGACGGCACCCGAGGTGGTGGCACTGCTCGAGCAGGATCCGAACATCGAGTTCGAGTTCCGCGCGTTCCCCGACTACTACCGGGCCGAGGGACGCCTCGACACCGGTCGCTCGATCAACCCGCTGGACCTCGACCCCGCCGACATCGGCGAGCTCGCCGAGAAGGTGCGCCCCGAACTCGACCAGGACCGCACCGGACAGGGTCACGCGCCCGGCCCGATGATCGGCGGCCGCGCCCTGATCGGACGGCTGCTGGCGGCGCTCGCCGGCACCGGCAACGCCGACCTGCGCACGGGCACCGCGCTCACGTCGCTGGTGGTCGAGGACGGCCGCGTCGTCGGCGTGGAGGCCGTTCGCGACGGCGAGACGCTGCGGATCAAGGCCGATCGCGGTGTGCTGATGGCCGCGGGCGGCATCGAAGGGAACGCGCAGGCGCGCACCGACAACGGCACTCCGGGCAAGGCGGAGTGGTCGATGGGCCCGATCGGCGCGAACACCGGTGACGCGATCGCGGCCGGTGTGGCGGCGGGCGGCGCGACAGCGCTGCTGGACCAGGCGTGGTTCTGCCCGGGCGTCGAGCAGCCGGACGGGACGGCGGCCTTCCTGGTCGGCATCCGCGGCGGCATCGTCGTCGACGCGAACGGTGAGCGGTACCTGAACGAGTCGCTGCCGTACGACCAGTTCGGCCGGGCCATGCACGCGCACAACGCAACCAACCCGACGTCGTGGATGATCTTCGATTCCCGTGAGGGCGGCGGGCTGCCGGGCATCAGCATCCCGAACACCGCACCGGCGAAGCACCTCGAGGCCGGCACCTGGGTGCAGGCCGACACCCTCGAGGAGCTGGCACTGAAGGCCGGCCTGCCCACGGATGCGCTGCGCGCCAGCGTCGAACAGTTCAACGACTACGCCAAGCACGGCGTCGACGACGCGTTCCGCCGCGGCGAGGACCCGTACGACAACTTCTTCTGCCCGCCGAACGGCAACCCGAACAACGCGCTGACCGCGATCGAGACCGGCCCCTTCCATGCCGCCCGAATCGTGTTGTCCGACCTGGGCTGCAAGGGCGGACTGGTTACCGATGTCGACGGACGGGTGCTCCGGGAGGACGGGACCGCGATCGACGGCCTGTACGCGGCGGGCAACACGTCCGCGTCGCTGAGCCAGAAGGTGTACCCCGGCCCCGGTGTGCCGCTGGGCACCGCGATGGTGTTCTCCTACCGCGCCGCCCGCCACATGGTGTAGTGGCCCTGTGCGCGAGTTCGGTAGCCGGAACCACCGAACTCGCGCACAGGTGCTACGCGGGCAGGATGCGGGCGCGGACCTCGCCGAACCCGATGCGGGTGCCGTTCGGGCCGGGAGCGGTCGCGGAGATCGCGATCTCGTCCCCGTCCTCGACGAAGGTGCGCTTCTCGTCACCGACGGCGACGGGTTCCGCTCCGCCCCAGGTCAATTCGATGAACGCACCGCGCTGGTCCTTGTCCGGCCCGGAGATGGTGCCGGAGCCGAACAGATCGCCGGTCCTGGTTGCGGCGCCGTTGACGGTGGTGTGCGCCAGCATCTGCGCGGGAGACCAGTACATCTGGGCGTAGGGCGGGCGGGACACGACGTGTCCGTTCCACTCGACCGCGAGGTCGATGGCGAGGCCCCACTTCTCGTCGCCCTGCAGGTACGGCAGCGGCGTCGGATCCTGCGTCGGGGTGTCGACGCGCGCCGCCTCCAACGCAGCCAGCGGCACCACCCACGGGGAGATGGACGTCGCGAAGCTCTTGCCGAGGTTCGGGCCGAGCGGCACGTACTCCCATGCCTGGATGTCGCGGGCGGACCAGTCGTTCAGGATCACCGCACCGAAGCAGTGGTCGGCGAACTCGTCGGGGCTGATCCGCGACCCCATCGGCGAGCCGACACCGACGATGAAGCCCATCTCGGCCTCGATGTCGAGACGCACCGACGGACCGAACGTCGGCGCCGCGTCGGCGGGCGCCTTGCGCTGACCGCTGGGTCGCGTGATGTCGGTGCCGGACACCACGACGGTGCTCGACCGTCCGTGGTATCCGACCGGCAGGTGCTTCCAGTTCGGCATCAGCGCCTCCGCGTCCGGCCGGAACAGCCGGCCGAGGTTGGTGGCATGGTTCTCCGACGCGTAGAAGTCGACGTAGTCGGCGACCGCGATCGGCAGGTGCAGCGTCACGTCGGCGACGGAGTGCACCGCGTCGTCCGTGATCTCACCGGTGACGAGCAGGGCGATCCGGGCGCGTACGGCGTCCCACCGCGGGCGGCCCTGCGCCATGAACGCATTGAGGGTCGGCTGCGCGAACACGTCGTCGCCGAGCGCCTTCGCCAGGTCCACGACGTGGTCGCCCACCCGGACGCCGACGCGGGGATCGGTTCCGGCAGTGGAGAACACGCCGTAGGGCAGGTTGTCGACACCGAACAGGGAGTCGTCGGGGATCGAGATGACGGTCATGCGCGGGTTCCTTCGTCGGCTGCGGGGGTTTCGATGACGGACATCAGACCGAGTTCGGTCAGGTCGGTGAGGGGATCGGCGATGCTGCAGGTGCCGTAGGACAGGAACCGTCCCCGCAGCGCGGCGGCCTCCTCGTCCGGAAGGGCCGCGAGCGCACCCGCCACGCGGGCGCCGTCGCGGTCGGCGAGCGCCGCCACGACGTCGGCGGCGCCCGCACCCGTCGCGGCGAGGTGCGTCGCGAGCATCAGGTTGAGGAACCCGTGCTGCTCGAATCCGTTGTCGGGTGCGGTGTTCCGGACCGCGTGGTGCAGACCGGCGGTCGCCTTGAACGGCACACCGAGCTGCGTCACCGCCGCGATCGCGGCGGCCAGTTCCGCCTCGTCGGGGTAGGCGTCGGCGACGACGCCGCCGGTGCGGAACTTCGCCCGATACCCGGCGTCCGCGAGGCGGGCGAGGATCTCACCGCGCCGATCGTCCCGCGGCACCTCGACGTAGATGTCCACGCCCGGTGCGGCGGCGGCGATCTCCTTCAGACCCGCGAACAGATCCGTGACGGACTGGTCGACCGGCACGGCGATCTCGAGGGCCACCAGCCGGGCCCCGTCGATCCCGCGCAGCTGTTCGACGGCCGCGGGCACGGCGTCGGCGCCGGCCGGAACGGTCAGGCTCACCGCGAGCGTGCGACCACTGCCCGCGAGTACCGCAGCCAGCTCCCCCAATCGGGGCGCGGGGAAGACGAAGGGCCCCACCAGTTCTGCGTGGCCACTGTCCTCGTGCGCGAAGTGTGCGGGCACCGCGGATCCGAGCGGCGCGTTGCCGGGCGGGAACAGTGCGGCGTCGTCACACAGGCCGGCGAGCAGGGGTGACACCCCGGTCACTGCGCGTCCCCCTGCACGGACTGCGCCGACTCCGGGCCACGCCCGGACTGCGCCGACTCCGGGCCGCGCCCGGCCCAGGACCACGCGTACGCCGGGTCCTCGCACGCCAGCGCGCCCTCGCCCAACTCCAGCGGACGGAAGGTGTCGACCATGACCGCGAGCTCGTCGAAGAACTCGACGCCGATGCTGCGTTCGTACGCGCCGGGCTGCGGGCCGTGCGCGTGACCACCGGGATGGATGGAGATCGAGCCCTGACCGATGCCGGATCCCTTGCGCGCCTCGTAGTCTCCGCCGCAGTAGAACATGATCTCGTCCGAGTCCACGTTGGAGTGGTAGTACGGCACCGGGATCGACAACGGGTGGTAGTCGACCTTGCGGGGCACGAAGTTGCAGATGACGAAGTTGTTGCCCTCGAAGGCCTGGTGCGCCGGCGGCGGCTGGTGCACCCGACCGGTGATCGGCTCGTAGTCGGAGATGTTGAAGGTGTACGGGTACAGGCAGCCGTCCCAGCCGACGACGTCGAACGGATGCGTCGGGTACACCATCCGGGTCCCGACGATGCCGTGGGACGTGCGGTGCTTGACCAGCACCTCGACGTCGGTGCCCTCCGCGATCAGCGGCTCGGTGGGCCCGTGCAGATCCCGCTCGCAGTACGGCGCGTGCTCGAGCAGCTGACCGAACCGGGACAGATAGCGCTTCGGCGGGACGATGTGGCTGTTCGCTTCGATCGCATACGCACGCAACGGTTCCGAACCCTGCGGAATCCAGCGGTGCGTCGTCGACATCGGAAGCAGGACGTAGTCGCCCTGGCGAGCGTGCAGTACGCCGAAGACGGATTCGACCACGGCCTCACCGGACTCGACGTACACCATCTCGTCGCCGATCGCGTTGCGGTACAGGGGCGATTCCTTCGCCGCGACCACGTAGGAGATGCGGACGTCGGCGTTGCCGAGGATCAGCCGCCGACCGGTGACGACATCCGTCTCGGCCCAGACCTGCTCGGGAAACAGGTCGTGGAGCTTGAGGTGCCGCGGCTTGAGCGGGTGGTTCGGGGTCGTGGTCTGATCACGCAGCTCCCAGACCGTCGCGTCCACGATGGCCGACGGAATGGTGCGGTGGTAGAGCAACGACGAGTCCGAGGAGAAGCCCTCCTCGCCCATCAGTTCCTCGAAGTAGAGCTGTCCGCCGTCGTCGCGGTGCTGGGTGTGCCGCTTCGGCGGGACGCTGCCGAGCTGTCGGTAGAACGCCATGGCCGACCTCCTGGGTCCGAATTCTCCCCGGTTCTCGCGCTCGTGTCTCCACTCCGGCGGACTCCGGTCTGCTTGTCGACGCACCGACGTGGCTGCGTGCGGCCTGCGCCACCGGCTCACGTCGCGAGCGTTAGTAAACACATTAACTATTTTGTGGGCGTGTTGGCAACCACAGCGGGCGCACTCGGATCAGTTGCGGCCGCGGACGTCGAACTGACTGCGATTGGTGATCAGCTTGTCGAGGAGCATCACGAGGACGTGCTGTTCGGCCTCGGTGAGCACACTGGCCCACGCATACTCGCGCTCGTTGTGTTCCCGGTAGGTGTCCGCCATCTCGCGGCGTCCCCGCTCGGTGAGCGAGAGCTGCACCGAGCGACCGTCCCGCTCGTCCGGCGTCCGGTCCAGCAGCCCCGCCGTGACGAGCGTCTTCGTCAGGTTCGACACGGCAGCGCGACTCATCCCCGTGAGCTTCGCGGCGGTCTTGGACTCGATCGGACCGGCCAACCAGGTCACGAAGAGCAGCCGGAACGCCGACCACGACAGGCCCCGAGGCCGGTGCACCGACGACTCCAGGTCGTAGGTCACCACGTTGGCGGCCCGGTTCAGCGTGAGCAGCACCTGCGTCGCGAGCTGGTGCGACGACCCGTACTCCGTGCTCAGCCGCTCGTTCGCCAGATCGATGAAGGACCAGAAGTCGAGAGGCCCGGGCCCGTGCTCCGACTCGTCGCGCGTGGTCCGCGCACCCTGCCCGCTCATCCCGCCACCCTATCCCGGGGCATCACCGGGGCCGGATGCCCAGAACCCCACCCCGCCGCAAAATTGATATGTATCTTAACTACTTCCAGGGCGTGGCGTCACGAGAGTGGGTGGGGAACGACAACCGGTCGGACCGGGGAGGGTTCCACACCCCCGTTTCGTTGCGGTGTGCTCGGGAACACCTCGGCCAGGGCACCTCGTTGTCTCCGGAGACGAGGCCTGTCGAAAGGATCGTGCGATGCCGACGATGACAAGGGCGGAACGGGAGGCGTTCCTGGCAGAGCCACATGTCGGGGTGATCGCGGTCGAGAGACCCGACCGGGCGCCGTTGGCCGTCCCCATCTGGTACGGCTACGAACCCGGCGGCGAGATTCTGCTGTGGACCGAGACGGACACGGTCAAGCACGATCTGCTCGCGGCGGCCGGCCGGTTCTCACTCACCGCGCAGGTCGAACAGGTCCCCTACAAGTACGTCACGGCCGAGGGGCCCGTCACCTCGATCGCGGCGATCACCGCCGACCAGGCCAACGCGATCGCCGTGCGCTACCTCGGCAGGGCGGAAGGCACGGCGTACGCCGCGCAGAACGTCACCGCGAAGTCGATCCTGGTACGGATGCGGCCCGAGAAGTGGCTCAGCACCGACTATTCGAAGGAGTAGTCCCGGTCAGGGCGTGCGGGTGAAGACCGGGTCCTCGGGCGAACGGCGGGACCGGACCCAGGCGGCGTCGAGGCCGTCGACGATCTCCTCGGTCACGGACTCGTCGAACACGACGATGCGGTCCGCGATGCGCCACTGCCCGTCTCGTCGTTCGAAGCGGTCGACGTACCGGCACTTGACGGTGGTTCGCGACTGCGGTCCGCCCGGCCCCGCCGGGGCCTGCCGCAGGTAGCACAGGCAGTACGACTCCACGTTCGCCGTGTCGCCGTCGAGGTCGATCAGCACGTTGGTGATGTAGTGCAGCGAGGAGTCGATCGTGGCGTGCCGGGACCTCATGTCCTCGATCAGACCGTCCACCGTGCCGACGTAGCCACCGTGGTTGTCGATCGCGTCGGGGAAGTAGCAGTCGGCCACGCGGTCGAAGTCCTTGCGGTCGACCGCCCGTGCGTAGCGATGGAGGACCTCGGCGATCTCCTGCTTGTCGACGAGCGACATGGGTGTTTCTCCTGTCGTACGAACGGGCCCCGCCGACGTCGTTGTCGGCGGGGCCCGTGGTCGGTCGGGACGGTCTCTAGTCGACCCGCAACTCGATGCCCTTGGTCTCCTTGACGAAGAAGATCGCACCGAGGGTGAGCAGCGCGCAGAACACGAAGTAGAAGGCCGGCGCGAGGTTGTTGCCGGTGACGGAGATCAGCCACGTCGCGATGAACGGTGCCGTACCGCCGAGGGCCATGTTGGTGATGTTGTTGCCGAGGGCGAGACCGCTGTAACGGACCGAGGCCTTGAGCATCTCGACGTACGTCACGTACGACGCACCGTTGACCACCGAGACGGCGATGAAGAGCACCGACTGCCCGACGATCGCCTGCCAGATGCTGCCACCCGCCATGAGCATGAACATCGGGACGCCCAGGACCACGGCGGCGACGGTGCCGGCGAACAGCACCGGCTTGCGGCCGTGGCGGTCGGCCAGGTAGCCCGCGATCGGGAGCGTGATCACACCGAGGACCAGAGCCAGCGACGTGGACAGGAACGCGACGGTGGACGACTGCCCGCCCGCCTTCTGCAGGTAGGTCGCCGCGTAGACGGAGGCGATGTAGTAGCCGCCGGTGATCAGCGCGCCGAGGAAGACGATCCTCACGAGGGCGCCGCCGGAGCTGCTGAGCAGTTCCTTGACCGGAACCTTCGCGGTCTCACCCTTGTCCTCGAGCTCCTTGAACTGCGGGGTGTCCTCCATGTGGTTTCGGATCCAGACACCGATCACCCCGATGACGACGCTGAGCAGGAAGGGAATCCGCCAGGCCCACGACTGGATCTGGTCGTCCGTGAACACCGACGTCAGGCCGAGCGCCACCAACGACGCGACGAGCGAACCGAGGTACGTACCCGTGTTGACCATCGACGTCTGGAACGCCCGCCACCTGGCCGGAGCCGATTCCGACACGAACGCGTTCGCACCGCCGAGCTCGCCGCCGGCCGCGAAGCCCTGCAGGCAGCGCGCCAGCACCAGGATCGCGGTCGCCCAGATCCCCAGCGTGACGTACGTCGGCATCAGGCCGATCGCCGCGGTCGCGACGACCATCAGCAGGATGGTCCAGGACAGGGCGTTCTTGCGGCCGTACTTGTCGCCGATGTGGCCGAAGAAGATGCCGCCGGGTACGCGCAGGAAGAACGCGACCGCGAACGTCGCGAACGTGCCTAGCAGCGCGGCGGTGTCGCTCTCCGAGACGAAGAACAGCGACGCGATGATCGTCGCCATGTAGCCGTAGATGCCGAAGTCGTAGTACTCGACGACGGTACCGACGATGGCAGCACGAACCACCTTGACGGTGGATTGCTTCGGCTGGGTCTCTGTCTGCACGGATTCCGGTCCTCGGGCGGGCTCGGGGTTACGAACCGCGGGCTCCACTGTGTCGTTCGTTGGCATGGATGGTCCTTTGCAAGTGTGTGGTACGCAACACGCTCGGTGTCAAATTCCTGCAGTTGTCAGTGCCGTCGACGTCGTCGACTCACCGCGTGCGGTGCGCGCGGCGTTGATTCCGGCGATTCGGCCCATAGTGAGGGCGTTCGCCACGGCGTTGCCGCCGCCCACGTAGCGGAGGCCGAGGATGCCGGCCCCGGCCTCGCCGGCCGCGAAGAGTCCGTCGACCGGACGACCGGTCCGATTCAGTACGGATGCGTTGCTGTCGATCTCGACGCCCGCGTGGGTGCACACGAGCTCGGCGGGCAGCAACCGGGCAGCGTAGAAGGGGCCCTGGTCGATCGGGTCCGGGTCGGCGTCCGAACCCTTGTTCGCGAGGGTGCGATGACGCAGGAAGTCGTCGTCGACACCGTTCGGGAGTTGATCGTTCCATCGCGCGACGGCTGCCTCCAGAGCGTCGGCGGGCACTCCCATCGCCCCGGCGAGTTCCGCCAGCGAGTCCGCTCGGAGCGTCCGCCCGGAATCGGCCTCGTCGAGAATCCGTTCTGGAGCCCAATCAGTGTAGCCCACAGGAAGATTCGTGCGAGCCCTGTCGTCGAACACGACCCAGGCGCCGTCCGGCTGCGCGTCGATGATCCCGGTCGAGACCGCGTACGACGCGTCCTCGTCCATGAACCGGCGACCGTCACCGTTGACGTAGATCCGCGACTTCGGAGGGAAGCCCGACTGCCAGTGGTGGTAACGCTGGAAGTACGCGGTCGGGAGCATCAGGCCCCAGCCCTCACCGGTCACCGCCGCGTCGACCTGCTCACCGAAGCCGAGGTGGTCGCCCTGGCTGCCCGGCGCGGCCACGACGAAGAGGGAGTCCCCACCCCGGTTCGCGAACGGATAGAGCTTGTCGACCAGTTCCTTGTTCTGCGCGAACCCGCCGCTGGCGATGACGACCGTGGACGCCCGGACCTCGATGTCGTCGGCGACGACACCGGCGACCCGGCCGTCCTCGACGATCAGCGACTGCACGCGGGTGTTGAGGACCACCTCGACACCGCGGTCGCGGCGGGCCTTGTCGAGCACCTGAACCAGACCGTAGCCCTGGTCCTTCGGCACGTGACCGCGCCAGACGTCCTCGACACCGGCCTGGCACAGACCGGGCACGTGGGCGTTGGCCGACTCCCGCGCTGGGATCTCCACGCCCAGGCCGATCAGCCACTCGAGCGTCGGCCCGGCGTTCTCGCAGAACGCGCGGACCAGCCCCGGCTTGAGCATCCAGTGGTTGAGGTCCATGTAGTGCTGGAAGAACTTCTCGGCGGTGTCCTCGATGCCGAGCCCGCGCTGGACGCTCGTCCCCGCGGCGGTGAACAGGCCCGCGGACAGCTGCGTCGAGCCGCCGAGTTCGGTCTGCGACTCGAACAGCAGCACCGACGCACCCTGCTCGGCCGCGGACACCGCCGCCGCGAGCCCGGCTCCGCCGCCGCCGATGACGACGACGTCCCAGTTGTCTTCACTCATGAGAGAACTCCTCCCGACTCGGCGACGATGCGGTGGTACAGCCCGTTGGACACCAGACCTCCGTCCACCGTCACCTCGCTGCCGTTCATGTACGTGGACCGGTCGGACAGCAGGAACAGCACCGCATCCGTGATCTCGTCGACCGTGCCCATGCGGCCGGCCGGAATGCTCTGCAGTGACGCGCCGATGAACGCGTCGGCTCCGCCGACCAGCGCCGTCCCCACCAATCCGGGGTGCACCGAGTTCACCCGGATGCCCCACCCGGCGAACTGGCCGGCCGCGGATTTCGACAGCCCCGTCAGCCCCCACTTGCTCGACGCGTACGCGGGCGAGAAGTAGCCGACCTGACCCGAGATGGACGAGATGTTCACGATCGATCCGCCGCCGCTGTCCCGCATCAGCGGAGCCGCGGCCTTCATCCCGTAGAACGGGCCGAACAGGTTGATCCGCATGGTCAGTTCCCAGATGTCGTCCGGGGTGTCCATGAACTCGAGCCTTCTGCTGATGCCGGCGTTGTTGACCAGGCCACCGAGTTCGCCCTTGGTGGAACGGATCTCGTCGATCACACGGGTCCACGCCGCGGAATCCGCGACGTCCAGCCGGTGCGCCGACGCACTGCCACCGGCGGCCTCGATCTCGGCCGTCACCGCGGAGGTGTCCGCGACGTCGGCGACGCACACGTGCACTCCCCGCGCGGCAAGCGCCTTGGCGTGGTTGGCGCCCATGCCGCCGGCGGCGCCGGTGACGAGGACGACCCCGGGGTACCGAGCCTGATCAGACATGGCGCGAACCGCCGTCGACGGCGATGGAGTGTCCGGTGACGTAGCGGGCGCTGTCGGAGAGCAGGAACAGCAGCGGACCGAAGACCTCTTCCGGGGAGCCGAGTCGGTGCAGCGGCACGGAGTCGAGGGCGTTCGCCAGGGCGGCGGGATCCTCGCGAACCCAGCGGGTCATCTCGGTGTCGATGTAGCCGGGGGCGATGGCGTTGACCCGGATTCCCTTGTCGCCGAGCTCGACCGCGAGCGACTGGGTGAGATGCGCGACGGCCGCCTTGGACGTGCAGTACGCGCCGCGACCACGACGGTTGCGCACCGCCGAGACCGAGGACATGTTGACGATCGCGCTGCCTTCCGCCATGTGGCGTGCCGCGGCCTGCGAGCCGAACAGCACTCCCTCGACGTTGACGTCGAGCACGGCGGAGATCTGCTCGGGCGAGATGTCCTCGACGAGCGCGAACGGGAAGATGCCCGCATTGTTGATCCAGAAGTCGATGCGGCCGAATTCCTTCAGCGCCACCTGTGCGAGGGCCTCGTGGTCGTCGGACTTCGTGACGTCGACGCGGGCGCCGAGGACGCGTCCGGGCTTGTCGGCCAGGGACCGCTCGGCCAGCTCGGCGTTGATCTCGTCGGCGGTGGCGGACATCTGCCCCTCGTTGATGTCCGCGGCCACCACGTTCACGCCGCGGGTCGCCAGGCCGGCCGTGAAGGCGGCACCCATGCCGCGGGCGGCGCCGGTGACGACGGCGACCTTGCCTGCCATCTCCGGGTACAGCGCCAGCATCTGCGTGGCGTCGGTGCGTCCGGGGTTCTCGGCTGCGGTCTCGGTCATGATGTGAAATTCCTCCAAATTGCTGTGTACTGCACAAGTTTCGAGCGGCCCGGCTGTGCGGTTCCGGGCCGCGACATCAGGCGGCGTCGTCGCGACGGACGGTGCGCCGCGCGATCCGCCACCGCCCGTCCTCCCGGATCACCCGGTCGGTGAGGGTGGTGAACCGCACCAGGCGGGACTCCCCGCCGATCCGGGTCGCGACGATCTGCAGGTAGGCCCGGACCTCGAGCTCCTCGTCACCGAGCGCGGCGACCGCGATGTTGGTCAGCACGTGCCGGTGCACCTCTCCCGCCGCGGACGCGCCGTCGGCGAACCGCTGGGCGAACTCCGTGAGCGCCGCGCCGCCGACGACCGGGGCCGGGTAGCTCGGCGAGTGGAATTCCCCGTCCGAGGTGAAGGTGGCCGCCCACTCGGCCGCGGCCCCCTCGTCGATCAGGTGACTCTGGCGGCCGTACAACTGGTGGACCTCGGCCAGCAGACCGATGTCCTCGTGGGCGATCCCGTTCACGACGTCGAACTCCTCCGGCATCCCGGCACCTCGGCGGGGATTGCGTCAACCTTGAATGTGTGCGATAATCGAACACATAGTGCGATTAAGGTGAACACTAGGTGCTTCACCTCACAGGAGTCAAGGGAGGGTCTGCATGTCACCCGGTCGATCGGGCGAGTCCGCGAACGAAAGCGCAGTACAGAGCGGGCGCGTCGAGCTCGACTCGGGAATGTCGAAGACGCTGCACAACGGCCTCGAGATCCTCGAACTGCTGACGCAACACAAGTACGGATTGACGATCACCGAGGTCGCGGACGGGATCGGGGTGCACCGCACCGTCGCGCACCGCCTCGTCCGCACCCTCGAGGCGCACCGCCTGTGCCGGCGAACCGAGAGCAAGCGGATCCTGCTCGGTGCAGGCCTGGTCTCGCTCGCCGGATCCGTGGAACAGGACCTGCGGGAACTCGCACGGCCGATCCTCGAGGAACTGGCCGACACGGTGGAGGCCACCGCCCACCTCGCGGTCCGGGACGGCGCGGACGCGGTGCGCGCACTCATGGTCATCGAACCGCGGAACTCACGCGCACACGTCGGCTTCCACCCCGGACAGGTCGATCCGATGAACCGGGGGTCGGCGGGACTGGCGATGCTGGCCGCGCTACCCCCGAGGGAGGGCGAACGTCCCGAGGTGAGCCGCGCCCGCGAGCGCGGGTTCGCGGTGACGTCCGGCGAGGTCACCCACTCGGTCACCGGCATCTCGGCCGCCCTGCCCAACCGGCGGCCGGAGGACCTCGCCAGCATCGGCGTCTCGGTGTTCGACGCGACGAACGAGGCACAGTACGGCGAGGCCGTGATGGCCGCGGCCCGTAGGCTGGGCGCACTGCTGCTGCGGTGACCACGCGCTCGGTCGGCGCACGACGACGCCCGGGCCGCAGGCATGTGCCTGCGGCCCGGGCGTTGTCCATCCGTCGTCAGCGGACGACCGCATCCTCCCGGCTCGCCGACGCGGCGTCGGCGGCGACCGCGATCGCCTCCTCGAACTCGCGCTGACCGACCTGGGATCCCAGCACGAGAGCGAGCCGGGTCAGGAACCCCTCCCGATCGTCGGCGCCGGCCTGGTCGAGTGCGTCGGACAGGCCCATCCACACGTTTTCGCGGCGCAGTTCGGCCGGATCGATCGCGGGACCGCCGTCCACCGCGGCAGATGCGCCGGCGGGTGCATCGCCGAGTGCCAGGTGCGCGACCACGTCGTCGATCCGGGCGAGATCGTCGATGCGGCACAGCAGCAGGCCGTCGGGACGCACCACGAACACCTCGCCGGGCCGGGCACCCAGCGCAGCGGCCAGGTCGCCCTGCGCGTCGGGAACGACCGCGACCGGGGCGTCCGCTGCACGTGCACCGACCAGGACCGCGCGCACCGACTCCGGGGCGACCGCGTCGGAGAGGGTCGTGGACGCCGCAGCCAGCCGGCCGGCGTCCACTCCGACGCCGATCACGGCGAAACCGGTGCCGCGCAGCAGGTTCAGTGAAGTGATGATGCCGTCGCCCGTCGTCACCCGACGGTCCTCGACCGGGTCTCCCGATGCCACGCCGGTGGTCCCGAGCGCCGTCGGCCACGTCAGCGGCGAGATCCGTGCGTTGGTGGCACTGGACTGACGCGGGTTGATCAGATGGCTGAACTCCGGACGGTGCACCGACAGCGCGAGGATGGCGTCCCGGGTCGTCCGGTAACCGTGACTGCCGGGCGACATGATGAGCGTGCTCTTGCCCGCGTTCGCGACGTTCTGCCGCCACGCGTCGTGCCGCTCCACCGAGTACGCCTGCAGCAGTTCGGC
Source organism: Rhodococcus sp. NPDC003318 (assembly GCF_042879035.1). Taxonomy (NCBI): domain Bacteria; kingdom Bacillati; phylum Actinomycetota; class Actinomycetes; order Mycobacteriales; family Nocardiaceae; genus Rhodococcus; species Rhodococcus sp. NPDC003318. The sequence goes on along the minus strand of NZ_JBIAOU010000003.1, from coordinate 277,709 downwards.
TCCCGCGTTACCGTGGATCACCGCGGCCAGCTGCCAGGCGAGTGTCTCGGCATCCTCCATGCCTGAGTTCAGCCCCCGGACACCGAAGATCGGGACGAGGTGGGCCGCGTCGCCGGCGAACACGATGCGCCCCTGTGTGAAGTCGGGCAGCGCGAGCGCGCGGGCGCTGTAGAAGCCGTGCCATTCGAGCGTCCACGGCAGTTCGTTCTCGAGCCACGCCAGATGCCGCGTGATCCGGTCGCGGATGCGGTGCTCCTGGGTCTCGAGCTCCGCGTCCTCCGAGGAGTCGAGTTGGTAGTCGATCCGCCAGATGTCGCGGGGCTGCTTGTGCATGATGATCGTCGACCCGGGGTTGCTCGGCGGGTCGAACCAGACCATCCGCTCGGCCGGCATCTCCGACTCCCAGTGGATGTCGGCGATGACGTAGCGTCCGTCGTAGTTGTTGCCCTGCATCCGGATTCCGGCGAGTTCCCGCATCCGGCTGCGTCCGCCGTCGGCGGCGACCACCCAGCGGGCCCGCAGGTGCCGCGTGCCGGACGCGGTGGCCACCTCGAGCGTCACCTCGTCGTCGGTGCGCAGTACACCGGCGATGCTCGCCGACCAGTGCAGCGTGACGAGCGGGTTCGCGTCGATCGCGTCGACCATGATCTGCTCGAACTCCGACTGGGAGACGTTGATCATCGGGGGCCGGACGTCGTGGTCGGCGTCGCGCATCCGGAAATGCAGCACCTGTCGGTCCCGGTAGAAGCTGCGTCCCCCCACCCACGGCAGGACGATCTTCTCGAGCTCGGCGCCGAAGCCCAGGCGCGCGGCCACCTCGAGGCTGTGCCGGGAGATGCAGATCGCGCGGCTGCCGAACGACACCTGGTCCGCGGCTTCGAGAATCGTGACGGGGATGCCGCGCTGGGCGAGACCGAGTGCGACGGCCATGCCGACGGGGCCTGCGCCGACGACCACGACGGGCAGCGTCTCGTCGGCGGCGGTCATGGACGCGAAGTCCGATGCGGGGTACTTCACGGGCTGGTAGTAGGTCGACACGGACTACACCGCTTCCTGCTCAGACGGACGGAACGACGAGGCGGCGGGCGCCTTCAACGCCAGGATGCTGAGGAGGCTGACGAGTGCGATCGCGGCGAAGTAGCCGGTGATCGCCAGGGAGGTGTCGAAACTCGCGTACAGCGCGGTCGCCACGATCGGGGCCAGCCCGCCGCCGAGAATCGCGCCGATCTGGTAGCCGAGCGAGGCGCCCGAGTAGCGGATCGCCGGCGGGAAGAGCTCCGCGAACAACGCGGACTGCGGCCCGGCGCAGCAGCCGAGGACGAACCCGAGCGCGATCATCGAGGCGGCCATCACCGGCAGCACCGCGGTGTCCATGAGCGGGAAGAAGGCAGCGGCGACGACGACCAGGGCCACGGAACTGCGGATGTAGACGGGGCGTCGGCCGAGGGTGTCGGACTTCCACGCGCTCAGGGCCATGCCCGCCATCCAGAACGGGCACGACCCGATCAGCAGGAACAGCATGGTGGTCTTGGTGAAGCCGAGTTCGGTCTCGCCGTACTTGAGGACATAGACCATGTAGGCGTAGGCGATACCGTTGGTGGCGATGAACGTGCCGCCGGCGAGCAGGACGGTCTTCCAGTGCCTGGTGAGGACCTCGAGGATCGGCAGCGCCGCGTCCTGCGCGAGTTCCTTCGACTCGGTGAACTCGCTGCTCTCCTCCAGCCCGAGCCTGATCCACATCGCGACGACGACGAGAACGGCACTGAGCAGGAAGGGGATTCGCCAACCCCACGACTCGAAGGTCCCGTCGCTCATGAACGCCGTCAACGGCAGGTACACGAGATTGGCCACGAGAACACCGGCGGGAACGCCGATCTGGGGTGCGGCGCCGTACAGGCCCTTGCGTCCCTCGGGGGCGTTCTCGGTGGCGACGAGCACCGCGCCACCCCATTCGCCGCCGACACCGAGGCCCTGGACGAAGCGCAGCGTCACCAGCAGGATCGGGGCGAGGACCCCGATCGACTCGTAGTTCGGCAGCAGTCCGATCGCCACGGTCGCGCAGCCCATCAGCATCAGTGACACGACGAGCATCGACTTGCGTCCCACCCGGTCGCCGAAGTGTCCCATCACGACACCACCGATGGGGCGGGCGACGAAGCCGACCGCGAGGGTCGCGAACGCGGCGAGGGTGCCGGCCAGGTCGGACGTCCCGGGGAAGAACTGCGGGCCGAGGACGAGCGCGGCGGCGGTGCCGTAGATGAAGAAGTCGTACCACTCGATCGCGGTGCCGACGAAGCTGCCCAGTGCGGCCCGGCGGGCCTTGCGGTGCCGCGACTGCGCGAGGGCAGGGGGCTCCGACACGGTAGCGGTCATGGTTGGGACCTTTCACTCCTGGAACTGCGCCCGGGGACGCGTGGCCGGTGGAGCGGGACAACCACCCGACCGGCGCGTGACCGTCCACTGCGGCCTCCATGCATCTTGACGCCGATCACAATCCGTGAAAAGCGCAAGAATCAGGGGTGAATGCTCACAAATCCTGCAGATCCGGCCGTGGGTCCGCCGACGCGAAGTCGATGAACGCGCGGGCCGCCTTGCTCAGGAGCACGTTCGCCGACCACGCCAGCAGGATGTCGACCGGCTCGATCGGCGGGTTCACCTCGTGGCGTACCACCAGCCCCAGTCCCTCGTAGGTGACGTCGTACTGGGGACGCTGGATCAGCAGCGTCCAGCCGAGCCCGCGCCCGACGAGCGCGCGTGCCGTCTCGAAGTTCTTGGGCCGGTAACGGATTCGCGGTGTGAACCCGGCGCGGTTGCAGGTCTGCAGTGCGTGGAACGAACTCGGCGGAGCGTCGAGCAGCACCATCGGCTCCTCGGCCAGTTCGGCCAGTTCGAGCACCGGGGCGTCGGCCAGCCGATGCCCGGACGGCAGCAGGATCGCCGGCTGCCGGGTGTCCATCCGGGTCCGGTGCAGCGCCGGCGACAGGTCGAGGTCGTAGACGATCGCCAGATCCAGTTCACCCGACGTCAGACGCCCGTCCAACCGGTCCTGGTTGTCCTCGACGAAGTCGACCGTCACCCGTGGGTGCTGCTGGTTGAACTCGTAGAGCAGCCGCGGCAGCAGCGTCGGCCCGAGCGACGAGTAACAGCCGATCGCGAGCGGACCGGTCAACTCGCCCTCCGCACCGGCCGCGGCGGCCGCCAGGTCACCCGCCTGCTCGAGCAGGGCCCGGGCCCGCACCAGCACCCGTTCCCCCGTCGGGGTCAGCTGCACACCGTGCGCGCGGCGTCGCACGCACAGCTGCGAGCGCAGCCCCCGCTCGAGTTCGGTCAGCGCCAGGGAGACCGCCGACTGCGAGACGTGCAGGCGGTCGGCCGCCGCCCGGATCGTGCCCGTCTCCGCCACCGCCACGAACACGAACAGTTGCCGCATCGTGTACGCCGGCGGCTTCGCCGTACCCGTCATCGCCACCTCCCGTGTCTCGATTCTGGCATCCACTCGTGCGCGGTTCGGGGTCCCTGGACCGCCGAGCCGCTCACGAGTGGCGGAACCGCCCTGCAAGGGGGTTCCGCAAACCGCGGGCGAGGAGAATACTCACGGGTAGCTTTTTCACTCCGACGCCGTCGTCGAGGAGGCGCATCATGGTGTCACCCGCCCAGGTAAGCGAGGAGCAGGCGCGCGCGGTCGCCGAGGAGGCCCGCGAAAGCGGCTGGGAGAAACCGTCCTTCGCCAAGGAGCTGTTCCTGGGTCGGTTCCGTCTCGACCTGGTTCACCCGTTCCCCGTCCCCTCCGCCGAGGACGCGGCGAAGACCGAGCGGTTTCTCGTGAAACTGCGCGAGTACTGCGCCACCCTCGACGGATCGGTGATCGAACGCGACGCGATGATCCCCGACGAGTACGTCCGCGGGTTCGCCGAACTCGGCTGCTTCGGGCTCAAGATCCCCGAGGAGTACGGCGGACTCGGCCTGTCCCAGGTCGCCTACAACCGGGTACTGATGCTCGTCGGGTCGGTCCATCCGAGCCTCGGTGCACTGTTGTCCGCGCACCAGTCGATCGGCGTCCCCGAACCACTCAAGCTCGCCGGGACCGATGAGCAGAAGCGAAAGTTCCTGCCGCGCTGCGCGAAGGGCGCGATCTCCGCCTTCCTGCTCACCGAACCGGACGTCGGTTCGGACCCGGCACGGATGGCGTCCACCGCGACCCCGATCGAGGACGGCGCCGCGTACGAGCTCGACGGCGTGAAGCTGTGGACGACGAACGGGGTGGTCGCCGAACTGCTGGTCGTGATGGCGCGGGTGCCGAAGGTCGAGGGTCGTCACCGCGGCGGCATCACCGCGTTCGTCGTCGAGGCCGACTCCCCCGGCATCACGGTCGAACGCCGCAACTCGTTCATGGGACTGCGCGGCATCGAGAACGGCGTCACCCGGATGCACAAGGTGCGGGTGCCGGCCGAGAACCTGATCGGACGCGAGGGTGACGGCCTGAAAATCGCCCTGACCACCCTCAACGCGGGCCGTCTCGCCCTGCCGGCCATGTGCACGGCGGCCGGGAAGTGGTCGCTGAAGATCGCGCGCGAGTGGTCCGCGGCACGGGTGCAGTGGGGCCACCCGGTCGGCGAACACGGTGCCGTCGCGGAGAAACTGTCCTTCATCGCGGCCACCACCTTCGCGATGGAGGCGGCACTGGCGCTGTCCGGGCAGATGGCGGACGAGGGCCGCAACGACATCCGCATCGAGGCGGCCCTGGCGAAACTGTGGGCCAGCGAGATGGCCTGCCGGATCGCCGACGAGCTGATCCAGATCCGCGGTGGCCGCGGTTACGAGACCGCCGAGTCCCTCGCCGCGCGCGGCGAGCGCGCCGTCCCGGCGGAACAGCTGCTCCGCGACCTGCGCATCAACCGGATCTTCGAGGGGTCGAGCGAGATCATGCGTCTGCTGATCGCGCGCGAAGCGGTGGACGCGCATCTCAGTGCCGCCGGCGACCTCGCGGACCCGAAGGCCGACCTCCAGCACAAGGCGAAGGCCGCGTTGGGTGCCAGCGGCTTCTACGCGAAGTGGCTCCCGCACCTGGTGTCGGGCAAGGGACAGTTGCCCAACTCGTACAGCGAATTCGACTCACTGGCAACACATCTGCGCTTCGTCGAACGAAACGCCCGCAAACTCGCGAGGTCCACGTTCTACGGCATGACGCGCTGGCAGGCGGGCATGGAGAAACACCAGGCGTTCCTCGGCCGGATCGTCGACATCGGAGCGGAACTGTTCGCGATGTCCGCGGCGTGCGTGCGCGCCGAGAGCGAACGCGCCGCCGACCCGGCGCGCGGCACGGGTGCCGTCGAACTGGCCGACGTCTTCTGCCGGCAGTCCCGGCTGCGGATCGACCGCCTGTTCGCGGGCCTGTGGGAGAACACCGACGAGCTCGATCACCGGATCGCGGGCAATCTGCTCGGCGGCGAGTACACCTGGCTCGAGACCGGGGTACTGGACCAGAGCGAGGGAACGGGTCCGTGGATCGCGTCCTGGACGCCGGGCCCGTCCGACGAACCGAACCTGGCCCGCAGGTTCGTGACGACACCGGACACCGCCCCGGCTCCCTGAGCGCCGGCCGTCAGATCATGTTGTCCTCGACCGGCAGTCCGAGCGCGCCGCGCCCGTAGAGGGCGAGGCCGCGCTCGGTGTCGTTGGCGACGTGCACGCCGCCGGCGTGGGCGTCCCGCCACGCCCGTTCGATCGGGTTGCCGACGTCGAGGGAGTTACCGCCGGAGGTCTTGAACAGTTTGTCGATCGCATCGAGGGCGCGTTCGGTGCCCATCACCTGGTCGCGCCGGGCCCGCAGCCGCAACTGCATCGGGATCTCCCCACCCGCGGCGGCCACGTCCATCAGCGCGCGCACGTTGCGATCCATCTGCAGGATCGACGCGTCGATCTCCGACGACGCCCGCCCCACCGTGACCTGAGCGAACACGTCCTCCGCGTATCGGCCACCGCCGAGGCTCAGCCGCACCCGGTCCCGCATCCGGGCCAGGAACTCCTCGTAGCATCCGGCCACCACCCCCACCACGGGTGCCGCGATCGCGGAGCTGAACACCGTCGCGAACGGAATCCGGTAGAGCGGACCGGTGTTCACCCTCTGACCGGGTCCGCGTAACTGGGAGAACTCGTAGTTGCGCATCACCCGGTGATCGGGGACGAAGGCACGCTCGACGAGGATCTCGTTGCTGCCGCTGCCCCGCAGACCGACGCTGTCCCAGGTGTCGCGGATCTGGTAGTCCGACCGCGGCAGCAGCAGGGTCGTGGTGTCGATCGCCTCGCCGCGGTCGTCGACGAGCAACCCGCCGAGCAACGCCCATCCGCAGTGGTCGACACCCGAGGAGAACCGCCAGCAGCCCATCACCTCGTAGCCGCCGTCGACGCGGACCATGGTGCCGACCGGAGCGTACGACGACGCGATCAGTGTGTCCGGATCCTCGCCCCACACCTCCGACTGGGCGGCGTCGTCGAACAGCGCGAGTTGCCAGGGGTGCACGCCGAGCACCGCGGCGACCCACCCGGTGGACCCACACGCCCCCGCGATCGCGCGGATCGTCTCGTAGAAGTGCACCGGGTCGGTCTCGAGTCCCCCGTACCGTGCCGGTTGGAGCATCCGGAACACCCCGGCCTCGACCAGTGCCCGGATCGTCTCGTCCGGCACCCGGCGGGACAGTTCCGTCTCCCGCGCCCGCTCCGCGAGGGTGGGCAGCACGTTCCGCACCCGTCCGAGAACATCGTTGTCCATTCGTCCGATGCTAACGGCTCGCCGAGCGTGGGAACCCGCAGTCCGGCCCGTTCGGGGATCCCGGCCAGTGAGACCCCGCCGATCACCGGTCACCCGCGTCGTTAGCGTCCGAAGCCACGATCCCGCCGCGCGTCGCGGCACCGCTCGAACGAAAGGGACGACCCGTGACCAGCACGCAGCCCGACGAAGTCCGCATCATCGAGGCGGGTGCCGCACCGACCCGGTTCGCACGAGGATGGCACTGCCTCGGGCTCGCGAAGGACTTCGCCGACGGCACACCGCACGGAGTCGAGGCATTCGGAACCAAACTCGTCGTCTTCGCCGACAGCGAGGGCAAGCTCAACATCCTCGACTCGTACTGCCGGCACATGGGTGGAGACCTCAGTCAGGGTGCGGTCAAGGGTGATTCGGTGGCGTGCCCGTTCCACGACTGGCGCTGGGGAGGAAAGGGACGCTGCACGTCGATCCCCTACGCCCGCCGGGTTCCCCCGCTGGCCCGCACCCGCGCCTGGACCACACTCGAGCAGGACGGCATGCTGTTCGTCTGGCACGACCCCGAGGGGAAGGCCCCGGGCGAGGAGGACATGTACATTCCCCGGATCGAGGGCGCACTGTCCGACGAATGGTCCGACTGGGTCTGGTACACCACCACCGTCGACACCAACTGCCGCGAGATCGTCGACAACATCGTCGACATGGCGCACTTCTTCTACGTCCACTACTCGTTCCCGACGTTCTTCAAGAACGTCTTCGACGGCAACGTGGCGAGCCAGTTCATGCGCGGTCAGGCCCGCGACGACATGCGGCCCCACGCGGCGGGCACCCCGAGAATGCTCGGAAGCCGTTCCGACGCCTCGTACTTCGGCCCCTCGTTCATGATCGACGACCTGACGTACCAGTACGACGGCTACGACGTGGAGTCGGTTCTGATCAACTGCCACTATCCCGTCTCGCCGGACAAGTTCGTGCTGATGTACGGCATCATCGTCAGGAAGTCGGACCGATTCGAGGGAGACGCCGCGCACGAGATGGCGCAGAGCTTCGGCAATTTCATCGCGAGGGGCTTCGAGCAGGACATCGCGATCTGGAAGAACAAGACCCGCATCGAGAACCCGCTGCTGTGCGAGGAGGACGGCCCGGTCTACCAACTCCGCCGCTGGTACGAGCAGTTCTACGTCGACCGTGCCGACGTCACCCCCGAGATGGTCGACCGGTTCGAGCACGAGATGGACACCACGAAGGCCGTCGCCGCCTGGCAGAAGGAGGTCGAGGCCAACCTCGAAAGGGCCCGCGAGAATGCGGCCGCTGGCGTGTGACGCTTGCGGCGCCTGCGTGCAGGTGCTCAAGCACAGCTGGGAACACACCGCGGTGCAGTGGACCGAGACCGCGCGCGGCACCTGCCGGGAGATCCACGACTGGACCGGCCGGGAGGGCCGGCCGGGCGCTCCGGCGATGCGGTGCGAGGCGCTGACCGCGACCATCGAGCGCGCCGCACACGAGGGGCGCATCGCGATCACCAACGAGGAGCCGGTCCCGAAACCGCAACTCGCACACTGACACGACCCGACGAGAGGGACCTTCATGATCGACATCGACAGGTACGGCCCGTGGGCCGTCATCGCCGGCGGCTCCGAGGGCGTCGGATCGGCGTTCGCCGACGAACTCGCCACGGCCGGTTTCAATCTCGTGCTGATCGCCCGCAAACCCGGCCCCCTCGAGGAGACCGCGGACAAGGTGCGCGCGCACGGAGTCGAGGTCCGGACCCTGTCGCTGGACCTGCTCGACACGAGTGCGCTCGCACAGATCCGCACGGTCACCGACGACCTCGACGTGGGGTTGCTGATCTTCAACGCGGGCGCCAACTCGTACGGCCACGAGTTCGTCACCGGCGACCTCGACGGGTTCCGTGGCGTGATCGACCTCAACATCACCAGGCAGCTCGAGCTCTCGCACCACTTCGGCGCGCTGATGAAGAGTCGGGGCCGAGGCGGGATCGTGCTGCTCGGCTCGCTCGCCGGGTACATGGGCTCCGAGCACCAGAGCATCTACGCGGCGTCCAAGGCGTTCAGCCGGGTGTTCGCCGAAAGCCTGTGGCTCGAGCTCGCACCGCACGGCGTGCACGTCGTCGAACTCGTCCTCGGCGTCACCCGCACTCCCGCCATGGTCCGCGCCGGACTCAACTTCGACGTCCCCGGCATGATCGTGCAGGAACCCGAGGACGCTGCCCGGGAGGGCCTCGAGCACATCGAGGACGGTCCGGTGTGGGTGGCGGGCGGCAACTACCCGGCCGCCCGGAAGCGTAGCGGCTTCCCCCGCGACCGGATGGTCAAGGGCGCCGCCGAGGCGATGCGCACGCTGTTGAACCGCTGACCAACCCGTCAGGTGATCGGAAGCCGGAGGGCCGGACCGCGAGGTCCGGCCCTCCGGTCGTCCCCGGCGCGGCCACGAGTCGAAAGGATCCCCGCGGGGCGACATAATCGGCTCACGATTCTGCGCCGAGAGGGAGTGACGGTTGGCCACGATAGGTGATCTCGCCGATCACGCGGGCCTGCGTTCCCTCACGCCCGACGCGCTCGTGCGGACGCGACGGACCAGGATCGACGGGGTGCACCGGGTGGACGGCGGCCCGCCCGCGGATCTGCCCGGGAACAGCGCGGTGTACGTGCCGTCCTCGGCGTGGCCGCTGCTGCCCGCACCGGCGGCGCTGACGGCCACCCTGCGGTCGGCGGGTGGAGTCGCGGTGATCGTCGACAACAACGACGTCAATCTCCCACCGGAATTCCTCTCCGAGTGTGTGCGGCAGTCGTTTCCCGTCTTCCTGCTCCCGTCGAACCTGCGCTTGGACCAGGTCGCAGCGGTGATCCGGCCGTCGGACCGTGCCCTCTCTGCCGAGCGGCCGACGGCTGCCGACCGGATAGGCGATGTCGTCGACTCGTTCGTCGGGGCGAGCGAGATCGACGCCTGGCTGGTGATGCGGGGATGCGTGGTCGGTGGTTCCCGCAGGCCCCCACCGACATCGGATCGCCTGCGGAAGGTTCTCGCACGCAACCCGGTCACGCTGGACCGGATCGCCGCGGCACCAGCCGTCGTCAACACGACCCTGCCCCGGTCCGGACGCACGATGGCGCTGGTGAATCCGCAGCGGACGCCGTGGGATTCACGCCGGGTGCGTGCGCTCGCCGAGCAACTCGACGCGTACGCGCAGGCGGTGGAGGTGGCCCGCACGGCCCGCCAGCAGTCGGAGTCCGCGCTGATCCGGGAACTCATCGCGGCAACGGTCGCGACCGAGGCGCTCGATCCCTGGGCGAGCTCACTCGGCCTGACGACGGGCAGCCGCATCCGCGCGGTCTCGCTGGTGCCCCCGGACACGGCCAGGGTGCAGGTCGACGAGATCGCGGCCGCACTACGCGATCTCGGACTCCGCAGCGGTCAACCCTGTGTCGCGGGAACCCATGACGGGAACGCCTACGCACTCATCACCATCTCGGGCAAGCACAGTGGTGATCCGAACGAGAATCCCACCTTCGACGACGATCTCGACGTCCTACGAGTGCTCGTGGAGCGGCAGTACGGCTTCCGCCCGGCCGTCGGTGCCAGTTCGTGCGTCCTGCACGGAAGCGACGACCTCGTTCGTGGGCTGATCAGCGCGCGCCAGCTCGCCGAGCGTCAGGCGCGCACCTCGGGAAACGACGATGGGGCCACACCGCTCCCGGCGCCGTTGGCGGCGACGCTGCTGTCCACCGAGCCGAAGCTCGCCGCCGTCCTGCATCGCGCACTGCTCCAGCCGGTGATCGAGTACGACGAGCAGAAGGGGTCGCAGTACCTGCACACGCTCAGGACGTTCCTGGCACTCGACGGGCACTGGGGTGCGGCGGCGTCCGAACTGGGCATCCACATCAACACGTTGCGGTACCGACTCGGCCGCATCGAACGGCTGACCGGGCGCGGACTACAGGCCACCGCCGACCGGACCGACTTCTACCTCGCGCTCACCCTGTACGAGTCAGGTGAACGGCGTCAGGGCGTGGCTCCTGATCCCTCTCGAGGGGATCGGAAGCCATGACCTACGGGAACCCGCCCCTCCCACCACGGCTCCGGAAGCCGCGGCCGGAACTCGGCGATCACCTCGTAGTCACCACCCGAGGCCCGCCCCACGTACGTCGGGTGCGCGCTGTAGTGGTTGCTCCGGAAGTAGAACGGCAGCCCCTCGGGGTTCCCGTCGAAGCGCACCCGGAGGAGCGCCTCGGCCAGATCGTCCGGATCGAGCGACGGCGACTGCTCGGCCGCGAGCGCAAGCGCGTGGACGGCGTTGTACGCACCGACCTGCGCCGCGTGCGTCCGTTCCTGAGCGCGGATCTCGACGAGCGACCGTCGATACGCGGCGTTGAGTTCCGACTCGATGCGCGAGAAGTACGTCCCCACCATGTAGTGGCCGTCGCTGACCTCCGCGGGCATGTGGGCGAGGTCGATCGCGGTCGTGACGGTCGCGGCGATCGGCAGGGTGTCCGCCGTGTACCCCGCTCGGTGGAATTGGGTGTAGAAGCTCGTCGTCGATTCGCGCCCGACCAAATTGCAGACGACCACGGACGGCTTCTTGCGGTCGATGTCCGCGAGAACCGCTCCGAACGACGTCTCCCCGAGTGGGGCGTACCAGTTCCCGACAGTCTCGACGCCCCAGTGTTCACCCATCCGGTTGATCGACTCCCCGAGGACCCGGGGATAGATGTAGTCGGAACCGACGATGTAGATCCGGCGACCGAGGGTGCCCGCGATCCACCCGAGGTAGTCGACCATGTACTGATTCGGCGAAGCACCGCAGTAGAACACCCGCGGGTCCGACTCCTCGCCTTCGAAGTACGTCGGGTACATCAGCAGGGTCCGGTTCGCGTGGACGGCCGGACGCATCGCGACCCGGCTCGCGGAGGTGTATCCACCGACGATCACGTCGACCGATTCCTCTCGGCACAGGTGGTCGATCCCGCGGGCCGTCGATGCGACCTCGGACCGGTCGTCGTAGACGGCGAAAGTCATGGGCTCGCCGAGGATTCCGCCGTCCCGGTTCACCTCGTGTACCGCGGCGAGGGCGCCGTCGAGGATGGACTTCTCCATGTCGGCGAGCGCGCCGGTGAGCGAGTACAGCATGCCGACCTTCACGTGCGCTCCTCTCGACGGCGACCTTCCCGCGGCGGTGAGGTCACTCTACGTCCGCCCACAACGCCTCACACGCCGGAGTCGAGGCCGCGGGCCGGTACCGCGCAGCCCTGTTGCGATTCGATGACCGCCGGTTGCGAACGGATGTCGGACACATCCGGGTAACGAACGACATGACCTCCGTTCTGCCTGGTCACGGCCCCGGCGGCGCTCCACGACCTGTATCGGTCTCCAACATCCGGCCCCGCCTCGTCGTCCGAAGGACCAATTGTCGACGTCCCCGGCACCGGGTTCTCTGGCACCCGGACAGCGACACACCGACAGGAGGCCGACATGACAGAAGCCATCAGCAGGCCCGCGAAGATCCGCACAGCGGTCGACATCGGGGGAACCTTCACCGACGTGTTCGTTCAGCACGAGGACGGCAGGATCACCACCGCGAAGTACCCCACCCAGGCCGACCCCATCGAGGGCGTCCTGGCCGGGATGAGGCAGGCCGGCGTGAGCTGGGAGGACGTCGAGTTCTTCTCGCACGGAACGACTATCGCGACGAATGCGCTCATCACCCGCAAGTTCCCGAAGGTCGCCCTGGTGACCACGGAGGGGTTCCGCGACGTCATCGAGATCCGCCGGGGCGACCGCGAGACCTGGGACCCCTACCAGGAGGTCGCGAAGCCGTTCGTCCCACGCCGCCACCGGATCACGGTGCGTGAACGGATCGGGTACGACGGCACGGTCCTCGAGCCGCTGGACGAGGTGCAGGCTCGCGACGTCGCGCGGATCCTGCGGCGCCGGGGTGTCGAGACGATCGCCGTCTGTTTCGTGAACTCGTTCACCAACCCCGACCACGAGAACCGGATGGCGGAGATCCTCGCCGAGGAGCTGCCCGGCGTCGCGATCACCACCTCCAGCGACGTGCATCCCGAGATCTTCGAGTACGAGCGGTTCTCCACCACCGTCGCCAACGCGGCACTGGTACCGATCATCGGCCCCTACGCCCGCACTCTCGAGGGCCGCCTCGCCGAGAACGGCTACGCGAACGACGTGCTCCTGCTGCACTCCGGTGGCGGCGTGATGACGCCGGCGATGGCCGAGAAGTACGGCGCACGCCTCGCCGCCTCCGGGATCGCGGCCGGTGCGATCGCCAGTCGTCACATCGCCCGCATGTGCGGATACGAGAACTCCATCGGGTTCGACATGGGCGGTACCTCCACCGACGTGTCCCTGACGGACAACGGCGTGCTCGGCACCACCAACATGTGGAGCGTCGAGTTCGGCTACCCGATCTGCTTCCCCAGCATCGAGGTTCTCACCATCGGCGCCGGTGGCGGCTCCATCGCCTGGCTGGACGACGCCGGATCGCTCCGCAACGGTCCCCAGTCCGCCGGCTCGGAGCCGGGACCCGCCTGCTACGGCGCACAGGAAGAGCTGGCGACCAACACCGACGCGAACCTCATCCTGGGCACCGTCGGCAAGAAGCTCGCGGGCGGAGTGAAGGAGCTCGACGAGTCGCTCGCGCGCACCGCGGTCGAGAAGGTCGCCGCGCCACTGGGTCTGGATGTGGAGACCGCCGCACAGTCGATCATCAAGGTGGCCAACGCCAACATGGCCGATGCCATCCGCCTGATCTCGATCAGGAAGGGCCACGACCCGCGCGACTTCGCACTGGTGGGCTTCGGCGGCGCCGGGCCGCTGCACGCGGCGTACCTGGCCAAGGACCTGGGCATCCCGACGGTGATCATCCCGCCGCATCCCGGCGTCACCTCCGCGATGGGCTGCATGCTGGTCGACATCCAGCACGACCTCACCAAGATGTACCTCGCGGACTCCGCCGAGGCCGACCTCGACCACCTCGCGGAGTCGTTCCGGGAACTGGAGGCCCAGGGGCGTGAACGCCTCGCGGCGGAGCACGTCGACGAGTCGGACATGATCTTCGAGTACTACCTCGACATGCGGTATCTCGGACAGTGGCGCGCCATCGCCGTTCCGGTCACCGCTGCGCTGACCACCCTCGACGACGTGGTCGCGACCTTCCACGAAACCCACCTCCGGGAGCACAATTTCGCGTCCGAGGACTCGAGCGTGGAGATCTACCGCGTTCTCGTCCGTGCCATCGGCCTGACACCCCGCCGTGACGCGCGTCCTGCGGAGCTGGTCGATCCCGCGGGCTTCGCACCCACACCCACGGAGGTGCGACAGGTGCTCTTCCCCGACGAGGTCGACCGGCTCGACACCCCGGTCTACGACCGCGCCGAGCTGCCGCCCGGAGCCGTGCTGTCCGGTCCGTGCATCGTCGACCAGCTGGACTCGACGACGGTCGTCCCGCCGCACACGACGGCGCGTGTGGACGAGTGGGGAAATCTCATCCTCGAACACCAGGCGTAGACCAATACAACTCGTTCTGTTGCAACTGAATTCGTTAGGGGTAATGAACATGGCCACATCACTGGACCCGGTGACCTTCGAAGTCCTCAAGAACGCCTTCATCAACACCGTCGACCAGATGGCGGAACAGATCCTCCGGACCTGCTACTCGTTCGTCATCTACTCACGCGACTTCTCCTCGGCCATCTGCGATCCCGAGGGCAACACCGTCATGCAGGGCACGGGTGACATCGCCGCGCACGTCGGCACACTGCACTACACGGCGAAGGCCGTGATCCGCCAGTTCGAGGGCGACATCCACCCGGGTGACGTCTTCGTCATCAACGATGTCTACGAGGGCGGCAGCCACTTCAACGACACCCGGATCATCCGCCCGATCTACTACCAGGGCGAGCTCCTCGGCTACGCGCAGGCCAACGGCCACTGGGCCGACGTCGGAGGCGCGACCCCCGGCTCGTTCAACGTCAAGGCGCTCGACCACATGGGTGAAGGTCTGCGCATCCCGCCGACCCGCTTGTGGAGCAAGGACGAATTCCTGGAGGATGTCGCGTATCTCATCGCCAAGAACACCCGCAATCCGCGGGACATCATCGGTGACATGCAGGCGCAGGCGGAGGCCACCCGGGTTGCGGAGCGCGAGATCCAGCGTCTGTGCGACAAGTACGGCGTCGAGACGATCAAGACCGCGATGGTGGAGGTCCAGGACTACGTCGAGGAGCTGACCCGGGCGAAGATCGCGGCACTGCCCGACGGTGTCTGGTACACCGAGGACTACATCGACCAGGATCCGGCGCTGGGTGAGGGGCTGATCCCCGTCACGATGAAGATGACGATCTCCGGCGACACCGTGCACTACGACCTGAGCGACTCGCACGCGTCGATCTCGTCGATGCTGAACGCGGGCTTCGGCGGCTCGTTCGCCGGGATCGTCGCCGGCACGAAGATGCAATTCCCCGACATCCCTTTGAATTCGGGGTTCTACCGTGTCGTCACCGCCGATCTCGGCCCGCTCGGGTCGGTCGTCAACGCCGACTGGCCGTCACCGTGCGCCGGCTTCTGCTCGGGCCCGTTCGAGAAGATCATGAGCTCGGTGTTCGAGGTGTGGTCGGACATCCTGCCCGAGCGGGCGATGGCCTGCACCTTCAACCTCGAGTACCTCCTCGTCGGTGGCCGCGACGGTCGCGAGAACGGCAGCCCCAATTTCATGTGGTACGACTGGATGATGGGCGGCTGGGGCGCCCGCAACGGCGCCGACGGTTACAACGCGTCCGCCGCGGTGTTCGGCGTCCAGTACGGCACCCAGCCCTTCGAGGGGCAGGAACGCCTGGCGCCCGTCCTCACCTCGTGCCACGATCTCCTCCCCGATTCCGGTGGTCCGGGCAAGTACCGGGGCGGCCTGGGCGCGGAGAAGGGCGGCCGGCTCCTGGGAAGCAGCAATACGGTGATGTCGTACTGCTGCGACCGCGAACGCTCGGTGACCTGGGGGTTGTGGGGCGGCCTGCCGTCGATCCCGCACGGCGTCTGGCTGAACAAGGGCACCGACGACGAGCAGTACCTCGGGTCGATCTTCGCGGCGGTTCCGATCAAGGCCGGCGACGAGTTCACCCGCCCCTCCGCCGGCGGCGGCGGACTCGGTGACGCGCTCCAACGCGACGTCGACGCGGTCCTGGAGGACGTGATCGACGGCTACGTCTCGATCGAGCGCGCCGAGAAGGACTACGGCGTGGTCATCCGTGAGGTCGATCCCGAGATCTTCGAGTACGAAGTGGATGTCGCGGCCACGGAGAAGGCCCGCGCGTACATCCGCGACAACCGGCACGCCTGGATGGAACGCGACGCGCAGGAGGTCTCGGAGGAGTACCGGTCCGGGCTGATCAACGAGATGGACTGCGTACGGCAGTACGGCGTGATCCTCGACTGGGGCAGCGGCGAGGTCCTCGTCAAGACCACCGAGCAGTTCCGGGCGATGCTGCGCCGACGCACCATCGTGCACTGGACCGACGACCCGACGATCGACTACGTCAAGGGCACGCTGACGGTGTCGGAGCCGGCAGCGGTCTGATTCCCCGCGCACCCGGGTACCCCTTGTGCGGGCACCCGGGTGCGGATCCTCCCCGAAATCCACTGGCAACGGCGCCAAGGACATCATCGAACAGGAAGACTCATGTCAGTTACGCCGCATCCGGGTACCCGCGAGGTACCCACGCTCGCACTGTCCTCCACCGACGATCCCAAGGTCCTCGAACGCGCCGCCGCCGAGGACTACTCGCTGCACATCGTCCCGCTCTCGTGGCGGAGCGGACGCCTCTCGGTTTCCATGGCCTGGTTCGGTCTGATGAGTGCGATGTTCTGGGTCGTCGTCGGAAGCACCGTCACCCTCTCGGTGGGCACGGTGGACACCATCATCGGAATCGCCCTCTCCACAGTGACATACGGTGCCATCAACTCGGTCGCGGCGCGGTACGCCGCCAGGACCGGTACCAGTGTGTCCCTCTTCTCACGCGCCCTGTTCGGCCGGGCCGGCTCCGCGTTCGCGGCCGCGCTGTTCGGCATCACGATCACCTACTACGTCGTGGCGGAGGGCGCCATCGTCGCCAGCGCTCTGCACGCCTACGTTCCGACGCTCCCGATTGCGGTGTGCTGTCTGATCGTGGTGCTGTACCAGGCTCCACTCGCCATGCGCGGTGTGACCACCTGGCTCGACAAGATCAACGGGTTGCTGCTGCCGCTGTACCTCGTTGGGCTGGTCGGGTCGGTGGTCTGGGCAATCACCCGGTACGGGTACAGCAACGACTGGCTCACCTACGAACCCGCCGACGCCGTCGACTTCGGGGTGCCGGGCTGGTGGTTCGCCTTCACCGTCTACATGGGCGTGTGGGTGGTGACGATGATGGCCTGGGACTTCGCCCGCTTCGGTCGCCCCGAGGACGCGAAGTTCAACGGACGCATCACCTTCGGGACGCCGTTCTACGTGATGACCCTGCTGGCGAACGCCCTCGTCGGCATTTTCCTCGCGCACACGATCGACATCGAGGGCGCGCTCGACGAGGAGTCCGCGATCCTGGGCATCGTCGCCATGATGGGCTTCTGGGGCCTGCTCTGGGTGGTGGTCAGTCAGACCCGCGTCAACACCGGGAACTTCTATCTCGCCTCGACGAATCTGCAGAACTTCTTCGCCCGCGTCTTCAAGCTCACGCTCCCCCGCGTGTTCTGGCTCGCGGTCGTGGCGGTCGTCGTCTACGTGATGATGCTGACCAACGTCCTGTCGTGGATCCTGCAGGCACTGAGCTACCAGGGCGTGATCATCGTCAGTTGGGTCGCCATCGCCATGACGCACATCGCGCTCACGTCGAACGGCAGGGGCAGAGCCCTCGCCGCGGCGGAGTTCCGGCCGGGACGTGTACCGGCGGTGAATCCCGCCGGTGTGGTCGCCTGGGGCGCCTCGTCGCTGACCGGGATCGTGATGGTGGCCTTCGGTGGCACGTCCGGCACGGTGTGGGCACCTCCCGTGAGTTGTGTACTCGCGGCTGCCCTCTACACGGTCGCGCTCCGGTTCTCCAGGCCGTGGTGGTTCACGCTCGATCGTCCCCTCGATCCACGCAACGAGGTCGACGATCCGTGGGAGTCACGAGTCGAGTGCCATCGATGCGGTGACTCGTACATCGCCTACGAGATGGATCGCGACCCCTCGGCCGGCCATCAGGCGATCTGCCTCGCGTGCGCGTCGAACACGCCCGGCTTCCTGCGCGCGGCCGAAGCGGAGGCCGCCCGCCACCGGTCCGCGACCTCACCGGGTCGGCGCGGTACGGACTGCCCGGCCGCCTTGCCCTGAGCACGGCGGCCGGGCAGTCACCGGCCGATGCCGATCAATATTTATGAATATAATCTGCATCACATCAGTGTTCGAGGCGACGACCAGGAGAGACATGTCCGACGACGACCCCCGCGCCGCGCTCGCGACCCTGACGGCCCGCGTCGCGGCGCTCGAGGCCGAGCGGGCCGCGGGCAACCTCGCGCACCGGTACGCGGCCGCCCTCGACCGTCCCGACCCCGAGGTGCTCGCGCGCCTGTTCGTCGCCGACGGCGTGCTGGACACCAGCCGCGGGACGTATCGCGGGCGCGACGAGATCGCGGCGTTCTTCCGCCGTGCTGCGGCCCTCGACGACTCGGAGAAGCGGCACTTCGTCTGCGCGCCGGAGGTACGCGCGAGCTCGGCCGAGATCGCGGAGCTCGACTGCTACTTCGGCTTCACGGGCCGCGGCGAGAACCGATCGATGCTCGGCTGGGGAACGTACTCGGCGGCCTGCCGCGTCGAGTCCGGGACCGCCTCCTTCGAACGGCTCACCATCCGTGTGCACGTCGGAACCGACCTCGAGGCCGGCTGGCCGCGGGACGTCAGCGCCCCGATCCGTACGGGCGGGTGATGATCTCCAGGTAGTGCCCGGACGGGTCGAGGAAGTAGGTGCCCCGGCCGCCGTCGTTGCGGTTGATGCCGTGCGCGGACCGGCGGGGATCCGCCCAGTGCTCGATCCCCCGTTCCTGGATCCGGCCGTAGATGGTGTCGAAGTCCTCTTCGGAGACCAGGAAGGCGTAGTGCTGGGGAGCGATGTGGGTGTTCGGGGGTGGCTCGGCGAAGTCCAGTGTCACGCCGTGGTCGAGTTCGACGGCGAGAAAGTGCCCGGCGGGAACCGGGTCCGGCAGCCCGAACAGCCCAGTGAGGAAGTAGGCGGAGCGCTGCTTGTCCTCGGCAGCGACGATGGTGTGGTTGAACGAGATGGTCACGACGAACCCCCTTCAGCGGTAGTCGGGATTGGCGAAGCTCGGCTTGCAGCCGGCGTCCCACTGCGATCGCTGGTTGCCGTAGGCGGGAATTCCGCCCGCCGCCTTGATCATTGCGGCGACGTGCATGAGGTTGTACGTCATGAAGGTGGTGTTGCGGTTGGTGAAGTCGTTCTCCGGTCCACCGGAGCCGTCGTCCAGGTAGGACGGCCCCGGTCCGGCCTCGCCGATCCATCCGGCGTCGGCCTGGGGAGGGATCGTGTAGCCGAGGTGCTGCAGGCTGTAGAGCACGTTCATCGCACAGTGTTTGACGCCGTCCTCGTTGCCGGTGAACAGTGCCCCACCGACCCGGCCGTAGTACGCGTACTGCCCCTTGTCGCCGAGGATCGAGGAGCACCCGTACAGCCGCTCGATCACCCGTCTCATGACGGAACTGTTGTCGCCCAACCAGATCGGTCCGGCAAGGACCAGGATGTCGGCGGCGATGATCCGCTCGAACAGCCGTGGCCACTCGTCGGTCGCCCAGCCGTGCTCGGTCATGTCCGGATACACGCCGGTGGCGATGTCGTGGTCGACGGCCCGGATCTGGTCGACCGCGACGCCCACGTCACGCATCAGGTCGATGCTGCGGTCGACCAGCCCCTGCGTGTTGCTGCGTTCCGGCGACCGTTTCAACGTGCAGTTGACGTACACCGCGAGCAGTCCGGTGAAGTCGGGGCGCTGCGCAGACTGCGAGGGACGGGACATCGGGCACCTCCGTGGGACGGCGGATCCGCAGTACCACGATAGGCGTCGGGGACGATCCCGGCGACGCGAAAGCCGAATGCGGCGGTCGACTCCTCCGCGACCGCCGCATCCGGCTTCGTGTGCCCTCCCGCCCGGATCAGGACTTCGGGGTGAACGCCGCGAGCGGCTCCGACCCGGACCAGTCGTGGCCCCAGTAGCTGTCCGCGGTGATCTCCTCGGCGGTGAAGTGACGCTCGTCCACGAGCATCCCGTCGGTGCCGAACTCGATGTCCCACCCTCCGGGCGCGCGCACGTAGAACGAGATCATCTTGTCGTTGGTGTGCCGGCCCAGTGTCGAGGACAGTGAGAACCCGAGTGCGTTCACCCGGTCCAGTGCCTGGCCGACGGCATCGAGGGTGTCGACCTCCATCATCAGGTGCACCAGGCCGGGCGCCTCGGTGGGGGGCGCCGGGCAGATCGCCAGGCTGTGGTGTCGTTCGTTGACCCCGAGGAACCGCACCCGCCGTGCGGGGCCCGGCGCGCCGGGCCCGCCGAGCCGGATCGCGCCGCGCGGCAGGAATCCGAGCACTTCCGTGTAGAAGGCGTAGGTCTGCTCGTAGTGGGGGGTCGGGAGCACCACGTGGCCGAGCCCCGCTCCCCCCGTGACGAACCGTCCGCCGTGCGGGGTGACGACCGGGCTGTGGTCGAGGACCGGACCGAAGAACACCTCGAGCACGGTGCCGGCCGGGTCGGTGAACGTGATCGCCCGTTCGACGCGCCGGTGGTCCGCCTCGTCCTGCGTGAGTTCGCGGACCTCCACACCGGCCTTCTCGACCTGCTCGCGGACGGCCTGCAGCGCGAACTGGTCACGCACCTCCCAGCCGACGGCGACGACCTTGTCGACGTCACCGGGCAGCACCTGCAGCCGCGAGGTCCGCTCGTCGACCCGCAGGTACAGCCCGTCCTCGTCCGGCCCGGATCCGACGGCCATGCCGAGTCCGTCGACGACCAGCTCGCGCCAGCGCGGCACGTCCTGCGTGCGGACCGTGAGATATCCGAGCGATCGGATGTCGGTCATCTTCTCCACCAGTCCTTTTCGAGAAATCAGATCATCGAGCGGTGGATGCCCTGCGGCTCACCGCCGAGTTGAGTGAGCGCCGACGCGTGGAAGATCGAACCCGGCACGTGGATCGCGTGCGACAGGCCGGCGTGCGCATCCCGCCAGAACCGCTGCAGCGGCGTCTTCATCTGCAGCGCACCGCCACCTGAGCGGGCGAAGATCTCGTCCACCGCCCGCACCGCCCGCCACGCTGCCGCGGTCTGCGTGCGACGCCCGACGGCCCGCTGCTCGAAGGTCACCTCGGTGCCCTTCTCGGTGAGGTCCCAGAACCGGTCCACCGTCTCGAGGATCGCGGCCCGCGAGGCGGCGATCTCCGCGGCCGCCTCACCGATCGCGAACAGGACGTACGGATCCTCCTTGATCGGCACCCCGGTGATCGCGACCCTGTCCTTCTGCGCCGCGATGTGGCATGCCAGCGCGCCCTCCGCGATCCCGATCAGCGACGACGTGATGCCGAGCGGGAAGATGCACGAGAACGGGAAGTTGTACAGCGTCTCGGTGCGTCCGGCGATCTTCGGCGCGGTGCCGTCGTACACGGTGGCCGCGTCGAGGGTCCGATGCTGCGGCAGGAAGGCGTCCTTGACGATCAGGTCCTTGCTGCCGGTGCCGCGCAGGCCGACGACGTCCCAGCTGTCCTGGTCGATCTCGTAGTCGCTGCGCGGCAGCAGAACGTGCAGGATCTTCGGCGGCATCTGCGGGGAGCCGTCCGCGTTGCCGACCATCGCGCCGATCATCACCCACTGGCAGTGGTCGGTGCCCGACGAGAACGACCAGCGCCCGTTGAGGATGTAGCCGCCGTCGGTCGGGACCGCGACGCCCATCGGCGCGTACGGCGACGCCATCCAGGTGTCCTGATCCTGCCCCCACACCTCGTCCTGCGCCTTCGGGTCGAAGAAGACCAGCTCCCACGGGTGGACTCCGACGATGCCGGTGACCCAGCCGGTGGCGCCGTCCATCGCCCCGATCGCCATGGCGGTCTCCGCGAACTCGCGCGGATGCACCTCCAGACCGCCGTGCTGTTTCGGCTGCAGCATCCGGATCGCTCCGGCCTCCTTGAGCCGCTTGGCGTTGGCGTCGGTCAGCCGCATCAGCTTGTCGCCCTCGACGCCGTCCGCGCGGATCTCGTCCGCGTACTGTTCGATCCGATCCAGGACCTGCCCCATGGTTTCCCTCGTCTTTCGCTGAATCCGGCGGCGCGCCGCCTGTCGATGTGAACGTCGCAGTCCTCAGGCGGACGCGGCCTCGGTGCTCTCGCTCAGTGGGAGCGTATGCGCGGCCGCGTACTTCGCGGCGAGATATCCGAAAACCATCGACGGTCCGATCGTCGCGCCCGCGCCGGCGTACTCGTTGCCCATCACCGAGGCGGTGGTGTTGCCCGTCGCGTACAGCCCGTCGATCGCGGTTCCGTCGCCGCGCAGCACCCGGCTGTTCTCGTCGGTCACGAGACCGCCCTTGGTGCCGAGGTCGCCCGCCTCGCAGCGGATCGCGTAGAACGGGCCCTTGACGATCTCGTCCAGGTTGGGGTTCTTCATCGTCGGGTCGCCGTAGTAGCGGTCGTACGCGCTGTCGCCGCGACCGAAGTCCTCGTCCTTCCCTGCCCTGGCGAATCCGTTGAACCGCTCGATCGTCGCGACCAGCCGCTCGGCGGGAACGCCGATCGCGGCGGCGAGCTCCGGCAGCGTGTCCGCCCGGTGCACCACTCCGGAGTCGTAGAAGCCCTGGGGGAACGGCATGTTCGGCAGCACCTGCGCGAACGGGTACCGGTTCTTGGCCTTGGTGTCCATCACGAACCATGCCGGGACGTGGCCGCCCTCGAGCTGGTCGTGGACGAAGTTCACATACGGCGACGACTCGTTGGTGAAGCGCTCGCCCTGGGCGTTGACGATCACCGACGGCGGGATGCACCGCTCGGAGACCAGCGGGATCACCGCACCCATCGGGTGGAACACCGACGGCATCCACCAGGCGTCGTCCATCAGGTCCACCGCCGCGCCGAGCCGCAGGCCTTCGGTGATGCCGTCACCGACGTTCTCCCTGGCACCCGCACTGATGTTCGCCCGGCCGTGCTCGGGCAGGTACTCGTCGCGCATCTGCTGGTTGTGGTCGAACCCTCCGGTGGCGAGCAGAACCCCGCGGCGGGCGCGGATCCGCACCTGCCTGCCCTCCCGCTCGGCGACGACGCCGATCACGGTGCCGCGTTCGTCGGTGACGAGTTCGGTCATCGACGTGCGCAGCCACAGCGGGACGCCGGCGTCCGCGAGCGCCATCCGCAGTCGTGCAACCAGTGCCCGTCCGCCGGTCGCCATGTGCCTGCGGCGCACCATGTTCGACGCCACCCGCCAGGCGGCGACGAGCGACGCACGGCGACCGGCCCAGGTCCGCTTGACCATCGCCAGGTCGTGGTAGTCCTTCGACGTCACCCACAACCCGAGCGGGCCCTTCATGCTGTTGGGACGCTGAAACTGCTCGTTCTCCTTCAGCTTTCGGGTGTCGAACGGCAGACACTCGATGGTGCGGCCGAGCGGGCTGCCGCCGTCCTCCTCCGGGTGGTAATCGGAGTAGCCCTTCACCCAGTACAGCTTCATGTGCTTGCTGCGGTCGAGCAGCTGCATCAGCTTCGGCCCGTTGTCGACGTACGCGTCGATCCGCGCGTCCGACACCGTGCCCGCCGTCAGCGTCCGCAGGTAACGGCGGACGGCGGCCGGATCGTCGACCATGCCCCTGCGAGTGAGGGTGGGGGCGTTGGGGATCCAGATACCGCCGCCCGAGATGGCGGTCGAACCGCCGAACTTCTTCCCCTTCTCGATGATCAGGGTGTCGAGTCCGAGGTCCGCGGCGGCGATGCCGGCGGACATGCCGCCGCCACCGCTGCCGACGATCAGGAAGTCGACGGTGGTGTCCCAGGTCTGTGCCATCTCAGCTGTCCTTGCGGGTCAGGAAGGCGAGAACCGCGGACGTCCAGGCCTCCCTGGCCTCGATCATCGTCCAGTGCCCGCAGTTCGGGAAGACGTGCAACTCGGCATTGGGGATGTCGCGCATCGGCAGCATCGCCATGTCGACCGGACTGACACGGTCGTCGCGGCCCCAGGTGAGCAACGTCGGGGCGGTGATCCTGTGCAGCTGCGCCCAGTACGGAGTGACGCCGGATGCCCGCGCCGCCTCGGTGTTCGCCGCGAAGGCCTTGCTGCTGTACATCCGGGCGGCGATCTCGAGCGTCGTCGGTTCGGTGGCCAGCGCCCAGCGTTCCTCGATCAGCTGCTCGGTGACCACGGCCGGGTCGTACACCATCGAGTGCAACCACCGGATCAGGCCCTCACGCGTCGGGTTGTCGGTGAACTCCATCAGCAACTTGATGCCCTCGCCGGGGGCGGGCACGAAGACGTTCCTGCCGATGCCACCGATGGTGACCAGCTTGTCCACCCGGTGCGGCTCGTTGATCGCGACGTTGGTGGCGACGACCCCACCCATCGAGTTTCCGATCATGTGGACCGGGCCGTCGACGCCGATCGCGTCGAGAAAGACCCCGACGGAGGCGCCGGCCATCACCATCGGGTGGCCGTCGCCGGGATCGCTCACGCCGAAGCCCGGGAATTCGAGCACGAGGCAGCGGAAGTGCTCGGCGAAGTCGGCGAGCACCCCCCGGTAGTTCCGCCAGCCGGTGACCCCCGGCCCGGAACCGTGCAGGAGCAGTAGCGGCGGACCGTCGCCGGCCTCGTGGTATCTCAGCGTGCCGAGGTCGGTCGCGACCTCCCTCTGGGTGGACTCGTAGGTGAGTTCGCTCGTCATGGCGCCGACGGTGCCAGCACGTGGCGGTCCCCGGGAGAGAGATTCCCGATCAGCGAGATGTCGGTTCGACTACCATGGCGTCCAACCCGACACGGAGCGGAGGGCAACATGGCCAAGGTGCCGAAGTCCCTGAGCGAAGACGAGGCCCTACTGGTCCGCGAGACCAGGAAGACCGCGATGGCGGAACTCGACGAGGACGACCTCCTCGTTCTGCACAGCCGAATCCGCAAGGCCCGCAACAAGTACGTCAAGCTCTACCGACGCGCGGGTGCGAAGAAGGTCACCGAGAAGGGCGGCCGCGGCGCGGGCAAGGCCGCGAACAAGCAGAACTTCCGCAAGGCGGAGGTCTTCGAGGACGCGCTCGCCCGGGTCAGCCGTCGGCTGGCGGTCGTGGCCGAGCAGACGGCGCTCGAACTCAAGCAGGAACGCCTGGCCAGGGCACGCAAGGACGCACCGTCGTTCGGCGGACCCGACTCCGACGGCAAGGTCCCGGCGAGCGGTATCGCCCGGGTGGACCGGACCCGCGAGTCACCCGGCCGCAAGAAGTACGAGGCGTCGACGATCGCGACGGGCGCGCGGCGTCAGGCCGAGAAGGACAGCCGCTGACGCCCCTCGGGACCGGCCCCTGACGGGCGCCGGGACGTCAGATCCAGCCGCCGACACGGCCGCCGAGCACCCGGGTCCGCGCCTCGGGTGACCAGGTGTCGGCGGGCACCGGAGCCCGCAGCCGGGCGGCTCGACGCGGCGCGCCCAACTCCGGAAACAGGGTCCGGCTGATCTCCCGGGCGGCGTCGACCACGAGGGGCGCCACTCGCTCGAGTGGCGCCGTCCGCACGTCCCCGCTGAGCGAGACCGCCGCGACCGGCCCCTCGGGACCGCGGACGGCGACGCCGACACACGCCACCCCGCGTGCCGACTCCTCCCGCTCGAACGACAGGCCGCGGCGCTGGCGGATCCGGTTCAGTTCCAGATGCAGGGTGGGCAGCGACGTGATGGTGTTCGGCGTGGACCGGACGAAACGGCCCGCACACACGGCGTCGACACGTTCGGGGTCGAGCCAGGCGAGCATCGCCTTGCCCGACGCGCTGGAGTGCGCGGCGATCCGGCCGCCGACCCGCGACGGAATCGAGTTGGCCATCCGACCGCCGATCTTGTCGAGACAGACGATCTCGTGGGCGTCGAGCACCGACAGCTGCACGACCATGCCGATCTGCAGATGCAGCTCGTGCAGCAGCGGCGCGGCGGCCTCCCGGAGTTCGGCGTGCCCGCCGTCGGCGCCCGTCCCCAGCGCCCTGCGGCCGAGCCGGTATCCGAACGAGGCGTGCTCGACCCAGTTCAGTTTCACCAGGGAATCCAGGATCCGATGCACCGTCGACCGCGGCAGTCGGGAGCGGCAGGCGACCTCCTCGAGGGTGAGCCGGGCGGCCCGGCCGTCGAACGCGTCGAGGATCAGCGTCATCCGCTCGACCATCGAGGGCGGGACGTCCCGTGCATCGCGGGACTTGGTGGTGGGCGCGTCGGCTACGACCGTCATGTCGACTTCCTCCGATCCAAAACTGAAACGAATTCTGAAATTGTAGCAGCCCGAAGAGTGATCCAGAACACTTCCGCGGCGCGGGGGTTCTCGACCACCGGGAATCGGCCCCCAGCTCCCCCGCCACCGCGGTACAAAGCCCACCCGGGGCCCGCGACACGGGCCGGCACCGAGGGAAGCGAGAAGGCCATGCGAATCGGGATCGTCACCCCGGTACTGATCCAGCACCCGGCCACGCGTGGACCCTGGGAGGCCGCCGCCGGCATCGACGAGGTCGCGGCGATCGCCGAGTCGGCCGACCGGCTCGGCTACCACCATCTCACCTGCAGTGAGCACGTCGCCGTGCCCACCGCGGTCGCGTCCGAACGGGGCGGCACCTACTTCGACCCCCTGTCCACCCTGGGATTCCTGGCGGCCCGCACCCACCGGATCCGCCTCGCCACGCAGGTCCTGGTCCTCGGCTACCACCACCCCCTCGAGATCGCGAAACGATACGGCACCCTCGACCGGATCAGCGGCGGGCGCGTCGTCCTCGGGCTCGGCGTCGGCAGCCTCCGCGAGGAGTTCGACCTTCTCGGAGCGACATTCGCCGGTCGCGGCGACCGGGCCGACGACGCACTGCGTGCACTGCGCGCCTCGCTGGGCCGGCCGAACCCCACCTACCGCGGCGAGTTCTACGACTTCGACGACGTCGTCGTGCAGCCGCACGCCGCGCAGGAGCGGGTGCCGCTGTGGATCGGCGGCCGCAGCGCACGGTCGTTGCGGCGCGCGATCGAACTCGGCGACGGCTGGGTGCCGTTCGGGCTCGGCCTCGGCGACCTGACGGAGATGCTCGCCCGGACGACGGTTCCGGACGGCATGGCAGTCGTGCTCGGCACGTCCCGTCCGCTCGATCCCGCGGCCGCACCCGACACCGCCGTCCGCGCGCTGACCCGCCTGCGGGACGCGGGCGCGACGATCGCCGGCGTCACCCTCGCCGCGACCAGCGCGACGCACTACTGCGACCAACTGTCCACCCTGAAGCATCTCGCCCAGGCCGTGGACATCGAATTCGACTGACCTACAACCCGTTTCGGCAACCAGGAGGACACCTCATGACCACGACCGACGACCTCGTCACCACGCTCACCGACCGCGTACAAGCCCTCGAGGACCGGCTGGCGATCACGAACCTGATCGCGTCCTACGGACCGGCAGTCGACAGCGGTCAGGCCGCGAAGGTGTCCGGCCTGTGGACCGAGGACGGCGTCTACGACGTCGACACCGGCGCGATGCACGGCCGCACCGAGATCGAGGCGATGGTCCACTCCCGCAACCACCAGTCGTACATCCACAGCGGCAGCGGCCACCTGCTGTACCCGCCGCACATCACCCTGGACGGGGACAGCGCGGTCGCGACCTGCCACTCCCAACTGGTGCTGCGGGACAACGAGACCGGCGTCTACCGGGTCGCGCGGATCACCGCGAACCGCTGGGAGTTCTCCCGCATCGACGGCGAGTGGAAGGTCACCCGCCGGGTGGGCCGGGTCCTCGACGGCGGCGACGAGGGCCGCGGCATCCTCTCCTCCGCCCTCTGACCGCGCCCCCTCTGTTCCCGGCTGAAGGTCACCTTCGTGCGCGTGACGCGCACGAAGGTGACCTTCAGCCACGGGTGGGGCCCGGTCAGGGGCGGGCGACCCACTCCTCCAGCGTGCGCCTGGCCCAGCGGTAGTCGGCCTTGCCCGCGGGCGTACGGCGGATCGTGTCGACGCCGACCACGGTCCGCGGCGCCTTGTAGCGGGCGACCCGCGTGGTGACGTGAGCGATCAGCTCGTCGACTCCGGGCACGTCGAAACCGGCGCGGGCCTGCACGACGGCGCCGACTCGCTGCCCGTAGCGCGCGTCGTCGATGCCGGCGACCAGAGCGTCCAGGACGGCGGGATGACTCTTGATCGCCATCTCCACCTCCTCCGGGAAGACCTTCTCGCCGCCGGTGTTGATGCACGTCGAGCCGCGTCCGAGCAGCACGACCGTCCCGTCTGCCTCCACCCGGCCCAGGTCCCCGAGGATCGACATCCGGACACCGTCGACGACCGGGAACGTCGCGGCCGTCTTCTCCGCGTCGCCCCAGTAGCCGAGCGGCACGTGTCCGGACCGGGCGATGTAGCCGAGCTCGTCGGAGCCGGGCTCGATCGGACGCAGCCGCTCGTCGACGACGTGCACCGTCGGCTTCGCGGCGAGCCGCATCGACCCGTCGGCGCCGATCTCGAGGTTGCCGTCCACCCCGGACTCCGACGCGCCGAACCCGTCCCGCACCGTGAGCTGCGGCAACTCCGCGACGAGCTGCTCACGCACCGCCTGGGAGAACAGTGCACCGCCGGACCCGACGACCCGCAACGAACTCAGGTCGTGCCCGGCGCCGTGTTCGGTGATCGCGTCCGCCAACGGCCGGGCCATGGCGTCACCGACCACCGTCACCGTCATCACACGCTCGCGCTCGATCAGGGCGACGGCGTCGAGCGCGTCGAATCGCGGCATCAGGACGTGGGTGGCGCCGACGCAGAACGCGGTGAACAGGGAGTACAGCGCGGCGCCGTGGATCAGCGGCGCGGTCAGCATCCAGGTCATCTCCGGGATGTTCGGGACCGCGGCGGCGACCGCCGCCGGACCGCTGTACGGCTCGCCGAACGGGTTGCCGCCCGAGAGCGCCGCGTGGAAGAAGTCCTCCTGACGCCACATCACGCCCTTCGGCATGCCGGTCGTGCCGCCGGTGTAGATGACGAACAGGTCGTCCTCGCTGCGCTGCGGGAAGTCGCGGTCGGCGGACCGCTCCGCGACGGCATCGCGGTAGTCGCCGGTGGTGACCGTCCCCCACTCGACGGACGACGCCGCAACGGCATCGGAGTCGGCACCGCCGACGAATACGACGTGCCGGACGGTCGGGGTCTGCGGCAGCACCGCAGCCGTGGTCGCGGCGAACTCGGCATCGGCGACCACTGCGACGAGTTCCGCGTTGCCGAACAGGTAGGCCAGTTCCGCGTCGACGTACCGGTAGTTGACGTTGATCGGGACGGCGCGGATCTTCACGCACGCGAGCAGCGCCACGACGAATTCGGCGCTGTTGCGCATGTACATACCGACGTGGTCCCCAGCACCCACCCCGGCACCGGTCAGGTGGTGGGCGAACCGGTTGGCCTCGGCGTCGAGTGCGCGGTACGTCAGGCGGTCCTGCCCGCACACGATCGCGAGGCGGTCGGGCACGGCATCCGCCGCGGCTTCGAAGAGATCGGCAAGGTTCAGCGACATCGGTGGTCCTCCGGAAGGCAGGTGGCGTGGCTGGATCAGTGCGGCGCGGGTACGGACGGGACGGTCCCACGACGGGCGAGAGTGGCGGCGGTCACTCCCGGACACCGGGAGTGCCTCCGGAGAGTGGGACGAGCCTTGCCCAGAACTAGAATGAATACTAATTTCCGGTTCAGTGTCGGCGGAGGAACCGCGGGCACCCGAACACGGGAGATCACCATGGGTGAAACTGTCAGCCTCGGCGGCCGTGCCGCCGTCGTCACCGGCGCCGGCGCCGGACTCGGACGCGCGGAGGCCCTCGCCCTCGCACAGGCGGGCGCCGCGGTCGTCGTCAACGACATGGGACAGGCCGCACACGACGTCGCGGAGGAGATCGTCGCCGCGGGCGGCCAGGCCGTCGCCGTCACCGGCGACGTCTCCGACTGGTCGCTCGGCGGCCGCCTCGTCGACACGGCGGTCGAGAACTTCGGCTCCTTCGACATACTCGTCAACAACGCGGGCATCCTGCGCGACAAGATGATCTTCAACCTGTCCGAATCCGACTGGGACGACGTGATCCGCGTGCACCTCAAGGGCCACGCCGCGACCTCGCACGCCGCCGCCGTGTACTGGCGCAATGCAAGCAAGGCCGCGGGAGGACCGGTCTACGGCCGCGTCGTCAACACCTCCTCCGAGGCGTTCCTGTTCGGCTCCGCCGGGCAGCCGAACTACTCGGCCGCCAAGGCGGGCATCACCGCCCTGACGCTGTCCACGTCCCAGGGGCTGGCCCGCTACGGCGTCACCGCGAACGCGATCTGCCCCCGCGCCCGGACGGCGATGACCGCCGAGGCGTTCGGCGACGCCGACGCCACCGCGGGCCTCGACCCCCTCGCTCCGGAGCGGGTCGGCACCCTGGTCTCGTACCTGGCGTCCCCCGCGTCGCGGGAGATCACCGGTCAGGTGTTCGTGGTCTACGGCAGGATGGTCGCACTGATGGCCGCACCCAAGGTCGAGAACCGTTTCGACGCAGCCGGTTCGGCGTTCACCGTGGAGGAACTCGACCAGCAGCTGTCGTCGTACTTCACCGGCCGGGGACCGTACGAGACCTACGCGGCGTACGGGGTGGCCGAATTGGAGAAGGCCGCGCTGGCGGTCGACTGACGACAGGGGGCGTGACATGAGACTCGCAGACAAGGTGGCGATCGTCACCGGCGGCGCCGGTGGCATCGGCAGGGGCATCGTCCGGGCGTTCACCAAGGAGGGCGCCCAGGTCCTGTTCGTCGACGTCAACGACGACGCGGGCGCCGCGCTCGAGGGCGAACTAGGCGGCGCCGCAAGGTTTCTCAACGCGGACATCTCCCGGGAGGAGAACGCCGCGGTGATCGTCGACGCCGCGATCGAGGCCTTCGGCAGGGTCGACATCCTGGTCAACAACGCGCACGCGTCGCGGCAGGCACCGCTGCTCGAGACCACCCAGGACATGCTGGACCTGTCGTTCGGGACCGGGTTCCACCCGACGTTCCGGCTGATGAAGGCTGCGCACGCGCAGTTGGCCGCGAACCAGGGGTCGGTGATCAACTTCGCGTCCGGCGCCGGCATCGAGGGCCAGGTGAACCAGGCGTCGTACGCGGCGGCCAAGGAGGCCATTCGCGCGATCAGCCGGGTCGCCGCCAACGAGTGGGCCGTTCACAACGTGAACGTCAACGTCATCTCGCCGCTGGCGGCGACCGAGGGCGTCAAGGCGTACATCGAGGCGAACCCCGGTGTCGAGGACGTGCTTCTCGCCAAGACGCCACTGCACCGGTTCGGTGATCCGGAGTCCGACATCGGCCGCGTCGCGGTGTTCCTCGCCAGCGACGACGCGAGCTACATGACCGGCCAGACCCTCATGGTCGACGGCGGCAGCATCAAGCTGCGCTGACCCCGCAGTGGTGGGGGGGGGGGGGGGGGGGGGGGGGCGCCGGGCGCCCCCCCCGCGGCGGCGGGGGGGGGGCGGGAGCCCCCGCGCCCCCGGCCCGCCGCCGGCGCTGCGC
>NZ_JBIAOU010000003.1:106211-246155 GCF_042879035.1 Rhodococcus sp. NPDC003318 | reverse complement strand
GCCCCCCCCCCCACCCCCCCCCGCCCCCCCCGCGGGGCCCCCCCCCCCCCCGCCGCGGGGGCCGCCCCCCGGGGGGGCGAGGGCTGGCCGGCCGCCCCCCCCCCCCCCCCACCACTGCGTCAGCAGGCGGTGGCAGGCTCCTCACCGTTCCGCAGGGCGGCGGCGAAGTCCTGCGCGTCGGCCAGGGAGGCCTGCACCACTGCGCGATGGTCGGCGCCGTCGTAGGTGCGCAGGTCGACGCGGGCATCCTTGCCGCACAGTGCTTTCACGACGACGTCGGTGGCCGCGGGCGTGACGAGCTGATCCGCGGTTCCCTGCGCGACGAGCAGCGGCACCTTCGGCGCGGCGTTGGCCGGCTCCTGCGCGGCCAGGTAGTCCGTCCACGGCCCGAGGTCGGCCTCGGGGCGGATCACCCGGTCCACGGGCACGGACGGGATCGCGGCGCGGATGTCGGCGATGCAGCCACGCCGAGCGGCCGTCATCAGCGGTGCCGCCTCGGCGGTGACGATCTCGTCCGGCACGACGGCCGGATCCGAGGCCGCGGCGCCGAGCAGCGTGAGGGGCAGGAAGGCCAGGGCAGGCGCGACCGCCGGGTTCCCGGACTTGACGTAGGCGGGCGTCTGACTCAGGCCGCTGCCCGGAGCGACCGCGATCGCGCCGAGCAGCGACAGCTCGGGCGCCCGGTCGACCGCCAACTCGGACGCACCGACGGCCGCCGCACCGCCCTGACTGTGACCCCCGACGAACCACTCCTCACCGACGTCGGGGTCGAGTTGTCTTGCGGCCCGGACGATGTCGTTGAGCACGTTCGACTCCGAGGTCGCGTCGAGGTAGGTGTGGTCGCCGGGTGTGCCCATGCCCTCGTAGTCGGTCTGGACTACCACGTATCCCCGCTGCACCCACTGGTCGAGGGTGGCGGTGACACCGCCGACGTAGTCGTGGACGGCCCCGTCCACAGTGTCCCCCGACGGCGCGCAGGTGTCGGCGATTCCGGTGGTCCCGTGTGCCCAGCTGAGCACCGGCCAGCCACCCTCCGGCGCCTCGCCGGGCGGGATCGCCACCGTCCCCGACACCACGATCGGCCGGCCGTCACCGTTCTCCGACGCGTAGGTGATCAGCTCGGCGCGGGCCGCGCTGGGCAGCACCGCGGCATTCGTCAGCGGCACGTTCGACAGCACGTCACCGGCATTCGGAACCGACCTCGACTCCGCCTGCGGACCGGACGAGCAACCGGCCACGGCGATCACGGCGACGGCGAGGCCCCCTATCATGCGGACGGTTGAAGCAGTACGGATCGGACTCATTCGGCAAACCTCCGGACGGGGGCGAGGGACACACCTCGGAAAGCAGTAAGAAGGGTTTCTTATTACCGTGGCGCAGACACAGTCGTCAAGGGGGCGAACCACCCTGGTTCACGCGGCCGAGCGCCTCGTGGCCGAGAAGGGCCTGCACGGTGTGCGGGCCAGCGAGGTCGTCAAGGCCGCCGGACACCGGAACAACTCGGCCGTCGCCTATCACTTCGGGTCCTGGGACAACCTCCTGATCGCCGTGTGGGAACTGCACACCGCCCCGACGAACGCCGCCCGCGCCGCGTTCCTCGCCGAGGCCCGGACCCGGGGGCCGCTCGACCTGCCCACGATGGTGCGCGCCTACATCGACCCCCTCGTCGGCGAAATCGCCCGAAACCGACCGAGCTACTGGGCCCGCTTCTCGGAGCAGTGGCTCGCGACCGTGCGGCTCGACTTCTTCGACCTGGATGCGGAATCCGCAGCCGCGCAACCACACACCGAGTCGGTGCTGGCCCTCCACAGCCTGTTCACGGACCTCGCGGACGCCCTCACCCAGCTGCCGCCCGGCGCGCGCACCCGGCGCGTCGCGTTGATGTCGCGGTTCGTGATCGCCACGCTCGCCGCCTGGGAACGCGAGGACGAGCCGCCGCAGTCCCTCGAGGACCTACGGAGCGAACTCGTCAGCACGGCCGTCGCGCTGCTGCAGGCACCCTAGGCAGTGGTGCACTTGTGGACGGCGCGACGTCCGAAAGTGCACCACTGGCGCGTCAGCGCCGGCGATGGTCGGTGACCGCGGTGCGAGGACCGAACTTCGGTTTGACGGCCTGCCCGCTGACCTCGAGCAGGCGCACGACGAAGTGCCGGTGCGGTCGCATCGGCTCGAGGTACTCGACCATGCCCGGATCGTCCAGCGGTCGACCGAGCAGCGACCACCCGACGACCGCGGCGAGGTGGAAGTCGCCGACGGACAGCGCGTCGGCGTCGCCGAGGGCGCGTTGCGCCGTCTCGGCCGCGGTCCACGGGCCGATCCCCGGCACCGCCTGCAGCCGGCGGGCGGCGTCGGCTGCCGTCATCGTCACCGTCAGCTCGAGGCGGTCGGCGACGGCCGCGGCGGTGACGATCGTCCGCGACCGCTTCGGGTCGACACCGGCGCGGTGGAACTCCCAGGACGGGACGCGTCGCCACACCTCGGCGGGCGGCGGCACCCGCATCCCGACGGGCGCCGGGCCCGGCGCGGGCGCACCGTACGCGGTG
This sequence comes from Rhodococcus sp. NPDC003318, assembly GCF_042879035.1. Taxonomy (NCBI): domain Bacteria; kingdom Bacillati; phylum Actinomycetota; class Actinomycetes; order Mycobacteriales; family Nocardiaceae; genus Rhodococcus; species Rhodococcus sp. NPDC003318. The sequence goes on along the minus strand of NZ_JBIAOU010000003.1, from coordinate 243,612 downwards.
ACGAGCCGCCGCCAGGAGGCGCGGGCCGCGATGCCGTGCACCTTCTGCTCGAGGATCGCGGGCACCAGCGCCTCGAACACCCGGCCCGTGCGCGGGATGCGCAGTCCCGGCAACCGCCGGTGCGCTTCGACCAGCTTCGGATGCAGCGGCGCGAACCCGGACGCGACGTCGGTCTCCCCGAGCAGGTCCGGCAGGGTCGCGGTGAACGCGGCGGCGCCGGCACCCCACGCCAGGCAACGCACCGACGTCGCGTCCTGCTGCACCAGGCGGTACGTGACCGGGCCGGACGGCAGCAGGGAGGTCCGCCACAACGCGCCGTCCGGCGTCACCCGGTGACACGGATCGCCGCGGCCGCGGCCGAGGGGGGAGAGTGAGGCGGCCAGCAGCAGCGGCCGGTCGCTGCGGTGCACGGTCTCCACGGGCGTGGCGGCGGAGACGGTCATGCCACCACGATAGGCCGCGCGGCTGCCGTCACCGACCGGCGGTCGAACGCTCGGGAAAGGGACGTTCGACCCTGTCGACGACCCGGCCGTGTGACGCACAGTGGGAAAGCCGCCTCGGACCTCCGCTCGGGGCGCACCCAGATGCGAAGAGGAGAGCTTTCGTGCAGACGGAACCGGGCGGGTCCGAGGCGAACCGGCGGCGGGACCGGGAGTCCTGGTACCGGCACCCCGATCGGCACTGCGTGTCCACACCCGAGAAATGGTGGTTCCCGGAGAGTCGTGCCTCGCGGGAGACGACGGAACGGATCGCCACCCTGTGTGTGAACTGCCCGGTGCGCGCGCAGTGCGCGTACGACGCCCGGGCGTGCGACGACCGGTACGGTATCCGCGCGGGAGTCGACCTCAGCCACCTCGCCGACCCCTACCGCACGCAGACCCTGGATCGGATCGCGACCTCACCGACGCCGGAAGAGGAGCCGATCGTGTTGGGGCGGGGAAGTTTTCGCCGGACACCCGTGGAACTGGAGCACCGGGCACGGAACGCCGCCGGCTGACCTGCCGGCGGTTCACTCCTCCCGCTGTGCGGCCGCCGATCGTCCGTGCCCGGCCTCACGGGTGAGGTGGTCGATCAGCGGTTGGGTGCGGAACTTGATCGGAGTGGTCAGGGCCAGCGTCGTCGACGTGTGCGCGACACCGTCGACGCCGAGGATGCCCTCCAGAACGTGCAGCAGTTCCTCGTGCGAGGGCGCCGCGATCCGGATCAACAGGTCCTCGCGGCCGGTGGTCGTGTGCACCTCGAGCACCTCGGGGATCCTGCGCAGATCCTCCACGACGGCCTGCAGACGACCCTGCACGGTCTCCGCCCCGACGAACGCCTGGACCGGCAGACCGAGCGCGGACAGGTCGACCTCGGGCCGGTAGCCGGTGACCACCCCGGACTCCTCGAGCCGGCGCATTCGCGAGGCGATCGTGTTGCGGGCGACGCCGAGTCGCGTGGCCAGATCCATGATCTGCGCACGCGGGTCTGCGGTGAGTTGTTCCAGTAGTGCCGCGTCGAGCTTGTCGATACTGATCACGATGCTGACCTCCCATTGGTGATGCACGCCACAACTGATCATGGTGTCACGCTGTTTCCTTGAGTGTTGACGCTCTCGGCACCCGCGCGAATCATTTGCTGCACCGAACGACCGTGTTTCGCCCGGCAACGCTACCGCGACCAGCAAAGGTGACCGCCATGACCGAACTCGCCGATCGCCCGACCACCTCCGTCGCGACCCCGTACGACCTCGACGACCGCTACCGCCCCGGTACCGGCCCCGTCCTCGTCACCGGCGTGCAGGCCATCGCCCGCCTGCTCGTCGAACAGCACGTCCGCGACCTGCGTGCCGGACACCGGGTCGCGACGTTCGTCTCCGGATACCAGGGCAGCCCGCTCGGCGGCGTCGACCGGATGCTCCACGGGATGCCGACCGTGCTCACCGAACACGACATCACGTTCGTTCCCGGGCTCAACGAGGAACTCGCCGCGACGTCGGTGTGGGGCAGTCAGGCGGACCTGACCGCGTTCGGCGGAACGGCGACGCACGACGGCGTGGTCGGCGTCTGGTACGGCAAGGGCCCCGGCGTCGACCGCGCGACCGACGCGTTGCGGCACGCGAACATGTACGGCGTCAGCCCCCGCGGCGGCATGCTGCTGCTCGTCGGGGACGATCCGGCGTCGAAGTCGTCGACGGTGCCCGCCGTCAGCGAGCGCTCCCTCGCCGCCCTCGGCATCCCGGTCCTGTTCCCGCGCAACGCCGCCGAGGTCGTCCGGATGGGCATGCACGCCATCGCACTGTCCCGGGCGTCCGGGTGCGTCGTCGCCCTGAAGATCGTCGCGGATCTCGCCGACGGCGCCTGGACCCTCGACGGTTCGGTCTCCGACCTCGACATCACCGTCCCCGAGATCGAGTGGGAGGGAATGCCGTTCACCTACCTGCAACGGCCGATGGCGGTCCCGACCGACAGCGTGATCGCCGAGGCGGACCTGTACGGTCCCCGCGCCGAAATCGTCCGCGCGTACGGCGCCGCCAACCACCTCGACGTGATCGAGGTGGACCCGCGTGGCGCCCGGATCGGCTTCGCCGCCACCGGAACCACGTTCGACGCTCTCCGTCAGGGCCTGCTGGACCTGGGTGTCGACGACCAGGCGATGCACCGCGCCGGAATCCGGCTGTTGCGCATCGGGATGCCGACTCCGCTCGGCCCCGACCGGGTCCGTGAGTTCGCCGCCGGGTTGGAGCGACTCGTGGTGATCGAGGACAAGACCGCGTTCGTCGAGACCCAGATCCGCGAGATCCTCTACGGCACCGACCACGCCCCGCAGATCCTGGGCAAGCGCGACGCGGCCGGACGCCCGCTGACGCCCGTCGACGGCGAACTGACCGCCGGCCGACTGCTCGGTCCCCTGCGCCGGGTGCTGCGCGACGTCGTGGAGTTGAAGAAGCCGCTGCCCCCGGCGCTTTCGCTCGACGTGCTGCCCACCAAGCGAACCCCCTACTTCTGCAGCGGCTGCCCCCACAACCGCTCGACCGCACTGCCGGAAGGATCCGTCGGCGGCGGCGGCATCGGCTGCCACACCATGGTCACCATCTCGCACCGCGACGACAGCCGGGTCACGGGGCTGACCCAGATGGGTGGCGAGGGCAGCCAGTGGATCGGCCAGGCCCCGTTCACGAGCATTCCGCATCTGTTCCAGAACGTCGGCGACGGCACCTTCTTCCACTCCGGTCAGCTCGCCGTGCAGGCCTGCGTCGCCGCCGGTGTGAACATCACCTACAAGCTGCTCTACAACGAGGTCGTGGCGATGACCGGCGCCCAGGACGCCGAGGGCATGCTCACAGTCGCGCAGCTCACGCACAAGCTGACCACCGAGGGCGTCAAGAAGATCGTCATCTGCGCCGACGAACCCCAGCGGCACAACAGGAAACAGCTCGCCAAGGGCACCGTGCTGTGGCACCGCGACCGGCTGGACGAGGCGCAGCGGCTGCTGCGTGAGATCGAGGGGGTCACCGTCCTCATCTACGACCAGCACTGTGCGGCCGACGCACGCCGTCAGCGCAAGCGCGGCACCCTGCCGGCCCGCACGACACGGGTCGTGATCAACGAGGCGGTGTGCGAGGGCTGCGGCGACTGCGGCACCAAGTCGAACTGCCTGTCCGTGCAACCGGTCGACACCGAGTTCGGCCGCAAGACCCGGATCGACCAGACCTCGTGCAACACCGACTACACGTGCACGGACGGCGACTGTCCCTCGTTCGTCACCGTCGAGCAGGTGCCGGGTGGGGGCAAGTCCCGCAGGAAGGTTCGTCTGCAGCCGCCGACGGTCGCCGACCCGGTCACCGGCGGCGTGACCGGCACCCAGAACGTCTTCCTCGCCGGTATCGGCGGCACCGGCATCGTCACCGTGAACCAGGTGCTCGCGACCGCCGCGCTGCGCGCCGGCTTCGAGGTCGAGTCCCTCGACCAGATCGGGTTGAGCCAGAAGGCCGGACCTGTCGTCTCCCACCTCCGCTTCTCCACCGGCGCTCTCGAGCCGTCCAACCGGCTCACCCCGGGCGCGGCCGACGCGATCATCGCGTTCGACCTTCTCACCGCGACCGACCCGAAGAACCTCGGATTCGGCAGCCCGGAACGGACCGCCGCCGTCGCGTCGACCAGCCACACCCCGACCGGCGACATGGTCTACGACAAGTCGGTCTCCTACCCGGACGAGCAGGACCTGCTCACCCGGCTCGGCGCGGTGTCCCGGACCCTGGAGTCGTTCGACGCGCTGGCCGCCGCACAGGAGTTGTTCGGCAGCACCGCCGCCGCGAACTTCCTGCTGATCGGCGCCGCCTTCCAGTCCGGCGGGCTGCGACTGCCCGCCGACGCGATCGAGGAGGCCATCCGCATCAACGGGGTCGCGGTCGACGCGAACGTCGCCGCGTTCCGGTGGGGCCGCGTCGCGATCGCGGACCCGGACGCCTTCCGGTCCGCCGCGCAGCGGCCGGGCACCGCACCGCGTCCCGTCCCCGCACACCTGCTGTCGGGCACCACCTTCGACGGCGAGGTGCGGCGGCTGGTGGAGATCCGCGCGGGCCGGCTCGTCGACTTCCAGTCGGAGAAGGTCGCACGTCGCTACGTCGACACGGTGCAGGCGGTGTGGGAGGCGGAGCGCTCCGTCACCGACCGCACCGGGTTCAGCGAAGCGGTCGCTCAGGGCCTGTACAAGTTCACCGCGTACAAGGACGAGTACGAGGTGGCGCGGCTGCTGGTCGACCCCGACTTCGTCGCCGACGTGCAGTCGCAGGTGCCGGGCGGCGCGAACCTCACCTACCGGCTGCACCCGCCGGCGTTGCGGGCACTGGGCCGGACCAGGAAGATCGGCCTCGGACCGAAGTCCCATGCGGCGCTGAAGGTTCTGGCGAAGGGCAAGGTGCTCCGCGGCACCCGGCTCGACCCGTTCGGGTACGCACACGTCCGCAAGGTGGAGCGGGCCCTGCTCGGCCACTACACCGCGACGGTGCGGGCACTGGCCGCCGGCCTGTCCCCCGAGACGTACGACCGCGCGACCGAGATCGCCGGGCTCCCGGATCTGGTCCGCGGCTACGAGTCCGTCAAGCTCGGGAACGTCGAGGTCTACCTCGACCGCCTCCGCGCTCTGGGCGTCGACACCCCGCCCACCCTCCGGTGATCGGAAGGCGGCGTCGGGGGCGTCAGTCGCGGATCAGGTCACGCAGGGCGACCTTCTGGACCTTCCCGGTCGCGTTGCGGGGCAGCTGATCGATGCCGATGACCCGCGTCGGAATCTTGTAGCGGGCCAGGCGGGAACCACAGAAGTCCAGGATGTCCTGGGCGTCGACGTCACCGGACACCGGAACCACGAACGCCACCGGCGTCTCGCCCCACTTCTCGTGGGCGGCGGGCACCACCGCGACCTCGGCGATCGCCGGATGCTCCGACAGCACCGTCTCGAGTTCCGCGCTGTAGATGTTCTCGCCGCCGGAGATGATCATGTCCTTGATCCGGTCGACGACGTGGAAGTAGCCGTCCTCGTCCTGCCGGACCAGGTCTCCGGAGTGGAACCAGCCACCGCGGAACGCCTCCGCGGTCGCCGTCGGGTTGTTCCAGAACTCGGCCATCACGGCGGGCCCGCGGTAGACGATCTCACCGACCTCCCCCTGCACGACGTCGTTCATGTCGGGATCGACGACCCGGACGTCGACGAGGGGCAGCGGTCGACCGACCGAGCCCAGCTTGTCGCGGCCGCCGAGGACGAGGGTGATCGACGCCTCGGTCTGGCCGAAGGACGAGACGATCGACGCGTCGGGGAACGTCTCCGACATCGCCCGCAGGTTCCCCGGCGTCGCCGGCGCCGCGCCCCAGGCCAGGTTGCGCAGCGCCAGCGTCCTCGGACGGGCCTGCTGTCCCTCGCACACCGTCTGCCACTGCGTCGGCACGAGGAACGCCGACGTGACACGCTCGGTCTCGAGCAGGTCGAGGAAGTCGCCCGCGTCGAAGTTGCCCGACGGCACCACCACGGTCGGGTACCCGAGGAACACGGTCGGTACGAGATGCAGGATCGACGCCATGTGGAACATCGGCGCGGTGACGGCCGAGACCTCGTCGTCGGAGGTCATGCGCAGCACCTGGATCATCATGATCGACCCGGCGATGAGGTTCTCGTGCGTCCACACCGCGCCCTTCGGGCGTCCGGTCGTGCCGGACGTGTAGAGGATCAGTGCGGGCGACGACAGATCGGACGGTCCGTCGGCGGCGCTCGGAGCCGCCGCCGCGATCGCACTCTCGTACTCCGGAGGACCGGGGACGTCGGAGGATCCGACGACGACGGTCGGCAACGACGCGGCCGTCCCGGGGAGACCGGAGACGAGGGCCTGCTCCACCACGACGGCAGTCGCGCCCGAATCGGTGAGCAGGTACTCGATCTCGCTCGCGACGAGCCGGAAGTTCAACGGCACCAGGATCGCGCCGAGCCGGTGCGCCGCGACCAGCGTCTCGACGAACTCCAGGCGGTTGGTCATGAGCAGGGCGACCCGGTCACCGGCAGCGATCCCGGACGCCGCCAGCACCGATGCGAGGCGCCGGGTGCGGTCGTCCAGTTCGGCCCAGGTGACGGTGCGCCCGTCCTGGCGCAGCGCCGGGCGGTCGGGGGTCTGCGAGCGGTGCCGGTCGATCTGCCGCACCCAGGACAGGCCGTGGGTGGGAAGGCTCGGCGCGTCCTGCCGTTCGAGGGTTGCCATGGGGTCTCTTTCGTTCGAGTCGGATCGAGTCGGACGCGCCCCTCCCCCCGGCGAGGCGGCATCACATGATGCGGTTCAGCGGAACTCGGCGGCGATGTCGCGGCCGATGATCTCCTTCATGACCTCGGTGGTGCCGCCGTAGATCGTCTGGATGCGGGTATCCGTGTAGGACCGGGCGATCGGGTACTCCATCATGTAGCCGTATCCGCCGTGCAGCTGGACGCAGCGGTCCACGACGCGCTTCTGCAGCTCGGTCGCCCACCACTTGGCCTTGGACGCGTCGACTGCGGTCAGCTCGCCCGCACCGAGCGCCAGGACGCAGCGGTCGACGTGCGATTCGGTGACCTCGATCTCGGTCAGCATCTCGGCGAGCACGAACCGGGTGTTCTGCAGGTCGCCGATCTGCTTGCCGAATGCCTTGCGCTCGAACACGTACTGCTTGGTCCACTCGTAGGCGGCGCGGGCCGCGGTGATGCCGGACACGCTCATCGCGATGCGTTCGAGCGGGAGGTTCTCCATCAGGTGGAGGAACCCGCGGCCCTCCCCTCCGAGGAGGTTGCCCGCGGGAACGCGGACGTCCTCGAACACCAGCTCCGCGGTGTCCTGGGCCGCCAGCCCGACCTTGTGGAGCTTGCGACCCCGACCGAAGCCGGAGGTGCCGTCCTCGACCACGATCAGCGAGAAGCCCTTCGACCCCGCCTCCGGGTCCGTGCGGCACACCACGATCACCACGTCGGCCTGGATGCCGTTGCTGATGAACGTCTTCTGGCCGTTGATCACCCATTCGTCGCCGTCGCGGACCGCGGTGGTCTTGACGCCCTGCAGGTCCGAGCCGGCGCCCGGTTCGGTCATCGCGATGGCGCCGATCAGCTCACCCGCGGCCATCCCGGGCAGCCACCGCTGCTTCTGCTCCTCGGTCCCCAGGTGCAGCAGGTAGGGGATCACGATGTCGTCCTGCAACGCGATTCCCGCGCCGAACGACGTGGTGGCGGTCCTCGCGACCTCCTCGGCGACCACCTGACGGAACCGGTAGTCGGTGACGCCCGAGCCACCGAACTCCTCCGGCACCGCGAGCCCGATGATCCCGGACTTGCCTGCCGCGAGCCAAGCGGACCGGTCGACGAGTCGCTGCTCCTCCCACCGCTCGTGGTGGGGCTCCACCTCGCGGGCGAGGAACTCGCGGACGGTGTCCCGGTACGCCTCGTGATCGGCGTCGTAATGGTTGCGCTTCATGGATTCCTGCTCTCGGCCGCGTGGTGGACTGTGGACGGCGTCAACGCCGGGTGTCCCAGATACCTCGCGAGATGATCTCTTTCATGATCTCGGAGGTGCCGCCGGTGATCCGGTCGACCCGCGAGTCGATGAACGCGCGGGCGACCGCGTACTCACGCATGTATCCCCAGCCGCCGTGCAGCTGCAGGCAGGTGTCGACGGTGCGGCCCTGCATCTCGGTGACCCACAGCTTCGCCATCGCCGCGGTGGTTCCGTCCAGCTCGCCGCTGAGGTAGTTGCGAATCTGCCGGTCGATCAGGGCGCGTCCGGCCTCGAGGTCGGCGCGGACCGCGGCGAGCGTGAAGCGGGTGTTCTGCATCTCGTTGAGGTGCTGCCCGAACGCCTGACGCTGCGCGACGTACGCGACGGTGTCGCGGAACGCCGCTTCGGCCCGGGCCTGAGAGCTGATCGCGATCGTCAGGCGCTCGCGGGCGAGACCGGCACTGAGGTACGACGATCCCTTGCCCTCCTCACCGAGCAGGTTCCCGCGCGGGATGTGGACCTGGTCGAAGAACAGCTCCGAGGTGTCCTGGGCGTGGACACCGAGCTTGTCGAGGGCGCGTCCACGGGCGAATCCCGGACGGTCCGCCTCGACGAGGAACAGCGAAAGCTTGCCGGTGTCTTCCATTTTCGCCGCGACAACCATGATGTCGGCGAGCTGACCGTTGGAGATGAACACCTTCTGGCCGGAGATCACGTAGCCGTCGTCGGTGCGCGTCGCCTTGGTCTTGATGCCGCGCAGGTCGCTGCCCGCGGACGGCTCGGACATCGCGACCGCGCCGATGACCTCACCGGTGGCCATGCGGGGCAGCCACGTCCGCTTCTGCTCCTCGGTGCCGAACCGAACCAGGTAGGGGGCCACCATCTCCGAGTGGATGACGAAGCCCGGCCCGGTGGTGTGCGCGAGGGACAACTCCTCCATCACGATCACGGAGTAGCGGAAGTCGACGCCGAGGCCGCCGTACTCCTCGGGGACCGTGGGGCACAGCATGCCCAGCTTGCCCGCCTCGATCCAGATGGACCGCGGCACCTGGCCGTCGCGTTCCCATTCCTCGTGGAAGGGAGCGATACGTTCCTCCACGAAACGGCGGGTCTCGGCGCGGACCTCGCGGAGCTCGTCGTCGAAAAGGTCGCTGTCGTGGCGAGTGACCTCAAGCATTCTTGACCATCCATTCCTCGCGCAGCACGTTCTTCCGGATCTTTCCGACAGCGGTGACCGGGAGTTCGCTGCGCTCCAGTTCGAAACTCTTGGGGACCTTGTATCCGGCGATGCGCTCCCGCAGGTGCGCCTCGAGTTCGCCGGCGGCGGCCGTCGCACCCGGCCGCAGCACGACGACCGCGTGGACGCGCTCGCCCCACAGGTCGTCGGGCACACCGACGACCGCGCACTGCGCCACGTCGGGATGCGTTGCGAGAGCGCCCTCGACCTCACCCGAGTAGACGTTCTCGCCGCCGGTGACGATCATGTCCTTGAGCCGGTCGACGACGGACAGGAAACCGTCGTCGCCGAGGACCCCGATGTCGCCGGAGCGCAACCAGCCACCGTCGGCGAGGACCTCTGCGGTGCGGTCGGGGTCGTGCCAGTACCCTCGCATGACGTTCGGCCCGCGCATGAGGATCTCACCCGAGGTGCCGTGCGGAACGTCGTCGAGATTGCCGTCCACGACCCGGATTTCGCAGCCGAGGAATGGGCGGCCCGCCGAATCGAGCTGCGGGGAGCCGGTGTGGTGACTCTCCGGCGGCAGCACGGTCGAGGCGCCGCACGATTCGGTCATTCCGTAGAACTGCTGCAGACTCGCGTTCGGGAACGTCGCGACCACCCGCTCGAGCAGTGCGGTCGCGATCGGCGCGGCGCCGTAGGTGATCGACCGGACACGCGAGAGCAGTTCCTCGTCGCGGGTCGGGGCGTCCAGCACGGACGCGAGCATGGTCGGCACGAGGCAGATGTGGGTGACGCCGTCGGCGCGCATGCCCTCGTAGAAGTTCTGGGGCGAGAACTTCGGCAGGAAGCTGTGTGTGCCCGCGGCGAGGGTGACGCCGTTGCCGAGACAGAAGTCGGCCATGTGGAACAGCGGCGCCGAGTGCTGGTAGACGGAGTCGGAGTCGAGCCGGACCTCGCGATGCGTGCCCATCGCGGCGAACAGGAAGTTCGTGTGCGTGAGCTCGACACCCTTGGGGGTTCCGGTGGTGCCGCCGGTGTAGAAGATGCCGGCCGTCGCGTCCTCCGCCGGGTAGGCATCGGGAATGGGCTGCGTGGCAATCATTTCCGACCACAGGGCCGCGTCGTCGTAGTCGACGAGGACCGGGTCGCCCGCGGCGGCCCGGACCGCGGCCTCGCCGGACCCGCGGCTGTCGCCGTCGGTCACGATCAGCGCCGTGCCGGAATGGTCCAGCATGTAACGGATTTCGTCGACGGCGAGCCGAGTGTTGATCGGGACGATGACGCCGCCGGCCCACCAGATCGCGTAGAGCACCTCGAGGTGGCGGGGCGCGTTGCCCGCCAGCGTCGCGACCCGCGAGCCCGGCTGCACCCCACGCTCGCGCAGGGCCGCGGCGAGTGCCGAGATGCGGGTGACGGATCCCTGCCAGGTGACCCAGGTGTCGCCGTCGCGGTACGCCGGGTTGCTCCCGGCGAGCGACGCGGCGCGGCGCACGGCTGCGGTGATGCTCATGTCGGTCTCCTCCTGTGCGTGGGACTTCGGCGATCTCGGCCTCGACATGCAGGTCGGGTGCAGGTACGCCGGTCCGCGGGCACGCCTGTCGCGCGCCCCCACCATCGGTGATGAGGCTACGTTAACCCATATTTACTTATTGCGGAAGGGGCTCCCCGGAATCGGTCCCGGACAGGTCGGCGTCGAGCAGCACGGACAGCGCCATCGCCGCGAGCCGAGCCGCTCCTCCCTGCGAAATCCGCAGGTCATCGATCCGCGCGAGCGTGTTCACGACACCAAGCGAGGTGTGGACGAGGACGCGGGCCTGGGTCTCGGTGAGTTCGGGGCGGGCGAGCCGCAGGAGGGCCGTCCACTCCGCGAGGTACTCCCGCTGGCGACTGCGCAGGACGTCCGGCAGCGCCGACTGCTCCATCTGCAGGACCGCGGTCATGATCGTCTTGTCCACGGCGATGCCGACGTAGCCGTGCACCAGCCGCGACAGCGCGTCACGCACGTCGCCGGCCTCCCGCAGCGCGGAGTGCAGGAGCAACCACAGCGCGTTGGTGCTTCGCTCGATGGCGGCCGCCAGAACGTCGCCCTTGCTGTGGAAATGGCTGTACAGACTGGGCCCGGTCACCCCCGCGGCCGCCCCGATCTCGTCCAGCGTGGCGTCGAAGCCCTTCTGGTCGAACATCGTGATGGCGTGGGAGAGCAGCCGCTCGCGTTTCGAGACCACCTCCAGCGCCGACGCCCGCGCGGCCACGGGCGTCACCGCGGGCAGGTCGGTCGCCAGCAGCGCCGCGCAGGAGGCCTGCAGCACCGTCGCGAACTCGGTCCGGTCGATTCTCGTCGAATGCCAACTGGCACTGGCCAGAATCGCGTGAACACCCCAGGCGAGCTCGATCGCATCGGCGTCCGGGAGCGCCGGATCGGCGTCTCGGACCAGGTCGGCGCACCGCCGGTTGAGGGCGCCCAACCTGCCCTGCAGTTCGACGTACGCCTCCGGCGGGACGTAGGCCATCTCCCGCCACCACAGCGCGCCGAGATCGCGGTGCTCGGCGACGTAGTCGCTCGCGTCGGCCAGCGCCGCCGCGATCTCGCCCCGCCGGCCGAAGGGCGGCAGCACGTCGAAACTCGACTCGATCACCGCGGCAACCAGCACGGACTTGTTCCTGAAGTGGCGGTACAGCGCCCCGGCCGTGATCCCGACGTCCTCCGCGATCTGCGCCATGGACACGTTGCGGTAGCCCATCTCGACAAACCGGGTCCGCGCGGCAGCGAGGATCTGACCCTTGCGGTCCTTCGGCCGACGACGCTCGATCGTCCGGTTCGTGGACATACACACCTCTCATTGAATGTAAATCTCAATTAAGAGTGAACCCGGTTCGCTGCGGCGACCAGCGCCGCACCCGAAAAGTCCACCCGCACTTTCTCGTTGACACCGAGTGATCCATGCCATATTGTTCGTCCGCGACCGACACGCTACGCCTGCGGTTCATCGCAGCGGATCGACCTTCCCGTCCAGTGTGGTCACCCATTCCTTCCTCCTTCGTCGAAGAGTCTCCCCGGCGCTTCGACGATCGACGCGTCCGCTCTCCTGCTCGACGTCACCGACACCTGCGTCCGCAGGTGGCCGCCCCGCTTCCCTGTTTGCGAGGAGTACCCCAGATGTCCAGTCGATCGACCGACCAATCCAGGCAGGCCGCCCTCTCCGGACTGGTCGGCACCGCCATCGAGTACTACGACTTCTTCATCTACGGCACGATGGCGTCATTGCTGTTCAATCAGATCTTCTTCGACAACCTCAGCCCGATGGTCGGCACCATCGCGGCGCTCGCCACCCTCGCGGTCGGCTATCTGGCCCGATTCGTCGGCGGGGCGCTGTTCGGTCACTTCGGCGACCGGATCGGCCGCAAGTCGGTGCTGATGACGACCCTCGTCATGATGGGTACCGCCAGCGGCCTGATCGGCCTGCTCCCGACCCAGGCGCAGATCGGCGTCGCCGCACCCCTGATCCTGCTGCTGCTGAGACTGATCCAGGGCATCGCGGTCGGCGGCGAGTTCGGCGGCGCCGTCCTGATGACCGCCGAGCACGCCTCGGACAGGCGTCGGGGCCTGGCCACCAGCGCGACGCTGCTCGGAGGCCCGCTGGGCTCGCTGTCCGCGACGGCCACCGTTCTCGTCCTGACGTCCGTCCTGAGCGAGGATCAGCTGCTGACCTGGGGATGGCGCATTCCGTTCCTGCTGAGCTTCGCGTTGCTGGGAGTCGGCCTCTACATCCGGCACCGGCTCGACGAGAGCCCCGTGTTCGAGGCGCAGCAGAAGCAGGAAGCGGGCGAGCGCCGGCTGCCGCTGACGGATCTGTTCCGATCGAACTCCCGCCAGGTCGTGACCGCGGTCGGCCTGCAACTCGGCGGCCTCGCCGCCCAGGGCATCTTCGCGGTCTACGCCCTCTCCCACCTGCCCACCGTCGGCTACACCCGGTCGCAGGTGCTGGCGGCGGTGCTGCTGGGCACCGTCATGGCCACGCTGGCCACCCCGGTGTTCGGCGCACTGTCCGACCGCATCGGACGCCGACCGATCTGCATGACCGGATCCGCAACCGTGCTGGTGCTCACCCTTCCGATGTTCTGGATCATCGAACTCGGCTCACCCGCGCTGCTCGCCGTCGCCTTCTGCGTCTACTTCCCGATCGGTATCGGCACCATCACCGCGGTCTCCCCCGTCCTGCTCAGTGAGCTGTTCCCCACCCGGGTGCGCTACACCGGCGTGTCCGTCTCCTACCAGATCGCGGCGACCCTCGGCCCCGGCCTGTTCCCGGTCGTCGCGGCATCCCTGGTGGCCGCGTCGGGCAGCGGCTACGCCGTGGCCGGTCTGCTGATGGTCGCGGGACTGATCAGCATCATCGCGCTGCGTTTCGTCCCGGAGACCAGGGGCAGCGCCTTCCGCGACACCCCGATCACCGATGCCTCGAACGTTCCCGCGGGCGCCGAGGCGACCGCCGGCTGATCCGACCCCGCCCCGAGCCGGCCGATGTCCGCGAAGGACAGCGGCCGGCTGGGTCACACGAGGCCGTCGCGCGTCACGAGTTCCGCCGCAACGCCTCGGCCAGCCCCAGGAGATGTTCCCTGGTCAACCTCTCGGCGGTGTCGGCGTCGCGGGTCGTGATCGCGTCCACGACCGCGACATGGTCGTCCACGTCGTTCTCGATCGCAGGCATGATGGTGAGCAGGTCGGTCATCGCACCGATCAAGCGTTGCCGCAGGCTGTCGAACAGTGCCAACAACAGCGAATTGTGCGAGGCCGCAACGATTGCCCGGTGCAGCCGAATGTCCGCCGCGGCCAGATCGGCGGGCGCGGCGGACACGAGGGCGTTGCGTTCGCCCAGTGCCAGCCTGATCGCCCGTGCGTCATCGTCGTCGTGCTGGTGAGCGGCGAGGCCCGCGGCACGGGACTCGATCGCCACCCGGACCTGCACCACGTCGGTGATCTCGCCGATCTGGGCCAGTCGGTCCCAGGGCTCCACCGGTTCCCGGGCGGCCAGGAACACACCCACGCCCGCCCGAGTGGTGAGGACTCCGCGGGCCGCCAGGTGACGGATCGCCTCGCGGATCGTCGAACGCCCCACGGACAGCTCCTCCGCGAGCGCCACCTCGCCGGGGAGCTGATCGCCGATCTCCCATCGTCCGTCGCCGATGGCCTCGAGCAACGCCTGCGCCGCCTGTTCCGACAGCGGAGTCCGTGTGAGTGCCTTCATTTCCGTCCAGTCCCTTGTCGAGGCTCGCCTGAGGGCATGCTAGACCGTCGTGCGAGTGCGCCCCGGTCCGCGATCGACGGACCGGGCGCGACGCACGCCGCTCTCACGCCCCATCCGGTACAGCTCGCGCACCGCGACCATCAGTGCGAAGACCCCGAAGAGCACGCTGAGGATCCGTGCGTCGAGGGCCAGCGCGACCAGCACGCCGCCGACGGCCCCGGGCACGGCCCCTGCATTGAGCATGGTGCCGATACGCATGTCCGCCGTGCCCTGCTTGGCGTGCACGATCGTTCCGACGATCGCGTTCGGAAAGAACATCAGCAGCGACGTGCCCTCGGCCGTCGGCAGATCCGTGCCGAACAACAGCATCAGCACCGGTACGGCGAGCAGACCGCCTCCGAGCCCCATGCCGGCCGACCACGCGCCGATGACGCATCCCAGTGCCAACGACACGGGCACGGTGAACCACGGATTCGCGATCAGCGACGAGGGCACGACCGCGGAGCCCTGCAGCGGGTCGGCTCCCACCGCATCGAGTAGCAGCTTCAGGGAGGTGGCCAGCAGCACCGCCACGAACAGCCACCGCAACAGCCGATTCGGAACCCGCAGGATCAGTGTGGCTCCGAAGATCGCCCCCAGCCTCCCGCCGATCATCAGCCCCGTACCCGCGTGCAGGTCGATCGATCCCCCGACGGACGTCTCAGGGAGTCGAGCCGGAATTCACCGGTCCGCGGGTGCGGGCAGGTACCGCGCACGCAGCCGATGCTTGACCAGCTTGCCGGTCTGGGTGCGGGGCAGGTCGTCGGTGAAGTCGACGGTCCGGGGCGCCTTGTAGTGGGCCACCCGGTCGCGAACGTAGTCGAGCAGCTCACGTTCGAGCTCCTCGCTCGGTTCGATCCCCGGCTCGAGCTGGACGACCGCCTTGACCTCCTCCCCCATCTCCGCGTTCGGCACGCCGATCACCGCGGCGTCGAACACCTTGGGGTGCAACGTCAGAACGTTCTCCGACTCCTGCGGATAGATGTTCACGCCACCCGAGATGATCATGAACGCCGCCCGGTCGGTGAGATAGAGGAACCTGTCCTCGTCGAGGAAACCGATGTCGCCGCTGGTGGTCCACGTCGGGTGCGCGGGATGCGTTGCCTCCTTGGTCTTCTCGGGCGCATTGTGGTACTCGAACGGGCGCTCCTCCCGCTCCCACCAGACCGTGCCGACCTGCCCGGTGGGCACCTCGACGCCGAGCTCGTCGCAGATGTGCACGATGCCGAGCACACCGTCGTGGCCGACCGACCCCGGCTTGGCGAGTGCCTGCTCGCTGTTGATGAACGTGGCACCGGAGCCTTCGGTGGAGGCGTAGTACTCGTAGACGACCGGACCCCACCAGTCGATCATCGCCTTTTTCACCTCGGGCGGGCACGGCGCGGCGGCGTGCACCGCCACCTTCATGCTGGAGACGTCGTACCGGGCGCGGACCTCCTCGGGAAGTTTGAGCATCCGCACGAACATCGTCGGTACCCACTGGCTGTGGGTGACCTTGTACTCCTCGATCAGCCGGAGCGCCTCCTCCGCGTCGAAGCGGTCCATCAGGATCACGGTGCCGCCGACCGAGGTGATCGTGCCGCAGTACCGCAGCGGCGCAGCGTGATACAGCGGCGCGGGGCAGAGGTAGACCGTGTCGGCGTCGAAGCCGTACATCGGCGCGAACACCGCGGTGTACGGATCCGGGGTGTCGTGCACCTGACCGCCGGAGAGCTTCGGCTTGATGCCCTTGGGCCGGCCGGTGGTGCCGGAGGAGTAGAGCATGTCCTGTCCGCGGGGCTGGTCGGCGAGCGGCGACGTGTCGAACCCGGCGAGCGCGGCCTCGTAGTCGTCGAAACCGGCGAGCTCGCCGCCGTAGACCAGGCGCCGGGTCACGTTCGGGAAGGCACCGGGCGCGACGTCGATCGCCGATGCCGCGTCGGCCGAGACGATCAGGGCCGAGGCCCCGCAGTCGTTGACGACGTACGCGGCCTCCGCCGGGGTCAGGTGCCAGTTGACCACGGTGATGTAGAGGCCGGAGCGCAGCGCCGCCCAGTACACCTCCATCACCCGCACGTCGTTGCCGGAGATCAGGGCGATGTGGTCACCGGTCTCGGCGCCGGCGTCACGCAGGTACTTCGCCAGCTGGGTCGAGCGCTCGTCGAGTTCCCGATAGCTGAGTTGTTCACCGGTGGCGGGTCGGATGATGGCGGGCTTGTCCGGCGTGGTCGCCACGAAGTTCCCCACGTACACGAGTGCCTCCTGAAGTTAACGTCGATTCACGACTTTCATACCCCAGGAGCTCACCCCGGGGAAGGGGTTCGCCACGATCCGTGACCATCATTTTTCCGCCGAGGGCGCCGGAGCGTTCAGAACCAGGCGGGATCCACGTCGAGCAGAGTCCGGTCCAGGCTGTCGAGCAGGTCGAGCTGCGGGCCCGTCCGCGGCAGCTCGTAGCGGTAGAAGTACCGCGCGGCCGCCCGCTTGCCCTCGTAGAAGTCGCCGCTCCGGCCGTCGGCGGCCAGCAGCTGCTCGAGCCAGATCCACGCGACCACCAGATGTCCGAACGCCTCCAGGTAGGCCGACGAGTTCGCCAGCGCCACCGCAGGATCCCCTGCACCCCAGAGCCTTCCGGTGGTCGCGACGACACGCTCGAGCACGGCGGCGAGCTGACCGGCGTACTCCGACGCCGCACCGCCGAGCGCCTCGGCGCGGACGATCGTCGCCCGCACCGCCTCGGCGAACAGGGCCAGGCCGGCGCCGCCCTTCATGGTGACCTTGCGCCCGAGCAGGTCCAGACCCTGGATACCGTGGGTGCCCTCGTGGATCGGGTTCAGACGGTTGTCGCGGTAGAACTGCTCGACGTCGTAGTCGCGGGTGTAGCCGTAGCCGCCGTGCACCTGGATGGCCAGGCTGTTGGCCTCGAGGCACCACTGCGACGGCCAGCTCTTGACGATCGGCGTCAGGATGTCGAGCAGCAACGCCGCCCGCGCCGCCTCCTCGCCGCCCGCGGTCTCCTGGTCGTCGAAGAGCTTGGCGCAGTACAACCCGAGGGCCAACGCCCCCTCCACATAGGACTTCTGCGCCAACAGCATTCGCCGCACATCGGCGTGCCGGTCGATCGGCACCGGCGGCGAGGCCGGGTCCTTGTCGTCGGCGGCCCGCCCCTGGGTGCGGGTGGCGGCGTACTCGACCGACTGCAGGTACCCGGCGTAGCCGAGCGAGATCGCCAGGAACCCGACCCCGATCCGGGCCTCGTTCATCATGTGGAACATGTAGGACAGGCCCCGGTTCTCCTCGCCCACGAGGTAGCCGACCGCACCGGCCTCACCACTGGGGGTGCGGGTGCCGTCGCCGAAGTTCAGCAGCGTGTTCGTGGTGCCCCGGTTGCCCATCTTGTGATTGAGGCCGACCAGGGTGACGTCGTTGCGCTCACCGAGCGTGCCGTCCTCGTTCACGAGCCACTTCGGCACCACGAACAGCGAGATGCCCTTGACGCCCGCCGGTCCGCCGGGGACCTTGGCCAGCACGAGATGCACGATGTTCTCGCCCAGTTCGTGGTCGCCGCCGGAGATCCACATCTTGGTGCCGGTCAGCCGGTAGGTGCCGTCGCCGCGGGGCACGGCCCTGGTCGTGATGTCGGCCAGCGAGGAACCCGCCTGCGGCTCGGACAAGCACATGGTGCCGAAGAAGCGCCCCTCGAGCATCGGCCGCACGAAGGTGTCGATCTGCTGCTGCGTGCCGTGTGCGACAAGCAGATTGGCGTTGCCGACGGTCAGGAACGGGTACGAGGAGGTGCCGGCGTTGGCGGCCTGGAACCAGGCCATCGACGCGCGGGCCAGGACGGCGGGCAGCTGCATGCCGCCGAGGGATTCGTCGAACTGGCCGGCGACCAGACCCGCCTCGCCGAAGATCCGCAGCGCCTCGGCGACCTCGGGGATCAGCTCGACCGTGCCGTCCGGCAGCATGCGCGGTTCCTGCGCGTCCGCCTTCTTGTTGTGCGGCGCAAAGTGTTTGACGGCCATCTCGGCGCTCAGATCGAGCACCGCGTCGAAGGTCTCCTTGGAGTGCTCGGCGAAACGCTTTCGCCCGGTGAGCGCGGTGACGTCGAGCCACTCGTAGAGCAGGAAGTCGAGATCGCGACGGGAGAGCGGAGCGGTGGCCATGTCGGAGTCCTTGTCGACGATGCCGGGCGATCCGGCGACAACATTCACTAAGCGCTCGCTTAGTAGACCCGCCGTGCGGCATGATGTCAAGGCATCACCCCAGTTCGAGAAGGGCCCGAGATGAGCAAGCCGCCGGCGACCGAGGTCCACACGACCGGCCTCGACGACGAGGTCGCCGCGCTGTTCCCCGACGTCGACTCCGGGGTCGCACGGCGACTGATCGCATCCGCGGTGCGGGCCTTCGCCGAACGCGGCTACCACGCGACCACCACGCGGCACATCTCCGAAGGCGCCGGACTGAGCCCCGCCGCGCTGTACGTCCACTTCACCACCAAGGAAGCCGTCCTCCACGAGGTCAGCCGGGTCGGACACCTCGGGGTACTCGACGCCATCCGCACCGCCGCCGCAGCCGAACCGACGCCCCCGCAACGGATGCGCGCCCTCGTCCGGGCCTTCACGTCGTGGCACGTCGAGTACCACACCTTCTGCCGCGTGGCGCAGTACGAGATCGCAGCCCTCACCGAGGAGCACTACGCCGAGATCGCCGACATCCGGCGCGACACCGAGCGTTTCGTCCGGCGAGAGATCCAGGCCGGCGTCGACAGCGGCGACTTCACCGTGCCGACCGTCGCGACCGCCGCCCGGGCGATCCTGTCGATGGGCATCGACGTGGCGCGCTGGTACCACCCCGGCCGCAGCACCGATCCCGATCGACTCGTCGCCGAGTACGCCGACCTCGCCGCCGCCATGCTCGGAGTGCAGGGCTAGCCCGGACCCTCCGACGCGAACAGGCCGCACCAGGAGTCGGTGATCTCGTCGAGGCAGATCTCGCGGGGGATCTTCCAGCCGACGACGAAGTACCGACGCGACAGGTACTCGAGCTGCCCGAAGGCCAGCACGCAGCGGATCCACCGACGGTCCGGCGGGAAGCGCTCCGCCCGCCGCAGACCCTCGACCATCCGGCCCACGGCGTCCTCGAACCACTGCTCGGTCCTGGCCGCGACCTCCGGTTCGTCGGCGGCCTCGTAGGACGCGGTCAGGTACGGCTTGATCTCGTCCCACTGGTGGAACTTGCGGTCCAGCCACATCCGGATCAGATCGCGCGAACCGGAGGCGACCACCTCCGTCAGCGTCGGGTCGTCGGCTGCGGTGAGGATCGCGTCGACCTCCGCGAGCAGCGCACTCATCACCTCGGACTTGGACGAGAAGTGCAGGTAGAAGGTTGGTCCGGGTGGAGCCTGCGGCGGTGGCGACGTCGTCGATCGTGGTGGCCGAGTAGCCCTTGGTGCCGAACAACTCGAGCGCCTTCGACAGGAACAGCTCGTAGTTCAGCTGCTTCTGCGCAGCCCGGAGCGACATGGTCACGAATCCTAGACGGTGTACAGCCACAAATCCGTCAGGCCAGTCAGACATCTTCAAGACAATTAAGTTGACAGCTTGTAAAGTTAAAGCGTACTGTGACTCGCAACACGTCGTGCAGGTATGACGCTGACGAAAGGAAGTGCCGATGAGTGGCTCCCCGACCGCCGAAGGCAACACCGTCCACACGGTCCTCGGCCCCGTTCCCGCCGACGAGTTGGGAGTTGTCTCGGTTCACGAGGCGCTGCTGTCGGTCGTTCCGGGCGCCCAGTACGCGTTCGACGTCACGATCGACCGCGCCGAGATCTTCGAGATCCTGGCGGCCGAGCTCACCGAGTTCCGCAACAACGGCGGGCGGACGATCGTCGACAGCACCGGCATGTACCACGGCCGCGACGTCAAGCTGTACGAGGCACTCTCCCGCTCGACCGGTGTGCACATCGTCGCGTCCACGGGCATGGGACCGGAGAACCTGCTCGGCGGTTACTTCTTGACCCCCCAGACCAATCCGCCGACGCCGTGGCCGGCGGAGAAGTTCGCCGACCTGTTCGCGAAGGAGGTCGCCGAGGGAATGGTGGTTCCGCGGGTGGAGCGTCGCGGCGCCGCGGGCATCGTGGTCACCGCCGCCGACCGCTCGGGCATGACCGCCACCGAGGAGAGCCTGTTCCGCGGCGCGGCCCGCGCCGCGCTCTCCTCCGGTGTCGCGGTGTCCGCCCGCTACGGCAGCGACGCCGTGCACGACCTCGGAATCCTCCTCGACGAGGAGCTCCCCGCCGACCGCATCGTCATCGGCGGACTCGACCGCAAGGACGCCGTCGCCGCCGGGGCCCCCACCGAGGTCGCCCGCCGCGGAGCGTTCGTCGCCCTCGACAACGTGGGCATCGAGGACGGCGCCCACATCACCGACGACGAGCGGGCCGCGCTCGTACTCGAACTCGTCGAGGCCGGGTTCGGCGATCGAATCCTGCTGTCGAGCAACGCTATCGGCGTCGCGAAGGGTCATCCCGCCGAGGATCAGACCCGGGTCGACCTCCCGCTGAGCCACATCCTGACCACGTTCGTTCCCCTCCTGACGGGCAAGGGACTCGGCTACGAGGACGCCACGCGCATCCTGACGGACAACCCGCGCCGCCTGCTGACGGTGCGCTGAGCGCGCGCGTTTCGAAAGACCATCAGTTTTCGACTTTCCAGAAGGTGAATGTTGTGTCGAGAGTGAACACGGTGCTGGGTCCCATCCCCACCGAAGAGCTGGGGATCGTGGCCATCCACGAGCACATCGGATACGGCATGCCCGGCTCCGAACTGGACACCCGGTGGTGGAAGACCCCCGAACAGCGGTACGAGGAGACCGTTCCGAAGCTGCGCAAGTTCCACGAGTACGGCGGCGGGACCTTCGTCGACGTCACCGGAATCTGCAACGGCCGCGACATCGACTACTACAAGTCGCTGTCGGCCAAGACGGGCGTCAACATCATCGCCTGCACCGGCTTCGTCGGCGGCGACACCGCGCTGCCGTTCTTCGAGCGCGCGAGCGTCGAGTACCTGGCGCAGCACTTCGTGCACGAGATCACCGTCGGCATCGGGGACACCGGCAGCCGGGCGGGCGTCGTCAAGGTCGGTGTCAGCCGCGGCGGCAAGATGACCGAGCTGGACAAGCGCATCTACCGCGCCGCCGCACGTGCCGCGAAAGCGACGGGTGTGCCGATCCTGACCCACCTCGCGATCGACGCGGAGAACGCGATCGCGATCTTCGACGACGAGGGCCTGCCCCTCGACCGCGTGCTCTTCGGGCACGCCGACGACGGCGTGAACGCGTCGAAGACCCGCGACCGCTGGATCGCGGAACAGGGCGGTCGCGTCGGCTTCGACACCTTCGGGTACGAGACCGAACTCCCGGACCCGCCGTTCTGGGCCCGCCCCCGCAAGGACCGCCTCGACCACTTCCTCGGCTTCCTCGCCGCCGGTCACCTCGCCCAGGCACTCGCGGGCGTCGACGCCAACTGCAGCCCCCTCGGCTGGCCGGGAGTCAAGGGCCACACCGTCAACTACCTCTTCGAAGACCTCATTCCGGACCTGCGCGAGGCCGGCGTCGACGAAGCCACCATCACGACGCTGTTCGTCGACAACCCCGCCGACTTCCTCACGATCAAGAACTGACAAGGACCACTGCCATGCAGCCCGAAGACCTGAAGAAGCTGAACATCGCCATCGTCGGCGCGGGGTACGCCGGCGCCGCCGCCGCCAAGGCGCTGAGCCTGCTCGGCGCCACCGTCACCGTGTACGAGCAGGCCGGTGAGATCCGGGAGGTCGGCGCGGGCATCGGTCTGCGTCCGTCCACCATGGACCGGTTCCGCCAGTGGGGCATCTTCGACGCGGTCGCGAAGGTGAGTTCGCCGAGCGACTACTTCGAGATCCTCACCGGCACCGGCGAGCGGATCATTCAGGAGGAGTGGCCCGGCAGCGGCGACTACGCCGAGGTGACCAAGACCCACCTGATCCACCGCGGCGACTTCATCGACGCGCTGCTGAGCGTGCTCCCCGGGGGCATGGTCCGTCTCGGTCACAAACTGGAGAGCGTCGAGGACCGCGGCGACCGGGCGGCCCTCACCTTCACCAACGGCACCACCGTCGAGGCCGACCTCGTCATCGGCGCCGACGGCATCAAGTCGGTCGTGCGAAAGCTGTTCAGCGACAACGAACCCGTCTTCTCCGGTGAGCACGCGTACCGCGCCGTGATCTCGGTCGACGACGCGCACGGGATGGTCGTCGACGACAACCTGCGGATGTACATCGGCCGGGGCACCAAGGTCTACCTGCTGCCGCTGCGCCACCGCGGCCAGGTCTCGTTCGACATCACCGCGCTGCGCTCCGACGGCACCTGGTCGCCGAGCGTGACGAAGGACGACATCCTGGCAACCGTGGAGGGCTTCGACGAGCGCATCGTCGACATCACCCGCGACCTCGACCTGGACACGGTGAACGTGCGCGCGGTCTACGACATCGACCCCGTCGACACCTGGCACTCCGACGCCGTCGTCCTCGTCGGCGACGCCGCGCATTCGATGCTGCACCACCAGGGGCAGGGCGCGAACTCGGCCATCCTGGACGCCGGCGCACTCGCCGACGCCCTGGTCGAGGCCGGCTCCGTCGCGCAGGCGCTGGCCCTGTACCAGGCCACGCGCAAGCCGGTCACCGATGAGCTGCAGCGTATTTCGCGTCAAGGCTGGACCGAGGACGAGGTCGACGACGTCTTCCCCGGCCAGAAGACCGCACCGGTGGAGGCCTGACGTCATGCCCCTGCATCCCGAGATCGCCAGGGTCCTCGCCACACTGCCCGCGCCGCCGGACTCGCTCGACCCGGCCGCGATGCGCGCCGGCGACGAGGCGCAGGTGCCGCCGCGCGAGGAGCGGACCCCGCTGCATTCCGTGGAGGACACCGTCGCCCACACCGCGTCGGGTGACGTGCCGGTGCGGATCTACACGCCGGCCGAGGCCGACTCGTACGGGGTGCTCGTGTACTTCCACGGCGGCGCGTTCTTCCTCGGCAGCCTGAACACGCACGACCACGTGGCGCGCTCCCTCGCGAAGGAGATCGGGCTGAAGGTCGTCTCGGTGGGCTACCGTCTGGCTCCCGAGTCCGCCTTCCCCGCCGGTCTCGACGACAGCTACGCGGTGGTCCGGTGGGTCGCGGAGCACCGCGAGGACCTGCGCTGGAACGGCGGAACGCTGGCCGTCGCCGGCGACAGCTCCGGCGGCACCTTCGCGGCGGCGGTCGCGGCGGCCGCGCACGACGACGGCTTCGACGCGATCACCCACCAGGTCCTCTACTACCCGTCGCTGGACCTCGACTTCGACGTCGACCGGTACCCGTCGCTGCGCGAGAACGCCGTCGGCTACGGGCTCGAGACCGCGGGCCTGAAACCGTTCAACGCCTTCTACTTGGGCAGCGGAGCCGACCCCGCGGACCCGCGGGTCTCCCCGATCAAGCGGGCCGACCTGACCGGGCTGCCGCCGGCACTGATCGTCACCGGCGAGCACGATCCCCTGCGTGACGAGGGCGAACTCTACGGCCGACGCCTCACCGAGGCCGGCGTGCACGTGACCGTGAGCCGCTACGCCGGCGCCGGTCACGGGTTCGTCCAGCACTTCTCGTGGATCCCGGACTACTACCGGGCCTTCGAGGAGACGCGCGACTTCCTCGCCCGCTGACCCAGCGTCCGCACCGCCCCACGGACGAGACCAGACCCGAAAGAAGAACCATGACAGCAGTGAACATCCATCCGCTGGTCTCGCCGTGGGGCCGGTTCGGCCTCTACAGCTTCTACATCGACGCACCCGAGCCGGCGATCGTCGACACGGGAATCGCGTCCTCTCCTGCCGAGGGCATGGCACCGGCGCTGGCGGCCATCGGACGCCGGATCGAGGACGTCCGCTGGATCCTGTTGACCCACGGGCACATCGACCACGTGGGTGGCGCGTACGCGCTGTGGGAGATGACCGACCGCAAGGCGCAGGTCGTCATCCACGAGGCCGACGCGCCGATGCTGCGCTCACGCCGGGCGCACGTCGACGAGTACCTCGCCGGGCGGGCGCAGTACCTGAACGACCCCGAGGGCGAGGCGAAGCAGATCGCGGCGGCCCGCGCCGTCATCTCCGACGAGATGGAACCGACGATGCTGGTCCGGGGTGGGGAGACACTGCCCCTCGGCGGTGGCCTCACGGTCTCCGTCCACTCGATCCCCGGCCACACTCCCGGCTCGGTCGCCTACGTCGTCGACGGCCAGAACGACGTGTTCGTCGGCGACGCCGTCCAGGTCCACGGCGCGGCCAACGGATTCCCCGGCTTCGAGGACCCGACCGCCTACCGCGCGAGCCTCGAGTACCTGCGGAACGAGATCGCTCCCCGCCACCTCTACCTCGGGCACCCCTACCGCCGGACCGACGGCACCCCGTACGGGGTCGAACTCGACGCCGCCCAGGCCCGGGAGGCGCTCCACGAGAGCCTCGACATCGAGGGCCGGGTCGGCACGGCCGCACACCGGTGCCTGTGCGCGGGACTGCCGGAGACAGCCTCGCCGTACTCCCCGTTCGCCGCGGTCGCCGACGCGATCGGCTACGAGAACGACCCCACCCTCGAGCCGTCGCCGTTCTTCACCTCGATGCACGGGTACCGCACACAGTTCAACCAGAAGTCCTGACAGAGAAAAGGAGTCGCAGACTCATGGCCGAGTTCGACACATTCGACGCGGGCGGGCAGACCATCCACATCCGTAAGGACCTCCGCATCCCGATGCGGGACGGCGTCGAGCTGGCGGCGGACACCTACCAGGGTGTCGGTGACAAGCCCCGCCCGGCGCTGGTCGCGCTGAGCCCGTACGGCAAGGAGCTGCAGGCGCTCGCCCTCACCACGCCCCCGCAGCGCCGCCCCAGCCCGATGTGGGACGGCTGCATCGAGGCCGGCGACATCGCCCGCGTCGTCGCGGAAGGCTACGTCCACGTCATCGGCGACCTGCGCGGTTCCGGCGCCTCCGACGGCGAGCACATCGGCAACTACAACGCCGGCGGCGTCTCCCTCGGCCAGGACGCGTACGACTTCATCGAATGGGTTGCGGCGCAACCGTGGTGCGACGGCAACGTCGGCATGATCGGCATCTCGTACTTCGGCTCGATGCAGGTGCTCGCCGCAGCCGAGCGTCCGCCGCACCTGAAGGCGATCTTCGTCTCCGGCGGCCACTACGACTTCTACGAGACCACCTACCACGGCGGCGTCATGTGGTTCATGCCGCGGGCCGCGCGCGAAGGACGCGGAGGCGACTCCGGCTGGGCGTTCACCGACAACGTCAAGTCCCGCATGCTCGAGAGGTACTCACCGGAGGAGATCCGCGAGCGCGTCGCCGAGCGCCTCGCGGACCCGGACGTGGCCGCCTGGCCGAACCTCGTCCACGTCCTGAACTACCCCAAGCACCACGAGGCGTGGTTCGACATCGTCATGAACGAGGTGGACGGCGACTGGTACGAGGAACGCAACCCCGTCACCCTGGCCCCGAACATCGACATCCCGGTCTACCTGCAGATCGACCAGGGTCGGGGTTGGACCCTCGACGGCACCCTCGAGCTGTACCACCAGCTGAAGGGCCCGAAGAAGCTGGACATCGGCCCGTACCCGCCGATGCAGTCGCGCCCCTTCATCGAGGAGCACGACAAGATGTTCCGCTGGTACGACTACTGGATCAAGGGCATCGACAACGGCGTGATGGACGAGCCCGCCGTGTCCGTCTTCGTCGAGGGCACCCGCGAGCACGTCACCGGCGACCAGTGGCCACCGAAGGACGTCGAGCACCGGTCGCTGTACCTGCGGCCCCTCGGCAAGCTGTCGACGGAGCCGGAGCCGATGGGCGCCGAATACGCTGCACCGGAAGGCTTTTACCAGGCGCCGCTCACGGTCACCGACAGGGTGGAGATGCTCACCTGGACCACCGCGCCGTTCGAGGAGCCGACCGAGCTCATGGGCACCGGCGCCGCCCACCTGTTCGCCGAAATCGACCAGCCGGACACCAATTTCATCCTCAGGTTCTGGGACGAGGCGCCCGGCGGCAGGCGGCAGCTGATCACGAGCGCGTACCTCAAGGCGTCGCACCGCGAACTCGACGAGCGCAGCACCGAGGGCAACCCGGTCCACCCGCACACCCGCGCGGTGCCCGTCGAGCCCGGCACGATCGAGGAGTACGTCCTGCGGGTCTATCCGTTCGCGGCGACGTTCCTGCCCGGTCACCGGCTGGTGGTCCAGCTCTCCAACGCCGAACCCCTTGTCGACGAGCACAACTCGCTGCTACCACCGGATGCGTTCCACCTGCCGGTCGGTCGGCCGGTCACGCACAAGATCTACCGGGACGCCGCGCACCCGTCCCGGCTCGTGCTGCCGTTCACCACGTGCACGGCGTAGCAACCCCTGCACACGGACGACGATGGTCACCCGCAGCCGCGGGTGACCATCGTCGTCCGTGCCGTCGTAGCCGGCGAGTCGTCAACTCAGGATCGGGACGAACGCGCGAGGCGCCGCGAACGCAGGTCCGTGGCGAGCAGTTCCACGGTTTCGGCCGCGCAGGAGCGGTTGTCGCCGACGCCGCCGGACGCGCCTCGTTTCGCCCAGCCGACGACGTACAGTCCCTCGAGCGGTTCACCGGTCTCGTCGCAGATCACCTGTCCCCCGCTGTTGGGCACGACCCCGCGGTCGTCGAGCGGGACACCGTCGATCCGTTTGGTGGTGAATCCGGTGGCGCAGATCGCGGAATTCGCGTGGAAGACCCGGCCGGCGGTCGTGGTGACCGCGAGGGCGCCGAGGTCGGTCCTCTCGAGCTCGGCCACCTCCTGCCCGAACGACAGCACGATCCGCAGGCGACCCGCCCGGTCGGCCGACCGGGCGTGCATGCCCTGGACATCGGTGGAGGGCAGATCCGCGAGCACCCGCAGCAGCGCGCCGTCCGCGTCGCCGCGGGGTGCGCGACCGGCACGGTCGATCAGCACCTCGGTGTCCTCGAGGTCGAGAAGCTCGTGGAGCGCGGACGGTGTGAACGACGCGTCCTCCGCCGCCGAACGCGACAGGACCACCAGTTCCTCGACCGGTCCGCCCACGGTTCGGCGGCGGTTCTTCGCGATCCACCGGACGACGTCGAAGGCGACGTTTCCCGCGCCGATCACGACGCACGCGGGCCCCGCGGGCACGGAGGGGCGGGCATCAGGGGGCCCGGAGTTCTCGGCGACCAGGATGTCGATGGCCTGGTGGATGTCGCGACCGACGGTGGTGCCGACCCGACGCGGCTGCGACGCTCCGCAGGCGAGGATCACGGCGTCGAACCTCGTCCGGAGTTCGTCGATCGAGATGTCGACGCCGACCTCCGTGTCGTGAACGATCGTGACGCGGTCGTCGCGGAACGGGACGTCGAAGAGGCGGATCATCTCGCGCACACCGACGTGGTCGAGGGACACGCCCCGGTGCAGCAGGCCGCCGATCGTGTCGTACTGCTCGTAGACCGTGACGCTGATCGACGTCGATCGCCGCAACAGTTCACGAACGGTGTACATGGCAGCCGGTCCCGACCCCACCACGGCGACCCCGAGTCGGTCGCTCGGGCTCGCCAGGGGCAGCTCGAAGACGGCGCGCGGTCGGGAGCGCGGCGCGGTACGGGCCTGCTCGAAGAACTCCCGGTTGCGGGCGGCGTACGAGTGCTCGGTCGGGGTCAGCGCGTACTCGGGTTTGATGGCCGAGGCAGGGCACGCCTCGACGCACGCGGTGCAGTCGATGCACGAGTTGGGGTCGATGTAGAGCGTCTCGGCGGAGGCGAAACCCTCCTCGCCGGGGGCGGGATGAATGCAGTTCTGCGGGCACACCCGCACGCACGAGGCATCCTTACAGCAATGTCCCAGGATGACGTGGGCCACGACGGCTCCTACTCAGAGAAGGTTCGATTTCCGGTAGATCCATCGAGCGCCGAAATTCAGCAATCCTTCTTTGCTCAGGAATTCGATGAACGGTTCCGCTGCCTTGCGGAACATCATCCGATGGTGTTCGTTCCCGTCGATGTTCGACTTCACGGCCTCCCAATCGAGGCCGAGGTCCTCGTACACCCGGCGGTTGATCAGGCTCCGCGCGATGAGGTGCGTGCCCAACGCGATGATCAGGGTGCTCGCCGACCGCCTGAACCGGGACAGTCCGGTCAATCGGTCACGGATCTTGCGACGCGCATACGCCATGTGCCGGGACTCCTCGACGACATGAATGTAGGCGGCGCGGCGGATGGGCGCGGCGACGTCGTCGCTGGTCATCCAGTCACGCTGCATGACGTCGAAGATCTCTTCACCGGCGAGGACGATGCCGTACGCCACCTCGTCCCAGATGACGTGGCGGAACACCCAGCCGAAGAAGTCCAGCATGCGGTCGCGCGGATAGAACTTCGACCCGATGCTGTCGATGGCGTTGGCGAACATCAGCGAATGCAGGTTCTCGTCCGCACATTCGTTGAAGAGGAACTTGATGTCCGACCTGGCCGGATTCGCACTGTGGCCGGCGCGCAGCAGCGCCACCTGCAAGCCCACCTCGAGCCAGATGCCGACACCCAGGAACTGGGCCACTTCGCTTCTGGTGAGTCGGATGCGCTCCGACTCGGACATGCTCTCCCACAACGGGGTGCCGTACAGGGGTGACCACTGCGGTGTCATGCCGTGACGTTCGTCGTCGCCGGGCTCGGACTGGTAGACGAGGGGACTTCTCGAATCGAAGGACAACCGCTTGGCAGATTCCAAAAGGGTCTCGAATATCGCGTCGCTTTCGGAAGCTGTCATCCTTCCTTACTCCTCAGTTCGGTTGTGATCGAATTCCATTCGATCACGGTGTCGATATGGGTGATTGGGTTCCGGCCCGGACTCGTCCGAGTATGGGAGACATGTTCGCGTGCCGTCACGGCGGCTGCCTCGAACACTGGCGTGGGCGCTTCGTTGTCGACATCCCGAGCGTGCCCGAATCATAGCCGCCTCTCGGCCGACGTGACGTTCAGGCCGGTCCGCGGCCGCCGCGCCGCGCAAAGCGACCACTTGGTCGAGTCTCGAACGTCAATCCCGGTGGCCCCAAATATTTCTGATATGCCCGGATACGTCAACGGCAGCGCCGCAGTTGGCCGGACAGGTAACGCTTCGCGCGACGATGCCCCCCGACGGTGTCGAGTTCGGTGTCCAACGCGTGCAGGAGCGCGACGAGCAGGTCCGCCTGGGGTGCCCAGCCGTCGCGGTCACGGCACCGCGTGAGCCAGTCGACGGGACTGCTGTGCCCGCGGTCCGCGTTGCACCGCGGGCACGCGGCGGCCTCGTTCGCAGCGATGCTGGGGCCGCCCTTGATCCGCGGTACCAGATGGTCGGTGGTCGGCCGGATCAGCGGCCCGAAGGAGCGACCGCACCACAGGCATCGGCCACCCTGCCGGTCGACGGCCAGTGCGAGTCGGGCGGTGCGGTCCATTCGTCGATCGTGCCCCTCCCGCGAGTGCTCGTCGTGCGGGTGCTCGTCGTGTTGAATGGGGCACCGTAGGCACTTTCACCGACGGAGGCATCCTTGAGCGACCACGAAGTGAAGATGATCGTCCTGTCGACCGACAACCTCGACGAGTCGATCCAGTTCTATACCGAGACCCTGGGCATGTCCCTCAAGTTCCGCGACGGTGCGCACTTCGCCGCCGTCGACGGCGGCCCGGTCACCATCGCGCTCGCGACAGCGGTCGACCACCCGATCCACGGCCAGGTCGTCGTCGGCATCAAGACCGCCGACGTCGACGCCGCGGCGAAAGCCGTGGAGGAAGCCGGTGGCGGGATCGTGACGGGCCCGTACGACGACGCGCACGAACGCCGCGCCGTGGTGTACGACAACAAGGGCAACGGGTTGGTCTTCTACAGCCCCCTCGCGCGCTGACCGGCGCGATGACTCCCCACTTCTCCGCCCTCGTCGCGCGCGAAGCCGACGGGGCGGTCACCCTGAACCCCGAGACCCTCGACGACTCGGCGCTGCCGCCCGGTGAGGTGACCGTGAAGGTCCACTGGTCGAGCGTCAACTACAAGGACGCGCTGGCCGTGACCCCGCGCGGCGGCGTGGTGCGCGAGTATCCGATCGTGCCGGGCATCGACGTCGCCGGTGAGGTCGTGGCGTCGGAGTCCCCCGACTTCGCCGTCGGAGACGCGATCGTCGCGCACGGCTACGACATCGGCACCGCCCGGCACGGCGGCTACGCCGAGTACGCGCGGATCCCCGCCGAGTGGGCGGTGAAGCTGTCCGGGCTCACGCCCCGCGAGGCGGCCACGGTCGGGACCGCGGGCTTCACCGCCGCGATGAGCGTGCTGGCACTCCTCGACCGCGGCCTCACCCCCGCCGACGGGCCCGTCCTGGTTACCGGCGCGTCGGGCGGCGTCGGCAGCGTCAGCGTCGACTTGCTCGCCGCGGCGGGCTTCGAGGTGGTGGCCTCGACCGGCAAGGCGGAGGCACACGAGCTGCTCACCGCACTCGGGGCGGCCCGGATCATCGGGCGGCTGCCCGCCGACCCCGACGCCAAGCCGCGGCCGCTCGGGAAGGCGCAGTGGGCGGCCGCCGTGGATTGCGTCGGCGGCGCGACGCTGGCGGACGTGCTGAGCACGATCGAGTACGGCGGCGCGGTCGCGGCCAGCGGGCTCACCGGCGGAGCCGCCCTGCACACGACGGTGATGCCGTTCATCCTGCGGGGCGTCGACCTGCTGGGCATCGACTCGGTGCAACTGCCGATCGAGCGCCGCCGCGCCCTGTGGCAGCGGATCGCCACCGACCTGCGTCCCCGACATCTCGACGCGCTGACCGACGAGGTCGCGGTGCGGGACGTCGCGGCGGTCCTGGACCGCATCCGCGGTGGCGGACAGTCCGGACGTGCCGTCGTGCGCGTGGCCGGGGGCTTCTGACCCTCACGGTCCGAACACGCGAACGGCCGGCACGCCCCCGATCGAATCGGGTGCGTGCCGGCCGTTCGTTCGACGATCGTCAGCTTCCGAACGGAAGGGTCCCCGGCGGGATCTGGTAGCCGCTGCTGCCTGCGGCAACGGTTCCCCATGCGTTGAGAACCCAGTTGATCGCGTTGGTGAGCATGCACAATCCTCTCGTCGAGACGGTGGTCCGAAACAACAGGACCGTTTGTCACGGTATTCACCTCGGTGCCCCGCTGTCGACCATCGGAGGAACACTCCCAGCGACATGACAGGGTGGAGACATGTGTGACATCCCCGAGGCGGCGAACCCGGACGACGATCGGCATGCGGACGTCGAGGCGGTCACCCGGTTCCGCGAGGACCACGGCCTGACCCACATCGTCGACGTCCACACCCACTTCATGCCGAAACGTGTGATGGACAAGGTGTGGGCCTACTTCGACTCGGCCGGACCGTTGACGGGCACGGTGTGGCCGATCCAGTACCGGCACGACGAGGACGTCCGGTTGGACCGGCTGCGGTCGTACGGGGTGCACGCCTTCACCTCGATGATCTATCCACATAAACCGGACATGGCGGCGTGGCTGAACCAGTGGGCCGTCGAGTTCGCGGCCCGCAACCCCGACTGCCTGCACACCAGCACGTTCTATCCCGAGACGAGCGCACCCGGCTACGTCGCCGAAGCCCTCGCGGCTGGGACCCGAGTGTTCAAGTCGCACATCCAGGTTGGCGACTACGATCCGGGCGATCCGCTGCTCGACGCGGTGTGGGGCCAGATCCAGGACGCGGGTGTCCCGGTGGTCATCCACTGCGGGTCCGGCCCGGCGCCGGGGCGCTTCACCGGCCCCGACCGGATCGAGTCGCTGATGGCCCGGTTCCCGCGGCTCCCGCTGATCATCGCGCACATGGGAATGCCCGAGTACTCGGCGTTCCTGGACCTCGCCGACCGCTACGAGTCCGTCCTGCTCGACACGACGATGGCGTTCACCGACTTCATCGGCGAGATGGCCCCGGCCGACCCGGCGGACTCGCAGCGGCTGCGCAACCTCGGCGACCGCATCCTGTTCGGCAGCGACTTCCCGAACATCCCGTACCCGTACGTGCACGCCCTCGACGCCGTCGCCCGGCTCGGCCTCGGCGACGAGTGGGTGCGCGGTGTGTGCCACGGCAACGCCACCCGCGTGTTCGGTCTCTGAGGCTGCGGCGTCAGAAGGGCTGCGGCGTCAGAAGGGCTGCGGCGTCAGAAGGGCTGCGGCGTCAGAAGAGGGTGAGTTCCTTCGCGTCGGCCGGGAGCTCGAACAGTCCGGGCTCGGGTTCCGCGACGGCCGCGGGCGCCGCCGCCCGTCGCCGCACCTGCCTGGTCTTCTTCGCCGGCGAACCGCTCGTGGCCGCGACGGGGCGCGATTCAGGTGAGGGAGCCGACTGGTGGCCGGCCGTCGCCGTCGCGGCGACGGCACGGGCGGCCTCCCCTGCCAGCCGATCGGCTTCCTCGTTGTAGTGGTTCCCGACGTGACCGCGGACCCAGCGGAACCGCACCGGTCCGGGCCGCTCCGTCAGCGCGTCGTCGATGGCGCGGATCAGGTCGACGTTCTTGACCGGATCACCGGACGAGGTGCGCCACCCCTTCCGCTTCCACCCGGCGACCCACTCCGACGCGCACTTGATGGCGTACTGGGAGTCGGATTCGATCAGCATCGGCTCGTCGCCCGGATGCGCCCGGATCGCCTCGAGCAACGCCCGCAGTTCGGCGATCTGGTTGGTTCCCGACCGCTCACCGCCCGAACCGCTCGGGCCGTGATGATTCACCCACGCCCACCCGATCGCACCACCGGGATTCCGCAGGCAGGAGCCGTCCGTGCTGACGATGATCACGGTTGGACACTCTACGATGACGGGCCGACAAATGACGCCTACGTGGCGGATCTCCCACTCTGCGCGGCGGTCACTCGCCGCGGAAGACAGGCTCCCGCTTCTCGAGCATCGCCGCGACCGCCTCGTGGTGGTCGCGCGAGTGGTGGGCGAGCGACTGCATCGCCGCCGACAGTTCGAGCAGCGACTCGAGGCTCTGGTGCTGTCCCTCGCGGATCAGCTTCTTCGTCATCCGCAGCGCCTGCGGCGGGTTGGCCGCGACCCGGGCCGCGAGCGCCTGCGCGGTGGGCAGCAACTCGTCCGGATCGACGACCCGCGACACCAGTCCCCACTCGAGGGCGGTGGCGGCGTCGATCGCGTCGCCGGTGAACGCCATCTCCGCGGCGCGGGCCAGCCCGACCGCGCGCGGCAGCAGCCAGGCGCCACCGTCGCCGGGGATGATGCCGAGCTTGACGAAGCTCTCCGCGAACCTCGCCGCGGTGGACGCGACCCGCATGTCACACATCAGCGCCAGGTCGCAGCCCGCGCCGATCGCGGGACCACCGACCGCGGCGATGACCGGAACCTCGCAGTGGTACAGCGCCTTCGGGATGCGCTGGATACCGTGCCGGTAGCCGTCACGCAGCTGCGCCGGGGAGCCGCCGAACATGCCGACCCGGTCCCGCATGTGCTTGACGTTGCCGCCGGAGGAGAAGGCCGGGCCGTTGGCCGCGAGCACCACCACCCGCACCGTGACGTCGGCGTTGACCGCCGCGATGGCGTTCTCGAACGCCTGCACCATGTCTGGCTCGGAGATCACGTTGCGGGTACCGGGCCGGTTGAGGGTCCAGGTGACGATGTCGCCGTCCCGCCGAATTTCGATCGCGTCGCTCATCCGCCCACCATAGGCACCTCCGGTGCCTGTGCGTGCGTTCGGTGGTCCCGGCTGCCGAACTCGCACACGGGCCTGTCTCCCGATTCCCCTCAGGGGCGGAGACAGGCCCTCACGCCGCCTGGTGGGCCTCGGCGACCGCCGAGGAGAGCAGGGCGCCGTCGTGGGTGGTGAGACCGGCGGCCAGGCCCGCGTCGGCGGCGGTCGCGCGGCGCCAGCCCTGGTCGGCCAGCGCGAGGACGTACGGAAGCGTCGCGTTGGTCAGCGCGAACGTCGAGGTACGCGGCACCGCGCCGGGCATGTTCGCGACGCAGTAGAACACCGAGTCGTGCACCCGGAACGTGGGATCGGCGTGCGTCGTCGGGCGGGTGTCGGCGAAGCATCCGCCCTGGTCGACGGCGATGTCGACGAGCACCGAGCCGGGACGCATCCGCGCCACCAGTTCCGTCGACACCAGCTTCGGCGCTCGGGCTCCGGGGATCAGGACCGCACCGATCACCAGGTCGGCGCCGAGCACCGCCCGCTCGAGCTCGTAGGCGGTGGACGCGATGGTGTGCACGCGACCCCGGTACCGCGCGTCGATCTCGCGCAGCCGGGCCGGGTTGACGTCGAGAACGGTGACGTCCGCGTGCATCCCCACGGCGATCGCGATCGCGTTCTGTCCGGCGACGCCGCCGCCGAGGACGACCACGTCCGCCGGGGGTGTGCCCGGCACCCCACCCATGAGCACGCCGCGACCCCCTGAGCTGGCCATCAGGTGGTAGGCGCCGACCTGGGGCGCGAGCCGTCCGGCGACCTCGCTCATCGGCGCGAGCAGGGGCAGCGATCCGTCGGCGCCCCGCACCGTCTCGTAGGCGACCGCGGTGGTCCCGGCGGCGAGCAGCGCGTCCGTGCAGTCCCGCGACGCGGCGAGGTGCAGGTAGGTGAACAGCACCTGGTCCGCACGGAGTCTCGGATACTCCTCGGGGACCGGCTCTTTCACCTTCAGCAGCAGATCGGCCTCGTGCCAGACGGTGTCGGCGTCGGCCACGATTCGCGCGCCCGCGGCGCGGTAGTCGTCGTCGGTCATCGACGATCCGGCGCCGGCGCCGGTCTCGACGAGCACCTGATGCCCGTGGGTGACGAGCTCGTGGACGCCGCCGGGGGTCATGGCGACGCGGTACTCGTGGTTCTTGAGTTCGCGGGGGATTCCGATCCTCATCTGGGTTCCTCGGGGTTCGGCTGGGCGATGCGCACGATCGGTGCGCTGCCACCATTATGAATTTTCCGCAGCCATACGCCCAGGTTGCTGAAGAAGATTCTCTAGACTCTCCATATGGCAGCCGACAATTCGACTCGGCGGGTGGGAGCGGACCTTGCGCCGAACGATGTTCGGGCCGTCCGGCTCGACGAGATCGACCACGTGATCCTCGCCCAGCTGACCCGCGACGCGCGCACCCCCAACAACGCGCTGGCCGAACTCGCGGGCATCGCGCCCTCGACGTGCCTGGCCCGGGTGCGCTCCCTCGTGGACCGGGGCGTGATCCGCGGCTTCCACGCCGAGGTCGACCCCGCCGCGCTCGGCCGCGACCTCGAGGCGATGATCGCGGTGCGGCTGCACGCCGACGCCCGCCACCACATGGCCGAGTTCGCCGACCGGATGGCGGCCGCACCGGACGTGCTCGACGTGTACTTCGTCGCCGGCGCCGACGACTACCTGCTGCACGTCGCGATGCGCGACACCGCCACCCTCCGCGACTTCGTCGTCGACCAGCTCTCGGCGCGACCCGAGGTCGCGGCGACGGAGACGATCCTGATCTTCGAACACATCCGGCCGCGGGAGCGGCGGTAGGCGAAACCTCGGTAGCTCAACCTAGGGAAGCAGCCTGTCCAGCAAGGGGTTCGAGAAGACCCGGTGCGGATCATGGGCGTTGTATGCGGCCGCCGCCGTGTCCCAGTCGTCCCCGGCCGGCATGCCGGCGCGATAGGTCTCGGGGACGATGGTCTCGATCGTCTCCGCATCGAGGAATCCGGATTCGTCGGTGAACGCCCATCCCTTCGCCCATTCCGGCCGGAAGGTGGCGTAGGCGCCGCTGTAGTTGGCCCGCATGAACCGCTCCATCTCCCGGAAGTACGCGGCCTGTCCGGGCGTGCCCGGGACGCCGACGACGTTCATCCAGACGGGCCGTGGGCCACTCCGGGTGGTCGGGACGGGGCCGCAGCGCCGAGATCGTCGGCGGCCCCGACGTTTCCACCGTGACCTCCGACTGGTCGTCGAGTCCGCACAGCCGGACCTCGAAGGGACCGTTGATCGGGTAGCGGCCCTGCGCGGCCAGCTCCTGTTGCCGCGTGTGGTGCCAGGTCGCGAACTCGTGTACGACGCAGGCGGTGTCGGGGTCCACACCTTCAGCCACGGAGTGTCGGTGAACGGAAACCAGAGGCCTCGACGCGCCCCGAGCGGGCCACGTAGCTCTCGAAGGTGCGTCCAGGCGACGCGGCCGGAGCGAACAGTTCCCGCCAGTCGATGTCGGTGAACGATTCGCACCGGAGCCGGTAGTCGGCGCCGACCTGGAGCGTCACCTTGGTGACGAAGGTGGCCGAGGTGGGTCGGCAGTGGCCGGATCTCCGGGTACGCGCGGGTGAACTCGCGCAGCACGTACTCGCCGCGACCGCCCTCCGAGACGACCGCGGTGAGCGCCGTGACCAGGTGAGGAATCCGCGCCGGGACAGGGCCTGAGCAGTCATGCGGCACAACCTGGACCACTTACGGTACCAGTGGCATCGAAAATCGATTTCCACTCGGCCGTGAACCCGCGCGCGTGGTGTACTGGACCGCACTGGTGTTGCCCGAACCGTGGATTCGAGGAGACCCCATGCCCGACGTGGACCTCGACACCGAGCCGGCCCCCGCCGCGCCGCCACAACCGCCTCGCCGCGGCTGGCCGGTCGGCGTGGTGCTGCTGCTGGCGGTGTTCGCCTTCCTCGCCGGCGGTCTCGGCGGCTCCTACCAGAGCAAGCTGACCGAGGTCCAGAAGAACGACAACGCCGCTTTCCTGCCGGAATCCGCCGAGTCCACGGAGGCCGCGAACGAGGCCGCACGGTTCGTCACCGTCGAAACCATCCCCGGTTTCGTCGTCTTCCACCGGGACGGCCCACTGACCGACGCCGACCGTGCCGCGATCGCCGAAGCGGCGAAGGCCGTCGCCGCCGTCGACGGTGTCGACGCCACCGCGATGACGCCGACGCAGTACTCGGCCGACGGGACGACCGCCGCCCAGTACGTCCCCCTCGTCGCGAAGTCCGACGGCGCCAGCGTCACCGGCGACGAACTGGCGGCCACCGAGCAGCAGGTGATGGACGCCGCGAAGGCGGCCGCGACCGCCGAACTCGAGGTGCTGCCCGCCGGCCCCGGAGGGCTGCTGGTCGCGTTCATCGACGCGTTCCAGGGCCTCGACAGCACCCTGCTCGGCGCCGCGGTCCTCGTGGTGATCGTCATCCTGCTCGTCGTGTACCGGTCGCCCGTCCTGTGGTTCTTCCCGCTGCTGTCGGCGGGTTTGGCCCTCGGGCTGTCGTCGATGCTGGTCTACTTCCTCGCCAAGGCGGAGATCCTGACGCTCACCGGTCAGAGTCAGGGCATCCTGATGGTCCTCGTGCTCGGCGCGGGCACCGACTACGCACTGCTGCTGATCTCCCGCTACCGCGAGGAGTTGCACCACTTCCCCAGCCGGTTCGACGCGATGATCCGGGCCTGGCGCGAATCCGCCCCCGCCATCACCGCATCCGCGATCACGGTCGTCCTCGGTCTGCTCTGCCTCGGCTTCTCCGAGCTGAACTCGAACAAGGGCCTCGGCCCGGTCGCCGCGATCGGCATCGCGTGCACCTACCTGGTGATGATGACGTTCCTTCCGGTGTTCCTCGCGGTCGCCGGACGCTGGGTGTTCTGGCCGCGCGTCCCGCACGTCGACCACGCCGCCGACCTCGCGACGCACGGCTGGTGGGGACGGATCGCCGCGCTGGTGGGCCGCCGCGACCGGCCGGCCTGGATCGGCGCCAGCGCGCTGCTCGTCGTGCTGTTCGCCGTCGGCATCGGGAGTCTGAACACGGACGGCCTGACGTCCAGCGAGAACTTCACCACCACCCCCGACGCGGTCGCCGGGCAGGCGCTCTACGAAACCCACTTCGACCCCGGCACCGGCGCACCCGCCGTCATCGTCACCAATGCGGACCAGGTGGACGCGGTGACGGCCGCGGCGGCCGCCACCCCCGGTGTCGCCACCGCACCCGGCTCGGTGTGCCTGCAGATCGACTACGCCAAGGTCGCCGACCTCGCCCGGCTCGGTGCCACGCCCGGGGCGGCAGCGCAGTCCGGGTGTCCCCCACCGCTGCTCACGGTCCAGCCGATCGACGGCCGCACCGTCGTCAACGCGACTCTCGCCGATGCGTACGACTCCCCCGAAGCGCTCGCGACGATCGGTCGGCTGCGCGACGCAGTACACGCCGTCCCGGACGCCGACGCCCTCGTCGGCGGCAGCACCGCCGCCACCGTCGACGTGCAGGCCGCCTCGGTGCGCGACCGCAACGTCATCATCCCGATCGTGCTGGCCGTCATCTTCGTCGTGCTCGCGATCCTGCTGCGCGCGCTGCTGGCACCGGTGATCCTGATCGCCACCGTCGTGCTCTCGTTCGCGGCGACTCTCGGCGTGTGCGGGTTCTTCTTCACCCACGTCTTCCACTTCGCCGGTGCCGACCCGTCGTTCCCCCTGTTCGCGTTCGTGTTCCTCGTCGCGCTCGGCATCGACTACAACATCTTCCTGATGACGCGGGTCCGGGAGGAGGCGCAGCGGCACGGCACCCGGTCGGGTGTCCTGCGCGGGCTGGCCGTCACCGGCGGCGTCATCACCTCCGCGGGCATCGTCCTGGCCGCGACCTTCGCGGTCCTCGGCGTTCTGCCGCTGGTGTTCCTCGCCGAGGTGGGGTTCGCCGTCGCGTTCGGTGTCCTGCTCGACACCATCGTCGTGCGCAGCATCCTGGTGCCCGCGCTCGCCCACGACATCGGCCGCCGAATCTGGTGGCCGTCCGAATTGTCCCGCGGCGAGTCCTGATCCGCCACGAACTTCGCGTCCCGGTCGGCGCCCGGAAAGCCGCGTCACCCTGCGGTTTCCGCGGTCCCGGACACCCCGATCACGACCCGCCCGCCGATCGAAGTCCCTGCGGGATCGGCGGCATTGCGGCACACTCGTTGACGGTCATCACCACCTGTCGGGGAAATTCCACACGAAAAGGAGTGTCATGCCGCCGCGTTCACGCACGTCCCGCGTCCGTCGCCTCGCCGTTTCCGCTACTGCCGCCACCGCGGCCCTCGTCGCCCCGGCCACCGCTCAGGCCGACATCACCCCGACCACCCTCGTCAACGGCGTCCTCTCCACCGTCGGTGGGTGCCAGACACCGATCCGGGACGCCATCGTCGGCTGCACCGAGATGGAAACGCTCACCACGCAGTTCCCGGTCAACCTCGACCTCAACCAGCTCGG
The DNA here is from genome assembly GCF_042879035.1 of Rhodococcus sp. NPDC003318. Classification (NCBI taxonomy): domain Bacteria; kingdom Bacillati; phylum Actinomycetota; class Actinomycetes; order Mycobacteriales; family Nocardiaceae; genus Rhodococcus; species Rhodococcus sp. NPDC003318. The sequence goes on along the minus strand of NZ_JBIAOU010000003.1, from coordinate 203,928 downwards.
CACCAACATCGTGGTCCTCGGTGCAGGGCTCTACCCGGACGGGACGATGCAGCCGGTGCTGGTCTCTCGTCTGCAGGCCGCACTACAGGTGGCCCGGCGGTATCCGCTGTCGCCGATCATCGTCAGCGGTGGCGTACCCCGCAACGGGGTCACCGAGGCGCGGGCGATGCGGGAATGGCTGGTGGCGAACGGAATTCCCTTCTTCCGGATCACCGAGGAGAACACCTCCCGGTCCACCGTCGAGAACGCGGTCAACACCAACGGCATCCTCGCGGCCCGCAGCGCCGCGGGCGCCGTCGTCGTCACCTCACCGGACCACCTGCAGCGGGCCATGGTCGACTTCCGCACCGCCGTCGCGGGCCGGATCCCGATCGCGGGCGTGGTCGCGCCGTACTGACCTTCCGCAACGATTCGGCGAAATTTCCACCGTCGCGACCGCCGCGTGGAAGCCTGAAGCAATGGAGGCCGACAAGCTCCGGGGTGATCACTGATGGCCCGGCCGGTGCGTGTGGTGGTGCTCGGCGCGGGGTCGTGGGGAACGACGGTGGCGTCCCTCGCCGTGCGGAACACCCCCACCCTGTTGTGGGCGCGGGAGACCGACACCGCGGACGAGATCAACGCCGAACACCGCAACAGCCGTTACCTCGGCGACCGCGCACTGCCGAAGGATCTGCGGGCCACCGCCGACATCGTCGAGGCCGCGCACGAGGCCGACGTCCTCGTCGTCGGGGTGCCGTCGCACGCGGTGCGGTCGGCGCTCGGGCAGATCACCAACGAGGTCCGCGCCTGGGTGCCGGTGCTGTCGTTGGCAAAGGGGCTGGAGCCGGGGACCCGGCTCCGGCCGACCGAGGTGATCGCCGAATGCCTTCACGGTCATCCGGTCGGGCTGATGGCGGGTCCGAACCTCGCGAAGGAGATCCTCGACGGCATGGCCGCGGCGACGGTCGTCGCGATGCAGGACGAACGGGTCGCCTCCGCGCTGCAACCGCTGTTCGCGTCGTCGGTGTTCCGCGTGTACCGCAACACCGACGTGCTCGGCTGCGAGCTCGGCGGCATCCTGAAGAACATCGTCGCGATCGCGTCCGGGATGGCCGACGGTCTCGGTGTCGGCGACAACACCCGCGCGATGATCCTGGCGCGCGGCCTCGCCGAGATGACCCGGCTCGGTGAGGCGATGGGGGCGCATCCGCGGACGTTCGCCGGGCTGACCGGTGTCGGCGACCTGATCGCCACCTGCATCAGCCCGAGTTCCCGGAACCGGCGTGTCGGCGAGTTCCTCGCCAAAGGGCTGACCGTCGAGCAGGCCGTCGCCGAGCTCGGTCAGGTGGCGGAGGGGGTGAAGACCGCGCCGACGGTGATGGATCTGGCCCGCGACCAGGGCGTCGAGATGCCGATCGCCGCCGAGGTCGAGGCCGTCATCGCGGGCCGCCGGACACCCGCGGAGGCGTACCGCGGTCTGCGCCGGATCGCGCCCGGCGACGAGGACGACGCGGTCTGATCGCCACCCCTCCCGGCTGAAGGCCACCTTCATGCGCGTCAGCGACACAAAGGTGACCTTCAGCCGGGGAGGGACGGTGGGAACCGGACCCTCAGCCTGGGGATGCTCGACAAAATGGTTGCGCATGCGAACTTCTGTCCCTATCGTGGGTCGCTATGACGCGCATCCTCGTAGTTCGCCGCCGTAGCGGGGTCTGATTCGGACCGACCCCCCGCTGCGGGTCGTCGAGCTACGCGTTGGTCCTCCGTTTCATTCCAGGAAGACCACCCCCATGAACGCCATCCGGAACACCCAGCACACCTTCTCCTCCCCCGCCGACCCGTTCTCGGCTCGCTTCGGCATGCCGCTGCCGCGCGAGATGCGCAGCGACTGCGCGGGCATGAGCTGGCGGACCTTCCTCGCCACCTACTCTCCCGGCGGCGGTCCCATCCGCTTCGGCAGTTGGTCCGTGACGCCGTTGGGCGCCGGACGCAGCGAGTTCCGGGCCCGCCTCGGCATCGGCGACACCATCACGCAGGCAACCGCGACCGCGTCCGGCCCGGTGTCCGCGTTGACCGCGATCCTCTACGAGGGTGGGTTCCAACTGGAGATCCTGTCGTTCCACCAGATGCGCATCGCCGGTGACCGGACCGCGACGTTCGTGCTGTGCGAGCACGACGGCCGCAGGCACTGGGCGATGGGTCTGGGCGACGACGCCACCGCGTCGTCGATCGAGGCGATGATCGCCGGCGCCAACCTGCTGCACGGCGACGGACCGGGCCTCCGGCGGACCGCCGGGAATTGAGACGCGCGCACCGACAACACGACGTACCGTGTCATCGTGGACGACACCAGTGAGGGAGCCGGCTTCTCCGCCGACGAGAAGGCCGCGATGAAGCAGCGGGCCGAGGAGCTGCGGTCGACGAAGGGGCTCAAGGGCGCGGCGAAACTCGCCAGGGAACTCGAAGCGTGCGTCGGCGCGATCGACGTGCTCACGGGGATCGACAGCGAGGTTGCCACGACCTTCCACCGGATCGTCACCGAGCTGGCCCCCGGCCTGCATCCGAAGACGATGTACGGGTTTCCCGCCTACGCGAACGCCGACGGCAAGGTGGTCATGTTCGTTCAGCCAAAGTCGAAGTTCGACACGAGGTATCCGACCGTCAACTTCGACGAGCACGCCGCCCTCGACGACGGCGACATGTGGCCGACGTCGTTCGCCGTCGTGAACATGACGGACGCCGTGGAGGAGAGGCTCCGCGCCCTCGTCACGAAGGCCGTCGGCTGACGAAAAACCGAGATGCCCCCGGATCGGTCGACGTCCTAAGGTAAGAACTCACCGAAGAACGACAACCGAACTGTCCGACGCGAACTCGGGGGACGCCCACGTGACTGTGACTGCCCAGCACCATCCGGAGCTCATCGTCACGAGCCGGCCATGTTGACCCGCCTCGTCCTGACGTACCTGTCGCGCTATCGCGGGTACATCGCCGCGGTGGTGGTGCTGCAGTTCGTGGCGACGGCCGCGATGCTGTACCTGCCGACCCTCAACGCCGCCATCATCGACAACGGCGTCGCGAAGGGCGACACCGCGTACATCCTGCGGATCGGTGGCTGGATGCTCGTCGTGGCCCTGGTGCAGGTGGTGTGCACCGTCATCGGACAGTACTTCGGTGCTCGCGGTGCGCTCGGGGTTGGACGCGACATCCGCCACGACCTGCTGCACCGGGTCAACACGTTCTCGGCGCGCGAGGTCGGCACCTTCGGCGCGCCCTCGTTGATCACGCGAGCCACCAACGACGTCCAGCAGATTCAGCTGCTGCTGGTGATGAGCGCGGCGATCCTGGTGATGGCGCCGATCATGTGCATCGGTGGCGTCGTGATGGGGGTGCACGTCGCGCCGGGTCTGGCGTGGATCCTGGTGGTGGCGGTGCCCGTCCTGGGAATCGTGATGGCCCTGATCATCCGCGTGATGATCCCCGGTTTCCGGGCGATGCAGGCCCGCCTGGACAACGTGAACCGGATCATGCGCGAGCAGATCACGGGTATCCGGGTGGTGCGCGCCTTCGTTCGCGAACGCCACGAGATGGAGCGGTTCGCAGGCGCCAACGACTCCCTTGCCGACGCCAGCCTGCGGGTCGGCCGGATGATGGCGCTGATGTTTCCCACGGTCATGTTGATCACGAACGTCACCATCGTCGCGATCATCTGGGTCGGCGGACACGAGGTGTCCGACGGCAGCGTCGAGATCGGCGCGCTCACCGCGATGCTCACCTACGTCATGCAGATCATGATGTCGGTGATGATGGCGTCGTTCCTCGCGATGATGGCCCCACGCGCGGCGGTGTGCGCGGAGCGGATCTCCGACGTCCTCGGCACGGAGACTTCGGTTGCGCGACCCGCCGATCCCGTCGGCTTCGCGGACACTCCGGCCACGGTCGAGTTCCGTGACGCCGAGTTCCGTTACCCCGGTGCGGACACTCCGGTGCTGCAGGGCATCACGTTTCGCGTGGAACCGGGAACCACCACGGCGATCGTCGGGTCGACCGGGTCCGGTAAGACGACGCTGGTCGGCCTGGTGCCCCGGCTCATCGACGCCACCGCCGGGTCGGTCCTCGTGGGCGGCACGGACGTCCGGAACCTCGACCCCGCGACGCTGCGCTCGGCGATCGGCCTGGTGCCGCAGCGCGCGTACCTGTTCTCCGGAACGATCGCGTCCAACGTGCGGCACGGCAAGCCGGACGCCACCGACGACGAGGTGTGGGAGGCCCTGCGCATCGCCCAGGCCGACGGTTTCGTCCGCGCCATGCCCCAGGGACTGGACACACCGATCACGCAGGGCGGCACCACCGTCTCCGGCGGTCAACGTCAGCGCCTGGCCATCGCCCGGGCGCTGGTCCGAAGACCGGCCGTGTACGTGTTCGACGACGCGTTCTCCGCACTGGACCTGTCCACCGACGCGCGACTGCGCTCCGCGCTGCGCCCCGAGACGATGGCGTCCGCGGTGATCATCGTCGCCCAGCGGGTGTCGACGATCATGGACGCCGACCAGATCGTCGTCCTCGACCGCGGGCGCATCGTCGGCCTGGGCAGACACGACGACCTGGTCGGCACCTGCCCCACCTACACGGAGATCGTCGAATCCCAGCTCGCAGTCCAGGACGCGTCGTGACGGGCCCCGGCGGCCGGGGGCCGATGGGAGCGCCGGCGCAGCAGAAGGCCCGGTCCTTCGGGCCGTCCGTGAAGCGGCTCGTGCGCCTGTTGCTCGCCTATCGCGGTTTCGTGGTGACCATCCTGACCGCGACCGTGTGCGCGGTGATCCTCACCGCGCTCGCGCCGCGGGTGCTCGGTCATGCCACCGACCTGGTCTTCAACGGTGTCATCGGCCGGATGCTCCCGGGGGACAGCAAGGACCAGGCCGTGGCGGAACTCCGCGCGCAGGGCCAGGACACGTTCGCGGACATGGTGAGTTCGATGGACGTCACCCCCGGCGTGGGTGTCGACTTCACCGCGGTCGGGAAGGTGCTGCTGGTCGTCCTCGGGCTCTACGTGGGGTCGGCGCTGCTGTCGTGGCTCGGCGCCTATCTGCTCAACATCGTTGTCGTCGGGACCATTCGACGGCTGCGCGCCGACGTCGAGGCCAAACTGCACCGCCTGCCGCTGCGCTACTTCGACACCGTCCCGCGAGGTGATCTGCTCAGCCGCGTCACCAACGACCTCGACAACCTGTCACAGAGCCTGCAGCAGACCGTCTCCCAGTTCCTGTACTCGGCGCTCACCGTGGTCGCGATCCTCGTGATGATGGTCTCGATCTCCCCGCTGCTCGCGCTCATCTCCGTCGCGACGGTCCCCTTGGCACTCGTCGCGACCGCACAGATCGCCAAGAGGTCGAAGCCGCACTTCGTGGCGCAGTGGTCGTCGACCGGCAAACTCAACGCGCAGGTGGAGGAGGCGTTCACCGGCCACGAACTGGTGCAGGCGTTCGGACGCCAGGCGGAGGTCGAGGACGAGTTCGACACCCGCAACGACAAGCTCTACCACTCGAGTTGGCGGGCCCAGTTCATCTCGGGCATGGTGCAGCCGGCGATCATGTTCCTCGGAAACCTCAACTACGTCGCCGTCGCCGTCGTCGGCGGGCTGCAGGTGGCGTCCGGCTCGCTCAGTCTCGGGTCGGTGCAGGCCTTCATCCAGTACTCGCGCCAGTTCACCATGCCGCTCACGCAGATCGGCGCGATGTTCAACCTCCTCCAGAGCGGTGTCGCGTCCGCCGAACGCATCTTCGACATTCTCGACGCCGACGAACAGAGCCCCGACCCGGCGGATCCGCGGACGCCGCAGACGAACTCCGGGCGCATCGGCTTCGACGACGTGTCGTTCCGGTACGTTCCCGACAAGCCGCTCATCGAGAACCTGACACTGGTCGCCGAACCCGGACACATGGTGGCGATCGTCGGGCCGACGGGGGCGGGCAAGACGACGCTGGTGAACCTGATCATGCGCTTCTACGACGTCGATTCCGGCACCATCCGGGTCGACGGTGTGGACTCCCGGACCATGACGCGTGACGACCTGCGCGAGCGGACCGGCATGGTGCTGCAGGATTCGTGGCTCTTCGGCGGCACCATCTACGAGAACATCGCCTACGGCGACCCGACGGCGTCGCGGGAGGAGGTCATGGCGGCCGCCGAGCTCAGCCACGTCGACCACTTCGTCCGCGCACTGCCGGACGGCTACGACACCGTCCTCGACGAGGAGGGCGGCGGGGTCAGTGCCGGAGAGCGACAACTGATCACCATCGCCCGCGCCTTCCTCGCCAAGCCGGTGATCCTCATCCTCGACGAGGCGACGAGTTCCGTCGACACCCGCACCGAACTGCTGATCCAGCAGGCCATGGCGAACCTGCGCACCGACCGGACGAGTTTCGTCATCGCGCACCGGCTTTCGACCATCCGGGACGCCGACGTCATCATCGTCATGGAGGAGGGGCACATCGTCGAACAGGGCACTCACGAGGAACTGCTCGCCGCGCGCGGCGCCTACCGCGACCTCTACGTCAGCCAGTTCACCGGCCCCGCCGAGGAGGACCCGGAGACGGTCTCCGTTCACGGCGGCTGACTCGAACACCACCCACCGGCCGGCCACCGGGATGCCTCGCTCCTCCGCAGTCCGGTTCCGCGCGATACGAAAGGGCGGTAGTCCGATGGGCGTGCGGCAGTGACCTCGCGGGCGGGCACCGTGCTCGACTCGGTGTCCGGAGCAGTGCTGATTGCAGCGAACCTCGCAACATCGGCACCCCTGCGCCGGTGGCGCACCGCGTGGGGTGCCACCGATGACGAGCGGAAGGCAACACTGCCCGGTGACGAACTGGTTCCGGACGCCGACTGGACCTACACACACGAGGTCACCGTGCACGCCCCGCCGGACGCGGTGTGGCGGTGGATCGTCCAGATCGGGCAGGGACGCGGCGGCTTCTACAGCTATCAGGGCCTCGAAAACCTGATCGGCTGCCGCATCCGGAACACCGACCGCATTCTCGACGACTTCCAGCACCTTCAGGTGGGGGACGTCGTCGCGATGCATCCGTCCGCGCCGGGGCTACCGGTCGTGGCGATCGAGACGAACAGCCGTCTCGTCCTGCACAACGGTTCGGCGGAAACCGGGGACAGCGCGCTGTGGTCGTTCCATGTGGTGCCGGGACCGGGTGCCGCGACGCGACTGCTCGAACGCGGACGCTACGCGCACGGGCCCACGCTGGCCAGCCGCCTGGGTTTCGGACCGACGTTGCTGGAACCGATCTCGTTCGTGATGTGCCGGAAGATGCTGCTCGGGATCCGCGACCTCGCGGAGCGCGGCGGACGTCCGTTCAGGGCATCTCGACGGTCTCGGCGCGGGCGATCTCGCCGATCGCGCGCAGCAGGTAGCCGTCGGCCGGCGACTGCGCGACGGTGAGCAGGTCCGCGATCACCAGCAGCGCGTGCCGCAGGACCACGGGCCATCCGACGCGTGCGGTGTCCTCGTCGTAGTCGGTGAGCCCGAGCGATCCGGTCAGCACGACGGCGAGTGCGGCGACGTCGAGGGTCGGCAGCCAGACTGCGGCCGCTCGGGCGGTGCGCTCGAGAACCTCCTGCACCGCCTCCCCCGACAGTCCGTCGGGGTGCGTGCCCTCGAGCAGTTCCCGGACCATCGCCGAGTGCACGGCGCGCACCTGGTCGGGTTCGGCGGCGAGCAGGCGGTCGGTCGCGTCGGCGAAGGTGTCCGCGTCGGCGGCGGCCGCGGCGGTCACCGCGTCGACGGTGCCGGTGGCGATCGCCTTCGCCGGGTGCGGCCACTGCGCGGGCCACTGCGCCACGATTCGACTCCTCGGGTCTGGCGCCGGCCCGTCAGTCGAGCTCGGCGCGCATCAGGAAAACGTTGTAGTCGGACCACGTCGACAACGTGAAGTACAGCTCGTCGGGGGTCGACCACGGATGGATGAACCCACCGTACAGCTCCGGGTACGACTCGACGCCGACGAGACGCGCCGGCTCCGACCACAGTCCCTGCGGCGTGTCGGACTCGCGCAGGGTGATCCCGGTCCGCAGGGTGTCGAGGTACGTCATCTGCCAGACGTCGCGGGCCGCGTCGTACCGCACGGACGCCTCCGCCGCGGTGCCCCAGACGATCGGGGACGCCGATCGCGCGCCGCCGACGGGCGTCCACTCGCCGTCGCTCCAGTACTGGTAGGCCGACTTGTTGAGGACCTGGTCCTGCGGCACCCGCGCGAGCGCGACCTCACCGAGCCGCGTGTTGGGTGTGCCGAACATGTACACGTACCCGCCCTGCGGCACCATCGACGCAACCTGGAACTTGCCGAGCCCGAAGATGTTGTCCCAGCGGGCGTACGGGTCCTTCGTCCAGGTCTGGCCGCCGTCGTCGGAGTAGGCGATGCCGCCGTGGTTGGTGTACCAGGTCGCGGGGATGCTGAACCAGGTGCGGATCGACATGTAGCTCATGTACTGCCGCGACCCGATCGCGAAACCGGACGTCGGGATGGTGGTGATCTCGACGTTGTCGATCTTGCGGCTGCCGAGCACCTCCGCGGCGTGGCAGCGGCTGTCCTGGACGAACGTGTCGATCGTCAGCCCGTCGGCGAGGTCGCGGTCCGTGCTGAACCCGAGCACGTTGCTCCGCCAGTCCTCACCCTGCCCACCCGGCGGTTGGAAGCCGCGTCCGACGGTGTCGCCGAACGCGACCGCGACCTTCCCCGGCTCGGATTCCCACATGATCCCGAGGTCGGTGCCGTTGACCTGCCAGCGCTTGTCCGTCCGGTTCGTCGAGCTCGCGCCGGTCACCTTTCCGACCATGTCCACCGCCCCGACCTGCGGGGTGGCGCGCTTCGGCGCCGTCGGTGCGGTCTCGGTCGGCGGGTCGGCCTGTTCCGGCGGATCAGGCAGGTCCTCCGGCGGCCCGGCCACCGGGATGCCGAAGACGAACGGGTTGAAGTCGAGCCCGATCTGCGGAATGCCGAGGGTCGACGACAGGCCGCTCGGCGACAGGTCGGGGCCGTCGGTCAGGTCGGGGCACGGGTTCCGGCACGGGTCCGCGGGCAGCGGGTCCTGCGCGACCCGCACCGGCTCCGGTTCGGGCGCCGGGAACGGCACCGGCTCCACCCACGGATACGGGACCGGGATGTTCACCTTCTCCGGGACGATCGACTCGTGCTCGACCGGCGGATCGGTGGCGCAAGGGCCCGTCCCGACCACGGGATCCGCACCAGCCGCCGGTGCACCGCCGATCACCCCACCCGCCGCGACCACCGCGACCACCGCAGCCACCGCCAACGCCGTCATCCGCATCGCCGCACCACCTCCTCCGCTGCGGACAGCGTGCCCGATGACGCTGTACACCGCACAATCGGACGCGCCGTGTCTGCCGGAATCGCAACGCACGGGGATCGACGGATGCGCATCGGTCTCCTAGTCTGTCGGGCTGAGCCCGAAGCGAGGTGAACAGTTCGTGCCCGAGCAACTGCCGGAACAGGTCGGCCCCTACTCGTCCGGCCCGCCGCCGGACGCCCTGAGCGTGCACATGCCCGAACTGGACCGGTTCGGGCCGGCGCAGTTGTGGCGGGCGATCGTCGTCGGGGCCGTCCTCCTCGGCTGCGCGCTGTTCGCGGTGGTCACCAAACCGTTCACGAGGCGCTCGATGGGCTGGGCCGACGCGGCGTCGGAAGGCGTCGTCAACGGCTTCGAGTTCCTCGGCCCGACGTTCGTCAAGCTCGGCCAGTTGATGGCGTCGTCGTCCGGGATGTTCCCGCCGCCGCTCGCGAACGCGTGCCTGCGCTGCCTGGACGACGTGCCGCCCGTTCCCGCCGCCGCGGCTCGCGCCGTGGTCGAGGCGGACCTGGGCCGCCCGATCGACGAGTTGTTCGCGGAGTTCGACGACCGGCCCCTCGCCGCGGCGTCGGTCGCCCAGGTGCACGCGTGCGTCCTGCCCGACGGCCGCGAGGCCGTGATCAAGGTGCAGCGCCCGAACATCGGCCACCGGATGCTCCTCGACCTGCGCACCGCGTACTGGGGTGCGCGGCAACTGGAGCGGCTGCACGAGTTCTTCCGGATCGCGAACGCCACCGCGATCATCCGCGACCTGCACAACGCGACGATGACGGAACTCAACAGCGCGGTGGAGGCGGATCGGCAGACCCGGTTCCGCGACGCCCTGTGGGCGTTCGGCGACAACCGGTGGGTGACGGCGCCGGAGGTGTACTGGCCGTACTGCGGCCCGCACGTCATCTGCATGGAACGGATGCACGGCATCCCGATCGACCGCATCGACGGAGACGGGGACGTCGACACCCAGCTGCTGATCCGGCGCGGGGTGAAGGCGTGGATCGAGGCGATCACACTGCACGGCCCGTTCCACGGCGACGTGCACGCCGGGAACCTGTGGCTGCTCGACGACGGGCGCATCGCGCTGCTCGACTTCGGCATCGTCGGCGAGCTGCCGGAGGTGTGGCGGTCCATCCTGCGCGACATGTTCCACGCCACCCTGCTCGACGGCGACTACTCGCGCGTCGCCCGCGGCATCCGGGAACTCGGGTACACCGCGGATCTCGACGCCACCGACGCGGAGATCGGCGCCCAGGTCGGTGCGGTCCTCGCGCCGGTGTTCGCGAACGATCTCGGCGAGTTGAAGTTGAGCTCGCTGATCATGGCGCTGGTGACGATCGGCAAGCAGTGGGGAGTCGCGAGCCCGGAGGAACTGGTGCTGTTCGGCAAGCAGCTCGGCTACTTCGAGCGGTACGCGACGCGGATGGCCCCCGGCTGGGTGATGGGCACCGACCTCTACCTGTTCCGCAACGTCTTCCGGGAGGAGGTCGCGGCGCGCGTCGCCGAGCTGGGGGTCGAACTCCCGGCGGACTGACGAACCCGGACCGGGGGTTCACACTGGAGTCCATGGCGGTCCGGGATCGGCTCCACCTGGCAGCGTCCGCGGTGTGGACGTACATCCGACGTGCGCCGGGCACGTTCGTCTGGCTGGCCATTCTGCTGGTCACGACGATCATCGCCCACGACCTGTCCGACGCCGTGCTGCGGCACGTGCTCGGTGACCGGTCGACGAACCTGCACCACCTGCGGGAGGATCCGCTCCGCGTGCTGGTGACCAGCGCGTTCTGGCTCGCCGGAGGACCGTGGATCTCGTATCTCCTGCTGTACAACATCTTTCACGTGCCCGCCGAGCGTTGGCTGGGGACGGTGCGCTGGCTGGCGGTGTGCGTGGTCGCGCACGTCGGCGCCACCTACCTCAGCGAGGGCGTGCTGTACTGGGCGATCCGGCACGGCGACGCCCCCGCGCGGGCCGTGAACACGCTCGACGTCGGGGTCAGCTACGCCCTCGCCGGGGTCGCGGCGGTGTTGACGTACCGGATCGTGTCGCCGTGGCGGTACCTGTACGCGGGGGGCGTGGTCGTGTTCTTCGTGATTCCGGTCCTGACGAATCAGACCTTCACCGATGTCGGGCACCTGACCGCGGCGCTGATCGGGTTCGCCTGCTGGCCCCTCACCCGCGGTCGGACCGGCGTGTGGGACCCGGTGGCGGCACTGCGCTCGGGCTATTCGAGGGTGGTCGCGGCCACCCGCATCGTCGCCCGGTCCCGGTAGTGGCCGGCGAGGGCCAGCACGACGCCGAAAACGGTCCAGGCGACGAGGACCCACCACTGCCGAGCGGTGTCCGCATCGGGGAAGTAACTCGTGGACCGGATGAGCGCGTTCGAGGCTCCGGGAACCATGTACTGGCCGACGGCTCCCCACGGTGCGGCGAGGAACTGCCACGGTATCGCCGCCGCCGACAGCGGGTTGGCGACGAGCATGGTGACGATCGCGCCGAGTCCGACGCCGCGCGGCCCGAGCAGCGACGTGCAGCCGACGATGAACGCCGACGTGGCGAGGACCGACACACCGATCACCAGCGCGGTGAGCGCGAAACTCCCCGGCAGGTACTCGAACCAGGTCTGCAGAACGAGGGTGAGCAGGATGCCCGCGGACACCGCGAAGCCGGCGAGCGCGACGAGGCGCCGGATGACGCCGACCACGAGCAGGGAAATGACGATGCCGCCGATCATTCCGCCCATGACGAGGGGGAAGGCTGCCGCGGCGAGGCCCGATCCCGCCGCATCACCGTCCCCCAGTGGGACCACCGCGGTCACCGGGACCACCACCGCGCTCGCGGAGCCACCCGCAGCCGTGATCTGTTGCGCGAGTTGCGCTTGCAGGCCGGTTGCCACACCGGTCAGCATCTGGGTCGCGACAGCGCTGCCCGCGGGCGCGGTGAGCACCTCGGGCAGCCGGGGTGCGTCGGCGAGGATGATCGCGCCGTAGGTCTCCCTCGTCCGGATCTGCTCGATCGCGTCATTTCGATCGGCGGCTCCGACGAAGTCGAACGCGTCCGGCGCGTGCGCCTCGAAGGCGGCGACCACGGCCGCGGGACCGCTGATTCCCACGGGCAGGTTCTTCGGCTCCGCAGTCTTGGTCGGCCAGAGGAATGCGAGGACCACGAGGCAGACGGCCAGGGAACCGAGAACCCCGAACAGGGCCGCTACCGGCCACTTGGTGTGCGGTTTCGTGGGCATGATGCCTCCGATGCAAAGGGAGCATTTGATCTGTTTGTGGGTTTCACACTAACAGAGCAGGTACTCTGTTTACATGCCCCGCCTGAGTGAAGCCACGAGCCGGAGCCGACGGGAGCAGATCGCCGCGGCCGCCATGCGCTGCTTCGCCCGGTACGGATTCACGAACACGTCGATGGCGGACATCATCAAGGAATCCGGCCTGTCCAACGGAGCCATCTACTCGCACTTCGCCAACAAGTCCGAACTCGTCCGATTCACCGCGACGAGCCTGCTCGAATCGCGGACGCGCCGGTTCGCCGAGGACATCACGGCCGCGCAGGCCGAGCTCACCCCCGGACAGGTGTTCGCACGGATCGTCACGGACCTCGTCGACCGAACACAGGCGAAGATCCTGATCCAGATCTGGGCGGAGGTTCCCCGCGACGACGAGCTCGCCGCGGTCGCCCGCCACAACCTCGACCGGCTGCATCGGTTGCTGGTCACCGCGTTGCTGCCGTGGGCTCGCGCGCAGCTGCGGGGTGCGAACGAGAACAAGATCGCCGATCGCACCGCCGACGCCATCCTCGCGGCGATTCAGGGGTACGTCGTCCGGCTCTCCATCGATCCCGAGGTCGATCCCACGACCCTCGCGGAGGGGATCGCCGACGCGCTCGGCTGAGCCACCCTCGCGTCCGGCCCACACCGGTCGACAGAACCTGAAGGGCGACAAGGGAATCGCGGACCCCACCAGTTGGACTATCGACGCACCAACGCGAGCGCGGCCACCTCGATCTCGTGCTGCGACAGCAGCACCAGCTTCGCTGCGTCACCGAGCGGGACGAAGCTGTCGGCGCTGGTGACGCGTGCCATCGGCCCGGTGAAGCCGGCGTCCACGAGCGCGGTGAGCACCCCTTCCGACACCCCGCCGGAGGCACGGGTCTCGTCGGCGACGAGGACGCGTCCCGTGGCGGCGGCCTCGCGCAGCAGGTCGTCGACCGGTAGCGGCGCCAGCCAGCGCAGGTCGACGACGCGGACGTGGACCCCCCTGCGCTCTAGGTTCCGTGCGGCCCGCAGGCTCAGCCACAGCCCGTTCCCGAAGGTGACGACGGTCAGGTCGGTGCCGGCGCCGTAGGTGCGGGCCCGGCCGATCGGAACATGCTCGTCCGCAGCGGGATACCGCGCCATCCAGGCACCGTCCCCGGGCTCGTGGAGGTCGCGGGTGTGGTACCGGGCGATCGGTTCGAGGAACACGCACACCACGCCGGAGGTGAGGGCGGCCGCGGCGCAGGTGTGCAGCATCGCGGCGGCGTCGTCGGGACGGGACGGGGACGCGACCACGATGCCGGGGATGTCGCGCAGCACCGCGACGGCGTCGTCGTTGTGGAAGTGCCCGCCGAATCCCTCCTGGTAGCCGTAGCCGGCGACCCGCACCACCATCGGGTTGCGGTACTGCCCCGCCGAGAAGAAGCCCAGTGTGGCTGCCTCACCGCGGATCTGGTCCTCCGCGTTGTGCAGGTAGGCGAGGTACTGGATCTCGGGGATCGGCAGCAGCCCCGCCGGTCCCGAGCCCGCGGCGAGGCCGAGGATCGCCTGCTCGTCGAGGAGGGTGTCGAAGACCCGAGCGGACCCGAACCTGTCGGTCAAACCGCGGGTCACCCCGTAGACGCCGCCCTTGCGGCCGACGTCCTCCCCGAACACGACGGCGCCGGGCTCGGCGGCCAGGACGTCGGCGAGCGCCCGGTTCACCGCCCGCGCCAGGGTGAGAGGTTCCTCCGATTCCGGTGCGGGGAAACCGAGTTCGCGGATGTGACCCATGTGGCCGGAGACCACCGCCGGGGCGGGCCCGGCGAGGGGCGCCACAACCTCGGCGCGGGTGCGCAGCGGCGCGGATTCGGCCACCTCCCGCGCGGTCGCGGCGACCCGCTCCCCCATGTCGCGGTACCGCGTCAGCACCTCGTCCGGGGTCAGGGTGCCGGACGCGACGAGCAGCCTCGCCGTGCCGACGAGCGGGTCCCGGGCCAGGTCGTCGGCGATCGCCGCCTGGGACCGGTACGCCGACTCGACGTCGGAGCCGGCGTGACCCATCAACCGCACCGTCCGCAGGTGCAGGAACGCCGGACGCCGTTGTGCCCGAACCCAGTTCACCGCATCGACCGCGACCCCGGCGGTGTCGGCGAGGTCGCACCCGTCTGCGGCGAAGTACGCGAGCCCGGCACGGCCGGAGTACGCGGCGGCGATCCAGCCCGGCGCGGTGGGCACGCTGATGCCGATGCCGTTGTCCTCGCAGACGAGCAGCAGCGCCAGCGGCAGCCCGCGGAAAGCGAGGTTGGCGGCGGTGTTGATCGCTCCGACCGCGGTCGAGTGATTCGCGGACGCGTCGCCGAAGCTGCAGACCGTGACCGCGTCGTCGGGCCAACCCGACTCCACGCCGAGGCGACGGGCCCGCTCGATCGCGAACGCGAGACCGACCGCCCGCGGCAGATGCGAGGCCACCGTGGAGGTTTGCGGGATCACCGCGAGGTCGTGGCGGCCGAACACCTTGTGCCTGCCGCCGGAGATCGGGTCGTGCGCGGAGGCCACCACCCCGAGCAGAACGTCCCGGATCGGATCGGAGCCACCGGCCTGGCGCGCCCGTTCCACGAAGAAGGCACCCGAACGGTAGTGCAGCAGAGCCGGATCCGTCGGCCGCAGAGCCGCCGCGACCGCTGCATTGCCCTCGTGCCCGGCCGAGCCGATCGTGTAGTAGCCGTGTCCGGAGGCCCGCAACCGTCGCGCGGCGAGGTCGAGGTGCCGGCTGGCCAGCTGCGCGTCGAACAGTTCCAGGTACCGCTCGGTCGTCCACGGTCCCGGAGCACCCGCAGTCGCCGCCGTCATGTCTCGGACGGCGGCGACGAAGTGGGCTTCAGTGGGGTCGGAACCGCCTCCGTTCAGCCCTGCGGAACCGACGGGTCCATCCACATGACCTCCCAGACGTGACCGTCGAGGTCACGGAACGCCCGGCCGTACATGAAGCCGTGGTCCTGCGCCTCCATCCACTTCGTGCCGCCGGCGTCGATGGCGGCGTCGACGAGGCTGTCCACCTCCTCGCGGCTCTCGGCGGACACGCACAGCAGCACCTCGCGGGCCGTCGCGGTGTCACAGATGTCGTCGGCGATGAAGTCCTTGAACCGCGGCGTCTCCAGCAGCATCACCATGGTCTTCTCGTTGATCACCATGCACGCGGTCTGGGCGTCGCAGAACTGCTCGTTGAACTCGAAGCCCAGGCCTCCGAAGAACTTCCTGGTGGCGGTGACGTCGCTGACCGGGAGGTTGGGGAACATCATGCGGGACATCGTTGGCTCCGTTTCCGTGCGGACGACTGGTTTCCATCCTCGGTGTGAGGCTGTCGCATGTACAGACCGACACGGTCACGAAAACTCATCTCCGGGGCGGGAGACGCACCCCGGGTCAGCCGACCTCCCACATCTTCGGCCAGTCCCGGCCGCGGAACGCAGCGTCGATGCCGCCGTCGACGAAGACCACCGACCCGACCATGTAGGTGGACTCCGGGCCGAGCAGGAACGCGACCAGCGCCGCGACCTCGTCGGGGCGACCCCCACGGCCCGCGGGCACGGCACCGACGAAGCCCTTCATCGCCTCGCCGATCAGCGGATCCTCCCGCCCTTCCGCCGTCATCGGGGTCTCGATGATCCCCGGGGCGATCGCGTTGAGCCGGATGCCGTCCGCGATGTGCTCGGCGGACCGGGTCCGCGCGTACCAGGCCAGCGCCGCCTTGGTGGCCGGGTACGTCTGGACGGTGGAGAGCTCACCGAACGCCGACGCCAGCTCGCTCGCCTTGGCCTCGTCCCCGGCGAGGCAGGCCTCGGCCACCTCAACCGGCCAGCCGGGCTGCGTGGTCGTCGAGTTCGAACTGACCAGCACCACCGACGACGTCCCGTTCGCCGCGAGCAGCGGCCGCAGCCCCTCGAGCAGGTCGACAGCCCCGAAGTAGTTGACCGCGACGAGGTCCGCGGCGGGCCGGCCGGCGGCGGGGGCGAGTCCGGCGAACGGGACGAAGCCGTCGATCGTGCCACCCGCCAGATCCTTGACCCGCTCGATCGCCTCCGCCCGCCCCGCGGCGGTCCGCAGGTCGGCCGTGACGTCCGCGGCCCGGACGTCGACGCCGATCACCCGGTGGCCGTCGGACTCGAGCCGGGCCTTGGTCGCCGCGCCGATCCCCGACGCGGCGCCCGTGAGGACATAGGTTGCCATGGCGTTCCCTTCATGAGATTGACAGCCGATCGCGCACGGCCGACAACCGAAGGTAGCGCCGGCTCATTCCCGGCGGTGGCTGGATCTACAGATTCGCCCCATCTCTCCCACTCACCGGGAGCCCAGTGACGCCGGGCTGGTGCAGACAGCCCAGCCGGCAGCCACGCTGGGTCGGAGCCCAACCTGGCCAAACCGACATCCTGTGTCCACGCGATCATGTCTTCACCAGCATTGCAACTGATTTCGACTTCGGACTACCGGGTTGCGACCCCGAGCCGGTGGAAACCCGAGGAGTAGAACAGCAGTGGATCCCGGTCGGTCTCCGCGCCGAGGTCGACGACGCGTCCGACGACGAGGTCGTGGTCGCCGATCGTCTGGATCAGGTCGACCTCGCAGTCGATCCACGCCTCGACACCGTCCAGTCGGGGGACTCCCCAACGCGTCGGCGTCCACTGCACGCCGGCGAATTTGTCTGCGCCGCTGCGGGCGAAGCTGCGTCCCAGTGTGTGCTGGTCGGCCGCGAGGATGTTCGCGCAGAATCGACCCGATGCCGCGATCTTGGGGAAGGTGGTCGAGGTGTGGGTGGCGTAGAACGCGACGAGTGGAGGGTCCATCGAGACCGAGGAGAACGAGCCGACGGTCATGCCGACCGGCCCGTCCGCCTCGTCTCGAGCCGTGATCACCACGACGCCGGTGCAGAACCGACTCAGGATGCCTCGGTACGCGGCGCCGATGTCGTCGATCGTGGGGCCGTCGCGCCTCGCGTCCGCATCGTCGCTGATGGTCTTCACAGCTCACCTTCTCCGTCGTGATCCCTGTCGGATCGGTTGATGTCCTGGGGCGGATTCGCGTCGCCGTCGTCAGATCGACAGGCCCGTCTTCGCCCAGAACTCCTCGAAGGTCGCCGAGCACATGTCCGTGCCGCGGGTGACCTTGCCGTCGGTGAACCGGTGCGTCATGACCATGACCGTGTCGAGTTCGAGGTCTCCGAGTCGGCGGTAGGCGCGGATCTTCGCCACGACGAGATCGTCGCCCACGACTTCGGTGTCGGTGACCTCGTTGCGGGATTCGTCGAGCTTCGCCAGCACACCGAAGGCCTCGAGGAACTCGGCCTTGGTGTACAACCGCAGTGTCCCGTCGAGGGTGAACCCGGCCCAGGTCATGTCGTCGGAGTACAGCTCGACGAGCGGCACGGGGTTCCCCTCCTCCGCCGCAGCGAAGGCAGCCAGCAGGGCCTGGGCGTTGTCATTCGTCATTCGTGTTCGTCCTTCGCTCGGGCCGGGTCGGCAACCCGGATCTTGTGGCGTGAGTCACTGTGCTCCGGTGGCCGGGGGCTCGATACCGTCCGGATACGTGGTCCACCACGTGTTCACTCCACCACGCACTCGACACCGGAAAATGGCAGGTCGGAGCCGTCTGATCGATCCGGACGGAGGCCCGGGCACGAACCGTCCGCGCCCCGCGTGACACATCTTGACCCCGACGGATTGACATAGGAACGTGTCCTGGATCACAGTGATGCAACGCGCTCGCCCGCCCCTGGCAGCGACCGATTCGGACCGGCCACCGGTGACCGAACAGACACCATTCCCACACCGTCAGGAGCTCGGGTGAACGCAGACGAAT
Source organism: Rhodococcus sp. NPDC003318 (assembly GCF_042879035.1). Lineage (NCBI taxonomy): Bacteria > Bacillati > Actinomycetota > Actinomycetes > Mycobacteriales > Nocardiaceae > Rhodococcus > Rhodococcus sp. NPDC003318. The sequence goes on along the minus strand of NZ_JBIAOU010000003.1, from coordinate 185,488 downwards.
GGCAGGAGATTCGGCGCCTGCACGACGAGGGAACGCCGATCAAACGCATCGCTGTGCAATTGGAGATGTCACGGAACACCGTGCGTCGGGCACTGACACTCGAGGAGGCCCCCACCGATCATCGACGCCGGCGGGGATCGTCGGTCGACGACGTGGACTCCACCATCCGCGAGCTGATGGCAGCTTCGCCCGACATCCGAGTCTCGGAGATCTCGGAACGCATCGGCTGGACCCGGTCCCGGACCACGCTCAGTCGTCGAGTCGCGCAGATCCGCGACGACCTCGCGGTGAGCGTCGACAGCTGCCTCGACCACGACACGCAGACCGCGACCAGGATTCCCTCGTACGCCACGACATTCGTCGGCCGGCGCACCGAATTGTTCGAACTCCGCCGACTGCTCGGCAGCCACCGGCTCGTCACCATCTCGGGGCCCGGGGGAATGGGGAAGACGCGGCTCGCCCTCCGTGCCGCACAGGAGTTTCATCGGGCCTTCGAAGACGGCGTACGGGTGGTCGAGCTGGGCGCACTGGGCAGTCCCGAGTTGCTCACCCAGACAGTCGCCGACGCGCTGGCCATCGGTCACCGCGACAGCCACGGCGCCTCGACCGACGAGTTGCTCATCGAACACCTCCGAACCCGGCACACCCTGCTCGTCCTCGACAACTGCGAGCACCTCCTCGACGCGTGCGCACAACTGACGTCCCAACTCATGCGCACCACAACGCACTTGCGCGTCATCGCGACGAGCCGCGAGGTCCTGGGCATTCCGGAGGAGTTCGCCTTCGCACTCTCGTCGCTGCCCACCTCGACACCGTGCGGCGACACCGACACGGCCGTCGAGCTTTTCGTGAGCCGAGCCAACAGCGTGTTGAGCGGATTCTCCCTCACCGACGACAACCGCGACGCCGTGGTTCGAGTGTGCGAGCGACTGGACGGACTCCCCCTCGCCATCGAACTCGCGTGCGCTCGCCTCCCCGTCCTGTCCGTCCAGGAGTTGGCGACCCGCCTCGACCATCGGCTCGACCTGCTCACGCTGGGTAATCGCACTGCACCACAACGTCATCGGAGCCTGCAAGCCACCATGGACTGGAGTTACGACCTGTGCACCGCGGAGCAGAGGCTGCTCTGGGCGCGGCTGTCGGTGTTCGCGGGCGGCTTCGACCTGGACATGGCCGAGGAGGTGTGCAGCGACGACGACGCCGTGCCCAGGGCGGCGGTGCTCGACGCGATCTCGGCGCTCGTCGGCAAGTCCGTTCTCCATCGCGAGGACTGCGGCGACGGCCGAGTCCGGTTCCGCATGCTGGAGTCGATCCGCGAGTACGGGCTGAGCAGACTCGCCCGAGCCGAGCTCACCCGACTGCAGGAGCGACACCTGCGCTGGTGCGCGTCGCTGGTGTCACGGACCACGGCGGACTGGTTCAGCGCCGACCAGACCGGCAACTGCGCCCGGATCCGGGCCAATCACGCCAACATTCGCTCCGCGCTGCAGATCGCGCTGGACGACGCGACCGCCGACGACCCCCGTCTCGACACCGCCGCTGCGTTGCTGTCGTCGTCGAGATTCCTGTGGGCGTGTGGCATATCGATCCGCGAGCACCGTATGTGGCTCGAACGGGTCCTCGAATTCGACCGCGTCGCTCCCGTGGAACGCGGGCGGACCCTCACCGTCCTCGGTCTGGTTCAGACCCTGCAGGGGGACCGCGAGTCCGCCGATGAGGCGCTGCGGGAGGCGCAGGTCCTCGCACGGTCCGGGTCGGACGAGGTCACCGCGGCGTTCGCCGAGAACGGCATGGGGCTGATGGACTACTTCGCCGGCGAGTTCACCACCGCCGAAGCGCAGTTGCTCCGTGCGCTGGCTGCGTACGAGGGCGTCCCCGGCGTCACCGACCTCGCGTGCATGGTGCGGATCCACTTGGGAATGCTCTACTGCTTCACGGGGAACACAGCAGAAGCGGAGGAACTGTTCACCACCGTTCTCCGCCTGTCGGAGAACGCCGGAGAGACGTGGCTGCGATCGTATGCCGTGTACGGGCGTGGGCTGGTCGCGCTGACGGCGGGCGACCACGCGTCGGCGCTCGAGTTGGGATCCGAAAGCCTCTCACTGCGGTCCGGGTTCGACGACCAGGTGGGCACCACACTGGTTACCGACCTTCTGGCCTGGGCGGAGGCCGAGGTCGGCACGGCCGAACGATCGGCGGTTCTCCTCGGCGCCGCGTCCGCGATGTGGTCCGCCTTCGGGCAACAGCTCTACGGATCGGTCCAATGGGTCGACAAGCGAGCCGAATTCGAGCGCAAGGCCCGAGCGGCTCTCGGTGACGAGGCGTACGAGAAGTACCGTCGGCGAGGGGCGGACATGTCCGTCGCCGAGTTGATTCGGTTCGCGCGCGGTGAGACTGCGCCGACACCGACTATCGACGACACCGATGTCCCGACACCGGAACTCACGCTCTCGCCTCGGGAACAGGAAGTGGCACGACATCTCGCCGCCGGGATGACGAACAAGGAGATCGCGGCAAAGCTGGTCCTGTCGACCCGCACCGTCGAGGGTCACGTCGAACGCACCCTCCGGAAGCTGGGTGTCGGTCGCCGCAGTGAGGTGGCGACCGCACTGGCACACGCCGGCAGGACGTCACCGGGACGAGTTCGGGTGTAGTCCTGCCGCCGTGGCCGTCCGCGCGGGAGCGGAACTACTTGTTGAGGAAGCCCGCATCGACTGGCAACGTGATGCCCGTGACGTACCGAGCAGCATCCGACGCCAGCCACACCACCGCGTTGCTGATGTCCACGGGCTCGACCCACGGAACCGGCAGCACTGCCATCGACGCCTGGCAGGCCTCACGGAAGTCCTCGTGCGTCGGGTTTTCCAGATCCGGGCGGAACAGCCGGTACATGTCCGAATGATCGATCATGTCCGTCAGAACCGACGTCGGATGGATCGAGTTGCACCGGATCCGGTACTGGCCCAGCTCGTTCGCCGCGGTCCGCGCGAGTCCCGTCACACCGTGCTTGGCCGCGACGTAGTGACCGAAGTTCGCGAAGCCCTTGATCCCGCCGGTCGAGCTGATCAGCGTGATCGACCCGCCGTCACCCTGCTCGATCAGCCGTGGGATTGTCACCCTCAACGTCTTCCACACGCCGGACAGGTTGACGTCGATCATCTCGTCCCACTGTGCTTCCGACAGCTCGTGCAGCGCACCGGATGTGAAGATGCCTGCGTTGGCCACCACCGTGTCCAGCCGTCCGAGCTCGGCGACACCGCCGGCGACGGCCCGCTCGAGCTCGTCGAGGGACCGGACGTCCGCGACGGCGACATGTGCTCGCCTGCCCGCGGATTCGATCATCGACGCCGTTTCCTTCAGCTCTGCCTCGGTGGCACCGCGGTAGGTCGTGGTGTCCGGCTTGCTGCACAGGTCGACGATGATGACGTCCGCACCCTCCTCGGCCAGGCGGACGGCGTGTGATCGACCCTGCCCGCGTGCAGCGCCGGTGACCAATGCCACCTTCCCGTCAAGCATTCCCATGTAAGTTCTCCTCGGTGTGAAAGAGGTTGATCCGTGGTCGAAGTCAGTTCGGCTGCAGGTAGCGACGCATGATCGGCCCGGCGGCCTCGACGAGAGTCATCTGGTCCACCAGCAGGTGCTGGGTCGCCACGGCGGCGTCACGCACGCAGCGGCCCAGCGCGCTCGGGTTGCGAATCGACTGGCTTCCCGCCCAGCGGTGGGCGAATCCGACGATCTCGCCGGCCACCTCCTGCGACCACGTCGTGACCTGTCGCAGTCGCGCACGCTGCTCGTCGGTGATGTCCGAACCCGCCTGGGCGGTCGCCTCGGCGTCGGCGTGCGCGTCGTAGACGTACCGACGGGTCGCCTGGTAGAGGGCCTCGTACTTCGCGAAGTCGCGGCGGAAGAGGTCGGAGTCGCCGACCACGGTCGAGTAGCCCGGACGGGCCTTTCCGTCCACGATTCGTGCGATCTCCGCGAGCGCGCGGCGTGCCAGCCCGAGCGCGACCGGGGCGTGGCCGCCGACACCAATTCCCAAGAGCCCGAGGGCGTAGACCGGTTCGGGACGCACCGGTGTGGTCGAGAAGGTGTCCATCGTGTACTTGTCCGGGATGAACCGGTCCTCGACCGCGTAGTCGTAGCTGCCGGTGCCCACCATTCCCATGACGTTCCAGTTGCCGAGGAACTCGACCTCCTCGCGGGGCAGGAACCCGACGCGGCACTGGGGCCCGCCGTTGTCGTCGAGCAGAGGAGTGCCGCCCTCGGAATGCACGACGAATCCGGCGCCGATCCAGCTCGCGTGGGCGGATCCGCTGGCGAACTGATAGCGGCCGCTCACGCGGTAACCCCCGTCCACCCTCGTCGCCTTCCCCGTCGGCATGATCATGCCCGCAGTGATTCCGCGATTCGCACCGGCGAACATCTCACGGGCGCCCACGTCGCCCAGGTACCCGGCCGCGATTCCGGTGCTGAAGGCGTTCGCCATCAACGCCCATCCCGTCGACCCGTCGGCGTAGGAGATCTCCTCGATGACCCGGAGCGCCTCGACGATTCCGACCCCGCCGCCGCCGAACTCCGTCGGCACCAGCATCCAGAACAGCTCCTCTTTCGCGAGTGCCTCGTAGACCGGGCGCGTGACGGTCGCGTCGCGCTCGATGGCATCCGATTCCCGCACGATCAGCGGAGCGACCGACCGGGCGCGTGCGACGTAGTCGACGGCGACTGCGACACTGTCGGCGAAGTGGGCAGGAAGTTCGATTGTGTCCGACACCCTGATGACCTTTCTCGCAGAGAAGAATTCGGGCCGCCCACTGCCGGACGGCGTGCATTCTCATGACGTGAGTCACAGTGCCTGCCGGCGTCGGGTGTCCACAGCCGGAGACCTACGTGGTCCACTACGTGGCCGAGAACGACGACGCCCGCGTCGTGACCATCCTGTCCACGCAGTCATGAGTGCCACCTACACAGGACTTCTCGGGTTTCGAGACGCAACGGTGGGGCGGTGTACGTGCCTACTCGACAACCACGGAATCGGGGTGGGAGAGATTCGCCGCCTGACGGACCTGCTCGTCACCGACGACCACTGCAGATCCGGCACAGGTACCGATCGCAGACATTGACGGGCGGTTCGGGTGCTGTCCACCACCGTGAGATGTCGATGCCGAAATACGGATCGCCGTCCACGTCACGGTCAACTCGCTTGCGCCGCACCGTGGGTCGGGCGCGGGACGGACAGGAAGGTGGCCACGTCGGCGGCCTGCCTGCGCCCCTGCTCGCGCCCGGCGAGTGCGGCCGGTGGCCGGCACGCGGGGTCGAGGGGGCCGCGGCCGAACGCCGCGACGGACGCCGTGTCGGCGTAGGCGACGAACACCGTCCCCGGCGGGAAGGTCGCAACGTCGTCGGCGAGGCTGCCACCGAACAGGTAGGGCGCCGGGTCGGGGCTCGGCGTCAGCACCACCACCCGGTCGTACCCGCGGGCCAGCTGCAGGTTCGTCGACGTTGCGACGCCACCGTCCATGTAGCGGCGTCCGGCGATCGTGACGGGCGGCCAGACTCCGGGGACGGCGCAGCTCGCGGCGACGGCGTCGACCAGGTCCACGCCCGACTCGCGGTCGAAGACGACGGTCGCACCGGACTCGACGTCGATCGCGGGGATCGCCAGGGCCCGCTCCGGCCACCGGTGCGACGGCAGGCGCGACTCGATGACGGCGCGGCGCTGCGGTGCGTCGACGGTGCGGGCGGCGACCGCTGCGGTACCGACGCGCTGCAGCCGCTGGGCGGTGGTGACCCCCGGTGCGGTGGCGACGTCGGCGAACATGACGCTCATCCGCTGTGGGGCGCCGTCCGGAGCGATCTCGTGGTGGTGCGGCGACAGCTGCCGTTCGAAGAGTTCCGGCAGCGGCACTCCGCTGGAGAGTTGCGCCGCGACCGTCGAGCCCGCGGACGTCCCGAGCAGCAGGGCGGCTCCGCGCAACTCGGCGGCGGCGTCCGGGTTCTCGTCGGCCAGCCCGAGCAGGAATCCGGTTTCCCAGGCGATTCCGGCCAACCCGCCGCCGGCGAGTACCAGTGCCAGTCCCGCCATCGTCCGACCCTTCCGTGCGTCTCCCCTGCCGAAACTACCGCTGTCGCCGCGCCGAGGCCCGTTCAGGCACGCTGCAGCCGGGCGGTCAGGTGATGCGTGAGCGGGGTGGAGGCGTGGGCCATCCACATGTCGTAGGACAGGACGTCGCCGTCGACGGTGATCCGGCGGCGGATGTCGTGCACGGGTTTGGCGTCGGGCGACCGGTTCAGCGAGACGAGCGTCAGGTCGAGAACCCCGGCGTGCAGGTCGCCGCGCTGGATCTCGACGAATCCGGTCGGCTGGCTCACCAGCAGTTCGAGGGTGTCGCCCGCGTGGCGGAGGTAGCCGTTCTCGGTGTGCATCGGGCGTTCACGACCCGGTGACCAGGTGCGGGAGCGATAGGCGAGGAACGGTTTGCCCGGGGTGGCGGTGAACTCGATCTCCTCCTCGTAGGAGAAGTCGTCGATGGTCGGGTAGTGCCCGTCGCCGCCGCCGATCCAGGTGCCGGTGAACACGCCCAGTTCCCCCAACGGATCGAGCTGTGCATCCATCCGACACCTCCCCGTCGCATCGCGGGTCGATCGCCCGCCGACATCGGCATTGTGCCCGACGCCGCCGAGCCGAGTGAGGTGGGCCACCTCGTCACGGTGTTCGCATGGCGGATAGCATTTACTTCTGCTAACGAGTCCGATCGAGCGGGAGCGAGCAGACGTGAGCAGGATCCACAACCCCACCTTCGCCGCGAAGGTGACCTCCGCCGCCGAGGCCGCGGCAGCGATCAACCCCGGCGACACCGTCGCGATCAGCGGTTTCGCGTCCGCAGGCACCCCGAAGGTGGTCGTTCCCGCCCTCGCCGAGCGGATCCACGCGGTCCGCGGCGCAGGATCGAACTTCACGATCAACCTGCTGACCGGCGCGTCCGTGTCGGCGGAAACCGAGCGGGTGCTCGCCGAGATCGACGGCATCGCGCTGCGCATGCCGTACCAGTCCGAACCGACCGCGCGCCGCAAGATCAACCACGGCCGGATGGACTACGTCGACATCCACTTGTCGCACGTCGCGCAGCAGGTGTGGGAAGGCTACTACGGCAAGGTCGACGTCGCGATCGTCGAGGTCTCCGGCATCACCGAGTCCGGCGAACTGATCCCGTCCGCGTCCATCGGCAACAACAAGACGTGGCTCGACGTCGCAGACCGTATCGTCCTCGAGGTGAACTCGTGGGTTCCCGAGGCGATGGCGGGCATGCACGACGTCTACTACGGCACCGCGCTGCCCCCGCACCGCACGCCGATCGAACTGACCCGCGTCGAGGACCGGATCGGGCAGCCCACCTTCCGGGTCGACCCGGCGAAGGTGGTCGCGGTCGTCGAGACCGACGTCCCGGACAGCGCCAGCGAACTGACCGACCCCGACGACGTGAGCCTCGCGATCGCCGGACACGTCCTCGACTTCTTCGCGCACGAGGTCAAGGCCGGACGCCTGCCCGCCGACTCGCTGCTGCCGCTGCAGGCCGGCATCGGGAACGTCGCGAACGCGGTTCTCGGCGGCCTGGACCGGGGTGGCTACCGCGACCTGACCTGCTACTCGGAGGTCATCCAGGACTCGATGCTCCGGCTCATCAAGGACGGCGTGGTCGCGCACGCGTCGGCGACGTCGCTGGCCCTGTCCGCGACGGGCCTGACGGAACTGACGGATAACATCGACTTCTACCGCGACCACATCACGCTGCGTCCGCAGGAGATCAGCAACCATCCGGAGGTGGTGCGCCGGCTCGGGATCATCGCGATGAACGGGATGCTCGAGGCCGACATCTACGGCAACGTCAACTCGACCCACGTGATGGGCACCAGGATCATGAACGGCATCGGCGGCTCGGGCGACTTCGCCCGCAACGGCTACCTGTCGATGTTCCTGAGCCCGTCCACCGCGAAGGGTGGTGCGATCTCCTCGATCGTGCCGATGGTTCCGCACGTCGACCACACCGAGCACGACGTCCAGGTGCTGGTCACCGAACAGGGCCTGGCCGACCTGCGGGGGCTCTCCCCGCGCAAGCGGTCGCAGGTGGTCATCGACCGCTGCGCCCACCCCGAGTTCCGGCCGCTGCTGCACGACTACGTCGCGCGGGCCCAGGCCCTGCCGAACGTCGGGCACACCCCACACCTGCTCGGGGAGGCGTTCTCGTTCCACGAGCGGTTCACCGCGACCGGTTCGATGCTGCCGTAGGTTTCCCGACCCCGGGGAGGTCCGACCGGCCGAAAGGTTAGCTTAGGCTAACAGTACTTACTGCATGGTAGAGCCCGTCGCGTCCGGCATCTACCACTGGGACCTCACTCGCCCGGTCACGGTGACCGGTGACGTTGCGCGCGCTCAGATCACGACCTCGATCGCGGGCAACACCCCGAGCGAGGCCACCCTCAAGTGGCACTGGATCGACGGGCAGTGGAAGCTCAGCAACGACAGTCTGCTTCATGGCGTATCGCGCCATGGCCACGTGCACCGTTCCCGGCAATCCCGGTGGGCCGAACGGACGTCCGCTGTGAGGCGCGCACCGGTAGCTGCGTTGGCAGCACTTCTCGCACTGCTCCTGACCGCGTGCGGCGGAAACTCCCTCACCTCGAGCGGCGACGAAACCGTCACCGTCACAGGCAAGTTCGGCGAAGCACAGGTTCCGCCCGACGCCGAGCGGGTGCTGCCGCTGTCACCTCAGGACGCGGACATGGTGATCTCGACGGGTGTCGCACCGATCGCGCTGCCGTCGGACACGAGCACCCTCGTCGCCACGGACGGGGTGGGGGTGTGGGACTGGCAGGTCGACGCCCTGACGGACATAGGGTACCGGGTCCTCCCGCCCAATCCCGGCGGCGGAATCGACGCGCTGACCTCGACGGGGGACCACGAGATCCCGACCCTGCTGTTCGACGGCGATCCGCAGGCCTACGTCGAGCAGATCGTCGCCCTCGATCCCGACGTCATCGTCGCCACCGGCCAGTGGAGCCTGACCGAGCAGGTGTACCAGGAACTCTCGAACATCGCCCCGGTCGTGCACTTCGACGAGCAGGCGAACGTCGAGCCGTGGCAGGACTCGACCCTCAAGATCGGCAGGGCACTCGGCCGAGAGGACGAGGCCCGGGCCGCTGTCGACTCGGCCGAGGAGGCACTGGCCGGGATCCGCGCCGCGCACCCCGAATTCGAGGGCGTGCGATTCAACGCCGTGATCGGCGACCTCGCGGGAGAGCTCTACATCCTCTCCGGGGAGGACCGCGGGATCGGCATGTTCATGAAGGAGCTCGGCTTCCAGTTGTCCGACTGGGCGCAGACGGTGCCGACGGACGCCGACGGACGAGGCAAGGTCAGCTACGAGCTGGTCAACAACCTGGACACCGACATCGCCGTCGTCGTTTCACCCGCCGGGGACATCGACTACATGCGCGGAAATGCCCAGTGGAACAACCTGTCGACGGTCCAACGCGGGGCGATCGTGTCCATCGCCCGCAATTCGGGGGTGCCGAACGCGCTCGGCTTCCCGTCGCCGCTCTCGCTCCCGTGGGGCGCGGACCGCGTCGCCGACGCACTGGTCACAGCGGTGTCACGCGTGCCGTGACCGTCGGCGCCCGGTGACGAACGCGGCCGCCGCATCCTGTGGATGCGGCGGCCGCGCTGCACCGACACCCGCGGAGCCTCACGGGTTCGGTTGTCGGACAGTCGGTGTGCGAATCAGAGGTACTGACCGCACACCGGCCAGGCGCCGGGGCCCTGGTCGGCGAGGACGTTCTCCGCCACGGCGATCTGCTCGGCGCGCGAGGCGTTCTGGGCAGCCCCGGTGCCGCCGTAAGCCGCCCAGGTGCTGGGGGTGAACTGCAGTCCGCCGGAGAAGCCGTTGCCGGTGTTGATGCTCCAGTCGCCGCCGGATTCGCACTGGGCGACTGCATCCCAGTTGTGACCCTGGGCATTCGCGGTGCCGGCGGCGAGTCCCATGGGGACTGCGACGAGCGCGCCCGTCACGGCCACCCAGCCGAGGGCCTTCTTCGCCGCGGTGGAGGTGGTCTGGATACGGGTGGTGATCATCGAGATGTTCCTTTCGAAGGCCGCATACGGGGCCGGTGCGCGAGTCACGCGGGGTGGGGGTTGGCACCGCGATCGATTCGCGATGGCCTCGTCGCTGCCCCTGGGTTGGGTCTCGGGTCCGGATCCGCGGGGCAGGCTCGGTGGCGGTCCGGCTGTGGCTCGTGGTCTCGAAGCCGTCACCGACGATACGGAGAGCCAGGGTCGTTGGAAACCATGGGATTTCGGAACACCGCACCCCGACGGGCGTCCGGAATCGGCGATTCTTACAGTTGATTCGCGCTGGCAGGAGGCAATTGTGACCTTTCGCTACACCGTTCGTTATCGTTACGTGATTGTGAGCCAGATCACAGGCGAATCGGGGGTTCGGGACGAATGAAGGCGTGCGAGCGCAAGCACAGGGGGTGTTCCGATCTCGGAAAGGTCTCGAACCGCCCGGGATCTACTGCAGGAACTCCGCGGCCCGTGCCGCGAGGTCCAGCAGCGGCGCAGGCGCGACACCGAGCACGATCGTGACCACGGCGCCGACGGCGATCGCAGCGGTGGTCAGCGGGCCGGGCACGACCACCTCGGGGGCGTCGGACCCGGGCTCGGCGAAGAACATGAGCACGATCACCCGCACGTAGAAGTAGGCCGCGATCGCGCTGCACACCACACCGACGACCACCAGGGCGGCGCCACCGGCCCCGGCGGCGGCCTGGAACACGGCGAACTTGCTGACGAAACCGGCCGTCAGGGGGATGCCTGCGAACGACAGCAGCAGCAGGGCGAAGGTGGCCGCCACCAGCGGCGACCGGCGACCGAGTCCGGTCCAGTGCGACAGGTGCGTGGCCTCCCCGGCGGGGCCGCGGACCAGTCCGACGACGGCGAACGCCGCGACGGTGCTGAACCCGTACGCCACGAGGTAGAACATCGTCGACGACAGGCCGTCCCGGTCCGCCGCGACGAGCCCGGTCAGCAGGAAGCCTGCATGCGCGATCGACGAGTACGCGAGCATCCGCTTGACGTCGGTCTGCGTGACGGCCAGCACGGAGCCGAACACCATCGTCAGGATCGCGACCGCCCACAGCATCGGCCGCCAGTCGTCCCGCAGGCCGGGCAGCGCCACGTAGAAGATCCGCAGCATCGCCCCGAACGCCGCGATCTTGGTCGCCGACGCCATGAACGCGGTGATCGGCGTCGGAGCCCCCTGGTAGACGTCCGGGATCCAGGTGTGGAACGGCACCGCCCCGACCTTGAACAGCAGCCCCACCGACAGCAGGCCGGTGCCGATCAACGCGAACGTCGTCCCGCCCGACGCGGTCGACTCCGCGATGCCCGACAGTTCGACGGTGCCCGCCTGTCCGTAGAGGAAGGCGACACCGAACAGGAAGAAGGCCGACGAGAACGCGCCGAGCAGGAAGTACTTCAGCGCGGCTTCCTGGGACAGCACACGCTGGCGACGGGCCAGCCCGCACAGCAGATACAGCGGCAGCGACAGCACCTCGAGCGCGACGAACATCGTCAGCAGGTCGCCCGACGCCGGGAACAGCAGCATCCCGCCGACCGCGAACAGGGTCAACGGGAACACCTCGGTGCGGGTCACCCCCGCCGCGGTGGCCTCCTTCTCGGCGACGCTGCCGGGCACCACCGACGCCTGCGGCGTGAACGCGTCGGCGACCACCCTGCCCATGGCCGTGACCGTGGTGGACCTGGCCCCGACGCGTCCTCGTTCGGCGATCAACAGCATCGACAGCAGGGAGACCAGCAGGACGGACCCCTGCAGGAACAGCGTCGGCCCGTCGACGACCACCGCACCACCGACCGCGACTCCGCGGGTGTCCCGCAGCAGCACCACCGCGACGAACGCCGCGGCGAGTCCCCCGATCCCGAGGACGAGGTGGCTGCCGTACCGGAACCGGCTGGGCGCGAACGACTCCACGAGCACCCCGAGCACCGCGGCACCGAAGACGATCAGCATCGGCGCCAGCTTGCCGTACTCGAGGTCGGGAGCGGGCAGCGCGCCCTGGGCGAGGATCGCAACGTCGAAGGAACTCACCGGTGCCCACCTCCCTGGCCGTCGCTGTCCGCCGCCACCGACCCGGTTCCGACGGTCGGCGCCGGATCCTCCTGGTGGATCGAGGTCAGGGTGGCGGTGATCGTCGGCGTGATCGCGTCGAGCGCGGGTTTCGGATACAGACCCAGCATCAGCAGCAGCGCGATCAGCGGCGCAACCACCGCGATCTCGCGGGGCACCAGGTCACGGACGCGGCCACCGTCGGCGCGGGCGGGCCCGGTCATCACCCGCTGGTACAGCCACAGCACGTAGAGCGCCGACAGCACCAGAGCGCCGGTCGCCACGACCGCCGCGGCCGGGTAGCGAGTGAAGGTACCGATCAGCACCAGGAATTCGCTGACGAACGGGGCCAGACCCGGCAGCGACAGCGTCGCGAGACCGGCGACGAGGAACGTTCCGGCCAGCACGGGTGCGCTCGACTGCACCCCGCCGTAGTCACCGATCGCGCGACTGCCGCGGCGGGCCACCAGGAAGCCGGCGATCAGCATCAGCGCCGCCGTGGAGATGCCGTGGTTGACCATGTACAGCGCGGATCCGCCCTGCGACTGGCTGGTCAGCGCGAAGACGCCGAGAACGATGAACCCGAAGTGCGAGATGGACGTGTACGCGATCAGCCGCATGATGTCGGTCTGGCCGATCGCGACCAGGGCGCCGTAGACCACACCGATCACCGCGAGGGTCAGGACCAGCGGCGCGAAGGTGGCGGTGGCGTCGGGGAACAGCTGCACGCAGTACCGCAGCATGCCGAAGGTGCCGACCTTGTCGACGACCGCCATCATCAGCACCGCCGTCGACGGGGTGGAGTGCACGGCGGCGTCGGGCAGCCAGGTGTGCAGCGGCCACAGCGGTGCCTTCACCGCGAACGCGAACAGGAATCCGAGGAACAGTGCGTTCGCGACGGGAGCATCGATGGCCAGGGTCCCGTTCGACACTGCATCGGCGATGGCCCGGAAGTCGAAGGTGCCCGAGTCGAAGGGGCTCGACTCCCCCGCCGTCACCACGTACAGCCCGATCACCGCGGCCAGCATGATCAGGCCGCCGAACAGGTTGTACAGCAGGAACTTCACCGCGGCGCGGGGTCCACGGGCGTCGCCGAACCCGCCGATGAGCAGGTACATCGGGATCAGCATGACCTCGAAGAACACGTAGAAGAGCAGGATGTCGAGTGCGACGAACGACATCAGGACCATCGACTCGACGATCAGGAACAGCGCCGCGTAGGTGTGCACCGGTCGTCGGCCCCGTGCCCGGTCGGCGTCCCGCCACCCCGCCAGCAGCAGCACCGGCACCAGCGCCGCGGTGAGCAGCACCAGCACCAGCGCCACCCCGTCGACGCCGAGGGTGTATCGGGTACCGAAAGCCGGTATCCACTCGTGGGATTCGACGAACTGGTACCGCTCGCCGCCGGGTTCGTAGCCGATCGCGACACCGACCGCCAGCGCGAGGACGACCAGCGACACCGCGAACGCGGTCCACCGGGCGGCACCGCGGCTGCGCGTCGGGACGACGGCGACGACACCCGCGCCGACGAGCGGCGTCAGCCACAGTGCAGTCAGCCACGCGAAACCGTTCACCGTCACCTCACCAGCGCCAGCGTCGCGACCACGGCGGCCGCGCCCACGAACATGTACATCGCATAGCTGCGGACGAAACCGTTCTGCAGCTTGCGGATTCGCGTCGACACCACACCCACCCCGGCGGCGATGCCGGTGACCGCGCCGTCGACACCACGATCGTCGACGGTCACCAGTCCGCGCGCGAGCCGATCGCCGGGTCGCATGAACACCGCCTCGTTCACCGCGTCGCCGTAGAGATCCGCGCGGGCGGCGACGGTCAGTGCCGACACGTCGACCGGCGCCTGCACCGGGATCGTCGCGCCCACGTACTGCCGGTACGCGACGGCGAAGCCGGCCAGAACGACCACCAGTGTCGTGACGGTGATCGTCCACACCGGCACCGGCAGCTCGTCGTGGCGGACACCGACCACCGGCGCCAGCCAGTCCTGCAGCGCCCCACCGTAGGCGAGCAGGAAGCCGGATCCGACGGAACCGATCGCGATGAGGATCATCGGCCACGTCATCGACCGGGGCGCCTCGTGCGGGTGCGTGCCGTCCGCCCAGCGCCGGTCACCGAAGAACGTCATCAGCATGACGCGCGTCATGTAGAACGCGGTGATCCCGGCACCGAGCAGCGTCGCGCCGCCGAGCACCCAGCCTTCGACACCCCCGGCACCGAACGCGACCTCGATGATCTTGTCCTTGGAGAAGAAGCCCGCGAACGGCGGGATCCCGATGATCGCCAGGTAGCCGCAGCCGAACGTCACGAAGGTGATCGGCATCAGCGTCCGCAGACCGCCGTAGCGGCGCATGTTCACCTCGTCGTTCATCGCGTGCATCACCGAGCCCGCGCCGAGGAAGAGCCCCGCCTTGAAGAATCCGTGGGTGAGCAGGTGCATGATCGCGAACGCGTAACCGGCGGGCCCGAGGCCGGCCGCGAGCACCATGTAGCCGATCTGGCTCATCGTGGACGCGGCGAGCGCCTTCTTGATGTCGTCCTTCGCGCAACCGATGATCGCGCCGAACAGCAGCGTGACGGCGCCGACGATCACCACCCCCAGCCGAGCGCCGGGAGCCAGGTCGAAGATCGGGTTCGACCGCGTGATCAGGTAGACGCCCGCCGTGACCATCGTCGCGGCGTGGATCAGCGCCGACACCGGGGTCGGGCCCTCCATCGCGTCCCCGAGCCACGACTGCAGCGGCACCTGCGCCGACTTGCCGCACGCGGCGAGCAGCAGCAACAACCCCAGCGCCGTGAGCAACCCCTCCCCGGCCTCCCCGACACCCGCGAAAACCCCGTCGTAGGAGACGGTTCCGAAGGTCGCGAACATGACCATCAGCGCGATCGCCAGGCCCATGTCACCGACCCGGTTGACGACGAACGCCTTCTTCGCGGCGGCCGCGGCAGACGGCTTGTGGTGCCAGAACCCGATCAGCAGGTACGACGCCAGACCGACGCCCTCCCACCCGA
This sequence comes from Rhodococcus sp. NPDC003318, assembly GCF_042879035.1. Taxonomy (NCBI): domain Bacteria; kingdom Bacillati; phylum Actinomycetota; class Actinomycetes; order Mycobacteriales; family Nocardiaceae; genus Rhodococcus; species Rhodococcus sp. NPDC003318. The sequence goes on along the minus strand of NZ_JBIAOU010000003.1, from coordinate 170,282 downwards.
CGTACAGCCCGAGGTAGTTGTCGGCGAGCACCAGCAGCAGCATCGCAGCCAGGAAGAGGTTGAGATACGCGAAGAACCGGCGGCGGTCGGGGTCGGCCGCCATGTAGCCGACCGAGTAGACGTGGATCAGCGAGCCGACACCGGTGATCAGCAGCGCGAAACACATGGACAGCTGGTCGAGTTGGAGACCGAAGTCCACCTGGAGGCCGGCGACGGGCACCCAGCTGAACAGGGTCTCGGTGACCGCGCGGTCGGCGCCCTCGCGGCCGAGCATGCCGACGAACAGGGCGGCCGCGACCGCGAACGAGGCGATCGCCGTCGCGCATCCGAGGAGGTGACCCCACCGGTCGCTGCGCCGTCCGGCGAGCAGCAGCACGGCGGCGCCCGCGAGCGGCAGCGCGACGAGAAGCCAGATCCCGGCGGCCATGTCAGAACTTGAGGAGGTTGGCGGCGTCGACCGAGGCCGAACGACGGGTGCGGAAGATGGCCATGATGATCGCGAGCCCGACGACGACTTCCGCGGCGGCGACCACCATCGTGAAGAACGCGAAGACGTGCCCGTCGAGGTTGCCGTGCATGCGCGCGAACGTGACGAACGCGAGGTTCGTGGCGTTGAGCATCAACTCGATGCACATGAACACCACGATCGCGTTGCGGCGCAGCAGCACACCGGTCGCGCCGATCGTGAACAGCAACGCCGACAGGTACAGGTAGTTCTCCGGGTTCACTGCTTCGCCTCCTTGTCGCCGCGCGACGGCTCGTGTTCACCCCGCCGTGTCACGCTGCGGGGAGTGAGGACGCCGCTGACCGACCCCGGGGCGGTGGTGCCGTCGGGCAGCAGCGCCGCCATGTCGACGGCGTTGTGCCGGGCGTAGACGCCGGGGCTCGGCAGTGGCGTCACCTGGCCGCCGTCGCGGAACCGCTGTTCGGACATGGCCCGCTGGTTCGGCCGCGGTTCGATGCGTTCGCGGTGTGCGAGGACCATCGCGCCGATGGTCGCGGTGATCAGCAGGGCTCCGGTCAGTTCGAATGCCCACACGTAGCGGATGAAGATCAGCTCGGCCAGCGCGGGTACGTTGCCGATGGATCCGGTGGGCGACGAGGCGGGTCCGGCGTTGGCGTCGGGCAGGCCGACGAACGAGGTGACGGTGACGCTGCCGATGCCGGCGATCAGCAGCACCCCGAATCCGACTCCGGCGACGACCGCGGCGACCCGTTGCCCCCGAATGGTTTCCACGAGGGAGTCGGACGAGTCGACACCGACCAGCATCAGCACGAACAGGAACAGCATCATCACCGCACCGGTGTAGACGACGATCTGCACGACACCGAGGAACAGCGCGTCCTGCGCGATGTAGAAGAACGCCAGCAGGATCATCGTCATCGCCAGGAAGATCGCCGAGTACACCGCCTTCGTCGCGCACACGACGCCGAGGGCGCCGATCACGCAGAGGGTCCCCAGGACCCAGAACTGCACCGCCTCGCCACCGGAGGTGCGCGTCAGCGGCTCCGACAGTGTCGCTGCGGTGCGCGTCAGCGGCTCCGACAGTGTCGCTGCGGTGCGCGTCAGCGGCTCGGCGAGGGTGGTGGCGGCCGCGACGGCCGCGTCGGCCGTCACCCCTCTCCCCCTGTGAGTCCTTCCGGTCCCGGTGCGGGCCGAAAGGACTCACGGGGGAGGGTGCCCCGGTAGTAGTCCTCGTCGGTGGTGCCGGGCGCCATCGGGTGCGGCGGCGCGGTCATGCCCGTCTGCAGGGGGGCCAGGAGCCGGTCCTTGCCGAAGATCAGGTCGGCGCGGTTGTCGTCGGCGAGCTCGTCGTACTGGTTGGTCATGGTCAGTGCGCGGGTGGGGCAGGCCTCGACGCAGAGGCCGCAGCCGATGCACCGCAGGTAGTTGATCTGGTAGACGCGACCGTACCGCTCTCCGGGCGAGAAGCGTTGCTCCTCCGTGTTGTCGGCGCCCTCGACGAAGATCGCGTCGGCCGGGCACGCCCAGGCGCACAGCTCGCAGCCGATGCACTTCTCCAGTCCGTCCGGGTGGCGGTTGAGTTGGTGTCTGCCGTGGTAGCCCGGCGCGGTCTCGGGCCGGACCTCCGGGTACGACTCGGTGTTCGGTTTCTTGAACATCGTCGAGAAGGTGACGCCGAAACCGGCGAGGGAATCGAGGAACCTGGTCATCGCGGACCTCCCGCGGCGCTGTCGAACTCGGGCAGTGTCCGTCCGGGCAGTGTCTGTCCGGGTAGGGGTGGGACCGGGAACCCCCCGGCCATCGGGTCGAAGGGTGGTGGCTCCGGTGGTGCGGCCGAGACCGCGGTCCGGGCCTTGCGGTGCCGCAGCAACCGCCACAGCAGCACGAGCAGGCCGAGGGCGACGATCACGCCGGCGACGACGAGCGTGACCGCCGCGGCGTCGTGTCCCTCGATCCGCAGGGCGCGGGCGGTGGCGACGAGCATGATCCACAGCAGGGACGCGGGGATCAGCACCTTCCACCCGAGGTTCATGAACTGGTCGTACCGCAGTCGCGGCAGCGTGGCCCGCAGCCAGATGAACACGAACAGGAAGCACCACACCTTGGCGGTGAACCAGAGCACCGGCCACCAGCCCGAATTGGCGCCGTCCCAGATGCTCAACGGCCACGGCGCGTGCCAGCCGCCGAGGAACAGGGTGGTGGCCAACGCGGAGACGGTGACCATGTTGATGTACTCGGCGAGCATGAACATCGCGAAGCGGAGCGACGAGTACTCGGTGTGGAAGCCGCCGACCAGCTCGCCCTCCGCCTCGGGCAGGTCGAACGGTGCCCGGTTCGTCTCGCCGACCATCGAGGTGACGTAGATGAGGAACGACGGCAGCAGCAGGAAGACGTACCAGGTGCCGAACTGCGACGCGACGATGCCGGAGGTGCTCATGGTGCCCGCGTCGAGGAACACCGCCGCGAAGGACAGGCCCATCGCGACCTCGTAGGAGATCACCTGCGCGGTCGAGCGCAGCCCGCCGAGGAGCGGATAGGTGGAGCCGGACGCCCAGCCGGCGAGCACGATGCCGTACACGCCGACGGAGGTGACGGCGAGGACGTACAGGACCGCGACCTGAAGATCGGTGAGCTGCAACGCGGTCCGGTGCCCGAGGACCGACACCTCCGGCCCGAACGGGATGACGGCGAACGCCATGATCGCGGGGACGATCGAAATGATCGGCGCGAGCAGGTACACCGGCTTGTCGACGCCCGCGGGGACGATGCCCTCCTTGAGCGCGAGTTTGATGCCGTCGGCGAGGCTCTGCAGGGTGCCTCGCGGTCCGACCCGGTTTGGGCCGACCCGCATCTGCATCCACGCCATCACCTTGCGTTCGACGAGCAGCGCGACGAGTGGCGTGAGGATCAGGAACACGAAGATGGCCAACGCCTTCGCCACGACCAGCCACCACGGGTCGTTGCCGAACGACGAGAGGTCGGTACCTGCGGCGAGCGTCATCGCGCCTCCAGAGCGGGCCGGATCCTGACCAGCGCACCGGCCGTCGCGCCGAGCTGACGGTGCACGGCGCTGCCCGGCGAGTTCAGCGGGAGCCACACCACCCGCTCGGGGATGTCGGTCACCACGACGGGCAGGGTGACCGCGCCGTGGTCCGTGCTGACGGTCAGCGGATCGCCGTCCCGACAGCCGATCTCGGTGGCGGTGCCGGCCGAGATCCGGGCGACCGGCCGGTGCGCGGTGCCGGCGAGGTGCGGCTCACCGTCCTGCAGCCGTCCGGAGTCGAGTAGTTGCCGCCATCCGGCGAGCACCGCCTGGCCGGGGCCGGGCAGCCGCGGATGGCCCGCAGCGGTGGCGGGGGACGCGACCGGGTCGCCGCCCCACCGGCCGATCGCGGCAAGTTCGGCGCGGGCCCGCGCCGGGTCGGTCAGGTCGATCGGCGCACCCATCTCGGCGGAGAGTGCATGCAGCACCCGCTGATCCGACATCGCGCCGACGCCGGGCAACGCGACGGCGAAGGGTCGGTCGCGGCCCTCCCAGTCGACGAAGGTGCCTGCCTTCTCGGCGACCGGTGCCACGGGGAACACCACGTCGGCGAGGTCGGTGACGGCGCTGCGGCGCAGTTCCAGCGCGACGACGAAACCCGCGGCGTCGACGGCGGCGCGGGCCGCCTCCGGGTCGGGCAGATCGTCGAGCTCGACACCGGCGACCACCAGGGCGCCGAGCGCGCCGGAGCGGGCGGCGTCGAGGATGCCGTCGGTGTCCCGGCCCGCTGCTGCCGGCAGGTCCGGCACGTTCCAGCGGGCCGCGACCAGGCGGCGAGCCTCGGCGTCGGCGACCGGGTGGCCGCCGGGCAGCAGATCGGGCAGTGCGCCGGCCTCGAGTGCGCCGCGTTCTCCGGCGCGGCGCGGGATCCACGCCAACCGCGCACCGGTGACGTCCGCGAGTTCCGCTGCGGCCGTGAGTGTTCCCGGCAGCGAAGCCGCCCGCTCGCCGACCAGGATCAGGGCGTCCGGGTGGTGCAGCAGCTCGTTGCCGCGCAGCGCCTGCAAGGCCGCGACCTCGCCACCCGGAACGGCCTGCAGCAGGTGTCCCGACAGCTTCTCGAGGCCGCGACTGGCGTAGGGCGCGATCGAGTGCACGGCCGGACCGTGCCTGCGGACCGCCTTGCGCAGTCGGAGGAAGACGATCGGCGACTCCTCCTCCGGCTCGAAGGCCACCAGGACCACGACCGGTGCCCGTTCGAGGTCCGCGTACGTCACCGACATGCGCCTGCCCGCGACCCGGGCACCGAGGAAGCTCGCCTCCTCCGCGGAGTGCGGCCGGGAGCGGAAGTCGATGTCGTTGGTGCCGAGGGTGATCCGGGCGAACTTCACGTACGCGTAGGCGTCCTCGACGGTGAGACGGCCCCCGGTGAGCACCCCGACGCCCGGGGCCTCACGCAGTCCCCGTGCGGCGACGGACAGGGCTTCCGACCACGACGCGGGGGCCAGGGTGCCGTCCTCCCCGCGGACGAGTGGGGTGGTCAACCGGTCGTCGGCGGTGGCGTAGGTGAACGCCCACCGGCCCTTGTCGCAGTTCCACTCCTCGTTGACCTCGGGGTCGTCACCGGCCAGGCGCCGCAGCACCGTGCCCCGCCGGTGATCCGTACGCTGGGCACACCCCGAGGCGCAGTGCTCGCACACACTGGGACTGGACACCAGATCGAACGGCCGGGCCCGGAACCGGTACGCCGCACCGGTCAGCGCACCGACGGGACAGATCTGCACGGTGTTGCCCGAGAAGTACGACTCGAACGGCTCGCCTTCCCCGATGCCCACCTGCTGCAGCGCACCACGCTCGAGGAGATCGATGAACGGGTCGCCCGCGATCTGCTGCGAGAAACGGGTGCAGCGGGCGCAGAGCACGCACCGTTCCCGGTCGAGCAGCACCTCGGTCGACAGCGGGATCGGCTTCGGGTAGGTCCGTTTGACGCCGTCGAAGCGGGAGTCGCTGCGGCCGTTGGACATCGCCTGGTTCTGGAGCGGGCACTCGCCACCCTTGTCGCACACCGGGCAGTCGAGGGGGTGGTTGATCAGCAGCAGTTCCATGACTCCGCGCTGCGCCCGGTCCGCGGCCGGCGAGGTGAGCTGGGTGTACACGACCATCCCCTCCGAGACGGTCGTGGTGCACGAGGCCATCGGTTTCGGCATCCGCATCGGCGGCGCTCCCGGTTCCCGGCCCGGCAGCTCGACCTCGACGAGGCACTGGCGACAGGCGCCGACGGGGTCGAGGAGGGGGTGGTCGCAGAACCGGGGGATCTGGATCCCGACCAGCTCGGCGGCTCGAATCACCAGGGTGCCCTTCGGAACCCGGACCTCGGCGCCGTCGATGGTCACGGTCACCAGGTCGGCGGGCGCGGCAACGTTCTCGCTGACGGTCATCGGGCACCCGCTCCCGCGGTCAGGGCCGAGCGGGCCGGGTCGAAGGGACATCCACCCATCTCGAAGTGCGCGAGGTACTCGTCCCGGAAGTACCTCAGGGACGAACTGATCGGGCTGGCGGCGGCATCACCCAACGCGCAGAACGACTTTCCGGCGATCCCGTCGGCGACGTCGAGAAGCGTCCCGAGATCGGCGGCGGCGCCCTGGCCGGCCTCCATCCGCTCCATGATCTGCACCAGCCAGTAGGTGCCCTCCCGGCACGGTGTGCACTTGCCGCAGGACTCGTGGGCGTAGAACTGCGTCCACCGCAGCACCGCCCGCACCACGCAGGTGGTGTCGTCGAAGATCTGCAGCGCCTTGGTGCCGAGCATCGACCCGGCTCCGGCGACACCCTCGTAGTCGAGGGGGACGTCGAGGTGCTCCTCGGTGAAGATCGGCGTCGACGAGCCGCCGGGTGTCCAGAATTTGAGCCGGTGCCCCGCGCGCACCCCGCCCGCGTAGCCGAGGAGCTCGCGCAGCGTCACGCCGAGTGGTGCCTCGTACTGGCCCGGACGGGTGACGTGCCCGGACAGCGAGTACAGGGTGAAGCCGGGTGACTTCTCGCTGCCCATCGACCGGAACCAGTCGGGGCCGTGCAGCAGGATCGGGGGGACGCTGGCGATGGATTCGACGTTGTTGACGACGGTCGGGCTGGCGTACAGGCCCGCGACGGCGGGGAACGGCGGACGCAGCCGCGGCTGCCCGCGGCGGCCCTCGAGCGAATCCAGCAGGGCGGTCTCCTCGCCGCAGATGTAGGCGCCGGCGCCGGCGTGCACGACGACGTCGATGTCGTGTCCGCTGCCGAGGACGTTCCGGCCGAGATACCCGGCGGCGTAGGCCTCGGCGACCGCGTTCTGCAGCCGCCGCAGCACCGGCACCACCTCGCCGCGCACGTAGACGAACGCGTGCCGCGCGCGGATCGCGTACGCGGCGATCGCCACGCCCTCGATCAGCGCGTGCGGCGTCGCGAGCATCAGCGGCATGTCCTTGCAGGTGCCTGGCTCCGACTCGTCGGCGTTGACCACCAGATAGTGCGGCTTGCCGCCGGCCCCCGCGGCGTCCTGCGGGATGAAGGACCACTTGACGCCGGTGGGGAAGCCGGCGCCACCGCGGCCGCGCAGCCCCGCCACCTTGACGGTGTCGATGACGGCGTCCGGGTCCATCGCCAACGCGGCCCGCAGCGCGCGGTAGCCGTCGTGCCGCTCGTAGGTCTCCAGGGTCCAGGACCGGGGCTCGTCCCAGTACCGGCTCAGCACCGGGGTCAGGGTCACGACGCCTCTCCTTCCCGCTCGTCCGGCGGCGGCGGAGCGGTCAGCCCCCGCTCCCGCGCGACCCGCAGCCCGGCGAGTGTCGCCTCCCCCGCCGACCCGGCGTCGAGGGCGGCCGGACGTGGGTCGGGGAAGCCGGCGAGGATCCGTTCGGTGTCGCGGAACGGGCAGGGCGGCGCACCGCGGGTCGGGGTCACGGTGCCACCGGCGCGGAGCGTGTCGACCAGCGCGGCCGCCGATTCGGGAGTCTGGTTGTCGAAGAACTCCCAGTTGATCATCACCACGGGTGCGTAGTCGCAGGCGGCGTTGCACTCGACGTGTTCGAGGGTCACGACACCGTCGGGGGTGGTCCGCCCCGGCTCGACACCGAGGTGGGTGCGCAGGGCGTCGAGGATGGCGTCGCCACCCATGACCGCGCACAGCGTGTTGGTGCACACGCCGACGAGGTAGTCGCCGGTCGGGGTGCGCCGGTACATCGAGTAGAACGTCGCGACCGCGGACACCTCCGCCGCGGTGAGATCGATTTGTGCGGCGCAGAATTCGACTCCGGCAGGAGTGATGTAGCCGTCCTCGGACTGCACGAGGTGCAGCAGGGGCAGCAGCGCCGACCGCGGCTGCGGGTAGCGCGCGAGGATCTCCTTCGCGTCGACCTCGAGCCGGCCGCGCACGTCCGGCGGGTAGCTGCGCGGCGCGGTCATCGGTCCACTCCGCCCATGACGGGGTCGATGCTGGCGACCGACGCGATCACGTCCGCGACCATGCCGCCCTCGCACATCGCGGACACCGCTTGCAGATTCGTGAACGACGGGTCCCGGTAGTGCACGCGGTACGGGCGGCTGCCGCCGTCGCTGACCATGTGCACCCCCAGTTCCCCGCGCGGCGATTCGACCGCGACGTACACCTGCCCGGCCGGGACGCGGAACCCCTCGGTGACGAGCTTGAAGTGGTGGATCAATGCCTCCATCGAGGTCCCCATGATGTGCTCGATGTGTTCGGGCGAGTTGCCGAGGCCGTCGGGGCCGACGGACAGGTCGGCGGGCCAGGCGATCTTCCGGTCGTCGATCATCACCGGGCCCGGACGCAACCGGTCGAGGCACTGCTCGACGATCTCGAGCGACTCCCGCATCTCCCGGACCCGGATCAGGTAGCGGCTGTAGCAGTCGCTGCCGGTGTCGGTGACGACGTCGAAGTCGTATGTCTCGTAGCCGCAGTAGGGTTCGGCGCGGCGCAGGTCGTGCGGCAGCCCGGTGGCGCGCAGGATCGGCCCGGTGATCCCGAGGGCCATGCAGCCGGTCAGGTCGAGGTACCCGATGCCCTCGGTGCGGGCCTTCCAGATCGGGTTCTCGTTGAGCATCCGCTCCATGTCCCGCAACCGGCTCGGCAGGATGTCGAGCAGGTCCCGGGCGGCGGCGAGGGCGGTGTCGGAGACGTCCTGCGCGAGGCCGCCGGGCCGGATGAACGCGTGGTTCATCCGCAGTCCGGTGAACTTCTCGAACACGTCGAGGATCAGTTCGCGTTCCCGGAACCCGAAGAGCATCGCGGTGACCGCGCCGAGTTCCATGCCACCGGTCGCCAGGGCGACCAGGTGCGAGGAGATCCGGTTCAGTTCCATCAGCAGCACTCGAATCACCGTCGCGCGCTCCGGGATCAGGTCGGTGATGCCGAGCAGCTTCTCCAGGCCCAGGCAGTACGCCGTCTCGTTGAAGAACGGGGACAGGTAGTCCATCCGGGTGACGAACGTGACGCCCTGCGTCCAGCTTCGGTACTCGAGGTTCTTCTCGATCCCGGTGTGCAGGTAGCCGATTCCGCACCGGGCCTCGGTGACCGTCTCCCCCTCGATCTCCAGGATCAGGCGCAGCACCCCGTGGGTGGACGGATGCTGGGGCCCCATGTTGACGACGATGCGTTCGTCCCCGGCCTTCGCCGCCGCCCCGACGATCTCGTCCCAGTCCTGGCCGCCGGCGCTGTAGATGGTGCCGTTGCTCATCAGTTGTAGGCCCTCCGCTCGTCGGGTGGCGGGATCTGTGCGCCCTTGTACTCGACGGGGACGCCGCCGAGCGGGTAGTCCTTGCGCTGCGGGTGTCCCTGCCAGTCGTCGGGCATCTCGATCCGGGTCAGCGCCGGATGACCGTCGAAGACGATGCCGAAGAAGTCGTACGTCTCCCGCTCGTGCCAGTCGTTGGTGGGATAGACGGCATACAGCGACGGCACATGCGGATCGGTGTCGGGGACGGACACCTCGAGCCGCACACGCCGGCCCCAGGTGATCGACTGCAGCGGGTACACGGCGTGCAGTTCCCGCCCGGTGTCCTGCGGATAGTGCACCCCGTTGACGCCGAGGCACAGTTCGAACCGCAGCCCGGGGTCGTCCCGCAGCGCGCGTGCGACCGCGGGCAAGTGCGCCGCCCGGACGTGGAAGGTCAGTTCGTCGCGGAACACCACGACCTTCTCGATGGCCTCCGCGGCGGGCACCCCGGCGGCGGCGAGGGCGGCGTCGAGTCCGTCCGCGACCTCGTCGAACCAGCCACCGAACGGGCGGGTCGTGCTGGGCGGCAACGTGACCGGGCGCTGCAGGCGGCCGTACCCGGAGGTGTCGCCGGTGCCGCGTACCCCGAACATGCCGTGCCGGACGTCGATGACGTCGGCGACCGCGGCCTCGTCCGGCGGCGGGCTGCCCTCGGGTCCCGCCGTGGCTTCGGAGTCGTACTCGGATGTCACCGGAGCAGCCCCCTCATCTCGATCGTCGGGGTCGCCGCCAGCGCCGCGGCTTCCGCGGCCCGCACCGCCTCCTCGCGGTTCACCCCGAGCGGCATCTGCGCAATCTTCTCGTGCAGCATCAGGATTGCGTTGAGCAGCATCTCGGGTCGCGGCGGGCAGCCCGGCAGGTAGATGTCGACGGGGACGAGGTGGTCGACGCCCTGCACGATCGCGTAGTTGTTGAACATCCCGCCCGACGAGGCGCACACTCCCATCGCCAGAACCCATTTCGGTTCGACCATCTGGTCGTAGACCTGACGCAGCACCGGCCCCATCTTCTGACTGACGCGGCCGGCGACGATCATCAGGTCCGCCTGCCGGGGCGACGCGCGGAACGCCTCCATCCCGAACCGGGCGATGTCGAACCGCCCGGAGCTGGTCGCCATCATCTCGATGGCGCAGCACGCGAGGCCGAAGGTGGCGGGCCACAGCGATCCCTTGCGTGCGTAGCCCGCGAGTCCCTCCACGGTGGACAGCAGGAATCCGCTCGGCAGCTTCTCCTCGAGACCCATGTTCCTCGCCTCAGTTCCGGTGTCGTCCCGATCCGTCTGTGCCCCAGCAGTCTCCGGCGACGGTGGGCAGCCGCGCCGGAGTCAGTCCCACGTGAGTCCGCCGCGTCGCCACTCGTACGCGTAGGCGACGGAGACGTTGAAGATGAACAGCGCCATCGCGGCGAGACCGAAGGCACCGAGCGCGTCGAAGTGGACCGCCCACGGATAGAGGAAGACGATCTCGATGTCGAAGATGATGAACAGCATCGCGGTCAGGTAGTACTTCACGGGGATGCGCTGACCGCTCGCACCACCGATCCCGCTGCCGTGCCGGTCCGGCTGCGACACCGGTTCGATGCCACATTCGTACGCCTCGAGCTTCGCTCGGTTGCGGCGGCGCGGCCCGACGATCGAGGCTACGAGCACCGAGAACACGGCGAACACGACCGCGATCGCGCCGAGGACGAGGATCGGGATGTAGACGTTCACGGGGTTCGGCCTCCCCTCCGGGCGGGCGGTGCGATCGCGTCGCAGCGGGCGAGGGGGACGCGAGCGGCCGAACGGCAGCCGGGCTTCGGTCGGCGCCTCGCCGACACCGCCGTCCGTCCTGCCCGATCTGCCTCACGACCCGCTCCCTGGTCCGACGAATCCATTCCACGAGCTGTCACTGCAACCGCATCTGTCACTACAACCGCGTCGGGGCGGGGCAACCGAACAGTGACTCCGGTCACCTCCGCTCCTAGGAGCCGAACATACCCCCGGCCGACCGTGTGCGTGAGCCACGACACTCCCGCTGCTGGTTGCGGGCGGTCGGGGCCGGTGTCAGCGGGCGCGCAGCAGCGCCACAACCTCCTGCGTGAGGCGGATCGGGTCGATCGGGTGCGGCACGGCCGCTTCGGCCCGCGACCAGTTCGCCAGCCAGGCGTCGTCCGGGCGGCCCGTCAGGACCAGGATCGGGGGGCACCGGTCGATCTCGTCCTTGAGTTGCTTCGCGATACCCAGGCCGCCGGCGGGGGTGGCCTCGCCGTCGAGGATCGCCAGGTCGATACCGCCGGCGTCCAGATGCGCGATCACCACCGGCGCCGTGGCGACCTCGACGTACTCGACGGGCGGCAGGTCCGAATGGGGACGGGGACCGAGAGCGGTGACGACCTGCCTGCGCGTGGTCACGTCGTCGCTGTACACCAGAACACGCAGGCACGGAACATCTGACGGCACCCTGCTGATGCTACCGGCGGATTCCACTCAGCCGGGCAACCGGCGCTCGCGTCGTGCGTCCCGTTCCGATTCCGACAGTCCACCCCAAATCCCGTACTGCTCAGGCACGCTCAGCGCATGCTCCCGGCACGCCTCGATGACGGGGCATTCCGCGCACACCGCCTTCGCGGTGCGGATCCGCCACGTCCGTGCCGACCCGCGCGATCCCTCCGGATGGAAGAACATCGCGCTGTCCATGCCCCGGCAGCGGGCGCGCAGCTGCCATTCCCAGTCCTCGGCGGTCGCGGCGGGCAGTGCGCTTACCGGTGCGAGTCGAGCCATCGCCATCGCTTGCAGTCCCTTCTGTCGTGCGGCTTCGCCGCAGTGGTGCACTTTCGGAGGCTCCGCCGTCCGAAAGTGCACCACTGGGCGCTAGCCCAATTGACGCAACCGCGGCGCCAGATCCCGCTCGAACAACTCCAGAAAACGCCGCTGATCATGACCCGGCGCATGAAACACCAGATGATTCAAACCCGCATCCACATACGCCTTCACCTGCGCCACCGCCTCGTCCGGATCCGACGCCACGATCCACCGCTTCGCCACCTGCTCGATCGGCAACGCATCCGCCGCCGCCTCCATCTCGATCGGATCCTCGATCGAATGCTTCTGCTCCGCCGACAGCGACAACGGCGCCCAGAACCGCGTGTTCTCCAACGCCAACACCGGATCCGTGTCGTACGAAATCTTGATCTCGATCATCTTGTCGATCCCGGCGACGTCACGCTCGGCCTTCCCCGCCCCCTCCGCAACAGCAGGCAACAACTTCTCCGTGTACAACTCCATCCCCTTACCCGACGTGCAGATGAACCCGTCCCCCGCCCGACCCGCATACCGCGCCACCACCGGACCACCCGCCGCGATGTACACCGGAATCCCACCCTCGGGCACGTCGTAGATCGACGCCCCCACCGTCCGGTAGAACTCCCCCTCGAAATCGACCCGACCCCCGGTCCACAACTCCCGCATCAACGACACCGACTCCCGCAACCGCGCGAACCGCTCCCTGAACTCCGGCCACTGACCCGAATACCCCGTCGCGATCTCGTTGAGCGCCTCCCCCGTCCCCACACCCAGAAACACCCGCCCCGGATACAAACACCCCATCGTCGCGAACGCCTGCGCCACCACCGCCGGGTTGTACCGGAACGTCGGCGTCATCACCGACGTCCCCAACACGAGCCGCGACGTCCGCTCCCCCACCGCCGTCATCCACGCCAACGAGAACGGCGCATGACCCCCCCTGTGCCGCCACGGCTGGAAATGATCCGACACCGTCGCCGAATCCATCCCCCGCTCCTCCGCCAACACCGCCAACTCCACCAGCTCCCGCGGCCCGAACTGCTCCGCCGACGCCTTGTACCCGAGCTTGAGTGCCACCGTTCCTCCTCGTGTGAATGGATGGATGTTCCCGTGGGGTGACGTCGCTTTCACGTCACCTCGCGACGCTAAACGAGCCGGGCTCCTGCCGGGTCGGCGGGTCGCCTCACGTCGCGACGAGACCGACGACGGCCGCGACGGCCGCGATCGCGGCGACCGCGGTGACACCGATCGCGAAGATCCAGAGGTCGCGCTCGGCGGGCATCGGGGCGCCGGTTTCGAGGGCGTGCCGGACCTGCAACCACCGACGAAGTCCGGCGAGAGGGGCCGCGACGGCCAGCAGGATCAGGACGAGGCCCAGGCTGCTGCGAACCCAGCCGGTGCTGAACTCGGGAACCAGGTGCGCCATCGCGATCCCGCCGGCGAGCATGCCGAGCGAGGTACGGAGCCAGGCGAGGAAGGTCCGTTCGCTGGCGAGTGTGAAGCGCTCGTCGGGACGTTCCTCGGGTTCGATCGGAGCTTCTGCCACCTCCCCATCCTCACATCACTTCCCGTTTTCGAGCGCGAAGGAGCAGATCACGGGAAGATGAGCTCCCGAATCAGGACGTGTAACACACCGCGATCTCTTCGTGATTCACGGGATGCAGGACATGCGCTCATCGCACGCCGCTGACACGACACGAGACGTGTCGACGGCTCCGCGGCGTGAACAACACGGTTCAGGAACGAACACGGTTCACGAAATCGACACGGCTCCAGAAACAACACGGCTCCAGAAACAACACCGATCCCGGAGGCAAGCCCGTGCATTCATCGACAGTTCGCAAGAGACGTTCCCCCCTGCTCCGCCGTGCCGTGGTGGTCGGTGCGGTGACGGTCTGTGCCGTCACCGCACCCGCCGCACCCGCATTCGCCTTCGGCAGCGCGGGCAGTTCGACCGGGTCGGTCAGCGTCGGCAGCTCCGCCGTCCCGCTGCCCATCTCGTCGCCGGCGGGGCTGACGGCCCTGGCGGCCGCGGCCACGCAGACCGGCAAGCCGTACCTGTGGGGCGGTACGGGACCGAACGCCTGGGACTGCTCGGGGCTCGTGCAGTGGGCGTTCCGGCAGGCGGGCGTGCAACTGCCGCGGGTGAGCCAGCAGCAGGCCTGGGTGGGGACACCGATCCCGTTCGCGGCCATGGCCCCCGGCGACATCATCACCTTCCGTGCCGTCAACGACCACGTCGGTATCTACGCGGGCTTCGGCCAGGTGTTCAACGCCTACGGGGTCGGCGTGCCGATCGGGTTGACGCCGCTGTCGGAACTGCCGCCGATCAACCAGATCCGCCGCTTCTGACGATTCGCCGGCCGGGCACACCCGGATCCCGGCCGAAGCAGCCGAGTGGCTCCACGTCGCGACGCACGCGACCGACCCCCGCCGATGAGTTCCGGCGCGCACACTGGTCTGCACACATGACACCGCTCCGATGGAAAGGATTGGCGCATCATGCAGAAGTTCACGCCCTGCCTGTGGTTCGACTCCGAGGCGGAGGAGGCGGCCGCCTTCTACACGTCCGTCTTCAAGAACGGGTCCATCGGCGAGGTCAGCCGTTACGGCGAGGGCATGCCGAAGCCGGCGGGCACCGCGATGACCGTCGAGTTCACCCTCGACGGCCAGACCTTCACCGCCCTCAACGGAGGACCCGAGTTCTCGTTCACCGAGGCGATCTCGTTCCAGGTCGACTGCGCCGACCAGGCCGAGGTCGACGAGTACTGGGCCGCACTGACCGCGGACGGCGGCGAGGAGTCGCAGTGCGGATGGCTCAAGGACAAGTACGGCGTGTCCTGGCAGATCGTGCCGGGAGAGCTGCAGTCGGTGATCGGGGGCCCCGACCCGGAGGGCGCGCAGCGCGCGGTGCAGGCCATGCTCCAGATGACCAAACTCGACATCGACGCGCTGAAGAGGGCCTACGCCGGCCGGTAACCGCCCGGGATCCCCGATGTCACATCGGCCGCCTCGGCGACCGCTGGTATGACGGACGACCGCTGCCGTGACATCGGGGAACGAGCGCCGGTCACGCCGCGCGCAGGCCGAGCCCCCACTCCCTGGCCAGCAGCTCGTACGAGCGCAGCCGGTCACGGTGGCGGTGGGTCACGGACGTGACGACGAGTTCGTCGGCACCGGTGACCCGTTGCAGTGCCGCGAGCCGGTCCGCGACGGTGGCGGGCGCACCGACGAACTGGGTGACGAGCCTGTCCTCGACGAGCGTCAACTGCTCCTCGGTCAGGGGCTCCGCGGTGTCCGGGTCGGGGTACGGGACGGCACCGTGCCCGGACCGGATGCTGTACGTCCAGTGACCGAAGGTGGACGCGAGTTGCCGTGCTTCACTGTCGGTTTCGGCGACCACGGCGTCGGCGGAGACCACCACGTACGGTTCGGCGAGCACCGCGGACGGGCGGAACGCGGCCCGGTAGGCCGCCACCGCCTCGACGGTGGTGCCGGGACTGACGTGGTAGTTCGCCCCGAACGGCAACCCCAGGCGCCCCGCGAGTTCGGCGGAGGGGCCGGCGCTGGACCCGAAGATCCACGTCTCGAGCTGCGCGCCCTCACCGGGCGCGGCGTGCAGGTCGACACCGTCGGGAGTCCGGTAGGTGCCCTCGAGCAGCGCACGGATGTCGCCGACCTGCGCGGCGAAATCCGGGGCCTGCGCACCCGGCTGCTGCAGGACGCCGAATCCGGCCGCGAACCGAGGTGACAGCGCACCGAACGAGTACGGCGGCGGGATGACCACACCGTCCCGGACCACCGTCTCGCGCCGGGGAGGCTCGACCGGACCGGACTGCGCCGCGGCCAACGCCTCGGCGCTGCGTTGCCCGGACCGTCCGAGACCGAGATCGATGCGGCCCGGGTGGAGCGCGTCGAGAGTGCCGAACGCCTCGACGACCGCGGCGGCGGTGTGATGGCCGAGCTGCACGGCGGCGGAGCCGACGCGGATGTGCTCGGTGGCCGCGGCGATCGCCCCGATCAACACGGCGGGGGACGACGACGCCACGCCGACGAAGTGGTGCTCGGCGACCCAGTAGCGTCGGTAGCCCCACTGTTCGGCGTGCCGTGCGAGGTCGACGGTGTTGCGCAGCGCCTGGGCGGCGGTGCCACCCGCGCTGATCGGCGACAGGTCCAGCACCGACAACGGCACGCGCGTCATGCGGACACTTCCTGAGTCTCGGTACTGCCCTGGCGCACGGCACCGCCGGGCAGGCGAGGGTTGCGCTCGCCCGCCTCGACTGCGAAGGGCAGCCGGTTCTCGGCCGGCGCGATCGGGCACGTCGCGGCGTCGGTGAAGGCGCACGGCAGGTTTTCCGCGCGGGTGAGGTCGAGGGTCACCGTGCCGTCGGCGGCCGGCGCCGCGATGTGCAGGATGCGCGCCGCCGGATAGGTGGTGACGCCGCTGGTCGCGTCGGTGAACAGCAGCCTGGTCGGGCCACTGCCGTCGCCGAACACGGTGACGGTGTGCTCGGTGCCGCCGTGCTCGAACGTCACCGTCCCCACCGCGGGGTGGCGATGCTCGAGTCCGTCGACCACGGCGCCGGTGACGACGATCCGCCGCTCCGGGAACGCGGTGAACCGGCCCGAGACCACCCACGCGGGTTCCGGTTCGTAGACCGGGATCCCGGCGAACGAGGCCAGCGCGGGCGCCTTCGGGTCGTGGATGCGGACCGCGTAGCGTCCGGTGCGGCGGATGACCTCCGCCGATCTCTCCCCCAGCGCCACCCGGACACCGGGCGCCCCTTCGGCGGGCGTGAGGATCCCGGTCTCCGGGGTGCCACTGTGCACGACGGTGTCGCCGTCGACATGCCACAGTCCGGGCACCCCGTCGAGGGCGGTCGGCTGGTCGTCGAGCCAGTGCAGTGCGGTCAGTCCGAGCCAGCCGTCCGGCTCCGACAGTGCGGCCTCGCGGGCCGAGTGCCAGTGCTCCCAACTCTCGCGGAACTGGTCGGGCGTGGTGGTCATGAGGCACGAACTCCTTCGATGTCGATGTCGACGTTGTCGGCATGGGGGTGGCGCAGTCCGAGGTGGTCACGCAGCGTGCCGCCGTCGTACGCCGTACGGAAGCTGCCCTTCTCCTGCAGCAGCGGAACGACGGTGTCGACGAATTCGTCCAGACCGCCGGGCGTCAGGTGCGGGACGAGGATGAAGCCGTCGCTGGCATCGGTCTGCACGTAGGTGTCGATCTCGTCGGCGACCTGCTGCGCCGTCCCGACGAACTGCTGGCGGGCGGTGACCTCGATGATGAGCTCACGGATGCTGAGGTTCTCGGCTTCCGCCTTCTCCCGCCACGTCAGCGCGACCGCGCGCGGGTCCGTGGCGTGCCGGACGCGTCCGCGGGTGATGGTGACGTTGTCCTCCGGCTCGATGGCGGGCAGCGGGCCGTCGGGGTCGTAACCGGACAGATCCCGCCCCCAGACCTGTTCCAGGAACGCGATCGCGGTCTGCGGGCCCACCTGCTGCAGCCGGATGTGCCGGGCCCGCTCCTGCGCGTCCTCGGCGGAGTCGCCGAGCACGAACGTCGCGGCGGGCAGGATCTTCAGTTCGTCGGGCCGGCGCCCGTACTTCGCGAGCCGGCCCTTGACGTCGGCGAAGAACGCGCGGCCCTCCTCCAGGGTGCCGTGCCCCGTGAAGATCGCGTCGGCCTTGGCGGCACCGAACTCACGGCCCTCGTCGGAGTCGCCGGCCTGCAACAGAACCGGGTGTCCCTGCGGGCTGCGCGGGACCTCGAAGCGTCCGCGGATGTCGAACTGCGTGGTGCGGATGTCGAACGGGTCGACGTCGCCGTCCGCGGCGAAGATCCCCTTCTCCCGGTCGATCACCGGCGCGCCGGGACGCCAACTGTCCCACAGCGTCCGGGCGGCGTCGATCAGCTCGCCCGCCCGCACGTAGCGCTGTGAGTGGTCGAGATAGCCACCGCGGCGGAAGTTCTCACCCGTGAACGCGTCCGACGAGGTCACCATGTTCCACGCGGCACGGCCGCCGGACAGGTGGTCCAGGGTCGCGAACTGCTTGGCGAGTTCGTACGGCTCGTTGAACGTCGTGTTGATCGTGCCCGCCAACCCGAGGTGGGTGGTCGCACCCGCGAGCGCCTCGAGCACCGTCAGTGTGTCCGGCCTGCCGACGACGTCGAGATCGTGGATCCGGCCGCGGTGTTCGCGCAGACGCAGCCCCTCGGCGAGGAAGAAGAAGTCGAACAGTCCGCGTTCCGCGGTGCGGGCCAGGTGCAGGAACGAGTCGAAGTCGATCTGGCTCCTCGACTCCGGGTCCGCCCACACCGTCGTGTTGTTGACGCCGGGGAAGTGGGCCGCGAGGTGCACCTGCTTGCGAGCGGTGGTGCGTGACATCGTGATCGATCCCTTCAGTGAGAGGTGGCGTAGCGGCTGGCGGGACGCGGCAGACCCAGCCGCTCGCGAACCGTCGTGCCGGCGCGGGGCGCGGGACGCAGCGCGGGCAGCACCCGGGTGGTGAGCAGTTCGAGCGTCGACGCGAGGGCGAGCGGCCGCAGCACGACGCCGTCGACTCCGTGCTGTCGCAGTGGTGCACTTTCGGACGGCGGGGACTCCACAAGTGCACCACTGCGCAGCAGCTCGACGAGACCGTCCGGATCACCCAGGTACCGCAGCGAATCCGACGCGTACTCCGACCCCGCCCACTCGTCGAGGCGGACCAGGTCCGCGGCGGCGGCCGCCGTGTCGGCGGCGAGGAGCACGTCGACGTCCAGCAGGACCGTCACGGGTCGCCCTTCCGCGCGGGCGCGCACCTCCGCGGCGAGGGCGGCGGCGCTGCGCACGTCCGGGGCGGTGATCCGCACGATGTCGGCGCGGGCCGCGGCCAGCGCGAGGGACGGCTCGTCGCTCGCCGCGACCGCGACGACGGGCAGCCCCTGCGGTGACCGCGGTGTGATGGACGGACCCTTGACGGAGAAGTGCTCCCCGGTGAAGTCGATGTAGTGCAGCTTGTCGCGGTCGACGAAGCGTCCCGTCGCGAGGTCCCGGATCTCCGCGTCGTCCTCCCAACTGTCCCACAACCGCACCGCAACCTCGACGGCCTCGTCGGCCTCGGCCCACAGCGACGCGATGTCCTGGACGTCCTTGCGCCCGAACAGGGCCGCCTGGTCGTCGCCCGCGGACACGGCCACCTGCCAGCCGGCCCGACCGCGGGTGGTGTGGTCGAGGGACTGAATCGCCTTGGCCACGTGGAACGGTTCGGTGTGCGTGACGGTCGCGGTGGGGATCAGCCCGATCCGCGACGTCACGGCGGACAGGCGGGCGGCCACCCCGACCGCCTCGAGCCGGCCGCGCACGGTGCCGGGCGTGGTGGACACCCCGAAGGCGTCGGGCAGGAAGGCGAGGTCCGTACCCGCACGGTCGGCGGCGCCCACCAGGTCGGTCCAGTAGCCGCCGGTGAAGAGATCCTCGGCGCGGGAGTCGCCGCGTCGCCACGATGCGGGGTGCGCGCCGGTTCCGACGAACTCGATCCCCACCAGCACACCTGAACTATCGGACATGTCGAACCTTCCCGGGGATCGCATCGAGCAGCACCCTGGTGTACTCGTGTTGCGGACTGTCGAAAATATCTGCGGTGGAGCCGAATTCGACCACCTCACCGGCGCGCATCACGGCGACGTTGTCGCTGATCTGGCGAACCACCGCCAGGTCGTGCGAGATGAACAGGTAGCTCAGTCCCAGCTCGTCCTGCAGTTCGGTGAGCAGGTCCAGGATCTGCGCCTGCACCGACACGTCGAGTGCGGACACCGGCTCGTCGAGGACCAGCAGATCCGGTTGCAGTGCGAGGGCACGGGCGATCTCCACCCGCTGGCGCTGGCCACCCGACAGTTCCGCGGGTCGACGATCGAGGTGCGTCGCGGACAGCGCGACGTGGTCGAGCAGTTCCCCGACCCGGCGGACGCGTTCGCTCCTGGTCCCGATCCCGAAGGCTCCCAACGGTTCGGCGACGATGTCCCGGATCCGCAGCTTCGGATTCAGCGCGGCGTACGGATTCTGGTGCACGATCTGCACCCGGCGCCGCAGGGCCCGCAGGTCCCGGCCGCGCAGCCCGGTGATGTCCTCGCCGTCGAAGCGGACCGTCCCGGACGTGGCGGTCTCGAGCCGGATCGCGATCCGCGCGACCGTGGACTTCCCGGAGCCGGATTCGCCGACCAGCGACAGCGTCCGCCCGCGCGGCACCTCGAACGAGACGTTCCTGACCGCGTCGAGCGAGTGGCGTCGGTCCACCCGGAACGTCTTCGACACCGCGGACACGCTGAGCAGGGGTGCGGCCGCGCCTCGGTCGGGGCGCACGGGCCCGTCGGCGAGGCTGGGCGCCGCGGCGAGCAACGAGCGCGTGTACTCGTGCTGCGGGTCGTCCAGGACCTGCCGCGTCGGTCCCGCCTCCACGACCCGGCCCCGCTGCATGACCACGATGCGGTCCGCGCGATCGGCGGCGACACCGAGGTCGTGCGTGATGAGCAGGACCGCGGTGCCGCGTTCGGCGATGCGGGCGTCGAGATGGTCGAGGATGCGCCGCTGCACGGTGACGTCGAGGGCACTGGTGGGTTCGTCGGCGATGACGAGGTCGGGGTGGCAGGCCAGCGCGATGCCGATGAGCACACGCTGACGCTGTCCGCCGGACAGGTCCTGCGGGTACTGCCCGGCTCGCAGTTCCGGATTGTCGATGCCGGCTTCGTCGAGGATCCGCAGGGCCTCCACCTTCGCGGAGCGGCGGTCCGCGACGCCGTGGATGCGCAGCACCTCGGCGATCTGGTCGCCGATGCGGATCACCGGGTTCAGGGACGTCGTCGGGTCCTGCGGGACCAGCCCGATGCGGACTCCGCGTACCTTCTCGAAGGCCCGGTCGGAGAGGGTGTCGAGGCGCTGACCGTCGAACGTGACGGTGCCGCCGATGACGCGGCCGCTCCCGGAGAGCAGACCGATGATCGCGTGCGCGGTCGTCGACTTCCCGGAACCGGATTCGCCGACCACGGCGACCACTTCGCCGCGCGAGACGGTGAGGTCGACACCGTCGACGGCGGCGACCGGGTCGTTCGCGTCCCCGTAGGCGACGTGCAGACCACTGACCGTGAGCAACGGACCGTCGGAGGTGTGTGTGCTCATCGTCCGCTCCGACCTTCGATGGCGTGACCGACACGGTGCGCCGCGAGGACGACGGCGATGATGACGAGGCCGGGCAGCGTCGTCATCCACCACGCGGTCGCCAGGTAGTTGCGCCCCTCGGCGATCAGCGACCCCCACTCGGGTGTGGGTGGCACCGCGCCGAATCCGAGGAAGCTCAGCGACGACACCGCCAGCACGGCCATACCGAATTCGACTGCGGCCAGGGCGATCACCGGGGCGTAGGCGTTGCGCAGCACGTGCCGGTACAGGACGGTGAACCAGCGGACACCGGAGGCGAGGGCGGCCTCGACGTACAGTGCCCGCCGCACCCGCAGCACCTCCGAACGCATCACGCGGGCGAAGTTCGCGACCAGGCCGACTCCGACGGCGATCGCGACGTTGAGTGTGCCGAAGCCGAGTGCCGTCACCAGGGCCAGCGAGAGCAGCAGCGCGGGAATCGACAGCAGCACGTCGACGATGCGCATCAGGACCGCGTCGACCGATCCACCCGTCGCACCGGACAGCACGCCGACGATCGAGCCGGCGACCAGCGCGATGCCGACGGCGAGGAGCGTCGCGGTGAGCGAGAGCCCGGCCCCGTGCACGACCCGCGTGTACACGTCGCGGCCGATGTTGTCGGTGCCGAACCAGTGCGAGGCGCTCGGGCCCTGCAACTTCTCTGCGGGTACACCCTTCAGGGGATCGCCGGACGCGAACACCGACGGGAACAGCGCGAACCCGATCGCCACGAGCAGCACCACCGCGGAGAGTGCGATCACCCAGTTGCGGCGGAGCCCGCGGACAGCGGTACGCAGTGCCGCCGGACGACTCGGCGCGAGTACCGCGACGGCGCTCGTGGTCCCGAGCGGTTCCCGAATCAACGTGTCAGACATGTATCTTCGCCTCCGGTGTCTCGTCGAGGGACTCGACCTGCGGCCGGGTTCGGCCCTCCGACGTGGAGCGGTCAGGCCCCGGCGACGGTGCGTCCGCCGGGGTGGGGCCACGCGGGGCGCCGCGGCGCCCCGCGTCGACGATGCGCGGATCGATCAGTGGGTACAGCAGGTCGACGGTGAGGTTCACGAGCACGAACACCAGCGAGCTGAACACGACGATGCCCTGCACCACCGGGATGTCCTGCGCCATCACCGACGTCTGGGTCAGGCGTCCGAGCCCGGCGCGGGAGAACACCGTCTCCACGACGACGGACCCGGCGAGCAGGTTGCCCACGAGGACACCGGCGATGGTGAACGCGGGAATGCTGGACAGCCGCAGCGCGTGCCTCGTCTGGATCTGCCAGCGGGACGCCCCCTTGGCGCGGGCGGCTTCGATGAACGGCTGCCGCCAGGTTGTCTGGAGGCTGGCCGCCAACACCTGCGCGATGACCGCACCCGTGGGCAGAGCGAGGGTGATCGCGGGCAGCGCCAGGTGGGTCAGGCCCCCGTCACCGAACGCCGGAAACAGTTTGAGCCGGAAGGAGAACAGTTGCAGCAGAATCAGTCCCACCCAGAAGGTGGGGACAGCGACGCCGAGCGGCGGCAGCGAGAACAGCAGGCTGCGCAGCCAGGTCAGGCGCGTGTAGGTGGCGAGGAACGCGACCGTGGTGCCGAGCAGCACGGCGAGGACCAGCGCGGCGGACGCCAACGCCAGCGTGCCCGGCACCGCGGCCGCGATCGCATCCGTCACCGACTGACCGGTGACGAGGGAGGAGCCGAAGTCACCCCGAATCGCGCTGGTGAGGGCGTGCCAGTACTGCACCCACACCGGCTGATCCAGTCCGTACCGGGCCTGCAGCTGCTCGACCGCGGCCTGGTCGATCGTGGCTCCGCTGTTGACGGCCGAGTCGACGGCGATGCTGACCGGATCGGACGGCAGCAGGAACAGGACGACGAACGAGATAGTGAACGCCGCCCACAGCACGCCGAGCGCCTGCAGGATGCGCGATCCGAGGTAACGAGTCATCGGTTACTCGCTGAGCCAGGTGTCGAAGAACTGCAGACGAGCCGACGCCTCGAACTTCAAGTCCTGCACGGAGCTCGCGGCGCCGATGGCCTGGGAGAGCTCCACCGTCGGCAGGAACAGGCCGTTGTCCAGAATGAGGTTCTGAGCCTGGTCTAGCAGCGCACCGCGCGCAGCGGGATCCGTCGTCCGCAGCTGGTCGGCGAGCGCCTTGTCCAGATCCGGGATCGGACCACGGTTGTTCAGGTTGCGCCCGTCGATCCCGAACGAGGTCCGCAGGATGTCACCGTCGGCCCGAGTGCTGTTGTAGTACACGGCGTCGTAGTTCTTGTCCGACATCCGGGCCGTGAACTCGGCGTTCGACACGAGCGCGAGTTTCAGGTCGACACCGACCTCCCGCAGTTCCTGCTGGACGAGTTCGAGAATCGCCTGGTTGCCGGCGAACACGGCACTGAAGGTGACGGTGAAGCTCAGTGGCTGACCGGCCTTGGTCCGGATGCCGTCCGGACCCGGCACCCAACCGGCGTCGTCGAGGATCTTCTTCGCGGCGTCCGGGTCGTAGGTGACGTCCGCGAGCGGGGTGTAGTCGGGGGTGCGGGACGCGAGCGTCCCGGTGGCGGGCCGGAAGTCGGGGCCGAGCACCGTGTCGACCAGCTCCTGCCTGTTGATCGCCGGGATCACCGCGGCGCGCACGGCCGGGTCGGCGAGGACGCCGCGTGCGACGTTGGGCTGGAATCCGAACGGAATGCCGGGGTTCGGTGTGGTGAGGATACGGCCGCCTGCACCCTCGATCTGCGGTGCGTCCTGCGGCAGCGCGTCGGAGACCGCGTCCAGCTGACCGGACGCGAGAGAACCGCTGCGGACACCGGATTCGGGGACGATGGTGAATTCGATCCTGTCGAGGTAGGCCTCGCCGTCGTGCGCGAACACGTCGGAGCCCCACGCGTAGCCGGCGCGTTTGACGAGGGTCGCCGACTTGTCCTGGACGTAGCTCTCGTAGACGAACGGGCCGGTGCCGGCGAGGTCGCCCGCGCACCGCTGCTCCGCGGACTTCACGACGTCCTTGTCGGAGAGGAATCCGAGCTGGAGGGTGGAGGTGGCTTGCAGGAACTGGGAATTCGGTGCCGAGAACCCGATCTGCACGGTGCGCGGGTCGATGACGGTGGTGCCGGTGTAGCCGGACAGGTAGCTGCCGGCGAGCGCGGCCTTCGCCGGGGTCAGGGTGGTCAGGACGGCGTCGAAGTTCTTCTTCACGGAGTCGGCGGTGAAGGCGGTGCCGTCACTGAACGTCACCCCGTCGCGGAGGTGGAACGTGAACGACGTGGCGTCGGCGTTGACATCCCAGCTCTCGGCGAGCCACGGCTTCAGTTCACCGGTCTCGGGATCCTGGTCGGTGAGCGAGTCCACGATCTGCCGTGCCACGTAAATGGTCTGGTTGGAACCGGACTGGGCCGGGTCCGCGCACGTCGGGGCCTGGGACAGGCCGTAACGCAGGGTGCCGCCGGCCTGCGGAGTGCCGGCCTCCGACGACGTGTCGGACGTGCCCTCCGAGCCGCAGGCGGCCAGTCCGGCGGCCAGGGTCGCGGACGCGACGGCCGCGAGCGCTGCGCGGCGCCGCGACGCGGAGGAAGTAGACGAAAAGAACACCGGGGCTCCATGATCTCGACATGGCACCGGCAGCACCACTGGTGCTGCCGGTGCCGACAAAAGAAGAGGGGGGCGAAAGGAAATGGCCCGGCCTGTGGCCTGGACCGGTCAGCGCCGACAGAGGCCGGCGGAAACGCGACACAGGTCGACATGCAACCGCGCCCACGCGGTCACGAAGCCTTCAGCGGTCACGCACACTCCTCCATCGTTCCCGGCGGTAGCACCCGCACCCGCTTGGGCAGGGGGTTGCTGCGACGTCATCGAGCCGGGTCTCTCGGTCGCTCTGGATGGTCGTCGCCGACGTTAGTGCCCGCACCGCCCGCGACCCACCCTTTCCTTCATCACGATCGGAACCCTTCCCCCGGGTGCCGCAGTGGTCACTAGGCTCGGGTGATCCATGCCCGCGCCGCTCGGAGCACCGCGCGCAGCCGGGCCGCCCCTTCCCCGTACCCCACCGCGAGGCGCCACACATGACCATCCGGGTCGAATCCACGGTCGACACAACCCGATCCGCACGACACCTGTTCGAACCGTTGACCCTGCGTGACGTCACCTTCACGAACCGCATCTGGCTTTCTCCGATGTGTCAGTACTCGGCGGTCGACGGCGTCCCCGGCGACTGGCACCTCACCCACCTGGGTGCACGAGCAGCCGGCGGGTTCGGGCTGGTCGTCGCCGAGGCCACCGCGGTGACGCCGAACGGGCGGATCAGCCCGCAGGACACCGGGCTGTGGAACGACGAGCACACCCGCGCGTGGTCCCGGATCGTCGAATTCGTCCACGGCCGCGGCACCCGCGCCGGCATCCAACTCACCCACGCGGGACGCAAGGCATCCATCCACCGGCCCTGGGACGCCGCGCAGGGCAGTATCCCCGAAGCCGACGGCGGCTGGCCGGGGGTCGGCCCGGACGCGTCGCCCTTCCCCGGACTCGCGGCGCCCCGCGCACTGACCACCGGCGAGATCGCCGGAATCGTGGGCGCATTCGGCGAGTCCGCTCGCCGAGCCGACCAGGCCGGGTTCGACCTGCTCGAGATCCAGGCCGCGCACGGTTTCCTCATCCACTCGTTCCTGTCCCCACTGAGCAATCCCCGCACCGACATCTACGGTGGGTCCGCCGAGGGACGCGTCCGGCTGCTCGCGTCGATCGTCGAGGCGGTCCGGGTGTGGTGGCCCGCGAGCAAGCCGCTGTCGGTCCGTTTCTCCGCGACCGACTGGCTCGACGGCGGACTGACCCCCTCCGACATCGTCGCGATCGCCGAGCGGATCGTTCCGCTCGGCGTCGACCTGATCGACGTGTCCAGCGGCGGCCTGCTGCCCGCGGACATTCCGCTCGAACCGGGCTACCAGGTGCCGCTCGCGCAGCGGATCCGATCCGGCGCCGGGGTCCCGGTCGGCGCGGTCGGCCTGATCGACGACGCCCGGCACGCCGCCCGCATCCTCGACGACGGCAGCGCGGACGTCGTGTTCCTCGGTCGGGCGGCCCTGCGGGACCCGAACTGGCCGCTGCGCGCCGCGAAGGAACTCGACGTCGACGACCGCGAACGGCTGTGGCAGCCGCAGACCGCCCGCGGCGACTGGAGTTGAACTCCTCGACGCCCCCGGTCACCTCTGCGCCAACTCATCTCGTCTGCCAACTCCTCTCGGGACGTGAACTCATGACACGACAACCGGCCGCCGTCCGCACCGGCGTCGACGCGTCCGCCGACGCGTCCGGGTCCGATCCGGGTGACGGGCCACGGGTGGTTCCCACCGCCGGCCACTTCGGCGCGTATCTCGCGGAAACCGACGGCGTCACGGTGCGCGGGCTGCGACCCAACCCGATCGACGAGGATCCGTCGGGGATCGGACTGGGTGTGCCGTCGACCCTGTCGTCACCGGCGCGGCTGACCGAGCCGCTGGTCCGGCGCGGCTATCTCGAGCACGGGCCGGGCGACACCCGGCGGGGGCTCGGCAGGCGCGGTGACGACGTCTACGTGCCGGTCGACTGGGACACCGCGACCGGACTGGTCGCCCGGGAACTGGAGCGCGTCCGCGCCGAACACGGCAACGAGGCGATCTACGGCGGGTCGTACGGTTGGGGATCGGCCGGCCGGTTCCACCATCCGCAGTCGCAGATCCATCGCTTCCTCAACATGATCGGCGGCTGCACCGCCTCCCGGGAGTCGTACTCGTCGGCGGCGATGCAGGTGATCCTGCGCCGCGTCGCCGGTGGATACCGCGCGGCGCTCGCGTCCAATCCCACCTGGGAGGAGGTCGCCGAACACCGATCGCTGGTGGTCGCGTTCGGCGGGGTGGCAGCGCGCAACGCCCAGGTGAACGCCGGCGGGATCGGGGCACACCGGAATGTGCTGGCGCAGCGGCAGGCCCGCGCCGCCGGTGCGGAGTTCGTCTCGCTGTCACCGCTTCTCGGCGACACCGACGCCGCGCTCGACGCCGAGTGGCTGCCGATCGTGCCGGGGTCCGACGTCGCCGTCATGCTGGCCCTCGCTCACAGCATCGTCGAAGCGGGCGCGCACGACACCGCGTTCCTGGACCGCTGCACGGTCGGCTGGGCCGAGTTCGAGGCGTACCTGCTCGGCCGCCACGACGGCGTCGCCAAGTCCGCCGAGTGGGCGGCACCACTCAGCGGACTGGAGGCGCGGCAGATCCGCGACCTCGCCCGGCGAACCATCGGACGCCGCACCGTCTTCACCACGTCGTACTCGCTGCAACGCGCCGACCACGGTGAACAGCCGGTGTGGGCCGCACTCGCCCTCGCCGCGCTCACCGGCAACCTGGGGCTGCCCGGTGGCGGGTTCGGCGCCGCGCTCGGCGCTCTCCACGAACTCGGGCAACCCCGCAACGGTTTCCGTCCCGCCGCGTTCGACCAGGGTGAGTCGTCGATCTGGTCGGTGATACCGGTCGCGCGGATCGCGGACATGCTGCTCGGCCCCGGCACCGAGTACCACTACGACGGCGAGCGACTCCGCTACCCCGACATCCGGTTGGTGTACTGGGCGGGCGGCAATCCGTTCCACCACCACCAGGACCTCAATCGTCTGGTCGAGGCGTGGCAGCGCCCCGAAACCGTCATCGTGCACGAGCATTTCGCGAACTCGCTGTCGCGTCACGCGGACATCGTGCTGCCCGCCGCGACCTGGCTCGAACGCAACGATTTCGCGGCCGGCACCGATTCGCACCTCGCGGCGATCGTCAAGGCGGCCGAGCCTCCCGTCGGAGTGCGCACCGACCACGACATCTTCGCCGCCGTCGCCCGGCACATGGATTTCGAGGAGGAGTTCACCGAATCCCGCACCGCGGACGAATGGGTCGTCGAACTGTACGACCGCACCCGCAAGCGGGTGGCCGACGCGGGCGGATCCCTGCCGGACTGGAACGACTTCGTTTCCGCCGGCGTGATCCCCGCCCCGGCGATCCCCCTGCCCCCTCCCCCGTACCGCGCCCTGCGGGCAGATCCTCGAGCGCATCCGTTGGACACGCCCTCCGGGAAGATCGAGATCCACTCCGCCACCATCGCCGGCTTCGGGTACGACGACTGCCCCGGACATCCCACCTGGATTCCCCCGCACGAGTGGGCCGGTTCCCCCCTCACCCAACACTTTCCACTGCACATGCTGTCCGGGCAACCGGAAAGACGACTGCATTCCCAGTTCGACAACGGTTCGTACTCGAGGGAAGGCAAGGTCGGCGGACGCGAACCCGTCCTGCTGCACCCCGACGACGCGGCGGCGCGATCGATCCGGGACGGCGACATCGTGCGGGTCTTCAACGACCGCGGCCAGACCCTGGCCGGGGCGGTGGTCACCGATCAGATCCGACACGGGGTGGTCAGACTCGCCACCGGCGCCTGGTACGACCCGATCACCCCGGGCGGCCTGGACGTGCACGGCAACCCGAACGTCCTGACCCCGGACCGCGGCACCTCGAAACTCGCGCAGGGACCGAGCGCGCACTCCACTCTGGTGGAGATCGAACGGTTCGACGGCCCCGTTCCCCCGGTCACGGTGTTCGGTCCGATGCCGACGTGACACACCAGCGTCGAGTCGAGCGTGATCGCCGTCGGCACCATAGTCTTGCGAAGTGGCCACCGAGAACAAGTCCGTGACTTCGCGTTCCGAGACCGGGCGCCGCCTGTCGTATCTCGCGTTCGCCGCGATCGTCGTCGTGTACCTGGTGATCATCCAACTCGGTGGCCGACTCGTCGGCGGCTGGAGCAACGAGGACGACATCCTGACCACCCGTGGCGTCCTGTTCACGATGGTGATTCCCCTCGGGCTCGCACTGGCGTTCACCTACGGAGTGGTCGCGGCGCTGGGGTGGTGGCGTCCGGTGATCCGCGACGACCGTCCCGTCAACCGCTGGGTGTGGCTGGTGCCCATCGCGTTCCTCGTCGCGATCCTCGTCGGCATCGACTACAGCGCCCTCGGCGAGAAGGGGTGGCCGTTCGTCGTCACTCTTTTCGTCGCCACCCAGTTCGTCGGCTGGGGCGAGGAAGGCATGTTCCGCGGCATCGGCGTGACGACGCTGCGACAGCACGGCCTCCGCGAAGGCCAGGTCGCCCTGTGGTCCAGCGTCATCTTCGGCGCGGTTCACCTGACGAACGTATTCGGGCATGGCGCATCCGCGATCCCGCAAGCGGTCCTCGTCAGCCTCGCAGGCTACTTCTTCTACCTCACCCGACGCGTCTCCGGAAACAACGCGGTGAACTCCGTGCTGCACGGACTCTTCGACTTCACACTGCTCAGCGGCAGCGCAATCCTCCTGGACCAAGGCGCCTACCTCGGAGTGTTCGCACCCATCCTGGTCTACCCCGTGCTCGCCGT
This sequence comes from Rhodococcus sp. NPDC003318, assembly GCF_042879035.1. NCBI lineage: Bacteria > Bacillati > Actinomycetota > Actinomycetes > Mycobacteriales > Nocardiaceae > Rhodococcus > Rhodococcus sp. NPDC003318. Next base: position 140,694 of record NZ_JBIAOU010000003.1, on the reverse strand, counting down.
CGTCCTGCTCGTCAAACGCCGGGACATCGAGCCCCGACACCCGGACGACAGTAGTTCGTGGAGTACCTGACTGTCCGGCTCGTCGAGAGCGCCGGTCTCCGGGTTGGCGCCATGCCACAGCTCGCTTCGCGGGTTCACGTATCCCGGCGAGTCGATCAGTCGCCACCACTGGACCAGCGGATGACTGCGTCGTCCGGTGACCGCGGCGGCGTCACGCCATCGGACGAACCGGCCGTCGTCGACCGGATGCAGCACGCGCACATACACCTCGGACGGACGAGTCGAGGAGCGTCGTGAATCCCGCTGCCGCGCACCTGAACACCTCGGGTGCGCGGCGGCGGGTCGACGCCCGGTGAGGAGCGACAACGGTCACCCGGACGGTACCGACCTACCCGACGGTGACGGGGTTCGCCGGAATCGGCAGGCCCAGGTTGTCACGCAATGTCGAGCCGGTGTACTCGCTGCGCAGGACGCCGCGGTCCTGCAGGTGCGGTACGACCAGGTCGACGAACTCGTCGAGGCCGGTGGGTACCAGGTGCGAGCCGATGATGAAGCCGTCGGAACCGTCGTTCTGGACGAAGGTGTCGATCTGCTCGGCGACCTGCGCCGCGGTGCCGACGATCGGGCCCCGCTCGAACTGGTCGGCGACGGTCTCCCGCAACGTGAGCTTCTTCGCCTCCGACACGGCCCGGAGTTTCGCGACGGTCTCGAAGCGGTCCTGGTACGTGAAGGCGCGGCCCTGGATGATCGGCGGCGCCTGCGGGTCGGGTTCGATGTCGGGGATCGGGCCCTCCGGGTCGTACGCGGACAGGTCGCGGTTCCACAGCTGCTCGAGCAGGATCAGTGCGGTCTGTCCGGTGACCTGCTGGTCGCGAATCGCGAGGTACTTCTCGCGGGCGTCGGCTTCGCTGTCGCCGAGCACGAAGCTGGCGGACGGCAGGATCTTCAGGTCCTCCGGGTTGCGTCCGGCGGCAACCGCCCGGGCCTTGACGTCCCGGTAGTACTCGGCCGCCTCGGGCAGCTTGCCGTACGGGGAGAAGATCGCGTCGGCGTTCGCGGCGGCGAAGTCCCGGCCCTGGGGCGACACTCCGGCCTGCAGGAGCACCGGCCGGCCCTGCGGGCTCCGCGGTACGGTGAACCGGCCGCCGATGTCGAACTGGCTGCCGTGGAACTCGAACGCCCCGGCGTCGGGCCGGTTCAGGAACCGGCCGCTGTCCCGGTCGGCGACGATGTCGTCGTCGCGCCACGAATCCCACAGCTGCCGAACGGCTTCGACGGCTTCTTCCGCGCGCACGTACCGCTGCGAGTGCGGCAGGAATCCGCCGCGGCGAAAGTTCCGACCGGTGAACTCGTCGAACGAGGTGACGACGTTCCAGGCGGCGCGCCCGTCGGAGAGTTGGTCGAGGGTTGCGAACTGACGTGCCAACTCGTAGGGCTCGTTGAACGTCGCGTTGATGGTGCCTGCGAGGCCGAGGTGTTCGGTGACTGCGGCGAGCGACGCGAGCACCGTGAAGGTGTCCGGGCGGCCGATGATGTCCTGGTCGAAGATCCGCCCCGCCCGTTCACGCAGGGCGAGACCTTCGGCGAGGAAGAAGAAGTCGAACTTGCCGCGTTCAGCGGTGCGGGCGGTGTGTTCGAACGAGTCGAACGCGATCTGGCTGCCCGCCTCGGGGTGCCACCAGGCGGTGTGGTGGTTGACACCGCCCAGGTAGGCGCCGAGGATGACCTGCTTCTTGGGTGTGCTCATGGGTCCTTCTCTCCGGGGGATCAGACTGCGAGGCTCAGGCCGCGGGGGTCCCGTAGCGGCTGGGGATGTCGGCGGGCAGGCCCAGCAGCCCGCGCAGCGACGTCTCCGGGTACTCGGTGCGGAACAGCCCGCGGCGCTGCAGTTCCGGTACCAGTGCGGTGGCCACGGCGTCGAGGTCGTCCACGGCGACACCGGGACGCAGCCGGAACCCGTCGAAGCCCTGCCACGACTCCAGCAGGTCCGCCAGTTCGGTGGCGGAGCCGGTGAACACGGTCGCGTCCGAGACCAGTTCACGGCCCGCGAGGTCGTCGAGGCGACGAAGCCGGTCAGCGCCGGACTCGCCCGCCGTGTCGAGGAAGACGAGGACGTCGGCGTACACGCGAAGCGGCTCCCCGCTGCGTCCGACGCGATCGGCCGCCGACGCGACCTCGGACAGCACGGTCGGACCGTCGTTCTCGGTCGGCGTCACGAACACCAGGTCCGCGGCGCGCGCCGCGAGTTCGTAGGCGATGTCCCGGTGGGCCAGCGCGGTGACCACCGGCTGCCCCTGCGGCGACCGCGGGGTGATCGACGGTCCGCGCACGCTGAAGAACCGTCCTTCGAAGTCGACGTAGTGCAGCTTGTCGCGGTCGATGAACCTGCGGGTTTCCACGTCACGGATCTCCGCGTCGTCCTCCCAGCTGTCCCACAGCCGGCGCACGACCTCGGCGACGTCGGCGGCCTCGTCGAACAGGTCGACGGCGAATTCGGGGAGTTCGCCTTTCGCGAGCGCCTGCCGGTCCCTCGTGTCCAGGCCCGGGACGTCACGGCGCCCGAAGTGCGCGGCCTCCCGCGTCGACGACGAGACCTTGACCTGCCAACCTGCGCGTCCGTGCGACGTGTGGTCCAGGGTCGCCAACGCCTTCGACACGTGGAACGGTTCGGTGTGCGTGGTCGTGATCGTCGGGATCAGACCGAGATGCTGTGTCCTGGGCGCGAGGCGAGCGGCGATCAGATGCGCGTCGAGTCGCGCCCGCACCCGGTCCACCGCATCCGGGTCCTCCGCGACGTACGGGTTGCCGGGCACCGCCAGGCTGTCCTCGATGGTGACGAAGTCGAGTAGCCCACGCTGCGCGGTCGCGGCCAGGTCGGTCCAGTACGTACCCGAGAAGAGTTCGTGGGGCCGAGAATTCGGCTCGCGCCAGGCGGCCGGGTGCCAGCCGGCACCGTCGAGCGCGACACCGAGGTGGACAGGGCGGGGCGTGGACATCGGGGGAACTCCTGTGAGGTTTGGGGCCGAACCGGGCCGGAACCGGGAGGCCGGAGCGGGACGAGCTGGAGCGGGGAGGGACAGTGCGGGGAGGGTGGAGCGTAGGTGAGTGCTACACCGCGAACTTCCGGTCACGGTCGGTGCGGCGCACGACGTTCGGGGCGAGGCCGAGGTTCTCGCGCAATGTGGTTCCCGCGTACTCGGTCGGGTAGATCCCGCGGTCCTGGAGTTCGGGGATCAGGCGGTCCACGATCTCGTCGAGTCCGTCGGGAAACGCGGTGGGGGTCAGGTTCAGTCCGTCGATTGCGCCGGCGTGCACGTACTCGGCGAGCCGGTCGGCGACCGCGGCCGGGGTGCCGACGAAACCCGCGCCGGGCGCGAGGTGGCGGACCAGCTGCCGCACCGTGAATCCCCGCTCGCGGGACAGTTCGCGCCACTGCTGCGCGATGTGCTGCGGCCGGTCGCGACTGTTCATCACGCCGTGGCTGCGGCTCTGCTTCACGATCGTCGGCGGCTCGTCGGGCAGCGGCCCGTCCAGGTCGAGGTCGGACAGGTCCCGGCCCCAGACCTTTTCGACGACGGCGCGGGTCCGCCGATCCGTCCACACCTGTCCGCGGAACCAGTCGTGGCGTTCCCGCGCATCGGACGGTGTGTCGCCGAGGACGATGGAGGTCGCCGGGAAGATGCGCAGGTCGTCGGCGGGGCGGCCGGCCTTGACCAGTCGCCGGCCGAGGTCCGTCGCGTAGTCGAGGGCGGCGTCGAAGTCGAGGTAGCGGGAGAAGATGCCCTCCGCGTATCGGGCGGCGAAGTCGCGTCCCTCGTCGGATTCGCCGGCCTGGAAGAACACGGGCTGCCCCTGGGGGCTGCGCGGCCACTCCGGCCGTGCCGTGATCCGGTAGTGGGTGTCGAACCACTCGACCGCCTGCACCGGCGACTGCGGGGTCGACTCCGGCCACGCGTCCCACAGCGCCTGCACGACGTCCACGTGTTCGGTTGCGTGCGTGTAGCGTTCGGAGTGCGGAAGGTAGCCGCCCTTGCGGAAGTTGGCACCGGTCCAGGCGCTGTCGGTGGTCACGATGTTCCATCCGGCGCGGCCTCCGGACAGCACGTCGAGTGTCGCGATCCGCCGCGCCAGGTCGTACGGTTCGAAGTACGTGGTGTTCAGCGTCGCGACGAGACCGATGTGGTCGGTGCGGGCGGCGAGGTGCGCGAACAGCACGAGCGCGTCGGGTCGCCCGGTGATCGCGTCGGTGGTGAGGACACCGAGATGCTCACGCAGTCGCAGACTCTCGCCGAAGAACACCGCGCTGAACAGTCCCCGCTCCGCGCTCCGGACGAGGTGGGTGAGGGCGTCGAAATCGTAGTAGATGTCGGCTCGCGGCTGCTGTGACCACACGTAGTCGGGGGCGAACGGGAAGAAGAGATTGAAGTGCAGTCGCTGTCCACGCTGCGCGGGTCCGCCGCGTGAGCGGTCACCGGACGGGTTGTCAACTGGCACTGTGTCTCCCTCCGGCCGCGCGGGCGGCGGCGAACACGTTGGCGGGGCGGGTCAGTCCGAGGGTCCGGCGCAGTGACGACGCCGGCTGGGGCACGACGAGACGCCGCTGCCTGCGCAGTTCCGGCAGGATGTCGCGTTCGAGAATCGGCAGGTCCGTGGCGAGCACCGCGGGGTGCAGCCGCACACCGTCGACCCCTCCGATCACGTCGGTGAGCACGGTGAGCAGACCGTCGACGGACCCGGTGTACCGCAGGCGGTCGGTCAGCGGCCACGGGGAGTGCGTGTCGAGTTCGGCGAGTCGCTGTGTCGCCCTCTCGTGTTCGGTGTCGAAGAGCACCTCGATCTCCGCCAGCACCCGGTGCTCGCGACTCCCGCTCGCCCGGTGTGCGGCCTCGGCGCGCGCCGCGATCTCCGCGGTGGTCGGTCCGTCGACGAGATGCACGTCGACCAGGTCGGGGGACACCGCTGCCGGGTATCCGGCCACGTCGAAGGGCGCGAACACGACGAGCTGTCCCTGCGGCGGCCGCGGAGTGATGGACGGTCCCTTGACGGAGAACAGGTCGCCGTCGAAGTCCGCGTAGTGCAGTCGGTGCGGATCCAGGAAGTGCCCGGTGTCGGGGTCGGCGACGAAAACGCCGTCCTCCCAGGTGTCCCAGAGCCGGCGGACGGCGGCGATCACCTCGTCGTTCTCGCGCCGCAGACCGTCGGGCCCGGTGACCTGCGGGACGCCGTATGCGGCGGTCCGCGCGGCACTGTCCGCGGTCTCCGCGATCCATCCGGTGCGCCCGTGGGAGGCGAAATCGGCGCTGGCCAACTGGTTCGCGAGGTGGAACGGTTCGGCGTGCACGGCACCAACGGCAGGCACCAGACCGATCACCTCGGTGACGGCGGCGGCGAACGCGGCGACCTCGACCGGGTCGAGTCGCCCCCGGATCGTCGGATGGCCGGCGCGGGTGGTCGGATCCGCGAATGTCGCGATCGTGAATCCGGCGCGTTCGACGCGGCGGACGAGGTCGACGACGGAGGGGACGTCGCTCGGTGCGACGTCCCCGAACCGCCAGGACGCGGGATGCGCTCCGGTTCCGTCGAGTTCGACGGCGACCGCGAGGGAGGTTGACGTTACGGGCACGGGTGGTTCCACCGCCTGGACACGACACCGGTGGCACCGCGTGTTCGCGATGCCACCGGGTGGGGAGAAACGTTGATGTCGGCTCACTTCCATCGTTTCCCGGCGGTAGCACCGTCTCCCGCGGGGCGCGGGGGGTTGCTGCGACGTCGTCGATCCGGGTCTCTCGGTCGCTCTGGATGGTCGATGCCGACGTTAGTGACCACCCGACGGACGGAACACCCTTTCCCTCAACGCGATCGAAACCCTCGCTGCCCGCGCCGTCCCGCGTCGTGTCATCTCTCGGTACCCCGATGGCTCACCGCGTCGCGCATCCGGTCGAGCAGCCCGGTGACGGGGGCACATCAGCGCTCTCGTGGTGCGAGGTCTCGGGTGGCCGGTCCCTCGAGCACACGGCCGTCGGCCGCGAAGCGGGAGCCGTGCAGCGGGCAGTCCCAGGACTGCTCCGCGTCGTTCCACCGCACCACGCCTCCGAGGTGTGTGCAGACCGCCGAGACCCGCCGCTGGTGGCCGTCCACCGTGGACACGGCTTCCGGAGCGCCCAGACACGGCCGCACGTGCCCGTCGCCGTTCCCCGGAGTGCCGTGCCACGGTTGGAGGAGCGGGCGGATCCAGCCGGCCGCGAGCTCGACGGCGACCTCCCCGTTCAGCTTCGCCGCGTTCACCGCTCCGGCGAGAAGTCGCGGGTTCCACGCGTCGTAGGCACCGGCCCATTCCATGTGCCCGCCGAGGGCCCCACCGGCCAGGGACAGTGCCGCGGCCACCGCGTTGGTCATCCCCCACTTGTCGTATCCGGTGGCGACGAGGACGCGGTGTTCGCGGGGTAGCAGCGGCCCGACGTACGGCAGTTCGTCGACCGGATGGTAGTCCTGTGCGGACCAGCTGTGGGTGAGGTGGGCTCCGGGGAAGTGCCGGGACGTCCAGGCGACGAGGTCGTCGACCCGCAGCCGCGTCGACCCGCCGCGCCCGACGACGTGACCGTTTCCTCCGACCAGCAGACGGGTACCGTCGACCGTCGGCACGGACCGCAGCGATCGCGTGGGCGATTCCACCGACAGGTACATCCCGCGCGGGACGTTGTCGAGGTTGTCGAATGCCGCCGAGTACGACCGCATCGGATGCAGGCGGGCGAAGAATCCGCCGCGATCGAGGATCGGCACTCCGGTCGCCAGGACCACCCGTCGGGCCTCGAGAGGCCCGTGGTCGGTGTCGACCCGCAGCGTCTCCCCCGACGAGTGAACCGACCGGACGCGGACCCCTTCGACGACGGTTCCGCCGCGTTCGCGGAGGTCGAACACGAGCGCCACCAGCAGGTCCAGCGGGTCGACCTGCGCCTGGTCCTCGAGCGCGACGGCACCCGCGACCCGGTACGGCAGTTCCGACCCGTCGCTCCACTCCAGGTCTAGGCCCGCGGCGGTGCCGGCGTCGAACTCCCGCCGCAACGTGTCCATCCCGGATCCGGAAAGGGCGTAGCTGTATGCGGTTTCACGTTGAACGGGGACGCCACGGTCCGCGCAGTACCGGAGCAGCCACTGCTGTCCCTCGCGATTTGCCTCCACGTAGGCCCTGGCGAGGCCTGCGGAGTGCTTGCCGCGGATCCGTGAGAGCTTCGTGCCGTGCAGGAGCGAGACCTTCGCCGTCGTGTTACCGGTGGTCGCTGCTCCGACATGCCGCGCTTCGAGCACCGTGACGGACTCGCCAGCGCGCCGGAACAGCAGCCCCGTCGTCAACCCAGTCAGCCCTGCCCCGACGACGAGGGTGTCGACCCGGGCGCCGGGGCGCCACGCGTCGGTCGTCGGATGCTCCGTCCGGTCGAGCCACAACGACACCATGGGCGCGGGGTGCCCGGCCGTAGCGTGCCGGAAACCCGGTCAGGCGACCGGCAGGTCCGCACGGTGAGGAACCGCTGCTCGCAGCGCCGGTGCCACCTCGGCCTGGAACAGTTCCAGGCTCGCCCGATGCTCGGCGGTCGAGAGCCCGCCGCGGTCGGCGGTCAGGTGCATGACCTCGTGGCCGAGACGGTCGTGGTAGCGCAGCACCTTGTCGACGATCTGCTGCGGACTGCCGATCAGGGCGGAGCTGCGGTCGACGAAGTCCTCGATCGACTCGAACACGACCGGCAGTCCGGTTTCGCGGGCGAAGCCCAGTCGCTGCTCGAACAGGGGCCGGTAGCGTTCCACCGCCTCCTGTGACGTGCGGGCGACGTACATCGCGGCGGTGCCTGCCCCGACGCGGGCGTCCGCCGGATCGTGCCCGTACGCCTCCCACCGCTGCCGGTAGTGGTCGATCAGCTCGGCGTACGGGTCGATCGGATGGGTGACGTTCGCCGAGAACACCGGATCGCCGTACTTCGCTGCGAGATCGACGGAGTCGCGGCTGGTGGCGCTGCCGTGCCAGATCGTCAATCGCGGCTGCAGCGGGCGCGGCACGGTCACCGCATCGACCAGCGACGGCCGGAACTGCGCGTCCCAGGTGACGGTCTCGTTCTCCCACAGGGCCCGGAACAGCTCGTAGCCTTCACGATTGCGGTCCCACTGATCCTGCGTTGTGACGTGGAAGAGGTCCGCCTGCGCGGTGCCGTTACCCTTCCCGATCATCAGCTGCAGGCGTCCACCCGACAGGTTGTCCAGCGTCGAGTAGTCCTCGAACGCGCGAACAGGGTCGAGCAGACTCAGCGTCGTCACGCCGGTCCACAGTTCGAGCGTGCTGGTCCGGGCGGCGATGTTGCCGAGCACCACCGGCGGCGCCGAGGAGAGGAACGGCCGCTCGTGACGTTCCCCCACGGCGAACCCCTCGAACCCGAGTTGCTCCGCGAGCACGGCGGTGTCGACGACCTCCCTCAGCCGGGTGGCCGGGTCGAGCCACTCACCCGTCACGGGATCGGGATGGTGGATGATCAGACTCAGGAGCAGAAACTTCACGCGGAGTGGGCCTTTCGGGCTCGACGGTCGGCACTCGGACAGTACTGTCCCTCACCACACAGCTCCGGTCACCCATTGGGTTCGACGTGATTTTTTTCGGGTCGAGGTGACTCGAACTGCCCGCGGCGACCACCGTGACCACCACCTCGCGGGTTGGAACCGACTCACCTGCGTCCGGGCACGGACAATGGCTGCATGGCGAACACCGACGAGCAGACACCCGGCTGGACGTACCTGATGGACATGGACGGGGTTCTCGTGCACGAGGAGCACCTGATTCCCGGCGCGGACAGGTTCCTCGCGGAACTGCAGGAGTCCGGCACCCCGTTCATCGTCCTCACCAACAACTCGATCCGCACACCGCGTGACCTGCGCGCCCGACTCCTCAAGTCCGGGCTCGACATCCCGGAGCGCTCGATCTGGACGTCGGCGCTGGCCACCGCGACGTTCCTACGCAACCAGCGTCCCGAGGGCACCGCGTACGTCGTCGGCGAATCCGGACTGACCACCGCCCTGCACGACATCGGGTACGTGCTGACCGACAACGACCCCGACTACGTGGTGCTCGGCGAGACCCGCACCTACTCGTTCGAGGCGATCACCACGGCGATCCGCCTGGTCGAGCGTGGCGCCCGCTTCATCGCCACCAACCCGGACGCCACCGGCCCGTCCCGCGACGGTTCGCTGCCGGCGACAGGTTCGGTGGCGGCGCTGATCACCCGGGCGACGGGTCGTGAGCCCTACTACGTCGGCAAGCCGAACCCGCTGATGATGCGCTCGGCGCTGCGGGCGATCGGGGCGCACTCGGAGCACACGCTGATGATCGGGGACCGGATGGACACCGATGTGGTCTCCGGGCTCGAGGCGGGGCTGCAGACGATCCTGGTGCTCACCGGCATCTCGACCCGGGAGAGTGTCGAGGCATTCCCCTACCGACCGACGGTGGTGCTCGATTCCGTCGCCGATCTCGTCGGCCGCACCGCCGACCCCTTCGCCTGAACCGCGACACCCGAACTCGCCAACTCTGATCACCCAGTCGTCGTCGTTAGCTATGCTGCGGTCACCGCAGCGACACGACGCGAAGGGCGGACATGGGGACCGAGACGAAGGTCGGACTGCACTACGGCGGAACCGACATCTCCATGCCACTGATCGACTTCGCGCACGCCGCGGAGCAACGCGGATTCGAGTCGGTGTTCGTGCCCGAGCACTCCCACATACCCAGCGCCGGAACCGCCTACCCCGGCGCCGGTGGTGTGCCGGAACGCTACTACCGACTGTGGGATCCCCTCGTGGGCCTGACCTTCGTCGCGGCGACGACGGGTCTGGTCGTCGGGACGTCCGTGGCACTGCCCGGCGGCCACGATCCGATCTCCTATGCCAAAGCCGTGGCCACGCTGGACGTCATGTCTCGAGGCCGGTTCGTGCTCGGGGTCGGATTCGGTTGGAACGACGCCGAATTCGAAGACCACGGCTTCGACGCCCGCGACAGACGGTCCGTCGTCGAGGAGAAGATCGCACTGATGAAGAGCCTGTGGGCGGAGGAAGAGTCGTCGTACGACGGGAAGCACGTCCGGCTGTCGCCCAGCTGGGTCTGGCCGAAACCCGTCCAGCGCCCGCATCCGCCGATCCTGTTGGGCGTTCGAGCCGGTCGGATCGGATTCCGCAGGATCGCACGATGGGCGGACGGCTGGATGCCCATGTCACCCGATCTCGTCGACACGTACGAGGACGATCTGAAACAACTCGCCGTCGAATTCGAGCGAGCGGGCCGCGACCCCGCCGACATCCAGGTGACCGCTCGACAGGCACTTCGCCCGGACCTCGGGGCCGTCCTCGACAGGTACCGAGAGATGAACGTCCCCCGCGTCCTCGTCGACGTGCCCAGCGCCACCGAGGACGTTGTGCTGCCGATCCTCGACGAGATCGCGGCGCATCTGGACTGAGTCGTGTCGCCGGCACAGGGGGCACCGGAGGTCGTCGGCACAGGGGTCGTCGGCACCGGATGTCGTCCGCACAGGATGCGAACGAGTCGAACTACGAGTGACGGGTGGGATATGAAACCGGGAAACGTGACTGTCGTCGTCGGAGGTGCGATCGAGGTCGGTCGGGCGATATCCCTGCGCGCCGCGGTCCCGGGGGCGACGGTTGTCGTGGTCGACAGCGCGGCCGAACAGGTGGACCGGGTGTGCGAGGAGGTCCGGAGCCAGGGTGCCGACGCGATCGCCGTCACCGCTGCGCTCGACGACATCGACCGACTCGCGCTCGTTTCCGACCGACTCGCCGGTCTCGACCGCTGCGACCTGCTGGTCAACGCCCAGTTGGTGGCGAACGTGTCCACGGTCGAGGATCTCGAGATCGAGACCTTCGACCCGGAGTCTTCGCGCGAATCTGACGGGCCCGCTGGTTGTGGCCAAGGCACTGTTTCCGCTGCTCCGGAAGACCGAGGGCGCCAGCATCGTCAATGTCGGATCGATCGACGGGATCCAGGCGAATCCGTCGGTCGTCGGGTACTCGGTCGCCAAGGGCGGTCTGCGGACCCTGACGCACGTTCTGGCACACGAATTCGGCCGGTCCGGGGTCCGGGTGAACTACGTCGCGCGATGCGGCTCGACCCTGACTGCCGGGACCACCTCGTCCGACGTCCGCCGGGCGGAGCTGACCCCGCTGGGACGGATGGGCACCCCGGAGGAGACGGTGGCGGCGGTGGCCTTCCTGGCATCACCGGAGGCGTCGTTCGTCAACGGAACGACCCTCACCGTGGACGGCGGCAGGACCGTCGTCACACCCGGGTGTCCGTAGCCACGACGGTGCTCGGCAGGCCACGACAGCGCTGCGCCGCTCGAACTCCTCCCCGCAGGTCCCCGATTGTCACACCGGCTCGCTCGGCGACAGCCGATGCGACATCAGGGAACCACGGCGGAAGGTGGCGTCAGCGCAGCGCCTGGGCGAGGTCCTCGAGCAGATCCTCGGGATCCTCCAGACCGACGGAGAGCCGCACGACGCCGTCGGACAGGCCGATCGCGGCGCGCCCCTCGGGTCCCATCGCGCGGTGCGTGGTGGTCGCCGGGTGGGTGATCAACGTCTTGGAGTCGCCGAGGTTGTTGGAGATGTCGACGACGCGCAGCTTGTTGAGCAGCTCGAACGCCTTCTTCTTGCCCTCGCCCTCGGCCGAGTCCAGTTCGAAGGTGACGACGGTGCCGCCGCCGCTCATCTGGGAGGTGGCCAACTCGTGCTGGGGATGCGACTCGAGGAAGGGGTACTTGACCCAGCGCACCGAATCGTCGGCCTCGAGGAACCGCGCGATCCGCAGGGCGCTGTCGACGGAGTGCGCCACCCGCAACGGCATCGTCTCGAGCCCCTTGAGCAGGGTGTGCGCGTTGAACGGGCTCAGTGCCGGGCCGGTGTGCCGGATCAGCTGCTGCACCGGCCCGTCGATGTAGTCCTGCGGACCGAGGATGGCGCCGCCGAGGACGCGGCCCTGACCGTCGATGTGCTTGGTGCCCGAGTACACGATCACGTCGGCACCGAGGTCGAGGCTGCGTTGCAGCAGCGGGGTGGCGAAGACGTTGTCCAGCACCACCTTCGCGCCCGCGGCGTGCGCCATCTCGGACACCTTGCGGACGTCGACGAGGGTCTGCATCGGGTTCGACGGGGTCTCGAAGAACACAGCCGTGGTCGGCACCGACAGGGCCTGCTCCCACTGGTCGAGGTCCTCGCCGTCGACGAACACCGTCTCGACACCCCAGCGCGGCAGGATCTCGTTGCACACCACGAAGCAGGAACCGAACAGGCTCCGCGCCGCGACGAGGCGATCGCCCTTGCCGAGCAGGGCGCCAAGCGCGGTGAACACCGCCGACATGCCGGACGCGGTGGCGTAGCAGCCCTCCGCGCCGTCGAGCAGCCGCAGCCGCTCCTCGAACATCTTCACGGTCGGGTTGCCGTAGCGGGAGTAGACGAAGTGGTCGATCTCGCCGGTGAACGCCTGCTCGGCCGCCTCGGCGGATTCGTACACGAACCCGGAGTTGAGGTAGATCGCCTCGGACGTCTCCTCGAAGCCGGAGCGCATCAGTCCGCCGCGGACGCCGAGGGTGGCCGGGCGGATCGAGTCGGGCAGGGCCTTGGAGAAGGCGCCGCCGCTGGGAATGTTGCTCACGACTGCCTCCACGCGAGTCCGACGGCACGCCATCCGGCGCCGCCACGATGACCGTCACTGTCGAGACCGCCCTCGAACCCGTCGAGGACGTTGTAGGACGGGGTGATGCCGGCGGCCGTCGCGGCCTCGGCGGCACCGATCGAGCGCTGACCCGACCGACACAGGAAGATGACCTCGGCGCCGTCGCCGCCGGCGATCCCGGCCGCCTGCAGCTGGTCGACGAACGCGGTGTTGCGGTCGCCGGAGTACGACACCCACTCGATCGTGTGCAGTTCGCGATCGAGTTCGGAGATGTCGGGAACACCGACGAAACGCCATTCGGCATCGGTGCGGACATCGACCAGGACGGCCTGGGGATGCTCGCGTAGCAGGTCCCATGCCTGCTGGGGGGTGAGGTCACCGGCGTAGCTCATGGGCACAGTTTTTCACAACCTCCCGGGGTGCCTCACGCCGCCGCGGTGCCGCGAACCCGTCAAGGGTTCGGATCGGTGTGATCGCAATGGTGGCGGTCGACCGCGGGTGCCCGAATCATCGAGGCCACAAACGCGGATTGTGCCCCCTCAAGGCGAGATGCCCTAGCGGACTCCCCCACGGGGGCGGAGGATCGAGGAGGGTCCGGCACAGGCCGCTCCACACAAGTTAGGTACGGCTCAGTAAACTGGGGACGCGCCGCACGTCGCAGTCCGGTCGCTGGTCGCTCCAGCCACTGTCACTACGGCCCGGCCCGAGGAACCCGAAACGTCCGTCCGCTAGCCGCAAAGGTAGTTCGTTCGAGATGACTGACCAGAATCGTCCGCTCCGGATCGCCATCGTCGGTGCCGGCCCGGCCGGCATCTACGCCGCCGACGCCCTCATGAAGTCCGACACCGCCGCCGGCCGCGGTGTCAGCATCGACCTCTTCGAGCGCATGCCCGCCCCGTTCGGACTCATCCGCTACGGCGTCGCCCCCGACCATCCGCGCATCAAGGGCATCATCACCGCCCTGCACAAGGTCCTCGACAAGCCGCAGGTCCGCCTGCTCGGCAACCTCGACTACGGCACCGACATCACCCTCGACGACCTGCGCGCCTTCTACGACGCGGTGATCTTCTCCACCGGCGCCAACGCCGACCGTGCCCTGGACATCCCCGGCATCGACCTCGACGGCAGCTACGGCGCCGCCGACTTCGTCTCCTGGTACGACGGCCACCCCGACGTCCCGCGCGAGTGGCCCCTGCACGCCGAGAAGGTCGCGGTCCTCGGCGTCGGCAACGTCGCCCTCGACATCGCCCGCGTCCTCGCCAAGACCGGCGACGAGCTGCTCCCGACCGAGATCCCCGCGAACGTCTACGAGGGACTCAAGGCCAACAAGGCCGTCGAGGTGCACGTCTTCGGCCGCCGCGGCCCCGCGCAGGCCAAGTTCACCCCGCTCGAGCTGCGTGAACTCGACCACTCCCCGACCATCGAGGTCATCGTCGACCCCGAGGACATCGACTACGACGAGGGCTCGGAGCAGGCGCGCCGCAACTCCAAGCAGGTCGACATGGTCGCCAACACCCTGCAGGACTGGGCCATCCGCGACGTCGGAAACCGCCCGCACAAGCTGTTCCTGCACTTCTTCGAGTCCCCCACCGAGGTCCTCGGCGAGGACGGCAAGGTCGTCGGCCTGCGCACCGAGCGCACCGAGCTGGACGGCACCGGCAACGTCCGCGGCACCGGCAAGTTCAACGACTGGGACGTGCAGGCCGTCTACCGCGCCGTCGGCTACCTGTCGCAGAACATCGCCACGCTGCCGTTCGACGACCAGGCCGGCACCGTCCCCAACGAGGCCGGACGTGTCATCGGCGACGACGGCAAGCACATCGACGCCACCTACGTCACCGGCTGGATCAAGCGTGGACCCGTCGGCCTGATCGGCCACACCAAGGGCGACGCCAACGAGACCGTCGCGAACCTGCTCGCCGACGCCCCGAACTTCGCCGGCGCGACGTCCCCCGACGAGAACGCGATCATCGAGTTCCTCGAGTCCAAGAGCCTGCCCTACACCACCTGGGACGGCTGGTACCGGCTCGACGCCCACGAGCGCAGCCTCGGCGAACCGCACGGCCGCGAGCGCATCAAGGTCGTCGAGCGCGAGGACATGCTCCGCGCGTCCCAGCAGTAGGTTCCGCGCAGCATTTCATCTGACGAGCGTGGCGTCCGGGACCCCCGGGCGCCACGCTCGTGTCATCGACAAGGCATCCTTCACCCGTGTTTGACGCCCACGTGCACATCATCGATCCGCGGTTCCCATTGGTCGCGAACCACGGCTACCTGCCGGAGCCGTTCACGGTCGCCGACTATCGCTCCCGGGTGGCCGGATTCGGCATCGACGTCAACGGTGGTGCCGTCGTGACCGCGTCCTATCAGGGCACCGACCAGGACTACCTGGTGGCGGCACTGAAGGACCTCGGCCCAGGCTGGGTGGGCGTCACGCATCTGGAACCGGACGCGACCGACGAGGACATCGTCGCTCTCGACCGCGCGGGCGTGCGGGCCGTGCGGTTCAACCTGCGCCGCAGCGCCACCGACATGAAACTGCTGACCACGCAGGCACTGCGGGCGTGGGAACTCGTGGGGTGGCACGCCGAGTTCTACGTCGACGCCTCGCTGCTGCTGTCCCTCGAACCGGTGTTCAAGAAGCTGCCCGCCGTCTGCATCGATCATCTCGGCATGTCGACCCGCGGCCTGCCGTACCTGCTCAATCTCGTCGACCGCGGCGCGAAGGTGAAGGCGACCGGATTCGGCCGCGCCACCATCGACGACGTCGGTGACGCGCTGCGGGCTATCCACGCCGTCAACCCGTCCGCGCTGATGTTCGGTACCGACCTTCCCGGCACCCGGGCCCGTCGTGCCTTCGAACGCAACGATCTCGACATCGTCACCGAGGCCGTCGGCGACGGGTTGGCCGCGGTCCTCGGCGGCAACGCGCGTACCTTCTACCGCATCTGACGGCGCGTGCCGTGGCCTGCGGTCACCCGGCCAGGTGCGGCGGGAACCCGCCGGTCGCGATCGGACCCCACCGGGTGATCGTCAACCGGATCAGGGACTTGCCCTGCGTCACCATCGCCTCGCGGTACTCGTCCCAGTCGGGGTGCTCGCCGGCGATCGACCGGTAGTACTCCACCAGCGGCTCGACCGAATCGGGCTGGTCGACGACCTCCGCGGTGCCGTCGACCTGGATCCACGCGTCGTTGAAGTCGGCGCCGAGCGAGATCAGCGACGCCGCCGGCCGGCGGCGCAGGTTCACCGCCTTGGCGCGGTCGGGATACGTCGAGACGAGCACCCGGCCCTCGGCGTCGGCGCCGTACGTGACGGGACTGAGCTGCGGCGAGCCGTCGGAGCGCGTGGTCAACAGCACGGCATTGCTGCGGCCCCGGAGGAACTCGAGCATCTCCTCGCGCTCGATGCGGGTCGTCGTCGCGATCTTGCGGGCCATGGGTCCACCTTCCCGGGTCGGTGTGCACGTGCCCGCCGAGTATCCCCGATACGCGCGACACGTCGGCGTATCCCCGACAGCCCGACAGGCCGGTCGGGCGCCGTGGCGCCCGCCGGCCTGTCGGAGATCGGTCGGGTCAGAGGTTCAGCCCGGTGCCGTGCACGCCGTGCTCGTCGATGATCGCGAGTTCCTCGTCCGTCAGCGGCGGGAACTCGAGTGCCTTCAGGTTGTGGTCGAGCTGCCAGGTGGAGCTCGCACCGACCAGCGCGGACGTGACTGCCGGCTGGCGGAGCACCCACTGCAGCGCCAGCTGCGCCAGCGACTGTCCGCGGGCCTCGGCGAGCTTGTTCAGCTCGGCCGCGCGCTGCCGGTAGGTCTCGGTGATGGCGTCCGGCGAGAGGAAGGTGCTGTTCACCGCGCGGGCACCCTCCGGGATGCTCTCGAGGTACTTGTTCGTCAGCAGGCCCTGTGCGAGAGGCGAATACGTGATCAGTCCGAAGCCGTCCTTCTCGGCGACGTCCAGCAGGCCGTTCTGTTCGATGCTGCGGTCGAAGATCGAGTAGCGCGGCTGGTGGATCAGCAGCGGCACACCGGCCTCACGCAGCAGCTCGGCGGCCTGATGCGCACGCTCCGGCTTGTAGTTGGAGATGCCGACGTAGAGCGCCTTGCCCTGCTGCACCGCGGAGACCAGTGCGCCGACGGTCTCCTCCAGCGGCGTCGACTCGTCCGGGCTGTGGCTGTAGAAGATGTCGACGTAGTCGGTGCCCAGGTCGCGCAGGCTGTGGTCGAGGGACGCCAGCAGCGACTTGCGGGAGCCGCCCTTGAGGTACGGGCTGGGGCCGATCTGGTTGCCCGCCTTGGTCGACAGGATGATCTCGTCGCGGTACGACGCCAGGTCCTTGGCGAGCACCTTGCCGAAGTTCTTCTGCGCGGCCCGGTGCGGCGGCCCGTAGCGGTCGGCGTTGTCGAAGTGCGTGATACCGAGATCGAAGGCGTGCAGGATGATTTCGCGCTGCGTCTCGAACGGGTAGTCGGTGCCGAACTTCTGCCACAGACCGAACGAGAACGCGGACAGGTCCAGTCCCGACTTGCCGGTGCGGCGGTAGGGGATCTTGGTGTAGCGGTCGGGGTCCGCGGTGTAGTTCAGTTCGTACGACATGGGTGGGTGTGCCCTTCCGGTGGTGGGTCGTGCTGGTGGGTGGGTGGCCAAGCAGGGGTGGATCAGGGGTTGCGACGCAGCGCGGCCGGCTGCAGCGACGGGGTGTCGCGGCCGGTGTCGCGTTCGAGGAATTGGGTTCCGGGATCGACGATCTCGTCGATCCGGTCGAGGACGTCCGCGCTCAGTTCCACCGTCGCCGCCTTCAGGTAGGCCTCGAGGTGTTCCTGGGTGCGGGGCCCGATGATGACGCTGCTGATCGCCGGGTGGTTCAGCGCGAAGGCGATCGACAGGTCGACGAGGGTCAGGCCGTTCTCCTCGGCAAGGCGGGCCAGGGCGTCGGCCGCCGCCAGCTTGCGCTGATTGCGCTGCGCCGCAACGTCGAATCGTCCCGGGATGAGGTCGGCACGTGCGGATTCGGGCTGCTCGCCGCCGATCCGGTACCTGCCGGACAGCCAGCCGGCCGCGAGGGGGCCGTACGAGATGACGCCGACGCCGTACTTCTGCACCACCGGGAAGACTTCCCGCTCGGCACCACGCACCAGCAGCGAGTACGGCAGCTGCTCGGTGTGCGGGGCGATCAGTCCGTACTTCTCGGCGAGCCAGTGCGCCTCCACCTGCAGGTGCGCGGGGAAGACCGAGGTGCCGTAGTACCGGATCTTGCCCTGGTGGATCAGGTCGTTGAGCGTCTGAAGGGTTTCGTGCAGGCTCGTGTGCGGATCGGGGCGGTGCGCCTGGTAGAGGTCGATCCAGTCCGTGCCGAGGCGCCGCAGACTGTCCTCGACGGCGCGGACCACCCAGCGCCGCGAGTGTCCCGCGTTCCGCGGGTCGGTGCCGATCTGGCCGTTGAACTTCGTCGCGAGGAACACGCTCTCGCGACGGCCCTTGATCGCCTTGCCGACGATCTGCTCCGAGACGCCCTGCTCGTACACGTCGGCGGTGTCGATCGACGAGATGCCCGCATCGAGTGCGGCGTCGATGATGCGGAGGCTCTCGTCCTCCTCCTGCCAGCGGCCGAAGTTCATGGCGCCCAGGGTCAGCGGCGTCAGCCGAACTCCGGTGCGCCCGAGTACGCGGGTGACCTCGATGGTCATGGATGTCCTTTCGGATCGTGTGCGGGGTGGCCGGCCGGAAGTGCCCGAGCCGAGCGGAAAGTGGGGAAGGCCGGAGCTCGACGGCCCGGGTTCAGAAGAGTCCGGTGGTGGGAGGTTCCTCGCCGGTGAGGTGGTAGGCACCGGCGACGGCCGCCTTCCACTGTCGCGGATTGTGGTTCGCCGCGGTGCGGGCGTTGCGCCAGTGGCGGTCGAATCCGAGGTCCCGGTTGGTGATCGAGCCGCCACCGACGTCGAAGAGGAGCTCGGTGGCCGTCAGCGCCGACTCGATCGCGATCGTCCCGGCCTCGGCGACGGCCACCGCCGCGTCGGCACCGGCGCGCCGTGCGGCCTCGCCGGTCGTGCCGCGCAGGTCCTGCAGCGACTCGGCCGCCACCAGGACCACCGCTCGCGCGGCCCGTGCCCGCGCCCCGATCTGACCCACCGTCTCGCGGACGTACGGGTCGTCGACGCTGCTCGACGCGGAACTGTGCTTGATCGGGCGGGCCTTCTCCCGGACGAACCCGACCGCGTCGTCCAGTGCTCGGGCCGCGATCCCGGCCTGCACCGCTGCCAGATAGAGCTGCGCGAAGGATCCGCCCCACGGATTGTCGGGCCGGTCCTCGCCGGCCACCACGACCTCGTCGTCGCGGACCAGCAGCTCGTGCAGGTGGGTGGAGCCGCTCTGCGTCAGTCGCTGTCCGACCGCGTCGAAGTCGTCGAGCCGCTCGAGCCCGGGACGGTCGGTGGGGACGGTGAATCGCAGGATCGTGCCGTCGTCGGTGACGGCCTGCGAGGAGAAGTACGACGCGTACAGCCCACCGGTCGAGTAGTACTTCCGGCCGGAGACGATCCATCCCCCGTCGACGCGGCGCGCCGTCGTGGAGACGCTTCCGCTCGCGCCCCCGTTGCGTTCGTTGCCGGTGCCCGCGAACAGTGCCCCGCCGCGCAGTCGCTCGAGGTTCACCGCGCGATGCGGGACCTCGCTGCGGGCGGCGATCTGGTTGGCGATCAGGAAGGTCGGTCGCAGGGCCTGTGCGATGTTGGAGTCGGCCCGGGCGATGTCGATGACGAGATCGGCCACCTCACGCACGGAACCGCCGGCACCGCCGTCGCTGCGCGCGATGCCGGTCAGCCCGATGCGGCGCGCGGCCAGTGCCCGCACCTCGTCGAATGCGTAGTCCCGGGTGTCCTCCCGGGCGCTGGCGGTGGCGCCGATCCGTTCGAGGATCGGGGCGATGGACGCCCGGATGCCGGACACCGTCGGTGCGGCCGACCCGAACTCCCCGGGCAGCAGGTTCTCCGGTACCGGCACGCTCGTGTCCTCCGTGTGCACGGCGGTCATGCGGGCACTCCCGCGAGCTCGCGGCGGCGCAGCACCGAGTGCAGCGATCCTCGCGCCGGCGATGCGACGGCCGGCACGGTACGGCGCACCGTGTCGGCGATGCTCGCGGCGTCGCCGGTCGGCGCCAGCACGAATCCGTCGACTCCGGCCGCCGACGCCCACTCCCGCAGGACTGCCGGGTCGCCACGACCGTCGATCCGGCCCAGTAGCGCGACGTCGGACCGGCGGCGACCCACCGCCTCGAGCGCGGTCGTCAACGCGGCGTCCGCACCGGCGATGTCGTCGGCGTCGACGATCACCGCATCGGCGACCGCCGCGACCCGGTCCCAGCCCAGTGCGGCGGAGTCCGCGGCGATCACCGCGGGTCGGCCGTGCACCGACGCCGGTCCGTCCAGTGGCCCCGCGACCCGGTAGAACCGGCCCGCGTGGTCGATCGGGCGGATGCGCTCGACGTCCGCGACCACACCCTGCTCCTGGTCACCGAGCAGTGCCTCACGCGGGAACGACACCCACAGTCCGGCCAGGACGTCGACGTACTCGAGCCACCGCTCGGCCGGGTCCGCGGCGTGCGGATCGGGGGTGACCGCGTCGCTCACCTCGTCACCGCTGCCGGGCCGGAGCACCAGCCCGACGCCGCCCCCGGTGGCGCGGTCGAACGACAGGACGCGCCGCGCGAGGTTGTAGGGCGCGTTGTGGGTGGTCGCCGCGTCGATCACGTAGGTCAGCGCGTGGTGTCGGCCTGCGAGATACGCGGCGGCCACCGACGGGTCCACGGCGATCCGGTTGTCGGCCCGGTCGACGAGCCGCAACCCGGTGGCGCCCAGGTCCTGTGCGATCGCGGCGAGCGCGTCGGCATCGGCCGGCGACACGTGCCGCGTACCTGCGCGCGGATCGCCGACCGCGAGTTCGATCAGAACGGTCATCGACTTCTCCTCATCCTGCGCTCACGAGATGACGGTCCGCCGGCGCGGGTGCGCTCGGCAGACCCAGTCCGAGGTGCCCACGCAGCGTGGTGCCCTCGTAGTCGGTGCGGAACAGTCCGCGGCGCTGCAGCTCCGGCACCAGGTGGTCGGCGAAATCGTCGAAGCCGGAGGGCAGTACGTCCGGCATCACGTTGAAGCCGTCCGCCGCCCCGTACCGGAACCACCGCTCGATGTCGTCCGCGACCTGTTCCGGGGTGCCGACGACGATCCGGTGTCCGCCGCCGCCGGAGAGCTTCTTGAGCAGCTGCCCGAGTGTCGGATTCTCCTTCTCGATGATCTCGCGCACCACCCGGTAGAAGGTCTGCGAGCCGTCCGCAAGGTCCGGATCACGCAGCAGCTCGGCCGGAATCGGTTCGTCGTCGGAGAGGCCGTCGAGGGGGAAGCCGAGCTGGCCGGCGAGGCGGGCGCGCGCGTAGGCGTCGGGCAGGAGGGAGTCGAGAAGTTCGCGACGTTCCCTGGCTTCGGCTTCGGTGCTGCCCAGTACCGTCGACAACCCCGGCAGTACCACGATGTCGTCGGGATTGCGGCCGAACTGTCGTGCGCCGTCGCGCAGTTCGGCCCGGAAGGCCCGCGCGTGGTCGATGTCCTGGTCGGCGGAGAAGATCACCTCGCCGACCCGGGACGCGAGCTTCCTGCCGTCGCTGGAACCCCCGGCCTGCACCACCACCGGACGTCCCTGCGGGGACACCTGTTCGGTGCGCGCGGCCCAGTCGGCGACGACGCGTTCGACCAGGGTCGCCGCGCGCCGATACCGCAGTGCGTGATCGGGTTCGCCCTCGCGCCCGAAGTTGCGGGCCGCGATCGGGCCCGCCGTCGTCACCACGTTCCAGCCGAACCTGCCGCCGCTGATGTGGTCGAGATCGCCGAGCCTGCGGGCGATCTCGTCGGGGTCGTTGTACGAGGACGACAGTGTTCCGATCAGACCGATCGCCTCGGTCTGCGCGGCGACCCGCGCCAGCACGGTGGTCGGTTCGAGGTTGTTTCCGGTGCGGTGCCGGATGCTCGGGTCGAGCAGGGGCCCGTCGGCGAGGAACACCGCGTCGAGTTTTGCCTGCTCGGCCTTCTTCGCGATCGACGTGTAGTGGTCGATGCCGTAGCTGGCCAGGGCGTCGGTGCCGGGAAAACGCCACGAGCCTCCGAAGACACCCGCGTTCAGGATGTTGACGTTCAGGTGGAGTTGTCTGGTCACGATGGTGTCCTTCCGGTCCGGCCGGCGTAGTAGCCGGACACCGGGCCATGTGCGTTGACGAGGTAGTCGCCGATCACCCGCGGCTTGTAGACGACGGGATTGTGTGAGGCGAGGGTGCGGGCGTTGCGCCAGTGCCGGTCGAGGTGGACGCTGCCGCGGACCGTCGACGACCCGCCCGCGTCGAACGCGTGGGTCGCCGCGTCGAGGACCGCGTCGACGACTCCCCGCTGCGCGGCGGACGTCTCGACGTAGGCGTCGACGTAGGCGTCCTCCGTCCCGGCCGCGTGGGCCGCCTCCAGTCCCGCCACCGCGTGGGCGAGCAGGGCCTCCGCGGTCCGCCTGCGGACGTGGAGGTCTCCGATCACCGCGAGGACGTCGGGATCCGCGGTGGCGTCCCGGCTGAGGGCGTGCAGACTCGTGCGGGTGCGACTCCGCACCACGTCGATCGTCTCGGCGACGACGCTGCGCACGATGCCGACGAGGTTGGCCAGATGCACGATCTGCACGAACGAGTTCAGGCCCCGCACCGCGTCCTCGGCCCTGCCCACGTCACCGTGGTCCTCGACCGGGACGTCGGTGAAAACTGTTGTTCCACTGCCGGTCTGGCGTTGTCCGATGCCGTCCCAGTCGTCGACGTGGACCACACCGGGATGGCGTGCCGGGATGACGACGAAACTGCGTCCGCCCTCGCCGTCCGCGACTGCAGCGCGGATGTAGTCGGCGAATCGTGCACCCGTGGAGTAGAACTTGGTGCCCGACACCACCCGGTCACCGGTGTCGGTCCGCCGGACGCCGGTGGTGATCGAACCCCAGCCCTCCCCCGGGCCGAGCCCGGCGACCTGCGCCGACGGCTCGGACTGCGCGTTCCCGAAGACCGCCCCTTCGGACACCCTCCGCAACCACGTGCGGCGCACGTCGGGATCGGTTTCCAGGCGCAGGATCTCGGTGGTGGTGAAGTGCCCGCGCCAGATCTGCGGCACGTTCGAGTCGGCCTGACCGGCCTCCGCGAGCAGGGCGAACAGCGTCTGCAGGTCGACGTCGAAGCCGCCGTACTCGCGCGGCACCCGCAACCGTCCGAATCCCGCGTCGGCCAGCTGCTGCACCAGCTCGTACGGGTGCTCGCCGGACAGATCACGCTCGCCCGCACCCTCGGCCAGCTCGGCGAAGATCCGCCGGATCCGGGCCAGGGCCTCGTCGAGCGTGGACGGTTGCCCGCCCGTCGGCGGCACCGTGCGTGTATCCACGGCCGTCATGGGAGTCCTCCAGTGGTGGTCAGGTGGCGGCCGGCGACCGCATCGAGCAGCGCGACCGTGTATTCGTTCCGGGGTGCGGAGAAGACCTCGTCGGCCGGTCCCTGTTCGACGATGCGTCCCTGCCGCATCACCGCGACCCGGTCGGAGATCGAGGCCACGACCGCCAGGTCGTGCGAGATGAAGACGTACGTCAAACCCAGCTCGTCCTGCAGTCGCTGCAGAAGTTCGACGATCTGCGCGGCGACCGAGACGTCGAGAGCCGAGATCGGCTCGTCGAGCACCAGGACCTTCGGTTCGAGGACCAGCGCCCGGGCGATCGCCACCCGCTGGCGCTGCCCGCCGGAGAGCTCCCGCGGATGACGCTGCGCGAAGTCGGCGGGCAGTGCCGCCGCTTCCAGGGCCGCGGCCACCCGTTCGGCGTTCCCCCGCCGCTCCCGCCGACCGTTCTGGAACGACCGCAGCGGCTCCTCGACGACGTCGAAGACGGTGAACCGCGGATCGAACGACGAGTACGGATTCTGGTAGACGATCTGCACGTCGCGTCGCAGCGGCCGGAACCGGCGGCGGCTCAGGCCGGTGATGTCGGTGCCCAGCAGCGACACCCGGCCCGAGGTGGCGGAGGTCAGTCCGGTCAGGATGCGCGCCGTCGTGGACTTGCCGCTGCCCGATTCGCCGACGATCGAGAACGTCTCACCCTGCCGCACGTGGAACGAGATGTCGTCGACCGCGGGGACGTCGCCGTACTCCTTGCGCAGTCCGGACACCTCGATGACGGTCTCGCGGGTCGACGATGCCGCAGAGGTCCTGTCCCGCACCGTCATCCGCGACGGGACGCTGCTCAGCAGTCGTCGCGTGTACGGGTGCTGCGGGTTCGCGATGACCTCGGCGGTGGCACCGACCTCGACCAGTCGACCGTGCTGCATGACCCCGATCAGGTCCGACCGGTCGGCGGCGACACCGAGGTCGTGGGTCACCAGCACGATGCTCGTCGACGACCTCGCTCGGAGGCTGTCGATCAGGTCCAGGACCTGCTTCTGCACGGTTGCGTCCAGGCCGGACGTCGGTTCGTCGGCGATGATCAGGTCCGGGTCGGTGGCGACCGCTGCCGCGACCAGGACCCGTTGCCGCATACCGCCGGACAGCTCGTGCGGGTACTGCCGGTACCGGCGTTCGACGTCGGTGAACCCGACGAGTTCGAACAGTTCGAGAACCCGCTCGCGGCGAGCGTCGGCGTCGAGGTCGGTGTGCAGCCGCAGGACGTCCTCCACCTGGTGGCCGACCCGGCGGACCGGGTCGAGGGAGACCGTCGGATCCTGCGGGATCAAGCTCACCGAGCGGCCCCGCAGGTCCAGCCATCCCTTGCGCCCCAACGCGGTCAGGTCCTGTCCGCGGAAGGTGATCGACCCGCCGGTCACCTCCCCGTTGTCGGGGAGCAGCCCGAGGATCGCGTGCCCGGTCGTGGTCTTGCCCGATCCGGACTCCCCGACCAGCGCGAGCACCTGGCCGGGGCCGACATCGAACGTGACGTCGTGCAGGACGGGCCGCAGTTCCCCGTCGGTGCGGTAGCCGACGGTCAAGCCACTGACGGCCAGCACGGGATTCGTACTCATCGCGTGCTCCGTTTCGCGAGGTGGCGGGAGATGTGGTTGGTCGCCAGGACCACGGCGACGATGGTCAGCGCCGGATAGAGCGTGAGCCATCCCCGGGTCGCGATGTACTTGCGTCCGTCGGAGACCAGCAGGCCCCATTCGGGGTCCGGCGGCTGGGCGCCGAGGCCGAGGAAGCTGAGGGACGCGATCCAGATGATCGCGATGCCCAGCTGCACCGCGATCAGCGACACCGTCGGGGCCAGCGAGTTCGGCACGATGTGGCGGCGCAGGATGGTGGCGGTCGTGGCGCCGCTGGTGATCGCGGCCTCGACGTAGTTGCTGGCGCGCACCTTGAGCACCTCGGAGCGGATCAGGCGGGCGAACGTGGCCGCCGAGGTCAGTCCGACGGCGATCGCGGCGGGCACGAGTCCGGCGCCGCCGACCGATGCGGTGTACAGCACGACGATCGTGATGGCGAGCAGGAATCCCGGAATCGAGAGCACCACGTCGATCAGCCGCATGACCACGCTGTCGGTACCACCGCCGAACCATCCGGCCACGGCGCCGAGCACCGACCCGACCACGACCGCCACCGCGACCGCCATGCTGGCGCCCAGCAGCGACGCCCGGGCTCCGTACACGGTGCGCGCGTACAGGTCTCGTCCCAGCAGATCGGTGCCGAACCAGTGGTCCGCGGACGGCGGCAGCAGTTTGCTGCCGTTGTCGATGGCGATCGGGTCGAAGCTGGTGAAGACGCCGGGGACGATCGCCCACAGCAGCGCGAGCGTGAAGACCGCGACCGACAGCACCAGACCCCAGTGTCGGGCCAGCCGGCGCAACGCGTTCCGTCCGCGCGACGGGGTACCCGGCGCCGATTCGGGCGCGAGGTCCGGCCGGGTTCCGGTGTCGGTCTCGGCGGCAAGGGATTCGGGAGTGATCGTCACGGCATCGACACCTCCATCGGGAGCCCCCGCGTGACGGGGACTGCGAGGGCACCGGTTTCGCGGTTGCCCGCGACGGCGGGCCGGACGGCCTTGCGACGCACCCGGCCGAGGCCGGCGCGCCGTGTCTTCCCGGCGACGAGGATGCGCGGGTCGATGAACGGATACGCCAGGTCGACCAGGAGGTTGACCGAGACGTAGGCCAGCGTCGCGACCAGCACGACGCCCTGGAGCACCGGCAGGTCCTGGGTGCTGACCGCGCTCACCGTCAGCATGCCCAGTCCCGGACGGGCGTAGACCGCTTCGGTCACCACCGATCCGGCGATCAGTTCACCGCAGGCCAGGCCCAGCAGCGTCAGCACCGGCAGCGACGAGTTCCGCAGAACGCCGCGCCGGAAGATGTAGCCCTCGCCGGCACCGCGGGCGTGCAGCACGTGGACGAAGGGCAACTCGCGCACCTTGGCGACGGACGTGCTCGCCACCTGGGACATCGGCGCCGAGATCAGGATCCCCAACGTCGCCGCCGGAGCCAACAGCGCCACGAACGAGCCGTCGTCGGTCGACGGGATCAGATGAAGACCGAACGAAAGGAACTGCAGGGCAAGGATACCGATCACGAACGTCGGTACGGAGCCGAACAGTGCGGGCACCGCACCGGCGACGCTGCGCAGCCACGCCCACGGGGAGTAGTTGATCGCGATCGCGAGGGCCGCGGCGAAGACGACACCGAACACCAGCGCCAGCCCGGTGAGCGCCAGCGTGCTGGGGAGCGCGTCACCGAGGAGTTCGGTCACGGATGTGCCGTTGGTGAGCGAGTATCCGAGATCACCCCTCAGGACGGCGGTCAGACTGCTCAGGTACTGCTCCCACAGGGGCCGGTCGAGCCCGTAGTAGTCGAGCAGCGCCTGCGCCGATTCCGGCGAGATCTGGGCCTCGGGGTTCTGAACACGATTGGATACCGCGTCACCAGGCAGCGCGCTCAGCAGCAGGAAGGACAGGGTGTAGGCGGCCCACAGGACCAGCACCGCCTGCCCGATCCGCTTGAGGACGTAGTTCTGCATCGCTGACGATCACTTTCTAGTCGTGTGGTCCCGGTGTCACTGGGAGATCCAGGTGTCGTAGAGCCACGACCTCGCGGTGGACTCGGTGGCGAAGCCGTGGACGTTCGACGCGATTCCGAAGACCTGCGTCTCGTCGTACAGCGGAATCGAGTAGCCCTCCGAGAAGATGCGGTCCTCGACCGCCTGCACGGCCTTCTGGCGCTGATCCGGATCGAACTCCGCCGACTGTGCCGCGAGGAGATCGTCGAGGGTGCGGTCGGGCACGACGTTCCTCGTCACGTTCTGCCGGTCACTGCCGTACGCGGTCCGGAGCACTCCGGGCTCGGCCGTCGACGTCTGACCCTGACTGAAGTAGAAGTCGGGTGCGGAAGCGAGCTGCGACTCGTACTCGGTCAACGACGGGCTCGTCAGGTCCACCTCGACTCCCGCCTCGCGCCACTGCGACTGCAGTACCTCGAGAACCGGCTGGGACACCTGGTAGTACGGTGCGACGCGCAGGTTGAACGACAGCCGCTTGCCGTCCTTCTCCCGGATACCGTCGGCGCCCGGCTTCCAGCCCGCGTCGTCCAGCAGCGACTTGGCCTTGTCCAGGTCGTAGGTGAGGTAGTCGGTGGCGTCCCCGCGCAGCGGCGTACCGCTGACCAGGGCACTGGTCGGGACGCCGTAGCTCGGTGAGAGCACCGTCTCGTTGATCGCCCGGCGGTCCGTCGCCGCCTGCAGGGCGAGTCGAACGTTCTTGTCCTGGACCGGTGACTGGGGGTCGAAGAGCTGCACGGTCAGGTCGTTGGTCTCCCCCTGCACGGGGAACGCCTCCAGGGCACCGCCCCCGGCGGTCACCGTCTCCTCGTCGTACGGGGCGACGTTGCGGGCCACCTGCGCTTCACCGGACTGCAGTGCGCCGACCCGGGTTCCGGCTTCGGGAACGGATTTGAAGACGATCCGCTCGAGGTACGCCGGACCGGTGTGCCCCGAGCCCTCGGGTGCCCAGTTGTAGTCCTCGCGGCGCTCGAGGGTGACGCCGCTGGTGCCGCTCACCGACTCGACCACGAACGGCCCGGTGCCGACCCAGTTCCGCAGGTCGCTCTGACCGTTGAGGTCGCGTTCGACCGTGGACCGGCCGAGGATCGAGCTCGCACGGTAGTTGGAGAAGACCTGCAGGAAGCCGGCATTCGGCTTGGAGAGCCTGACCACGACGGTGCGCGGGTCCGGGGTGTCGGTACCGGCGTAGTCGGTCCAGAACGGATCCTTGGTGATCCCCCGTGCCGGGTCGCCCGCGCCGTGCTGGTCGAAGTTCAGCCTCACCACTTCGGAATCGAGCGGAGTGCCGTCACTGAAGGTGACGCCCTCTCGCAGGGTGAAGGTGTAGGACAGGTGGTCGTCGCTGACCTGGTACGACTCGGCCAGCCAGGGCTTCAGCTCGCCGGTCTCGGGGTCCTGCCACACCAGTCGCTCGGCGAGGTTGTTGGTGACCTGGCTGTTGGACCAGAGTGAGTTCGTCGGTTTCCAGGCGGCGTACTCGACGGGGTCGTAGAAGGTCAGGGTTCCGCCGGACACCGGGGGACCCGAGTCCGAGGTGGTCGACGAGGAGGCGCCTCCGCCGCAGGCGGCGAGCGACGCCGCTATCACGACAGCCGACACCGAGGACATGGCTGTGCGGCGGAATTTGTTGGCGAACAAGGGGAATCGACCTCTCTCGGGGATTTCGACGAACGACGAGCCGAGGACCACGGTCATGGGCAGACTTCGCTGCGCCGCGGTCACGCCAAACTCGAGCAAAGCTAACCACCCCGACGGGAATTCGTCACCGCTTACGTTCACCCTGATTCCAACGGTGCTCAACCGGGGTGCAGTGCAGTAATTTTCATCGTGGATCGCCAGGGCAACCACCGATCCACCGCACCGACCGCGCAGCATTCCGGCCACCGGCCAGGCATCTCGGCCCTGCACGCCGCCGTCGGACCGTCGCACCATCGCACCGAGAGGACCCGGGCCCACATGACAGTCTCCGACGTCACAGCCCCCACAGCGGCCGAGGCGGTGACGGCCGCGGACGAACACCCCTTCGTGTCCCGGGTCGCCCACTATGCCGACTCCGTCCTACGTCCGACCGCCCTGCGGACCGATCGCGAGGGCGTCGACGCGACGCGGGTCGCGGAATTCTCCCGACTCGGCCTACTCAACCACGCGGCACCGGCGCGTTTCGGCGGCGCGGAGGTCGGCCGCGACGGCGACCGCAGGCTACACGAGATCCTCTCGGGAGCCTGCTTCAACACCTGGCTCGTCTGGGCCCAGCACGCTCCGATCGTGGGCCGACTCGCCAAGACGCTCGCCGAGGGCACCGACCTTCCCGACATCGGCCACGAGATCCTGCACGGCCGGGTTCTTCTCGGTGCCGCGATCAGTGACGTCCGCCGGTTCCCCGATCACCACATCACCGCGACCCGGGTCCCCGGCGGCTGGACGTTCTCCGGCGCCATCTCCTGGGTCAGTGGCTGGGGACTGAACACCGTGCTGACCGTCGCGGCCGTCGAATCGTCCACCCGCACCGTGGTGACCGCACTGGTCCCGGTCGGTGACCGCACCCGGGCCGAGCATCTGGACCTCAGTGCCGTGGCCGGGAGCCGCACGGAACGGGTCGTCCTCGACGACGTCACCGTCCCCGACGGCAACGTCATCGGCACCGAACCCCTGTCCGTGTGGCGCAGCAACGACCTCGGCACCGCCAGCGACGCCCGACCGCACCACTTCGGCCTCGCCGAGGCCGTACTGCGCGAACTCGACCAGTCGAGGAACCAGCGGGCACGGGAGGTCGCCGCGGTGTGGCGCCCTCGCCTCGAACGCCTGCGCATCCAGGCGTACGCGCTGGCGGACGAGACCGCGGCGGCCGGCGACGGTCGCCACCGGATCGACGAGAGGCTCGCGACGAAAGCCGCCAGCGGAGAAGCGTTGACCACGTTGACCAGGGCGCTCGTCGTCGCCCGCGCCGGCCACGGCATCCGACTCGACGACACCGCACAGTTGTACGCACGATCGGCGCTCTTCGTCCTCGTCCAGGGACAGACCTCCGACGTGCGCGACGCGCAACTCACCCGACTCGCACTGTGACGGGTCCGCCCGACAGCGCCCCGCCCTGCCGTCCTGCACCACACCGATCAGGAAGACCGATGAGCTCCGAATTCCTCTGGTACATCCCCAATCAGACCGATCCCGGCCACCGCGGTGACGACACGGTCGACGGTCACAACAGCCTGGACACCCTCACTCGTCATGCGCTCGCCCTGGAGGAGCACGGCTTCACCGGGGCTCTGATCGGAACCGGGTGGGGACGTCCGGACACCTTCACCGTCGCCACCGCACTCGCGGCCCGCACCACCACCTTCGAACCACTCGCCGCGATCCGGCCGGGGTACTGGCGCCCGGCCAATTTCGCGGCGGCGTCCGCGACACTCGATCACCTCACGGGCGGACGGTTGCGGATCAACATCGTCTCCGGCAAGGACGATCTCGCGGCGTACGGCGACGCCGAGGGCGATCAGGCGGATCGGTACGCCCGGACCCGGGAGTTCCTCCAGCTGGTGCGCAGGTTGTGGACGGAGGAGAACGTGACGTTCCGCGGCGAGCACTTCCGGGTCGAGAACTCCACGGTGGCACCGCGAATCGTGCCCCGCGAGGGCCGCCGCCACCCCAAGCTGTACTTCGGCGGGGCGTCCTCGGCGGCCGAGCACGTCGCCGCGGCCGAGGCCGACGTCCAGCTGTTCTGGGGTGAGCCGCTCGACGGTGTCGCTGAGCGCATCGAGCGGCTCCGCGCGCTCAGTGACCAGCTCGGTCGCGAGCATCCACCGCTCGAATTCGGTCTGCGAATCACGACATTCGTCCGGGACACCACCGAGCAGGCATGGGCGGACGCCGAGGCCGCAGTCGCGCAGATGGCGGCGCGGCAGGCGAATTCGACGAACCCTCATCCCGCGGAGGGAGCCAACCCGCACCGCCGGAACGCGGTCGGGCAGCAGCGCCTCCTGGATCTGGCGACCCGTGGTGACGTTCTCGACGACAACCTCTACACCGCCCCCGGCAGGTACGGAGGTGGCGGTGCGGCGACAACCTGGCTGGTCGGCTCGGCGGAGGACGTCGCGAAGTCGCTCCGCAAGTACGAAGATCTCGGGATCACCCACTTCGTGCTGTCCGACACCCCGTACCTGCGGGAGATCGAACGCCAGGGCAACGAGTTGTTGCCGCTGCTGCGCGGATGACGGCGGAGACCTCCACCCCGGTTCTCCTCGCTCCCACACCTCGGCGCCTGCTGGTCGCCGTGTTCTCGGTGACCAGCACGATCGGCTACGTCGCGATGGTGCAGATCCTCCCGGTGATCCTGGTCCCGATCACCGACGACCTCGGCACGTCGCGTACCGCCGTCACCGCCGCGTCCACGATCTCGACACTGATCGGGGCATTCGCCGCCATCCCCGTCGGCCGCATCCTCGACCGCCACGGCGGACGTGTGGTGATGACCGGCGGATCGGTGATCGGTGCGGTCGCGGTCCTGTTGTGGTCGCAGGTGACGTCGCTGGCGCTGCTGTACGTGGCGTTCGCACTGATCGGCCTGTCCCTGGTGATGTCGACCTACGAGTCGGCGTTCGCGGTGCTGGTCGTCGCGACCGATCCCCACGAACGCGACCGGGCGATCCTGGCCGTGACGATGATCGCCGGTCTCGCCACGTATCTGGTGTATCCGCTGCTGGGCTGGATGAACAGCGAGTTCGGTTGGCGGACCACGCTGATGGTCCTGTCGGTGACACTGGCCGTCACCTCGGTGCCCGGACACCTGTGGGCCATCCCGTCGCGGGAGGCGCATCAGAGTAGTGTTCAGGAGCGCACCGGTGTGCCGATCGGCACCGCACTGCGGCAACGACGGTTCTGGCTCCTGCTGGTCGCGTTCGTAGCCCAGACGGGTTCGGCGTCCGCCTTCCTGTTGCTGGTGATCACCTACCTCGTCGACGTCGGGCACTCCACCGCGGTGGCGACCGCGGTGCCGGTCGCCGTCGGTGCCCTGCAAATCCTGTCGCGGCTGGTGCTGACGACGGTCGCCCGCCGAGTGCCGATCGCACCGGCAACGGCGTTCGCCTTCGGGGTGCAGGCGGCGGGCCTGTTGTTGTTACCGCTTGCGGGACTGTCGATTCCGCTCACGCTGCTGTGTGTCGCGGCGGTGGGGTTGGGTCAGGGCGTGAGTGTCATTGCGCGCCCGACGATCCTGGCCGACAGCTTCGGTGTCGCGCACTTCGCCAGCGTTCTCGCCTCCATCACGGTTCCGATGGCACTGGCGCGGGCCGGTCTTCCGCTGATCGCAACCTGGTTGGGCGACTGGCGATTCCTGGTCATGTGCGGAGTGGTGGCCCTGTGCGGCGCGCTGGCGATGCTGCCCCTGACCCGGCAGCGCGCCGGCACCTGACCCGTCGCACCGGCGTCAGGACACGAGCACGGCGCCCAGCCACACCGCGGCGGCGAGCAGCGCACCGAGCAGCTCCACCAGAACGGACAGGCCGACGGCCTTGGTCGCGTGGACCGTCGCTCGCCACGCCTCGCGGTGGCTGCGGTGCCGCTGCGCCTCGGACAGGTAGGTGCCGAGCAGGAATCCGATCAGCAGGCCGATCACCGGGATCACGAAGAACCCGACGATGCCGACCAGCGCCCCGATCACGATCGACCGCTTCGGCACCCCGGCGTCGCGCATGCGCCGACCCGGCCAGGTGTACTTGACGACGCCGGAGATCACCAGCAGCACCGCCGCGGCCCCGAACACCGCCCAGCCCGTGCCGGTGTTCTCGACAACGGCCCACACGCCGATCGCCCCGAGCACCAGCAACGTCCCGGGCAGGATCGGCAGGACGACGCCGACGAGTCCGACGGCGATCGCCAACCCGACCAGGACCTCCCCACCCGTGCTCACGAAGAAGACTGTGCCACAGGAGAATCCGCTCAGGGTTCCTGATGCAGCGACAGCACGTTGCCGTGGGGGTCGCGGAACCACGCGATGCGGGTGCCGTCGGGAGCCGTCCAGGCGGCGTGCCCGTCCTGGTCCATGCCCTGGTAGTCGACGAACTCGACACCCTTGGACCGCAGGCCGTCGACGGTGGAGTCGAGGTCGTCGGCCTGCCACCCCAGCACCGTGTAGCCGGCGTCGGCCGTGGACTGCACCAGGGTGACGCGGAGCGGGACTCCCCCACCGCCGTCGAGGACCAGTGCGAACGGTGTCCGTTCGGTGAGGGTCAGGCCCAGCGTGTCGACGTAGAACATCGACGAGACGTCCAGGTCCGTGCTGGGCACGAAGGCCACGAGTCGCTCGGGAAGCGTCATGGATCCACTGTCCTCGGCGGCACCGGGAAGGGCAAGTGTCCACATTGTGGTGACCCGCAGCACACGGGGCGACGGCCACGGGTTAGCTTAACGGTTGTTCAGTGGCGGCTGTCCGCCCCGACAGATCGAGGAGAACCGTGTCCGCAGAGAACCAGAAGAAGGGCCCGCTCGCGGGCATCCGCATCGTGGAGCTGGCCGGTATCGGTCCCGGCCCACACGCCGCGACCCTGCTCGCCGACCTCGGCGCGGACGTGATCCGCGTCCAGCGCGCCGGGCTGATCCCGGCCGCCGACGCCCCGCACGATCAGATGCTGCGCGGTCGCCGCATCGTCGAGGCCAACCTCAAGGACGCCGCGGACATCGAGAAGGTCCTCGGGCTGGTCGAACGCGCCGACGTGCTGATCGAGGGCTTCCGTCCCGGCGTCACCGAGCGGATGGGCCTGGGCCCCGACGTCGCGCTCGCCCGCAACCCGCGGCTCGTGTACGGCCGGATGACCGGCTGGGGGCAGGAGGGTCCGCTCGCGCAGGCCGCCGGTCACGACATCAACTACATCTCGCTGACCGGTGTGCTGAACGCCGTCGGCCGTCAGGGCGAGCGCCCGGTTCCGCCGCTGAACATGGTCGGCGACTTCGGCGGCGGCTCGATGTTCCTGATCTTCGGCATCCTCGCCGCCCTCGTCGAGCGGCAGACGTCCGGCAAGGGCCAGGTCGTCGACGCGGCAATGGTCGACGGTGCCCTCGCGCTGTCGCACATGATCTGGAGTTTCCGCGGCCTGGGCGTGTGGTCGGACGAACGCGGCGTGAACATGCTCGACACCGGCGCCCCGTACTACGACACCTACGAGACCGCCGACGGCAGGTACATGGCGGTCGGCGCCATCGAGCCGCAGTTCTACGCGGAACTGCTGCGCCTGCTCGAACTGGATCCGGCGTCGCTGCCCGGGCAGAACGATCGTGCCGGGTGGCCCGAGGTGCGCAAGACACTCACCGAGACCTTCCTGAGCAGGACCCGCGACGAGTGGGCGGCGATCTTCGAGGGCACCGACGCCTGCGTGTCCCCGGTGCTCACCTTCGCCGAGGCTCCGTCGAACGCGCACCTCGCGGCGCGCGGTTCGCTGATCGAACTCGACGGTGTCACCCAGCACCGCCCGGCTCCGCGGTTCTCCCGGTCCGAGACCGAGGTGCCCACCGCGCCCGCGAAGTCCGCCACCGACATCGACACCGTCTGGCGCTGATGCGCTTCGCGCAGTGGTGGGGGGTGGGGGGGGCCCCCCCCCCCCACCCCACCACCCCCCACGGGGGAAAAAACCCCCGGGTGACACCACGCCGGGGCCCCGCCGGGGGTGGTGGAGGGGGTGGGTGGTGTGGGC